>NZ_JBIWAJ010000002.1:267825-726949 GCF_044759975.1 Streptomyces sp. NPDC098789
GGGGGGGGGGGGGCGCGGGGCCGGGGGGGGGGGGGGGGGGGGGGGGGGGGGGCGGGGGGGGGGGGGGGGGGGGGGGGGGGGCCCCCCCCCCCCCCCCCACCACCCGGTTGACCGGTCAGGCGATGGAGAAGGTCACGACCGACTGGTAGGTGTCCGCGAACATGAACGGCGGGAGCTGGATCATCCCGGCGCCGCCGACGGCGAACTCACCACCGGTCAGCTCGTCCCCGCCGGCCGCCTGGGAGGCGACCTTCATCGGGGTGTCCGTGATCGCGCCGGGCGTTCCGGCGGAGCAGGTGCTCGGGCTGTCCGCATTGGTCACGGTGCAGGTCGGCTGGATGCCGATCTGGGCCTTGGCCATGGAGTGACCGGTGGTCTGGTTCAGGAACGGCGTACGGGTCGCCGTCACGTCCCAGCCCAGGGTGCCGCCGCGGAAGTCCTGGACGGTCGCGGCGTTGAACATGCCGACCACCGACTGGGCCTTGCCGTTGATGGTGACGGAGCCGAAGCTGACGGCGGGCTGGCCGTCCTTCGGGCCCAGCGCCAGCGGGCCGGGGAGCACCTCGACGTCGACCGGGTTCTTCACGCCCGCCTGGTCCTCCAGGAACACGAACGCCTTGGCCGGGGCGGTCGAGCCGTCGATCTTGATCGCGTCGGCCTTCTTGGTGACCGTGAGGGTGCAGCTGGCGACGCCGGACGCGTCGGCCGTGCCCGTGCCCGTGTCACCGGTGGCCGCGCCGCCGAGGAGGGCGGAGCAGGTCACGGCGCCCGCGGGGAAGTTGGCGCCGGTGGCGACGACGGCGGTGCCCGCCTTGCCGCTGTTGGGCGTCACCTTCGTGGTGATCGGGTCCTTGGGCAGGGCTTCCACGGCGACCGAGCCGACCGAGCCGCTGGGTCGCGGGCCGGGCGTACAGGTCGTGGTGTACACCGTGCCGCCGAGGTCGGCGTCCGTGATCACCTGGTCGATGGTGATCTGGACGGTGGTGCCCTCGGTGCCGTCCGGGATGGTGATGTTCCCGCTGAATGCCGGCGGATCGGCCTTCTTGTTGGCCTCCTGGTGGCTGGGCACGGCCGGGCTGGTGACGGTCTGGGCGACCCCGCCCACGAACAGCTTGGCCTTGATGGTGTTGACCGTGTCGATCGTGAACATCGGGATGACCGGGGTCTCGCCCGGGTCGATGGTGATCGGCACGGACTGCCCGGCCTTGGCGCCGTCCGGGAGCGTGATCGTGAAGTCCTGGTTGCCGTTGGCACCCGGCTGCGGCGCGGGGGCGACGCAGTTCATGGCGACCGGCGTGGTCTTGGTCGCTGCCTGAGCCGTACCCGCCAGGCCCACCACGCCACCCGTCAGGGCCAGGGAAAGGGCGCCCGCCCCGGCCAGAACTCTTCGTCGGAACGTTGTCGTACTCACTGGGTCGCGACTCCTTCGTCGAACGAACCCTCCCCCCACCCGCTGTGGGGGAGAGGCCGAGCCGGTGCGGTGGCCGATATTGACGCGTCGCGGTCATGAGAAGTCAATGACTTGCTTTCGCCCGAAGCACTCAGAAATTGATGTCCCATCAGAACGGGGCGAGGAGCGGGCGGGGTACCGACTGGTCGGTGGGGTCGCGGGTGGGGCGGGTGGGGTGTCCTGGGTGCGGCCGCAGCTGAGCTGACCTGCGGATTCCGACGCTCAGGGGTCGTGCCGTCGTGCCGCCGTACCGACCTACGGAGCGGGCTGGACGGGCGGGGCGGACGGCGTCAGGGGTGCGGGTGCGGGCGCCGTCACGGGTGCGGGTACGGGTGCGGGTGCGGGCGCCGTCACCGGAGCCGGTACCGGTGCGGGGGCAGGGGCCGGTACGGGGGCAGGGGCCGTCACGGGCGCGGGTGCCGGTGCGGGTGTCCGCGGGGTCTGCAGGAGCAGGTTCGGGGTGCGCACCGGCAGGTTCGTGATCTTGTTGACGGCCGCGCTCTTGACGATCACCTCGGCCACCTCCGCCGGGGTCCTGGCCGTTCCGGCCGCCAGGATCAGGGCGGCGGTACCGGCCACGTGCGGGGCGGACATGGAGGTTCCCGAGAGGGTCCGGACGGCGTCCGGAGCGCCCTTCCAGGCCGAGGTGATGCCCAGACCCGGGGCGAGGACGTCCACGCAGCGGCCGTAGTTGGAGAAGAAGGCCCGCCGGTCGGCGGCGTCGGTCGCGCCGACCGTCAGGGCGCTCGACGTGCTGCCGGGGGAGGAGTAGCAGGCGTTGGCGTTGTCGTTGCCCGCCGCGACGGTGAAGGTGATCCCGGAGGCGACGGCCCTGGCGACGGCCCGGTTCATGCCGAAGCTGTAGCTGCCGCCCATGCTCATGTTGGCGACGGCCGGACCCCCGCCCGCCCTCCTCGCCTTGAGCGCGTGGCCGATCATCCAGTCGATGCCCCCGATGATGTCGGAGACGCTGCCGCTGCCCTGCTGGTCGGCGACCTTGACCGCGATCAGGCTCACCCCCTTGGCGACCCCGTACGTGGCGCCGCCCAGGCTCGCCGCCACGTGGCTGCCGTGCCCGTTGAGGTCCTGGGCGGCCTCCGTGGTCTCGTTGGCCCCGAAAACGGCGCGGCCGCCGAACTCCGTGTGGGCGGTGTTGATTCCGGTGTCGAGGACGTACGCCGTCACGCCCGCGCCGGTCCCCGGGTACGCGTACGCCCCGTCGAGCGGGAGCGCGCTCTGGTCGAGGCGGTCCAACTGCCAGGGCGCCGATGCCTGGGACCCGGGCCCGCCGGTGGTGCCGGAACCAGCCGTGGTGCCGGAAGTAGCTGTGGTGTCGGTGGTGTCGGTGGTGTGGACGAGGGCGTCGGGCTCGACGGACGCCACGCGCGGATCGGCGGCGAGTTCGGCCGCGCGGGCCGCGGTGGTCCGTACGGCGAAGCCGCTCAGGGCGGTGTCGTACACCCGGTCGATGGTGTCGCCCGCCCGCGCGGCCTCGGCGGCCAGGGCCCGGGCGGGGGCGCGCGTGGAGGTGTCCTTGAGGACGACGACGTAGGGGGCGGTGGCGTCGGCGGTGTCGTGGCCGCTGCTCGCGCCGGAGTGCGCTTGCAGGGGCAGCGCGGTCGCCGCCAGCAGGGCGGCGGCGGGGAGCAGCGCGGTGATTGCGGTCATGCGGCGATGCTCGGCGAGGCGGGGAGGGTGCGCGCGGAGGGTGCGCCGAGTGGGCGCACGACACGCCGCCCAAGGGGGGTACGGCGTGACGGATGTGACGGGTGGGACGGGCTATGCGCACCCCGTCCCGAGGGGTGGCGGCCCTCAGGCCTTCGGAGCCGTCTCCTCGGCAGCCGTGTCCCCGGCAGCCGTGTCCTCGGTGGCGGGCAGGGCCCAGCCGCGCATGGTGAAGACGCCCTCGTCCACGGCGCCGGCCGAGCGGTAGGTCGCGAGCGCCGCCTCGTTGTCGGTGTCCACGCCCACCCACATCCCGTAACAGCCGCGCGCCCGGGCCTCGTCCGCGAGCGCGCGGGTCAGGGCGTGTCCGATCCCGCGGCGCCGGTGGCCCTCGTCCACGCTCAGCTCGTACAGGCACATCTCGGTGCCCTTGTCGGGGTGGCTCATCTCGACGCCGGAGACCATGCCGGCCGGTACGCCGTCCACGTAGGCGATGAGCATCAGGTGCCCGGCGGCGGCCAGGAACCGGGCGGCCCAGTCCTCGCGCGCGGGGCCGTCGAAGAGCCCCTCGGCGGCGACGAGTTCGGCAACGCTGCGGGCCCGGCGGATGTCCATGCGGGCCAGGCTAGTGCTGTGACCGGAAAGGTTCACCGTGTCGCGGCGCCCGGCACGGCACTTCGCCGCGTTGTCGGACCACGCAAGTACGTCCAGTACGAGCCGTGGCCCTCCGCCTTGCGATGCACCGCACCGGACGCCGCGACCCGGCAAACCTTTCCGGCCACAGCACTAGTGCCGCGGGCGCGGATCAGGCCGCGGGGCCCGCCTGTACGGCCAGCGCGGCCGCGTAACCGCGGGGGGCCGGAAGGTCGGTCAGGGTCCAGCCCGCGACCGCGGCGGGGGCGGGGGCGGAGCCGACGTACGGGTCGACGAGGCCCAGGGCGAGGCCCGTGCCGGTGGCCTTGAGGTAGGCCTCCTTGCGGCACCAGATCCGGGACAGGGCCAGCGGCCGTCCCGACTCGGGCAGGGCCTTCAGCTCGGCGGTCTCGTCGGGGTGCAGGGTGTGCAGTACGTCGCGCACGGCTTCGGGGCTCGGTATCGCTTCCACGTCGACCCCGAGCGGAACCCGGGAGAAGGCGAAGTAGGCCAGGTCCCCGCTGTGCGAGAGCGAGAAGTGGATCGCGCCGCCGGCGACCGCGGGGCGGCCGTGCGGGCCGCCGCAGCAGGGGCAGACCTCGCGGACGAGCGAGACCCGCTCGGGGGCCAGGCCCAGATAGCCGCCGAGCAGGACCCGCAGCCCGACGTGCGAGGCCAGGTAGCGGTGCCGGTCGGCCTGCTGGCGGCGGCGGCCGGCCTGGTCGCGCTCGGCCGCGTCCAGCAGGGACAGCGCCTCGGCGACGCGGTGGCCGCCCACCACGTCCAGCGTGGTGTCCACGGCCCACAGGGACACGGCGCTGCCCTGGGGCAGCGCGCCGATCCGCGGGGCGCCGCCGCCGAGTTGGTTCACGTACTCGATCACCTGAACGAGGGTAGTCGAGGCCGGGGGCGCGCAACCAGGGCGGTCCGGTCCCGTGCTCCGGCGCACGTCAGCGCGTTGCCGTGGCGCCGGCCATCGTCGCCGAGGGCGGGACCGCGCCGGGCGTCACCGAGCCGTTGGTCCAGGCGTAGACCTTCTCGCCGCGCACCACGACGTGGTAGCGGCCCCGGCACTGCGGGCTCGTCTTGCTCCCCGCGTCCTTCGGCCACCACTTCGCCGCGAGCTTGGGGCTGCCGGGCTGCGCCGGGGCGTCCGCGCAGGGGGATCCGCCCATCGGGGTCCGGCCGAGGGTGAAGCGGATCAGCTTCGCGTCGCCCGTCGTGTGGGCCTTCACCTTGACCCGCTTGGCGTCCTGCGGGATCCAGTCGGGCAGGACGAAGGCGGGGTCGCCCTGCTTCGGCGCGTCCGCCGCGGTGGCGAACGTCTTCTCCTCGTTGTTGAAGAGGCGGGCGTTGACCATGTCGGTCACCGGGTTCGGCGGAAGGTTCGGCAGCGCGACGGCGGCGACGGCGATGACTCCCACGGTGGCGAGGGCGATGACGAAGGGACGCTTCATGTCTTCCAGTGTTGCCGCCGGAATCCCCCAGCGGGTCCGCCCTGCGGACGAACCTCTATTGACCGCAAGTCTGATACGGATATCCGCCCCCGCCCGCCTCTCCCTTTGGGCAGAGGAGCCGATCCACCGTGAGGTGTACGCGGGAGACCTCTGCGACCTCGGATAATCGGGGATATGTCTTTTATGGGGCGCACCATGGCCCGCGCCGCGGCCGAGGCGGTCGGCGGCGGGCTCCTCATTCTTGCGGCGTACGAGGCGCTCAACCGGATCGGCGTCGCCCTGGGGCTGAACGCGAAGCTGGCGCTGACCCTCCTCGCGCTCGCGGTCTTCGTCGTGCGCCGCCGTTTCCCCGAAGCCGCGCTGGTCCTCATGGGCGCCCTGCTCGGCGCGATGACCGCCCTCGCCCCGCTGGCGGCGGTGACCGCGTACACGGTGACCCGGCAGTTGGCGGGGACCGGGCGGCGGGCCGCCGTGTTGCTCGCCGCCAGCGCGGTGACCGTCCCGACGGCGGGCCTGGCCGTCTACCGGCGGACCGGCGGCAGCTGGGACTACGGGCTGACCGTCGGCGCGATCCTGGCCGCCGTCGCCGTCCTCGTACCGGGCCTGGTCGGGGCCTCCGCCGGCCAACAGCAGCGGCTGCTCGTCGCGCTGCGGGAGCGGACCGCCGCCGCCGAGGAGGCCCGGCGGCTCGCGGACAGCGAATCGCGCATCCACGAACGGTCGCGCATCGCCGCCGAGATGCACGACCTGGTCGGCCACCGGCTCAGCCTGATCTCCCTGCACACCGGCGGCCTGGAGATGGCGCTGCGCGGCCAGCCCCAGGACCTGCGGGACAGCGCCGCGCTGATCCGGCAGGCGACGAGGGACGCCATGCGGGAGCTGCGCGAGGTGCTCGGGGTGCTCGGGCCGCTGGGCCGGGACACCGGTACGGACGCCCTGACCGATGCCACCGGAACCCGGGCCGACATCGAGGCGCTGGTCGCGGAGTCCCGGGCGGGCGGGGTCGCCGTGGACTTCTCCTGGGCCGGTGCGGACACCGACCGGCTGGAGGCGCGGGTCCGGCGGGCGGTGCACCGGGTGGTGCGCGAGGCCCTGACGAACGTCCACCGGTACGCGGTGGGGGCCGCCGTGGAGGTGTCCGTCGCGCACACGGCGGAGCTCGTCGAGGTGAGCGTGGTCAACGGCGCCCGCGCCGCGGCCCCCGATCCGCGGGCCGTACCCGTCGGGTCCGGGCGCGGGCTGTCGGGGCTGCGCGAACGGGTCTCCCTGCTCGGCGGCATGCTCTCCGCCGGACCCTGGGGCGTCGGCTTCGCGGTCGTCGCCAGGATCCCGGTGGGGCCCGCGCGCGGCGCCGCGTCCGGCGGCGCGTCCGGCGGCGCGGGGGACCGTACGCGGGAGGCGGGGAGCGCGGAGGAGAGGAGTGCGGCCGAGAGGGGCACGGCCGAGAGGGGCGCCGACGAGGGGAGTGCCGGCGAGGGGCGTGCGTACGACGGGGTACGGGCCGGCGCCGGGCCCGGGAGCGCGGGTGCCGCGGCCGTCGACGACGGCTTCGCCGCGCGGATCGCGGCGGAGGCCGGGCGGTTGCGCCGGGCCCCGCTCCTGGTGCCCCTCGCCCAGGCCGCGACCGCGCTGCTGGGCCTCGCCGGGATCGTGGCCGTCCTCGCGGCCGGCTTCCAACTGGCGGCGCACGCCCAGCCCTCCCGCTACGTCGCGCCCAAGCCGCCGCAGATCGGCATGGACCGGAACGAGGCGCGGTACGCGGGCGTCGTGGACTTCGGCCTCGCCCGCGCCGCGGCGGAGGGGCACGAGCCGCCCCGGCCCGCGGGCGCTTCCGAGTGCGTCTTCCCGTACGTCGACGACCGCGGCACGGAAGGCGACGAGGCCCTGCGGCTCGTCCGCTACTGCTTCCGCGACGGCATCCTGACCACGATCGACCGATTCGAGGTGCCGATGGCGCCGAGGAGTTCACGATGAGCCGGATGAACCAGCAGCCCGCCCCTGACCACGCCGCAGGCTCGGCCGCCGGCGCCGCCGTGCGGGTGCTGCTCGCCGACGACGAGCAGATGATCCGGGCCGGCGTGCGGATGATCCTGCGGCACGCGGGCGGCATCGAGGTCGTCGCCGAGGCGGCCGACGGCGCCGCCGCCGTCGAACTCGCCGCCCTGCACCACCCGGACGTGGTGCTCATCGACATCCGGATGCCCGTCCTCGACGGCCTCGCGGCGATCGCCCCGCTGACCGCCCTGGAGCCCCGGCCCCAGGTGGTCATGCTCACCACCTTCGGCGACGACGACAACGTCCTGCGCGCGCTGGCCGCCGGAGCCACCGGCTTCCTGCTCAAGGACGAGGGCCCCGACGAGCTGATCAGCGCCGTGCGGTCGGCGGCCGCCGGGGACGCCGTGCTCTCGCCCGGGGTCACCGGAACCGTCATCCGGCGCATGCTGGAGGGCGGCGGAGCCGTGCAACCCGTGCGCCGTCCCGCACCGGGCGCCCCCGACGCCCGGATCGCGGCGCTGACCGAGCGCGAGCGCGAGGTGCTGGGTCTGCTCGGTGCCGGGCTGGCCAACGCGGCCGTCGCGGGGCGGCTCGGGATCGGCATCGGCACGGTCAAGACGCACGTCGGCTCGATCCTGGAGAAGACGGGCTGCACGAGCCGGGTGCAAGCCGCCCTGCTGGCCGTCCAGGTGGGCCTCGGCGGCCCGGCGGACCCGGCGCCCGGGGTCTGACGCCCGGACCGGCGCCCGGCCCGGCCGGCGCCTGAACCGGCCGACGCCTGAACCGATCGGGCTACGTCAGGCAGAGCGCGGCCAGTGCGGGCAGCCGCCGGGTGATCTCCTCCTCGTCGTCGAAGTCGAAGTCCCACTCCGGGTCGAGGTCGGGATAGCTGATCGTGAGCGAACCGTCCGGCAACTCTCCCCCGGTCGCCGCGCGGTAGGCCTGCCAGACGATGTCCAGGGTGTCCTCGCACTCCAGGCCCTCCGCCACGGCCGCGGCGACCGCGGGCAGGGTCGCGAGCGAGTCGGGATCGGCCAGCGCCCGGTCGAAGGCTGCTCGGCCGCGGGTGATCAGCCAGCCGCGGAAGTAGTCGAAGCCGTCGTCCGAACAACCGCCGTTGATCAGGTAGGCGGCGGCCCACAAGGGACTCCGGTACGACTGGGCGAGCAGGTCCCACAGCACCTGCTGCGCCCGCGCGATGTCCGCGGGAGCCAGCTCCGCGAGCAGCGCGGACGTCTGCCCCGCGACCTCCTGCGCGGCCGGATCGGCGCCGGTGCGCGCATCGGCGCCCGCCCGGGTCCGGGCCTCTTCGATCAACTGCCAGAAGCGCTCTTCGTCCATGGGGCGATGGTGGCACCGGGGTCTGACAACGGCGTTCGGTCGCCGGTCGGTCGGCGTTCGGTCGGTGGGCGCGCTCCGGCGTGCGGGGTGGTTCAGCGACATCAGGAGATCAGGACCGGGCCTCTACCGGGTCCGGGTCCGGGTCAGGGTCCGATGCCGATGCCGATGCCGGGGCCGAGGTCGGCGCGGGTGCCGGTGCGGGCAGCGGGTCGGGGGAGGACCGCAGGTGCGGGAACCGTTCGACGTTGGCGATGCGGCGCGCCCAGACCAACGCCGCGTCGTCACCGACGCGGTTCGGTTGCCGGGAGAGCCCGGCCGGTCCGCCGGCCGCGACGGTTCCGCCCCACCGTGCGAAGTGCTCGGCCTCGTCCTCGTCGAGCAACTCGAACAGCGGCCGTCCGAAGTCCGTCGCCGTTCCGGGAGCCGGCCCGGCGGTCAAGGAGCACCGGAACGCCTCGACCAGGAAGGTCAGTTCGTGGCCCTCGACGTTGAGCCACTCCGGCAGCAGCCGGACGTCCAGCCGCCGCAGGTCCGGGCGGCGTACGTCGGGGCTCACTGATCCCGGGCTCCGTAAGTCCGAGCCGGGTAAGCCCGAGCTCCGTAAGTCCGAGCCGGGTAAGTCCGGGCCCGGTAAGTCCGGGCCCCGTAAGCACGGGGCGTGCCGCAGCAGGATCCGGGCGATCCGGGCTTCGGGGGCCAGCCCGTCGTGCCAGTCGGCCAGTTCGCCGAGCAGCGCGGCGTGTTCGCGCTCCAGCCGCAGCACCAGCGCGACGGCGGCGGTCAGGCGCCGCCGGTCCCGCTCGCCGTCCGGCGCGTGTTCGGTGAGGGCGAGGTAGTCGACCAGGACGGTACGGGCCCGCGGCTCGTCCCCGGGGTCGTCCGTGCCCAGCAGCAGCGCGTCGGCGCCGAGGGCGCTCATCGCGTAATGCGCGCCCACCACCTCGGGCAGGAACGGCCCGGGCAGCCGGGCGAGCGCCAGGTGGAAGGCGGCGTGCAGGAGGGTCAGCGGGCGCGCCTGGGAGCGCCGGAGGAACTCCGGGGCACCGGGGGCGGGCAGTCGTACGCCGAGTCCGACGAGGGCCGGGCCGCGCCGTCGGGCGCAGCCGGGCAGCAGGAGGGGGGCCCGCTGGCGCAGGACGAGGCGCCGGGTGGCGCAGCCCCGCCCGACCAGGTCCGTGAGGAGCGGTTCCAACGCGTCCCGTACGACGCGGACACGGTCGGCGATCGCGTCCGCGTCCGCGTCAGCGTCCGCACCCTCGGGGCCCGGGCCGGGGGTTCCGGTGGGCGCGGACAGGAACGCGTCCAGGATCCGGCGCGCGACGAGCGCCGTCGTCGCGCGCCGAGCCCCGCGGGGGCCGGCCGGGCCCTCCTCGTCCAGCGGCCGCGCACCGCCGCGGTCCTCGTCGTCGAGCAACCACCGGAACACGGCGGCGGGTCCGGCGGCGAGAACCGCGGAGGCCCCCTCCCCGGCGTCCGTACGAGCGTCCATCGGGTCTCAGTCCTCCGTGGCGGTCGGTGCGGCCGCCGTCATCAGTGCGTTGACCTCGGGGTAGGGGAGGGCCTCGGCGCCGAAGCCGAAGGTGCCCTGGGTACGGATCTCCTCGGCGGCGCGGACCACCGCGCCGAGGGCGGCCCGCGACAGCGCGGAGCCGACGCTGATCCGGCGCACGCCGAGCTCGCCGAGGTCCGCCACGGACAGCGCGAGCGCGGGGGAGCCCATCAGGACGTTGACCGGGCGGTCGACGGCGGCGCACACCGCGCGCACGGACTCGGCGTCCGGGAGCCCGGGCGCGTACAGCACGTCGGCGCCCGCGGCCTCGTACGCCCGCAGTCGTCGGATGGTGTCGGGGAGGTCCGGCCGGCCCTGGAAGAAGTTCTCGGCGCGGGCGGTCACGGTGAAGGGGAAGTCGAGCGCGCGGGCGGCGGCGACGGCCGCGGCGACCCGCGCCACCGCTTCGTCCAGCGGCCGCACGGGATCCTCGGCGCGGCCGGTCGAGTCCTCGATCGAGCCGCCGACCAGCCCGGCCGCGGCGGCGAGCCGGATGGTCTCGGCGACCTCGTCCGGCGTCTCGCCGAAACCGCTCTCCAAGTCCGCCGAGACGGGCAGGTGCGTCGCGCGGACGATGACCGCGGCGTTCGCCAGGACGTCGTGCCGGGTGATCCGGTTCCCGCCGTCGGGCAGGCCGAGCCCGTAGGCCAGTCCCGCGCCGGTGGTGGCGAGCGCGGCGAAGCCGAGTCCACTGAGCAGGCGGGCGGTGCCCGCGTCCCAGGGGTTGGGGACGACGAAGGGGCGCGGCTCCTCGTGGAGCCGGCGGAAGGCGAGGGCGCGGGCGAGCTGGTCCGCGGGGTCGAGCTGGTTCACGGGGTCGAGCTGGTTCACGGCGGGGCTTCCTTCGGGGTGGTGGGCGTACCGATTGCGTGCGTAGGTGCATTTCGGCCAGCATCAGCCGGAATGTGATGGTCGTCCGTGAGTCCCCGGTCGTGTGCCGGACGTCAGCCCTTCGGCGCCGCCGGGCGGGCGGGGCGCCGCCGGGACACGGCGACGCCGCTCAGGCAGACGGCCCCGCCGAGCAGGGTCAGCCAGCCCGGCACCTCGTCCAGGGCGAGCCAGGAGATGAGGATCACCACGGCCGGCACCGCGTAGGTCGTCGCGCCCATCTTTCCGGCGGTGGTCCGCGACAGCGCGTACGCCCAGGTGGTGAAGGCGAGCGCGGTCGGGAAGAGGCCCAGGTAGACGACGTTGAGGGTGGCCGACACCGGGGCCCGCGAGAGGTCGGAGATCAACTGCCCGCTGAACGGCAGGCAGAGGACCGTGCCGATGACGCAGCCGAACGTCGTCACCTGGAGCGGGGTCGCGTGGTTCAGCGCGGGCTTCTGCAGCACCACCCCCGACGCGTACGCCACGGCGGCCAGCAGGCACAGCAGCAGGCCCACGACCGACGACGACCCGCTCCCGGAGGTCGAGAAGCCGACGATGACCGCGCCCACGAAGGACACGGCCATGCCGGCCAGCAGCAGCGGCGGGAACCCCTCCTTGAGGAACCAGCCGCCCAGCAGCGCGATCAGCACCGGGCCGATGTTGACGACCATGGCCGCGGTCCCGGCGTCCACCAGCTGCTCGCCCCAGTTCAGGACGACCATGTAGACGCCGAACCAGAGCAGCCCGGACCCCAGGATCCCGGGCCACGCCTGCCGCGGCGGCACCCCGCCGCGCTGCGTCACCAGGAGGAGCACCAACACCACGGACCCCGTCAGTAGTCGCCCGAGTGCGAGGGCGCCGGGGGTGAAGTGCTCGGCGGACGCACGGATGGACACGAACGCGGAAGCCCAGAGCAGCACGGTGACGGCCGCGGCGAGCAGCGCGCGCCGGTCCGTCCCGGGGCGTTCGGATGTGGACGAGGTGGTCATCCCCGCAATCTAGGTACTCCACGGATCCCCGAACAAGATCGGCACCCGTGCCGTGTCACAACGGCCCGGACGCATCGTGCGATACCGCACCTTCGCCCGCGCCCGCGCCCGTGCTTTCGCCCGCGCCCGTACCCGGATCCGTATCCGCCGGCGCCCACCGCCGCCGGATGATCCGGCGGCACCGGCGGACGCGCTCGGCCGCTGCGCCGTCCAGCGAGGAGAGTTCGTCCAGGTAGCGGAGCAGGTCGACGACGGGCTCGTGGCAGTGCGCACCGTCGAGGAAGGTGACGGCCGCCTCCACGAGGCCGTCGTCGTGCACGGGATCCTCGTGCACGGGATCCTCGTCCGCGCGCTCCTCGTCCGGGGTGAGGAGCAGGACCTGGAACAGCGCGAACAGCCGGCCGATCTCCGCCGCGAAGGGTCCGGACACCGGGGCGCAGAGCACGTCGGTCCACTGCTGCGCGCAGGCCGCGAACCCCGACTCCCGGGTGTCCAGCAGGACCTTCTCGAAGCGGTACCCCAGGTCGGCGGGTTCCATGGCGAAGGCCCGCTCCAGATCCTGGCGCGCCCCCGCCAGGTCGCCCGCCTGCCGCCGGGCGGCGCCCCGCAGGACCAGCGCCCAGACGGCGGTGGGGTCGAGGGCCAGCGCGCCGGTGAAGTCGGCGACGGCCGGACCGTAGCGGCCGCACTGGCGGTGGAGGTCGCCGCGGGCGCCCAGCACCCAGCTCTGGGTGGGATCGAGCGCGAGGGAGGCGGCGAAGTCGGCGAGGGCCTCGTCGTAGCGACCGAGTTGGCCGTACGTCTCCCCGCGCGAGCCCAGCACCCAGGCGTCGTCGGGGTCGAGCGCGATCACGGCGTCGAAGTCGGTGAGGGCCCGTTCGTGGCGGCCGGCCTGGCGGTGGGCCTCGCCGCGCTGGCCGAACGCCCAGAGGAGGGTGGGATCCTGCGCGAGCGCGGTGTCGAAGTCGGCGACGGCCAGGTCGTAGTGGCCGGCCATGCGGTGGGCCAGGCCGCGCTGGGCGGCGGCCCAGGTGTAGCCGGGGTCGATGTCGAGCGCCCTGGTGAAATCGGCGACGGCCTCGTCGTAGCGGCCGGCCATGCGGTGGGCTTCGCCGCGGGAGTCGAGCGCCCAGGAGTAGTCGGGGTCGATCGCGAGCGCCCTGGTGTAGTCGGCGACGGCCTCGTCGTAGCGGTCGCTCTCGCGGTGCGTCCGGCCGCGTTGCGTGCGGGCCCAGACGTAGTCGGGGTCGATGTCGAGCGCCCTGGTGAAGTCCGCGAGGGCCGCGTCGTAGCGCCCGCCCTCGCGGTGGGCCTCGCCGCGGGAGGCGAAGGCCCAGTCGCTGTCGGGGTCGGCCTCGATCGCGCGGTCGAGGTCGGCGATGGCCCGCTCGTGGTGGCCGGCCATGCGGTGGGCCTCGCCGCGGTGGGCGAGGGACCAGGAGTCACCGGGGTCGATGCCCAGGGCGACCGTCAGGTCGGCGACGGCCCGTTCGTAGTCGCCGAGACAACGGTGGGCGTCACCGCGCAGGGCCCAGGGGCGGCCGCTGAGGGGATCGGCGGCGATCGCGCGGTCGAGCTCGACGACCGCCTCCGTCTCGCGGTCGTCGAGGTAGAGCTGCCGGCCGCGCAGGGTGTGGGCCAGGGCCCGTACGGACTGCGGCAGGTGACCGTGGTTCAGCAGCCCGGTGAGGCAGTCCAGCGCGGGCTGGTCGCCCGCCATCGCGCCCTGGAGGCGCTCCGCCCAGCGCGCGAGGGCGGGATCGGCGGTGTCCCGGGCCGCCTGCGCCAGGGCGGCCGTGTACTGCCACAGGGCCGCGGGATCCTCCCCGGCCGCGTGGACCGCCAGCTCCAGCGCCTCCGGTAACGCGGCGGTGGGGTGCGCGCAGAGCCGGTGGTACGCCTCGTCCAGCAGGTGCCCGCGCCACAGGGCGTCGGCCCACCACCTCGCCTCGGGGAGTCCCGCTTCCACGGCGGCCCGCCAGCCGGCGTGCGCATCGGCGAGCCGCAGGTGCGCGTCGGTCCAACGGCGCGGCGAACGGGTGCGCTGCTGGCGCACCATGCTCGCCCGCACCACCGCGTGGTACTGCTTGTGGCCGCCGTGGCCGGTCACGAAGGGCTGCCCGCACCACCACGTCCACAGCTCCAGCGCCCCGGGCGGCACGGCCGCGGCGAAGACGTCCTCGTTGAGCCGCGGGGCCAGTGCGCACGCCAGGACGGCCTCGCGCTGGAGCAGGTCCGTGCACCACTGCACGAACCGGTCGACCGCCGCGTCCACCACGTCACCGCCCGAGTCCACGTCCTCGGCGGAGCCGGGCTGGGCCAGCGCCAGGAGCTCCACCAGCAGCGGCAGCCCCATGGACAGCTGCCACACCGCCTCCACCACCCCCGGGTCCGTCACCCCCCGCGCGGCCAGCAGCGTCCGCGTCTCGACCTCGGTGAACTCCTCCAGCGGTACGTCGGCCACCTGCGCCCGCAGCACGGCCCACTCGCGCTCGGCGAGCTCGTCCCGGCCGGCCAGCACCACCATGACGTTGACGGCCACCGGCCCGAAGGCGTCGTCGAGCAGGTCCCGCAGCCATTCGTCCAGGGCGCGGCCGGTCTGCTCCCAGGTGTCGAAGAACAGCACCACCCACGGGTACCGGTCGCAGAGCCGCCCCAGCTCGGCGACGAACACCCGGCTCACCCCGGCCGCGTCACCCCCGCGGGCGCGGCGGCCGCGGCCGCGGACACCGGCCCGGAGCCGGTCCAGGCCCTGGGCGGCCGCGTCCGGATTCGTCATCGCCGTCACCACCGAGGCGCCGGGCAGCAGCGAGGCCGTGCCCAGCGCCGCCTGCGTCACGAGCCGACTCGACAGCGAGGCCTGCTCCTGCTGCGCGTCCTCCGCGGGCATCGGCTCGGCCGACGCCTCCAGCTCCCGGCGGTACTGCTCGGCGGCCCGGTCGAACTCCTTGAGCGGACCGGCCTGTTCCGCCAACTGCCGGGCCAGCTCGACCAGGGTCCGCTGGACGCCCTGGACGTCGCCCTCGTCCACCACCGCCGTCACGGCGCCCGCGCGCCGGGCCGCCTCCTGCCACTGCCGCAGCAGCGTGGACTTGCCCACCCCGCCGACCCCGCGCACGTGGAAGAGGAACTCCGCCGGGTCCACCTCGGACTCCGGATCCTTGGCCAGGTTGTCCGCGAACAGCGACAGCTGCGCACGCCGGCCCACGAACTGCCCCCGCGCCCGCTGCCGGATCAACTCCCCGCGCGAGCGCCCCCGCTGCCCCGCCATCGCCACCCCGCCCCTCGCCGGCGTCCCCGCCCGCCGCCCCCTGGGAAGCGGCGACGACCGCCCGTACGGACACTCTCACGCGGTCCCCCCTCCCGTCCCCCGGAACCCTGCCGGAACCCGCCCTGCGCTCTCGACCGTGCCCGTGCCGTCACGACATCACGGCGCCGGCGAGCCCTCGGAGCAGTACGAGCAGCACGAGGGCGTTGAGCACCGTGGCGATGACGAGCGGGGTGGTGTGCGTCCGGCGCAGGTGGAGGTACCCGAGCCGGACCCCGTAGGCGGCCAGGCCGGTCGAGGCGATGAGGATGACGCACTGCAAGGCGGTCGAGGCCGGGGAACGGAGGTCGGCCTGGAACAGGTTGGACGTGACGAAGAGGAGCACGTGGGCCAGGAGGAACTGCGGGACCCCCAGGACCCATACCTTCCTGCGCTCGGCCGGAGTGAGCGCCGCGGGTACGGACGCGGCCGGCCGGGGCGGAACGCCCGGAGGCGGAGGAGGCGGGGTGCTCCAGGGGGAGGGCTCGTGGGCCGGAAGGGCGTGCGGCGGCAGCAGGGCGTGGCGCAGCCGTTCGGCGAAGTGCGGATCGGACCGCAGCTCATCGGCGATCACGGAGCCGACGATGCTCGCCGACCCCTCGCCGGGCTGCTCGCGCAGACGGGCCAGCGCCGAATCTCCCAGGACGCTCCTCCCGAGTTGCTCCCGGACCAGTCCGTGAACTGCCGCGCCCTGCTCCGCCGGGACCTGCACGCCACCGGTCAGTATCCGTACCGCCGCGCCGGATAACTCGGAATCCTGCATGTCGCCCCTGCCCGATCGTCGGTGGGGACCGATCATACGAACAGCGGCGCTGCCGGGGAACGGGCGCGGGCGGGCGCCCGGGCGGTGGTCCGGCCCTTACCGGGGCGCTACGAGGGGCTCGGTAGGGTCCGGGGACCTGTGCGAAAGCCCTCCCGGGGGGAGGGCTTGAGGTGGTGGAGAAAAAGTGCCCCCGGCAGGACTCGAACCTGCGGCCAAGTGCTTAGAAGGCACCTGGCGTCTGTCAGGACGATGCTTCCCTGACCTGCACGAATGGCTGCGGCCCACGACTGGTCGCCTATAGCTTCCGCCGTTATCGGGAAACCCGTATGGCCCCCCACAGGCATTGCCAGGGGCTGCGTCGAGTCCCTGTCCCAGGGGAGCCGAGGGCGAGGGCGTGAAGCCGACCGGTGCGGAGAGCTAGGGACACGACTCCTCAGCCTTGGCGACGGTGAAGGTCAAGGGCTGGCCGGTGAGCGCTGCATCGGACTTCGGGTCCTGGGTGCAGACCTTCCAGTTCGACTCCTGGAGGACCATGCGGCTCTGCACCGCGTCCTTCACGGTGATGCTCGCGCGGGCCGGGAGCGCGGAGCGGACGGCCTTTATACCCTGGCCGACGAAGTTCGGCATGAAGTCGCTGGCCGGCTTCGGGGCGGGCGCGTCTGTGGTGGGGCAGGTTTCTTCCAGCTTGACCGCGCCGAAGGCCTCTCCATCCTGGTGACCGTCTTCGGTACCGCCAGTCGCAACGAGGTCGACCAGGAGATCCCGGCCTTCCTCGCCCGGGCGGGCCCGGCCGAGAAGGCCCTCTTCGCCCGCACCGACGGGCTCCCGCCCGCCTGGGGCAACCTGATCCTCACCTCCGGCGTCTCGGCTGGCTTCATCGTCTCCGCCGCCTCGCCGTGATCGTCTTCCTGGTCGCCCTCTTCGCCATCCAGGTCCGCCCCTCCGACATGAACGGCTCAGGGGTGGCGGGATGATGCCGGGCGGCTAAACAGAAAAAATTCGGCCGTTCTATTCGTGATGCGCGCGCCGAATTGTGAATCCCATGTCTATTCGAAGTTTTTCTCCTCTAGCTTGACCGCATGAGCGAAGATGATTCCCTTCCGTCAGCTCCTCTGTGTGCTCTGGTGCCGGACGAGGAGTGGGCACGACTGACGCGGTATCCGGAGCAGACCTACCTCGCGGGCCGCGCCCTGTTGCGGCAGGGGGACCGGGGGACGCATGTGCTTGCTCTGGTGGACGGGCTGGTGAAGGTCGTCAGGACCGAGCCCGACGGGCGGCAGCGACTGCTCGGTTTCCGGGGGCGGGGCGAGATCCTGGGAGAGATGGCTCTTCAGCCCGAAAGCGTCCGGATGGCCGATGTGTGGGCGCTGAGGAAAAGCAGGGCATGCATTGTGCCCGCACAGGATTTCCATCGCTTCGTCCAAGAGGCCAAGCTCGCCCGCCCTATTTTTGAATTAGCCTGGAATCGTATGCGCGAACAGGCCGAGCTGTGCGAGGGGGTTGTTCATGAACGTCTCGCCCTGGCCCTGCTCCGCCTGGTCACGGCAGCCGGTGAAGGGAAGCAAGGGAAGCACTGCTTCTCCCTCACCAGGGAGGAGCTGGCCCAGCACATCGATGTGGGCCGCAAAGCCGTCAGCAAGGCGCTGGAGCGGCTCGGCCCCGACTGCGTGAGCGTGGGAAACCGCCGGATCGAGGTTGTCAGCGTGGAGGGCCTGCGCAAGGTGGCCGGCGGCCACGCGGCCGGCTGACACCCCCGTCGGGGATGTGGTCCTCATCACTCCCTATCGGGTCCTGCGGAACGGAACGGCTCCCCGCCCGCTGTGAAGCTCGACGTCACGCGACAGCGTTCCCGCCCGGCCCGAGAGCGGCCGGGCGGGCTTCACGGAGGAGTGACATGCCCGATTTCAGCAGCGCCCTGCCCCAGCGGATCGCCGCCCCGTACACCCACAGCAGGGCGCTGCCTCCCTACCGGGGCATTCTGGCCGTCGACGCGAAGGACTTCACGGGCCGCCCGGCGATCGAGCACGAGGCCGTCAGCCGGGTCGTCCCCGAACTCCTGAAGACCGCGCTCCACAGGACCGACCTCGGAGACCTGTGGGAGGACCGTACGTTCCCGGCCACCACCGGGGACGGCTATGTCTTCGGGTTCGACCCGGCACGCATGCCCTTCGTCATCCACCCCCTGCTGCTCGCCCTCCAGGAGGTCCTGACCGACTACAACGTCCTCTCCCACGGGGCGGTGCCGATCAGGCTCCGCGTCAGTCTGCACGTCGGCCCGCTGCCGGAGACCGGGGACGAGTTCGGCGGCAACGGCACAGCGCGCAACGACACCCACCGGCTGCTCGACTCGCGCCCCGTCAAGGCCGTGCTCACCTCCCACAACGAGAACATCACCCACGTCGCGGCCATCCTCTCCGAGCGGTGCTACGAGGACGCGGTCGCCGGCGGGTACACCGGGCGCCACCCCGACCATTTCGTGGAGGTGGCCGCGACGGTCGAGGGCAAGTCGTTCTCCCGACGGGCATGGCTCTACGTCCCCCAGCCCTCCGGCCCTCTCTACGAGGGGACCCTCGTCGAGGGCGCCGCTCCGGAGCCCGTGCAGGAGCCCTCCCCGCAGTCCGCCGACTTGTCCGGCGACGACACGACGGCCCGCGGCACGGATGCCATCGCCGCCCCCCGCGGCAACATCAACACCGGCACCGTCCACGGCGGTCAGAGCGTGAGCAACCATCACGTGGCCGGTGACCATGTGGCGGGCGACCGGATCGCCGGTGATTACGTGGAGGGCCACAAGATCGGCAAGATCCGCCGCTTCCAGGGCGACCAGGTCCGCGGCGACAAGCGCCAGGGGCGCAAGTGACGGGGGACGGGAGGGTGGGGGCGGCCGGGCTGCCCGGCCCCGGACCCCTGCCCGAGGAAGGGGCTCCGCGATCCGAAGCGGACTACGACATCACCGAGTTGGTCGGCGGGGCCAAGGAGTGGGCGTCCGTGATCTACGCCCCCGGAGGGAACATCAACAACGGTTCCGTGTACGGCGGGCAGGGCGTACGCAACGGCTCCAGGCCGGAAGGGCGGCTACGGGAAAGCAGAGTACGCGAGGGCCCGATCCCGGACATGGAGAGAGAGGCCGCCGCGCTCGGTTTCGCACGCCCCGACTGGTTCGAAGCAGCCCTCGCGAAACTGAAGCAGGGGCCCCTGTTCCTGGTCGGCCGACCAGGAACAGGCCGTCGTACCACGGCGCTCAACCTGCTGCGGGAGAGCTGCGGGGCTGGTGCGCCACTGCGGGCACTGGACGGCGTCACCGAACTGGACCGCTGGAAGCCCACCGACACATCGGCTCGGGGCTATCTCATAGACGGCCTGTTCCCCTCCCGCCCTCTTTCCCCGGTCATGCTGAGAAACGTGCGGGAGCTGCTCAAGAAGGCTCAAGCGTGCATGGTGATCGTCCTGCCCGACGACACGGCCCTGCTGCACCGGCTTGAACGGGACCTCCACATCAGCCCCACCGTGTGCTCCCCGCCGTCACCCTCCCTGGTGTTCGGCAGCCGCTTCGAGGCGGTGGTGCCGGACCGGTGGGAGCGGGACCGGCTGCTGTCCGCGCTTGCCAGCCGTCATGACCTGGGCGAACTTCTGGTGCCGGAGCTGGTACCCGCCGAAGTGGTGGAGCTGGTGACGGCCCTCGTCGAGGCCGACGGCGATCCGGAGGCTCTCGGCGACCTGGGGCTCCGGCTGAGCTACCGGGCCGAGCGGGAGGTCCCGGAGCTCATCAAGAGCCTGTGCGACGAGCCGGAACCACTGGCCTTCCTGCTGGCCGCTTCGGTCTACGAGGGGCTGGACCAGCAGATCGTCAGGAACGAGGCCGACCGGTTGACCAAGCTGGCGGGCGATCGACTGACGGCGGTGCTGCCCGGCACAGATGCCGACGGGGCCGCGAAACAGGACCGGCCCAATCCGAAGTTCGTCTTCCGGCACTCCCTGACAGAACTGCTGCACGCCGTGCATGCGGTCCGTCAGAGCCGCGAGATCCGGGCGGAGGGAGCCTACTCGCACAGTGTGGAGGCTGTGGCGTTCATCAGGCATCGCCAGGCTGAGGCCGTTCTCAGACATGTGTGGCGTGAGTATGGGCAGTTGTCAGAACTGCTCGTCGAGTGGTTGCGGGACGTACCCCGGTCCGGCGGGCTCGCCGAACCGGCGGGCCGGGCCATGGGACGGGTGGCGAGCTGGGGCGGCGGGCGCAACGCCCTGGTGCACCTTCTGGAACTTGCCCGGTCGGATCGTGCGACCAGTCGGCTCGTCGTGGCGAACGCGCTGGGCGTCGCGGCCGAGGACCCCGTGCTCGTCGCCGAGATTCGTTACCGATTGCATCGCTGGAGCACGGCGACCGACTTCCGTCTCAGGACGACGGTGGCGCACGCGTGCGGCGAGGAATTCGGCCTGGCCCGCCCCGACCTGGCCCTGCGGCTCCTTCAAAGTCTCTTCCACGCGGCACAGGTCCGGGAGGGAGAGGAGTATCAGGTGAAGGTGGCGGTGGAAGCGGCGATCCTGCGGCTGTTCCAGGCCGGCAACGAGACGAAGGTATTCGACTTGCTCCGGAAGTGGCTGGACGACGAGGAGTACGACCAGGAGCAGGTGCTCTCGCTCTTCAGCCGGATGCTCTGGTCTCCCCAGTGGTTCATGAGGAACCTCGCCCTGTGGACGCCGCAGGGGCAGGCGCTGGCCGACCTCACGGGCCGCGCCCTGAACACGGAGAGTTCCTTCGAAACGACGTGCTGGACGTTGCTGCGCTGGGCGGAGTCGGGCCAGTGGGACGACGAACAGTTCCGGGCCGTCGAGAACCTGTTCGCGGCCATGGCCCAGTCCATGCGCTCCGGTGAATTCCGATTGTTCGTAGAAATGGACCAGGCGGGCGCGAACGGCTGGCCCGGCCTCGTCACCGCCCGCGACGCACTCCATCGGTGGCGGACCGGCGCGCACAGGGAGACAGCATGAACGACGACACCACCGACCGTCTCTTTCACCGGCTGGACAGGGCGCCCTGGCGGGAGATCCTCGGCCATCGCTGGTCCGCGCCGAAGGACTGGGCACTGGTGCTCAGGGACGAGGCGGGGGAGTACTCCTTCCTCGGCCGGCGAGGGAACCCGGAGGGTTCCGGCGCCTATCCGCCCCTGGTGGACGAGGCCCCCGCTCCCCACCTGAACGGAAAGTACAGCGACGTCTTCCGGGTGGACACGACGGAGCACGTGGACACGCGGTCGGTCGGCCTCCCCACGGTCTACGGCACAGAGTCGGTCGACCTCTGGGTCTCCTGGTGGGTCCACGACCCCGTACGCGTCGTCCGTGCAAGAAGTCTGCACGGCTGGCACCTGGTACGGACCCATCTCGCCTCTGTCCTCCGTTACTTGTCGGAGGCCCACGCCGCCTCCGACAACGGGCTGGGGGCGCCGGAGATCATGCAGCATCTGGGCCTGCCGCAGCGCCTGGAGGAGCACGGTCTGAGCTACCGGGTGTTCGACGTGCGACTCCGGGAGAACGATGAGGAACTGCTTCTCGGCCGGCGGGAAAGCGACGGGGTCCGTTACTCCTGGACGGCCAGCCGTCGGGGCGAGTACGAGTTCTGTCTCCAGGCACTCCATGCCGGACCGGTGTCGCTGGCGGCACTATGGCTGCTTCGTCACCCCGAAGAGGTGCGGCAGGTGCTGGACTGGGCGGTCGACCACCAGGATCTGCTGACTCCGCCGCGTTCCGACTGGCAGGAGGAGCTGGCCTCCCTGCTGGGCACGTTGACCGAACAGGAGCGCAAGGAGCTCTCCGGCCTGCTGCGTGACCGGATCGGGGCGCTCGGGAGGCCGGTTCCTCGCGAGTACATCTGACTCTGTGGAGATGTATTCGAATATCGAATTTATGGGCGGGTGTGTCGCTTTCGGTGACGCACCCGCTCTTCTTGTTCATGCCGTTCCGCAAACCCTTTCCGTGTGTGACTGGGGTTACTTGATTCCTGGTCCTCCGGAGCAGCTCCGGGGATGAATCCGCGGGAATCTCGACGTGTCGAAAGGAGGACGTCCGCATGATTCCCGGGCGTCCACGGAAGGAAAGGGCGACATGCGAGCAGAAGAACCTCAGACCCCGGACAATGTCCTCGCGTTCCGCCGGCGACGGGAAGCCGCAGGCCCGGCACCCGAGCCCGAGGCGGCCCCGGGCGCCGCTTCCCGGGCGGCGACCTCCCCCGCGACGGTGCTGAACGCCGAGCGCGGCATCATCAACACCGGCACCGTCCACGGCGGTCAGCACGTCACCACCGTCGAATTCTCCGGCCACACCGGCGGAGGAACCGATGGCGACAGCTGATCTCCCCGGCGAGACCGAGCCCGAATTCGCCGAGTTCGCGATGGCTGTGGCGGGCCGGGGGCCGGCGATCTGGGCCCCCAACGGCGTCATCAACACCGGATTGCTGACCGGCGGCCAGCACCAGCGGCTCGCACCTTCGGTGGAGGGCGGCGCGGTTCCGGGGCCGATGCGGCAAGGCCCCGTACGGACGAAACACGTGCAGGCGGCGCGGCGGTGCTTCGTGGCGCCGCCCGGCTTCGAGGAAGCCCTCGCGGTGCGCGAATCCGGCATCGTGGTGCTCGTCGGCGAGGCCGGGACGGGGCGGGAGACACACGCGCTCAACCTGCTCGCGCACGGCCACGAGGCCCCCGTGCTTGTCCAGGTCGACGGAACGGCCAACCTCTCCCGGTGGTCGCCGCGCGCCCAGGGCGTGGACGGATACCTGGTGACGGAGCTCGCGGATCCCTTCGCGCTCCGGGCGTGGGACCTGGCCCGCCTCGAAGGGCTCCTGACCGAGGCGGGCGCCCGCCTCGTCATCGTCCTGGTGGAGGCCCCCGGCCTGGTGGGCGCACTGGAGGACCAGCTCGGCGTGCCGGTCCTGCGCCACCGGCCGCCGGATCCCCGGAAGGTCTTCACCACCCACCTCGCGGACGGCTGCCCCGACGAGGCAGTACCCGCCCGGTTGCTGCGTGCCCTGGAACCCGGCGATCTCGACGAGCTGTTGCCCGACGGCCTGCCGCCACGCCACGCCGCACAGGCCGCGGCCACCCTGCGGCGCCTGGAGGCGGCGGGCGGCCCTGCCCCGGGGGAGCTCATGCGCATCCTGGCCGGCGCCGAGGGTCCCGAGATCCTGGCCCGGGCCCAGCGCGATCCCGCCCTCCTGGCCTGTCTGCTCTCCCTCGGCGTCTACGGAGGACTGCACCGTGCCGTGATGATGGAACGGGCGCGAGAACTGCTGCGGCTGGCGGGCCCGGACAGGATGCGGGGTCCCGGCTCCTACGGTCATTCGGGCGAGGAGCCTCCGACGAGGCCGCCAGCCGAAGTCCTGCGGATCCTCGGAGCCCGTCGTGTGAGCCGCGCCGATGACGAGGCCACCGACAGGGTGTCCTTCTTCTGGCCCGCCGTGAGCGGGGCCGTGTGGGACGGCCTGTGCCGGGACCGTGCGGACCTCGTGCCGGTGGTACACGCCTGGCTCGCCGACCCCGGCCCGGAGGAGGAACAGATCGAGCGGGCCGGCCGGGCCGTCGCCGCTCTGGCGGAGGCCACGAGCGGCAAGTCCCTGGAACTGCTGCCCGCGCTGGCCTCCACTCCGGTCTTCCCCGCCCCGCGGGTGGCTGGGCGATGCCTGGCGACACGTTTCCGGGACCGGGAGGTGGCACAGACGGCGGCCGACCTGCTGGACCTGTGGAGCGTCACGCCCGAAGCCTCCTTGAAGCACGCCGTGGCGTACGCCTGCCAGGAGCCCGAGGGGCTCGGGGACGAGCAGGCGTTGCGACTGCTGGAACAGCTCGTCGAGACCCTGGGCGCCGGGCCGGACGACCTCTCCGTCTTCGAGGCTGCCAAGGGGGCACTCGTACGACGCTTCGAAAGAGGAGACCACACCACCAGGGTGACCGTCCTGCACCGGATGCGGGACTGGGCGCGGACCGACGGCACGGTCGGCCTGCTGACCGCCTGTGCCTTTCCCGTCATGGCCCGCACCGACTCCCTGTGGTGGAGCGGACGGGCTCTGGCCCGCGCCGGCTCGGCGGCGGTCGCCGTCCACCTCGTCGGACACTCCCTGAACGAGTCGGTCGCCTTCTCCGGCATGGGAGATGCCCTGCTCACCTGGTGCGCCGGGGCGGTCGGCGCCAAGGGCCGGTCCCGGGCGGTCGCCCGGCTCCTCGACGGGCTGGTGACCGCTCGGGAGCCCGGCGTCCTCCGCTGGCTCCTGGCCGTGGAAAGAGGCCCGGACGCGATGCCCGGCAAGGCGCCCGCCGCCCGCGCGCTGAAGACCTGGCGAGACAACACCCCGGCCTCGCAGGCCGGTTGAACAGGAGGCGACCCATGACTTTCTTCTCTCGCCCCGGCATCCTCACCACCGTCGAGCGCCGGTGCGCCGGAAACGAACCGACGCCCCCGCTGCGTTTGTTCGACGGCACAGAACCGGCGGGCGTACCCCTTTCCCTGGACCGGGCCCGTGTATTGCTCTACGACCGCACCGCGTGCTCCCTGGCACGGGCTTCCCTGTGGCACCAAGTCGCGGAGCGCTTCCGGACCGGAGGGCCCGACTGGCGGGAGGCGGTGGTGTGGCTGGGGCTCCCGGGGCTGCGCGGCAACGCATCCCGGATCACCCGGTCCCGCCGTGCCGACCGCGAGGACGTCGAGGCGGAGCTCGTCACCTGCTACCTCGAAGAACTGGCGAAGCTGGACCCGCGGGACCCGCGGGACCCGGAACCCGGGAGTGCGGTGCTGCGGTCGGCCTGCTCCCGCGCCTGGGAGGTCTGGCGCGACACGCACCGCGAGAACGCGGTGGAGGACGTGGAACGCGCGGGCGGTACTCCCCCCGGCGCGGGCAGGGACGACGTCTGGCGGGCGGACTACGACCCGGCCCCGCGCCGTTCGGGGCTCTCCGCGAGCCTGCGGATCTCCGTACCCGCGCACCGTGTCGAAGGCGTACGGATCGGCGCTCTCGCCAGTGCATGGGGCGTGGCCGGTACGGCCACGAGCGTCGGGTACTCCGGACGGGGCCGCCAGGTCGCCGCCCTCTCCCTGCGCCGGGTCGGGAGGGAGGGATGAGCGGCTGCCACGACACACCCCTCACCTTCCGCGAGATCTTCGACCTGCCGGTGAGCGTCGACCTGCGCACGGCGGCCCGGGCGTTCGGTATATGCATGGGCACCGCCTACCGGTTGGTCGCCCGAGACGAGTTCCCCTGTCCCACGGTGTCCGTTGGCCGCCGCCACCGGGTGCGGACCGTGGAGCTGCTGGCCGCGCTGGGCATCGAGGAGCGTCCCGTCTTCGCCGACGAGGTCGCCGACGGCGTGGCACTCACGCTCTTCGACTGATTCCTCTCCCGCCCTGCCGGCGGTCGAGGCCGCCGGCAGGGCCCCACTCCCGGACCGCCACCGAAAGGAAACCACCATGCCCACCTGCCTCGTCATCGACGGGACCGCGACCACCGCCTACTCCGCCACCCCCTGCCTCCCGGAGGAGCGGCACCGGTCCGCCGTCCTCCACGAGGAGATCGTGCGCCCGGTGTGCGAACAGCTCGGCCTCACCCTGTTGAGGGCGGGCAGCCTCGCCGAGGCCGGCCTGCCCCTGGACCAGCTGCTGCACCTGCTCACTGAGGCGGACGTCGTCGTCGCGGACCTCGGCGGTTCCGACCCGGACCTGGCCTTTGCCCTCGGCGCGCGCCACGCCCTCGGCCGGCGCACCGTCCACGTCACCCAGGACGCCGAGTGCCGTCCCACCCCCCGGACGGTGCTCCGCCTGGCCTTCCTGTCCCATCCGGACGGCACAGCGACTGCCCGGAAGCAACTGCTGGATGTGCTGGCGGCGGACCCGGTGCGGACGGACGGCGCGATCGAGACGGGCTCCGCGACCGGAGCGGAAGGCGGCCCCGACGACAACCTCCCGGGCCTGTTCGATCTGATCGTGGAGGCCGAGGCCCAGATGGAGGCGCTCGCCGACGACATGGCCGACGTGGAAGCGGCCATGTCGGACCTCGCTGAGCTCATGATGCTCCTCGGGGAGGAAATGACCCGGGTCAACCATTCCGGGGCCACGGCGAACAAGATGATGGCCGTGGTGAACCGCCTGGCCAAGGCCATCGAGGGACCGACCGGAGAACTGGAGGCTGCGGCGGACCGCTTTGCCGAACGCATGCGCACCTCCTGCACCGGCTTCCAGGTGTTCCTGGACTGGCTGGCCACCACTCCTCGCGCCGAATGGTCGAAGGACGCGGAGGGAGTGCTGGAGCAAATCGCCCTGACGGACTGGGGCGCCGAGATCGAATCGGCTTCTGTCCAGGAAGGCATGGCCATGATCAACATGATCGGTGCCGCCAGTCGCCTCATGCGCCGCCCTGTACGCAGGATCACGTCGGCCTTCCGGAAAATGCTCCACAGCATCGCCATGATGAAGGAACTGCAGTCCAAGGCAGTGGAGTTGCGTCGCTCCTGAATAGTGCCCCGCCGCGGCGGGGCCCCTGGAGTTGTCGAACTCGCCAACCATCACGGCGCTGTCCGACGTCGAACCGAAAGGGTCGGGTGCGCTTCCCCCCTCCTGCTCAACACCACGCGGCAGGTAGTGGGTTCGCTCGCCCTGTCGACCCTGGGTAACGGTCTTCGGCAACTTGAGCCGCAACGGGGGAGGCGGAGACCCTGGTCTCCGCCTCCCCCGCCCGGATGGCCCCGTGCGGCAGGCCGACTCTCCCGGGCCGGCCAACTTCCCTCCCCACTGGGGCGGCCAGACCCTCGTCGCCGTCGTCGCGGCCGAACTGTGGTCGCCGGCCGCCGGCCGCCGGTCGTGCCGTTGTTCCCGGTTCCGGTTCCGGCGTCGAAGCTGCTGGCGGGGCGGCCTCGGGTGCCGGACCGGCAGGCTCTGTGCGGGATCCTGTTCGTGCTCCATGCCGGGATCCAGTGGGAGTACCTGCCGCAGGAGCTCGGCTTCGGCTCGGGGATGACGTGCTGGCGGCGGTTTGCCGCGTGGAACGAGGCCGGTGCGTGGGACCGGCTCCGCCTGGTCCTGCTGAAGAAGCTGCTGACGGCCAGGCAGCTCGACTGGTCGCGGGCGGGGAAACGACTCAAGCCATGTCCGGGCCGCTCGACGCGGCCCAGAAGCGGGCCCAGCCCGGTCGACCGAGTACGGCCGGGCAGTAAGCACCACGTCCTCGTCGACGGACAGGACATCCCGCTCGCCGTGTTGCTGACCGGCGGAAACCGCAACGACGTCACCCAGCTGATGCCCCTGATCGCCAAGGTTCCCTCCGTCGCGGGTCTGGTCGGCCGGCCCAGGCGATGGCCGAGGGTGCTGGCGGACGCCTGGGCCGGGGCGCTCCCGGTGGTAGGCGAGCCGCGCCCTTGGCACTGAGGCCAGTACGGTCAAGGCGTGACTGCGGCCGGATCTCCGAAGCACGGCTCATGAGTTCCGAGAACCAGTCCGCCCGGGTGTCTCCTCTGTACCGGCATTCCCTCGTGGGGCCCCAGCCGGAATGTTGAGTCTCGACTTCCTGAGAGTCCGTCACGGCTGTCGATCCGACCAGGGCCTTCGTCAGGAGCACTCCACGTGTTCTCCCCGCGAGGGCTGGGAGCCCTTGGCCCTCAGGATCCGTTCCCCTTACGACACGAACAGCGATATAGGCCACACCAGCTCGTAGTTGCTCAGATCCACGATCACTGCGTCATCACCCAATCGCACGTACGGCGGGGTGGGCTTCGGATCATGCTGCCTGCCACCCAGCGCCCTGACCTCATGCGAGGTCTCCTATGGCACGCGAGTGGCACGCCGACCCCAAGAGGTCTAGACAATGAAGAAAGGCCCAGGTCGCTTACCTGGGCCCTCTCGCAAGAGCGGATGACGAGAATCGAACTCGCTTTATAAGCTTGGGAATCTACTGCGCGGAACGCACCCGCATGAGTCCTGACCCGTGTAAACGCACCCTACTGGGCACCTTCCGGGGTCCGTTCCTGGATCCGTCCTGACCGATGTTGACCGCCCTTAGACCTCATCTCATTTGGCTGATTGGGTAGGCTGTCGTTCATGGTGGGGATCGTTGAGCGGCTGGTGCCGGATGAGTTGTGGGAGATGTTCCAGCGGGTGGTGCCTGAGGTGCCGTCACGGCCTCAAGGCGGTGGTCGGCGTCGGCACGGTGACCGGGAAGTGCTCGCAGCGATCGTGTTTGTCGCGACCTCGGGTTGCACCTGGCAGCAGCTACCCTCGGCGTCGTTCGGACCCTCCGGCGCGACCGCCCATCGCCGCTTTTCCGAGTGGTCGAAAGCTCGAGTGTGGGCCAAGCTCCACCGCCTGGTCCTCGACGAGCTCGGTGCCCGCGGTGAGCTGGACTGGTCGCGCTGCGCGATCGACTCCGTGAACATGCGGGCCTTGAAAAGGGGGATCTGACAGGTCCGAATCCTGTCGATCGGGGCAAGTACGGATCGAAGATCCATTTGATCACTGAGCGCACCGGTCCGCCCCTCTCTGTCGGGATCTCCGGCGCGAACATGCACGACAGCCTCGGTTTTGAACCTCTGGTACGGGGCATCCCACCGATCCGGTCGCGGCGCGGCCCCCGTCGGCGGCGCCCCGGAAAGCTCCACGCCGACAAGGGCTACGACTACGCCCAGCTGCGCCGATGGTTACGCGGACGCGGTATCACCCACCGCATAGCCCGCCGCGGCATCGAGTCCTCGCAACGGCTGGGCCGGCACCGCTGGACCGTTGAGCGGACCATGGCGTGGCTCGCCGGCTGCCGCCGTCTCCACCGCCGCTATGAACGGAAAGCCGAGCACTTCCTCGCCTTCGCCGGGCATAGCCTGCACCCTCATCTGCTACCGCAGACTGGCCAAATGAGATGACGTCTAAGCGCTCCCTGCTCAACCCCGACCAGGTCGCCCGACTCCTCGTCTGGATCGGGGGGCGTCCCCGCACCGGATACCGGCTCAGCGCCTTCTTCGCCACCCTCTACTACGCGGGCCTACGCCCGGAGGAGGCCGTCGCCCTGCGCGTCGCCGATGGGACGCTGCCGGAAATGGGCTGGGGCGAACTGCTTGCTCATAGGGCGGAGCCCGAGGTCGGCAGTCAGTGGACGGACGACGGCAAGGTCCACGAGACCCGTCAGCTGAAGGGCCGGGCCGTTGGTGATACCCGTCCGGTGCCCGCCCATCCGGCGCTCGCCGCGATCCTGCGCGAGCTCGTGGCGCGTGACGATCTCAAGCCCGGTGACCTCCTGTTCCCCGGGGAGAAGGGCGGGCTGCTCGCCGGATCCGTCTTCCGGCGCGTCTGGAGCAAGGCGCGGCAAGCCGTGCTCGACGAACACGAGTACGCCTCGCCCGTCGGCAAACGCGTGTACGACCTCCGGCACACCTGCCTGACGACCTGGCTGAACAATGGAGTCCCGCCGGCCCAGGTGGCCGCTTGGGCGGGCAATAGCGTCCCCGTCCTGCTCGCTACTTACGCTCGACGCGTGACCGGCCAGCTCGCCGATCTTCAGAAGCGCATCGAGGGTCCGCAGGAGCTGCCCGCCGTAGTCTCGCCGCCGGGCCGGTCGGGGCGGAACTTCGGGAAGTTTTCGGGAAGAACAGCCGCCGAGAGCCGTCCGGAGCCGGTTTCAGTCGGACTGCCGGAGCTGGCACCTGGGTCCCCGAGGGGGCTTACGTCACCGCAACGGCGCTCACGATAAAGTGCCGCTGACCTGCGCGAAAGCCCTCCCCGGAGGGAGGGCTTCAGGTGGCGCGAAGAGTGTGCCCCCGGCAGGACTCGAACCTGCGGCCAAGTGCTTAGAAGGCACCTGCTCTATCCACTGAGCTACGGGGGCCGGAAGGTGGCCTTGTGGGGCCTGGAGCCCCGGGGTGGGGGTGGGACTGCGGTCCGTGCCGGGTCAAGGATAGGGCTCCGGCCGCCTTGTCCCGGTTGCTTCCCCCGCGTGCCACGATGTGGAGGTTCGGTGAAGCGGTCCCGATAATCGCAGGCAGGTGCGATTCTCGCATCGCTTTTGCGCCGCGGCGCCCCGGGTGTTGTGCACTCGTTATGCCTGTGCCCCACTCGTCCCGTCTGTCTGTGATGTCTCGGCAGGGGGCGCGCCCGCCGTCGGACGCCGCCCCGGTGGCCGCGCGCCGCCCGCCCGTGCGGGGGCCGCCAGGAGCCCGTCGGAAGCGGTCGGGATGCCCCACCCGAGTCGCGTTCGCCGCGCAGGAGGCGTATAAGCTTCAAAAAAGGTCACAAATTGGGCATTCTTCACATGTGGTGACCTTGGATGTTCGGCCTCAGCTGCTCGATGCCCTCTCCGCCGTGCGCGACCGGGTAGCCTCCGTGCGTCTACCGCTGCCCCTGCCCGGTGCCCCGCGCGCCCGTCAGACCAGGTCAGAGTTGCTCGCACAGCTCGACGACTACCTCGTGCCCCGGCTCAAAGCCCCCGAAGCCCCGCTCCTCGCCGTCGTCGGCGGGTCCACCGGAGCCGGGAAGTCCACCCTCGTCAACTCTCTGGTGGGCCGCCAGGTGAGTGAAGCCGGAGTGCTCCGGCCCACCACCCGCACGCCCGTTCTCGTCTGCCATCCGGATGACCACCACTGGTTCGCCGGCATGCGCGTGCTCCCCGACCTGATGCGCGTCTGGCTCCCGCAGGGCGAGGAGGAGGCCGTTCCGGTCGGCCTGAAGGGGCTCGGCCGCCGCTCGGCCGCCGCGGGCGGCGGGCAGCCGCGCGAGGTGCGCATCGAGACCGTCAGCACCCTGCCGCGCGGCCTGGCCGTCCTCGACGCCCCCGACATCGACTCCCTCGTCGTCGACAACCGGACCCTGGCCGCCGAACTGATCTGCGCCGCCGACGTCTGGGTCATGGTCACCACCGCCTCCCGCTACGCCGACGCCGTCCCCTGGCACCTGCTGCGCACCGCCAAGGAGTACAAGGCGACGCTGGTCACCGTCCTGGACCGGGTGCCGCACCAGGTCCTGGGCGAGGTCTCGCGGCAGTACGCCGCGCTGCTCACCCGGGCCGGGCTGGGCGACGTACCGCGCTTCACCGTTCCGGAGCTGCCCGAGTCGGCCGGTGACGGCGGGCTGCTGCCGGCCAGCGCGGTGGCGCCGCTGTTCGCCTGGCTCAGCCACCACGCGCAGGACCCCGCCGCGCGGCAGCAGGCCGTCGGGCGGACCGCGCTCGGCGTGCTGGACTCGCTCGCGCGCCGGATGCCCGAACTGGCCTCCGCCGTCGCCGCCCAGCACGCGGCCGCCGTACGCCTGACCTCGGCCGTCGAGGACGCCTACAAGCGGGAGGGCAAGCGGGTCCGCACCCGGCTCGACGGCGGCGCGGTACTCGCCGGGGACGCCCTCACCCGCTGGCGCGGCTACCCCCTCGACACCACCCCCGACGAACTCCTCGACTCCCTCGCCGAGTCGCTCGGCGCGCTGTTGCAGTGCGCCGTGGCCGCCGCGGACGAGCGGATCGCGCAGGCGTGGCGTCGGGAACCGGCCGCGGCCGCGGTTCCGATGCCGGCCCCCGACCAGGAGGCGGCCGAGCGGATCGGGATGGCCGTACGCCGCTGGCGGCGCGTCCTGGAGGAGCTGGCCGAGGAGGAGGTGGCCCAGCTGGAGAAGCAGCCCGGGCCGGACCCGGACGGCGTGGCCGCGCTGCTCGTCGCGGTGTTGCTCGGCGGCAAGCGGGCCCGCGCGGCGGGCGAGAAGCTGGCCGAGCGGGTCGGCGTACAGGTCGCCCTGCGGCTGCGCGACCGCGGCGGCGAGCTGGTCGGCGCCCACCTCGACCAGGTGCTGCGCGCCGAACGCGACCGCCGCCTCGCGCCCCTCGAAGCACTCGAAGTGACCCCGGAACCCCAGGCGGAACTGATCGCCGCGCTGTCCGTGCTGCAGAAGGAGAGGTGACGCGGTGACCGCCCTGACCGACCGAACCGACGACCGTGATCACGACCGCGAGGACCGCGACGACCGCGACGACCGAGCCCTGGCCCACGGCCGCGACCTGGCCCACGAGCTCGACCGCGCCCACGACCGCGCCCACGAGCTCGACCGCGAGCACGAGCTGGGCGGGGAGGGCCGGCCGCGCTGGGACGACGGGTTCATCGCGCGGTCGCGCCGGATGGACATGGGCCCGGGCGACGACGACCCCGACGGCAACGGCGGCGCCGACGAGGCGCTCGTACGGGCCGTCTCCGGCGCGGAGAACGACGGCGGCAAGGCCCCCGCGGCGCCGCCGCTGAGCCCCGAGGGCCAGGCGCTGCGCACCCGGCTCGAAGCGCTGCGCCAGCTGGTCGGTCTCTCCCGGACCCGGCTCGACGGCAAGACGCTGGCCGAGTCGGGTCGGGTGCTCGACGAGTACGCCGCCCGGCGCGGGCTGTCCGCGCAGCACACGGTCGTCGCGATCGCCGGCGCCACCGGAAGCGGCAAGTCCACGCTCTTCAATTCACTCGCCGGGGTACAGATTTCCGAGACCGGCCTGCGCCGCCCGACCACCGCCGCGCCGATCGCGTGCAGCTGGTCCGACGGGGCGGCCGGGCTCCTGGACCGGCTGGAGATCCCCGGCCGGCTGCGCCGGCGCCCGCGCGAGACCTCCGAGGCGGGGGCGCTGCGCGGGATGGTCCTGGTGGACCTGCCCGACCTCGACTCCGCGGTCCGTGCGCACCGGGACCACGTGGACCGGGTGCTGGCGCTGGTGGACGCGGTGGTGTGGGTGGTCGACCCGGAGAAGTACGCCGACGCCGTGCTGCACGAGCGCTACCTGCGCCCGCTGGCCGGGCACGCCGAGGTGACGTTCGTCGTGCTCAATCAGGTGGACCGGCTGCCCGGCGAGGCTGCCGACCTGGTCCTGGACGATCTGCGCCGGCTGCTCGACGAGGACGGGATCGCCCTCGGCGAGCACGGCGAACCCGGCGCGACGGTCCTCGGGCTCTCCGCGCTCACCGGCGAGGGGCTGGGGGAACTGCGCGAGATGCTCGGCCAGTTCACCCAGGAGCGGGGCGCCGCGACCCGGCGGATCGCCGCCGACCTCGACCGGGCGGCGGGTCGACTGCGCCCGCTGTACGTCGCCGACGGGCACGCCGCGCCGGAGATCGGCGAGGCCGCGCGGGCCGGGTTCGAGGACCGGCTGGCCGAGGCGGTGGGCGCGTACGCGGCCGGGCTGGCCGCCGAGCGGGCCTGGCGGCGCAATGCCGGAAAGGCGTGCGGGACGCCGTGGTTGCGGTTGTGGCGCTGGTACGAGGGCCGGCGCGCCCCGCGCACGCTGGCCGGGCTGGCCGCCCTGGCCGCGATCGGAGGGCGCACTTCCGGGACGGCCCCGGCGCCGGTCGAGCAGGAGGTGACCGCCCGCCAGCGGGTGGAACAGGCCGTGCGCACGGTCTCCGACGAGGCGGTCCAAGGGCTGCCCGACCCCTGGGCGCAGGCGGTGCGGGAGACCGCGGTGCGCGGTGGCGAGCTGCTGCCGGAGGCGCTGGACGAGCTGACGGCGACGGTGGCGGTGCCCGGCGGGAAGCCGCCGCGGCCCGCCTGGTGGCCCGCCGCGGTGCTGACCCAGGCGGCCATGACGCTGCTCCAGATCTACGGCGGGCTCTGGCTGGTGGGCCAGATCGTCGGGGTGCTGGAGCCGCTGCTGCTGCCGCCGGTGCTGCTGATGGTGGCGGGCATCGTGGGCGGGCCCCTGGTCGAGTGGTCCTGCTCGATCGCGGCCCGCGGCCCGGCCCGGCGGTACGGGCAGGACGCGGAGCAACGGCTGCGGCAGGCCGCGGCCGGGTGCGGGCGGGCGCGGGTCCTGGAGCCGGTCGCGGCGGAGCTGCTGCGCTACCGGGAGGTGCGCGAGCAGTACGCGACGGTGGCGAGGTTGTCCACAACCCGCCAGTAGTCCACAGGCCGGGGCGGGGTGCGGTCGGTCGGGGTCAGCATGGGTGGGACGTGCTGAATCACCGCGACGGCCGGTGGACGAGGGCGAAGGTGAAGGGGAGGGGCGGGGATGAACGACACCCTGGTGACGTTGGTGGGGAATGTGGCGACGGGGATGGACTACCGGGAGTCGCCGAACGGAGCAGTGGTCAGATTCCGGTTCGCGGTGACCCCGCGCTACTGGGACCGGCAGCGGGAGAGCTGGAAGGACGGTTCGACCAGCTTCTACACGGTGTGGGCGAGGCGGGCGCTCGCCGTCAACCTGGCGGGGTCGGTCGCCTCGGGGGAACCGCTGGTGGTGCACGGGCGTCTGCGGGTGCGGGACGAGGAGGGGGACGGGGACGGCAAACGCTGGGTCTCGGCGGAGATCGACGCGGTCGCCATCGGGCACGACCTCAATCGCGGGACCTCGGCCTTCCGACGCATCGTCCGCACGGACGCCGTACTGACGGAAGCTCAGAAGGCGGCGGTGGGTTGAGTGTTCGAGGCCGCTAGGATTCCACGGAACTCACGGGCACCTGGGTCTATGGCCCGGAGGGGAAGACTGTGTCGATCGCCGTTCCCGCATCCTCTGCTGCATCTGCTGAACCTGCTGAACCTGCTGCGTCCACTGAACCGGCCGATTCGGGGGGCGGGCTGCGGGCCGCCGCGCGGAGACCGCTCGCCATGGCACTGCTGGCCGCTGCGCTCGCCACCGCGCCGGGCACCGCGGCCGCCGCGGGGACGGACGGCGGGGGCGCCCGGCCGCAGGAGGGCGCGAGCGCCGTGCTGGACGGGTTGAAGACCTACGGGCAGGCGGTCCTGCGCACGCAGGACGGCGGGGTGCAGCAGATCCCGGCCGGGTTGTACGAGATGCGGGTCGACGGCGGCGGGATGCTCCAGACGTACGGGGTCGGCCTGGCCGGCTTCGCGCAGCCGCAGGCGCACTACACCGAGACCGCGTGGAGCCGCAGTCCGCTCGGCGGGCACAGCGACGCGGGCCGGATCCGCTGGGTGTTGGAGCACTCCTACCCCCAGTTGAACGACCTGACCGGACTGGCCAAGGCCGCCGGGGCCGGGTCGCTCACCGCCGAGAGCGCGGCGGCCGGGACCCAGGTGGCGATCTGGCGGCTGGCCGACGGTGCGCAGGTGGAGGCGTCCGATCCGGAGGCGGAGAAGCTGGCCGACTACCTCCAGCGGGTCGCGGGGCAGCTGCCGGAGCCGCCGGCCTCGTTGGGCCTGGATCCCGGGGAGGTGTCCGGGCCGGTGGGCAGCAAGATCGGTCCCGTCACCGTCCGGACCGGCGCGCAGAGCGTGACGGTCACCCCGGACGCGGCGGCCGTGGCGATGGGCGTGCGGGTGGTGGACGCCGACGGGCAGCCGGTCACCACCGCGGGGAACGGCAGCAGGCTGTTCTTCGAGGTCCCGGCGGGCACTCCCGACGGAGTGGCCTCGGTGACCGTGCAGGGCGCGATGAGGGTCCCGGTGGGCCGGGTCTTCACGAGCGGGGAGCAGACCCAGGCACTGATCGTCGCGGGGTCGAGCGAGTCCTCGGCCTCGGCCGTGGCCACCGCGGTGTGGCCGACCCGGGTGGTTCGGGTGCCGGCCGACGGCCAGCGGGCCCAGGGCTCGGCCGGGACGTCCGTGGGGCCGCCGACCGGTGCGACCCGGTCCACGACGGGGACCACGGGGCTCACCGACGAGGAGCGGCTGGCGGCCAGCGGGAGCTCCGCGGCCACCCCGGTGATCGCCGGGCTGGCGGTGGGCCTGGTGGTGCTGGGCGGCATGGTCGTCCTGCTGCTGCGCAAGCGGCCGCTGGAGGAGGACGGGATCGGTGCTCCGGCCCGGCCGGAGGACGACGGCGCGTAGACCCGTACCGGGATCGGGCCGGCTCGTACCCGGCGGCCCGTACCCGTACCCGTACCCGTACCCGTACCCGTACCCGTACCCGTACCCGTACCCGTAGTCCGACCGGCCCCGCCCGGCCCGTCGCTCGTGCGGGGGGCCGTTCGGTGGGCGAGGCTGGTTCGAAAGGGGATCGGCGGGTAAGGGCGTGGAATGGTTGATCAGGAACTGACCTGGCAAGGAGCGGTCGCCCGGGGCGACCGCGCGCTGTTCGACGTGGTGGCCCGCAGACACTGGCCCGGGGCCGACCGGGTGTTGCCCCGACTCGGCCGGGCCGCCAATCACGGGGTGCTGTGGGCCGGTGCGGCCTCGGCGCTGGCGGTGTTCGGCTCGGCCCGGGCCCGGCGCGGGGCGGTGCGCGGAATGGCCTCGCTCGCGCTCGCCTCCGCCACCATCAACACCGTCGGCAAGTGGTCGGTCCGCCGGACCAGGCCATTGCTGGAGGGCGTGCCCGCCGCGCGACAGCTGGCCCGGCAGCCCCGGACCACCTCCTTCCCCTCCGGGCACGCGGCCTCCGCCTTCGCCTTCGCCTCCGGGCTGGCGCTGGAGTCGCCCGGCTGGGGCGTCGTCGCGCTCCCGGTGGCGGCCTCCGTGGCCTTCTCCCGGGTGTACACGGGGGTGCACTATCCGACCGACGTCCTGACCGGGGCGGCGCTCGGCGTGGCCGCGGGGTGCACCGTCAGGTGGCTGGCCCGGGACATCGAGCGCCGGCGGGTCTCGCCGGGCAACGAGCGTCCGGCGGCCGACGCCCCCGCGCTGGCGGACGGCGAGGGGCTCACGGTGATCGTCAACCAGGGGTCGGGGACCGCCGCCGAGGCCGGGCTCGACCTGGTCCGGGAGCGCCTGCCCAAGGCCGAGCTGATCGAGTGCGAAGGGCCCGACCTGCCCGCCGAGCTGGCCGCGGCGGCCGCGCGCAGCGCCGTGCTCGGGGTGTGCGGTGGCGACGGCACGGTGAACGCCGCCGCCACCGCCGCGCTGCGGGCCGGGGTGCCGCTCGCCGTGTTCCCGGGCGGGACCCTGAACCACTTCGCGCTCGACCTCGGGCTCGCCGGAGTCGAGGACACCTGCCGCGCGGTGGCCGCGGGCCACGCCGTCAAGGTGGGCGTGGGCCGCTTCACGCCCGGTCCGGCCCGGGCGGAACCGGCCGACGAGCCGGGCGCCGCCCCGGTGCCCGCGCCCGGTGCGACCGGCCGGGAGGAGTTCGGGTACTTCCTGAACAACTTCAGCATCGGCGCGTACCCGGAGCTGCTCGGCCACCGGCTGCGCTGGGGACCCCGGATCGGTGGCGGGCCCGCCGCGGTGCTGGCCTCCTGGAAGGTGCTGCGCGCCGAGCGCCCGGTGCGCATGCGCCTGGCCGGGCGGAGCCGGGCCGTCTGGCTGCTCTTCGCGGGCAACGGGACCTACCAGGGCAGCGGCCCGACCCCGCGGTACCGGACGAGCCTCGGCGAAGGGCTGCTCGACGTACGCCTCGTCTTCGGCGGCGGGCGCCCCGGTCCGCGGCTGCTGGCCGCCGCCCTCGCGGGCCCGCTCACGCGCTCGCCCGTCCACACGGCGACCCGGCTGCGCAGCCTGCGGATCTCGCAGGTCCCGGAGGGCACCCCGCTCGCCTACGACGGCGAGTACGCGCTGGCCCCCGGAGCCTTCGTCCTGGACGAGCTCCCCGACGCCCTCACCGTCTACCGCCCGCGCTGACACCCGCGCCGACACCCGCACCGGGGCCGCCGGCGGGTCACACCCCCGCCGGCCCCGTGCCCGCCGCGTCCGCGTCCGCGCCCGGTGCACCGACCCGCGGCGCCGGGTCCGCGCCGAGGCCGGTGCGCATCGCCGTGCGGACGGTGTCCCAGCGGTCCCGCAGGCCCAGTAGCTCCGCGTGGACGTCCTCGAAGGAGACGGCGGGGTCCTGGGAGCCCAGGCGCAGCACCCGGCTGTAGATCCGGGCCAGTACGTCCGTCAGCCGGTCCAGCTCCCCGAGCACCTCCCCGGACGCGATCATCTGGGCCTCGGCGAAGGCGGCGTGGTGCCCGTGCCGGGCCTCCTCCAGCGCCGTCCGCTCCGCCGGGGTGACCTCGTCGTCCCGCACCAGCCACAGGAAGGTCATCAGGGAGATCCGGTAGCGGCGGTAGGCGGCGCCCGCCGCGATGTAGCAGTCCCGCCGCAGGCCCAGCTCCGCGACCTCCCGCTCGCGCAGCCACTGCGCGTGCGCGGCCCGCTGCTGCCGCTCGAACTGGTCCGACTGCACCCGGGCCAGCATCCGCTGCGACAAGGCGGTGGCCAGCAGGGTCCCGGCCACCCCCACGACCGCCGCGGCCAGTGCCACCAGTCCGTTGTCCACGCCGATTCCCCCGCCCCCGGAGCCCCCGGTGTTCCCCGATGTCAGAGCCATCCTGCCGTGCGGCGACTGGGCTCGGGGGCGGCCGCGGCACCCTTCTCGTTTCCCCCCGGGGGTGGACGCCTGGCAAGATGGGGTGTATCTGCCCACCATCGATCTGCCGGACGGTTTCTCTTGGCTGAGTTCATCTACACCATGCGCAAGACGCGCAAGGCGCACGGCGACAAGGTGATTCTTGATGACGTCACCCTGAACTTCCTGCCCGGCGCGAAGATCGGTGTGGTCGGCCCGAACGGCGCCGGTAAGTCCACCGTCCTGAAGATCATGGCGGGGCTGGAGCAGCCGTCCAACGGCGAGGCGTACCTGTCTCCCGGCTTCACCGTCGGCATCCTCATGCAGGAGCCCAAGCTCGACGAGTCGAAGACCGTCCTGGAGAACGTCCAGGACGGCGCCGCCGAGATCATGGGCAAGCTGAAGCGCTTCAACGAGGTCGCCGAGGAAATGGCGACCGACTACACCGACGCGCTCATGGACGAGATGGGCAAGCTCCAGGAGATCCTGGACCACGCCAACGCCTGGGACCTCGACGCCCAGCTGGAGCAGGCCATGGACGCCCTGGGCTGCCCGCCCGGCGACTGGCCCGTCACGAACCTCTCCGGTGGCGAGAAGCGCCGCGTCGCGCTCTGCAAGCTGCTGATCGAGGCCCCGGACCTGCTCCTCCTCGACGAGCCCACCAACCACCTCGACGCCGAGTCGGTGAACTGGCTGGAGCAGCACCTTTCGCAGTACAAGGGCTGCGTCATCGCCGTCACCCACGACCGGTACTTCCTGAACAACGTCGCCGAGTGGATCCTCGAACTCGACCGCGGCCGCGCCATCGCCTACGAGGGCAACTACTCCACGTACCTGGAGAAGAAGTCCACCCGCCTCCAGGTCGAGGGCCGCAAGGACGAGAAGCGCCAGAAGCGCCTCAAGGAAGAGCTGGAGTGGGTCCGCTCCAACGCCAAGGGCCGCCAGACCAAGTCCAAGGCCCGTCTCGCCCGCTACGAGGAGATGGCGGCCGAAGCGGACAAGATGCGGAAGCTGGACTTCGAGGAGATCCAGATCCCGCCGGGCCCGCGTCTGGGCTCGATCGTGGTCGAGGTCAACAACCTCAACAAGGCGTTCGGTGACAAGGTCCTCATCGACGACCTGTCCTTCACGCTGCCGCGCAACGGCATCGTCGGCATCATCGGTCCGAACGGCGCGGGCAAGACCACGCTGTTCAAGATGATCCAGGGCCTGGAGGAGCCGGACTCCGGCTCCGTCAAGGTCGGCGAGACCGTCAAGATCTCGTACGTCGACCAGAGCCGCGCCAACATCGACCCCAAGAAGTCCCTCTGGGCGGTCGTGTCGGACGAGCTGGACTACATCAACGTGGGCCAGGTCGAGATGCCGTCCCGCGCGTACGTCAGCGCCTTCGGCTTCAAGGGTCCGGACCAGCAGAAGGCCGCCGGCATCCTCTCCGGTGGTGAGCGCAACCGCCTCAACCTGGCGCTGACGCTCAAGGAGGGCGGCAACCTGCTGCTCCTCGACGAGCCCACCAACGACCTCGACGTCGAGACCCTCTCCTCGCTCGAGAACGCGCTCCTGGAGTTCCCGGGTGCGGCCGTGGTCATCTCCCACGACCGCTGGTTCCTGGACCGGGTCGCGACGCACATCCTCGCCTACGAGGGCGAGTCCAAGTGGTACTGGTTCGAGGGCAACTTCGAATCGTACGAGAAGAACAAGGTCGAGCGGCTCGGCGCGGACGCGACCCGTCCGCACCGCGCCACGTACAAGAAGCTCACCCGCGGCTGAGACTGAGGCTGAGACAAGCATGGCCAGACACCTCTACCGGTGCCCCTTGCGCTGGTCGGACATGGACTCCTTCGGGCACGTGAACAACGTGGTCTTCCTCCGCTACCTGGAGGAAGCCCGGATCGACTTCATGTTCCGGCTGGCGCCGGGGGAGGGCAGCGAATCCTTCACGGGCGGTTCCGTCGTGGCCCGCCACGAGATCGACTACAAGCTGCCCCTCGTGCACCGTCACGAGCCGGTCCTCATCGAGTCCTGGGTGACCCGGATAGGCGCCGCGTCCCTGACCATCGGTTACGAGGTCAAGGACGTGGCGGAGGGCGACCGGCCCGAGCAGGTCTACGTACGGGCCTCGACCGTGGTCGTGCCCTACAACCTCGCCGAGGGGCGGCCCCGCCGCATCACGGCCGAGGAGAAGCACTTCCTGCAGAAGTACCTCGACGAGCCCACGGGCCCGGAAGGGGCCGTCGCGGCATGAGCGAACGGCTGTGCCTCGCCGATTCCGGGGAGGCGGCGGACCTCGCCGCCTTCCTGGGCCGGCTCGTGCACTACGACCGGGCCGCCGCGGTCCGCCTCCAGGTGGGCGGCGGGGCGCTCGCCGTCTTCGGCCGCCCGCCGTCCTTCGAGGTACTGGCGATCCGCACGGCCCGGCTCGCGGAGCCGCTGGCCGTGCCGCTGGACCGGACCGTCTCCGCCGGGGAACTCCTGGAGGCGATCGACGAGGCTTCGGGCAGCGCGATCGTGCCCGCGGCCGTCACCGGGCCGCCCTGGACGGGCGTACTGCCGCCCCGCGGCGGCTGGCGGCAGGTGCCGGGGCTGCCCGGCGCCGAGGCGATGCGCGCGGCCGTGGCCGTGGCCGTCGCCGAGTTCCGCGCCCGCGACGAGGCCCTGCCCGCCGCGCACCGGACCCGCGCCGAGCGCGACCGGATCGGCCGGGAGATCTGGTCCCGCACCCTGGGCGAAACGGCCCTGCCGCTGCGCGCCGTGCACGCCGCGCAGTCCCTGGGTTTCCTGCGGCCGGTACGGTCCACCGTGCCCCCGCAGCCCGCCGTGCCCGACGCCCCGGCGCCCGTGGCGCTGCTGGCCTGCGGGAGCTGGCTGCGGCTGCGCACCCCGTACGGTTCCGTCGTCACCCGGCGCCCGGGCGAGGGCGGCCTGGGCGCGCTCCAGGTCCGCCCCGTCTAGGTGATGGACCGGCTCAGCCCTCGGTGTTGATCATCGAGGCGGCGGCGTACGTCACGTAGCGCCACAGCTGGGCCTCGTGCTCCGGCGCCAGGCCCAGCTCGTCGATCGCGTCCCGCATGTGCCGCAGCCACGCGTCGTGCGCCGCCCGGTCCACCTGGAACGGGGCGTGCCGCATGCGCAGGCGCGGGTGGCCGCGGTCGTCGCTGTAGGTGGTCGGACCGCCCCAGTACTGCATCAGGAACAGCGCGAAGCGCTCCTCGGCGGGGCCCAGGTCGGCCTCCGGGTACATCGGACGCAGCAGCGGGTCCTCGGCGACCCCCTGGTAGAAGCGCCGGACCAGGCGGCGGAAGGTCTCCTCGCCGCCGACCTGCTCGTAGAAAGTCTGCTCCTGAAGGGTGCTCCGCGGAATCTCGTTCACCTGACCATCGTCTCAGACGCCCGGACGGAGGACCCCGGTCCTAGGACCATCGGACGCCCCGCCCGTGCGCGGTCGATGCGCGGCCGACGGGCGGCGCCGCGGCGTCGGCAGCACAGTGGAACCATGGGCGGCACGGAGACCAGAGCGACCCGGGACCTGCGGGAGACGGCCCACTCGGCCCAGGTGCGGGAGCTGACCGCGGCCGGGGTGCTGACCGACCCCGCCTGGCTGGCGGCCTTCGCCGCCGTGCCCCGGCACGTCTTCGTCCCCTTCTTCTGGACCGGCCGCGGCGCGGGCCACGAGCGGCTCTGGGCCGAGGACCCCGATCCCGAGCACCGGGCCCGCTGGCTGCGCGGGGTCTACACGGACGCCCCGCTCGCGACCCGGCTGCGCGACGGCGAGCTGGTGTCTTCCAGCAGCCAGCCCTCCCTCATGGCGCGGATGCTGGACGCGCTGGAGGTCCGGGACGGGAACAACGTGCTGGAGATCGGCGCCGGCACCGGTTACAACGCCGCGCTGCTGTGCCACCGGCTCGGCGAGGACCTGGTCACCACGGTCGATCTGGACGAGGAGATCACCGAATCCGCCCGGGCCCACCTCGCGCTGCTCGGCTACAACCCGGCCGTGGTCACCGGCGACGGGGCGCGCGGATGCCCGGCCCGGGGGCCCTTCGACCGGATCATCGTCACCTGCACCCTGCCGCTGATCCCGGCGTCCTGGCTGCCCCAGTGCCGCCCTGGCGCGCGCGTGCTGGCGCCGCTGTCGACGGGGCTGATCGCGCTGCGGGTGCGGGACGCGGGCTTCGCGGAGGGGCGGTTCCTGCACACCTCGGCGTACTTCGTCCCGCTGCGCGGAGCGGGGGCCTCGCCCCCGTGGGTGGCGGGCGGGCTCCCGTACGAGCTGCTGGAGAACGAGCGCTTCCAGTTCATGCTGATCCTCACGGCGGGCGTGCTGCACCCCCGCGAGGCCCTGGACCTGTGGCGCCGCGAGGACCGCCCGCCGCGCGAGCGCTTCGGCGTGACGGTCACCGACGAGGGCCAGTGGTCCTGGCTGGACGACCCCCAGGGACCGTACGTCTGGCCCCTGGGAGGCTACGCGGAGGCCGGTCCTAGCCCCGGCGGACGGTGACCGTGGTCCAGGCGCCGACGTGGACGCGGTCGCCGTCGCGCAGCGGGACCGGGACGTAGGGCTGGATCGGATCCTCGCCGCCGTTGATGTAGGTGCCGTTGGTGGAGTTCTGGTCCACCACGGCCCAGCTGCCGTCGGGCTGCTGGACCAGGACCGCGTGGGCGTGCGAGACGCCCGGGTCCTCCGGGGGCACCGACAGGTCGACGTCCGGGGACTCGCCGGTGGAGGCGCGGCGGCGGCCGATGGTGATCTGGCCGCCGGACAGCGGGAGGTGCTGCTCCGGTGAGTACGCGGGCAGGTTGAGCCCCGAGGCCTCGGGGCCGCTGCGCTGCATCATGGCCATGAAGTACGACCGGTCGGGCCCGATCGTCGCGGTCCAGGCGCCGCCCTGGGGCGGGATCGGGACCTGCTCGGGCTGCTGGTACGTCGGGCGGTACTCGGCCTGCGGCTGCGGCGGTTGCTCCTGCACCGGCGGCGGCAGCACCCAGTCGTCCTCGCGCTGCAAGGACTCGGCGGGCCGGTTGACCTGCGAGGGGCGCGAATCGCGGTACTCGTAGGGGTCCTGGGCGTACGAGGCCTCCGCGGTCGGCAGCGGCTGCGCGCCCGTGGTCCCGGCCGGACCGGGACCACGGACCGGGGCGGGCCCGGGGGTGGTCGCCGGGTTCGGGGCGATCGGCGTGTACGAGGTCGCCGTCCGGGTCAGGAAGTTGAAGCGGCACTCCTCGCAGTACGGGGCCATCGCCTCGCGCGGGGTCCGGCACTGCGGGCACAGCTCCGCCTGCGCGGTGGGCTCGCCCCCGGCCATCGGGAAGCTGCCGTAGTCGTAGGAGGGCGGCGCCGGAGGCTCGTGGCCACCCGCGGGGGCCATGCGGTGACCGCATACTTCGCACCAGTCGTCGGAGACCGATTGGTGCCCGTTCGGGCAGGTCGGCATGTCGGCCGTTCCCCCTTCTCCCTGCGTCGGGACGTCAGTTTCGCTTCACTCGAACGGTCTGCGTCGACCGCGTTTCGAGGGTCATCTCGTCGGCGTCGGCGACCTTCGCCTTCAGCCGCACAGTACCCGCAGCGACATCCACGACATCCACCACCTTTGCCAGCAGTTTCGCAGTGTCCTCGTTCCCGGACACACCGGCCAGCTGCACGGCACGGCCGAGTTTGGCGGTGGCGCCGTCTATATCGCCCAGTTTGCGTGCTTCCAGGCCCTGCTGGATGACCTCGGCCAGCTCGGCCTGGCCGGTGTAGTGGGCCACCTGCGCGTTGATGGCGGTGGAGGCGGCCAGGTCGTCCGTCCACACCGCGCGGACCAGCCCCTGGGACTCGGAGAGCGTCGTGGCCGCCTCGCCCTCCCGGCCAGGCAGGACCAGGGAGACCCGGGAGGCGAGCATCTCCTGGCCGACGGAGGCGCCGGGCACCCGGACGCAGACGTGGTACTCGCGGGACTCGTCGCCCCAGGAACCCGTCGGGTAGTCACCGGCGCGCGGGCCCGCCGCGGTGCGGCGGTCGGTCAGGTCCTGCACGGCGGGCGCGACCTGCTTGACGTACTGGATCTCCGCGCCGACCGGGCTCCACAGCCGCAGCGCGACGTCGGCGACCTCCTTGCCCATGACGTTCTCCATCATGAGCGTGAAGTCCTCGGCCAGGTGGGCCGGATCGGCCACGATGTCGGCGGTGCCGAGCAGCGCGCTCGCGATGCCGGTCACCTCCTTGACCTCCCAGTCGGTGCCCACCCCGCGGGCGTCGCAGGTGAACCGCCCGGCGCAGGCGTCGAGGGTGGTGCGCAGCAGCTCCGGGCTCTCGTGCTCGTTTCGGCCGTCGGTCAGCAGGATGCCGTGCCGGATGGTGGCGGGGGACTGGCGGAGCAAGCCGTCGGCGAGGCGCAGCCAGGTGCCGATGGCGGTGCCGCCGCCGGGGGTGAGGGCGTCGAGGGCGCCCTTGGCCTGGGCGCGCGTGACCGGGTCCGCGACCGCGAGGCGGCCCTGGCCGGGATAGACCTCCCGGGCCACGTGCGTACCGGCTATCACGGCGAAGGAGGTCCCGTCGTGCAGGGTGTCGATCGCGGCCGCCGTGGCCTCCCGGGCGCCGGTCATCTTGGCGGGCGGGTACGCCATGGAACCCGAACAGTCGACCATGATCACGACGGCTGCGCCGCTGCCCGGGGTCGCGACGCGGGTCGCGGCCGCGCCGCCGGTGGACGTGACCGTCACGATCGCGTGCACGTCGTGCCCGCCCACCGGGAGGAACTCGTTCTGGTACACCTCCACGGTGAAGCGCGGTGCGCTCGGCTTGGCGAAGTTCGCCATCAGGACGGTCTCCTCGGGTGTGCGGCGGGCTGGTTGGCGGGAGGTCAGGCGGCGGGTGCGGCGGCCGCCTCGGGCACGGCGAAGGGCACGACGGCCACGGTCACGTTGTCGTGGCCGCCGCCGTCCAGGGCGTGGCCGACGAGCACCTGTGCGCTGTGCAGCGGTCGGGCGGCGGCATCGGCGGGCAGTACCCGGGCCATGTCCTGTGCGGATTCGGCGTAGTTCCAGAGTCCGTCGGTGCAGACGACCACGACGCCGGGCCGGTCGGGCTTGAAGGCGACGGTGTGCGGCTCCAGTTCGTACGCGTCGGCGCCGAGCCAGCCGGTGATGGCGTGGGCGCGGACGTCGGCGTAGGCCTCGGCCTCGTTCATCAGACCCGCCGCGACCATCTGGGCCGCCCAGGAGTCGTCCTCGGTGAGGCGGGCGGGCGGGGCGGAGCGGTCGTCGGGCACCCAGTACGCGCGGCTGTCGCCGACCCAGCCGATGATCAGCAGCCCGCCCGCCGTGACCGCGCCGACGAGGGTGCAGGCGGGGGCGTTCTGTGCGCCGGGGACCTCGGGGGCCAGGGCGTTGACGGCGGTGGCGGCGGCCAGGATCGCCTCGTGCATGGCCTGTTGGGGCAGTGCGCCGCGGGGCAGCGCGTCCAGCAGGGCCTCGTTGGCGGCCACGGCCGCGGCGGCTGAGGCCTCGTCGGGGCGGCTGGCCGAGGACACGCCGTCGCAGACGATGGCGACGGTCGCGGCGCTGCCGTCGGGCAGCGCGGTGGCCGCGACCGCGAAGGAGTCCTCGTTGCGGTGGTGGCGCAGGCCGCGGTCGCTGACGGCGGCGACGCTGCCGAGCTCCTCTTCGAGGTGGTCCCGCTCGCGGGGCTGGGCGTGGCCGCAGTGCTCGCAGTAGCCGTCGGTGTCGACGCGGCCCGCGCGGCAGGCGACGCAGGTCTTGCCGGTCGGCTCGCCGCCGGGGCCGGTCCCCGCCGCGGGCGCGGGCGGAGCGGCAGCCGGAGCCGGAGCCGCACTGCTTCCGGGGTGGTCGGTGGTCGCCCCGTCGGGCGCGGCGACGCCCCACCCGGCGGGCTCGTCGACGAGGGTCGGCACGGGCGCGGTGGCCCCGGCCGTGGCCGACCATCCCGCGCCGTACCCGGCGCTCCCCGCGGCCGCCTCGGCACGGGAAGCGGAAGCAGAACCGGAAGCAGAACCGGAACCGGAGGCAGAGCCGGAAGCGGCCGTCTGCCCGGGCGGGTACGGCGCCGGCGCCGGCGCGGGCGCGGGCGCCGGGCCCGCGACGTGCGACGCGTCGGACCAGCCCGCGGGGCCCGAGGGCTCCGGCGTGCCGGCCGACGGCGGGAAGTCGGTCCGGGCCGCCGCCCGGCCGGGGGGCGTCAGGGCGACCGTCGGGTGGTCGTCCGGGGGCGGGGGGTCCGCGGACAGGGCGTATCCGCAGACCCCGCAGAAGAGGTCACCCTCTTCCAGCGGTTCCGCACAGCTGGGGCAGCCCGACGGCCGATGCATCGACATCACTCACACCCACGTCCGTGGACGGAAACGGTTTGCCCGTTCCACCAGTTCGATCCTCTCCTCGCCCCGCTGCGCCAGACGGGCCAGGACCCGGTAGGAGCGTTCCAGGCCGAAGCGCAGCCCCCGCTCGTCCAGTTGGCTGCCGAGCAGCGAGGTCCGGCCGGGGTCAGGACCCCGGCTACCCGACAGTACCCAGTCGAGCGCCGAGCCCAGAACCTCCGCCGTCAGCACCTCGTAGCGCACGGCGTCCAGACCGAACCGTCGCAGCGCCTCCACCTGCCCGGAGGCCGCCCGCAGATCGTCCAGGAGCGGCTCCTCGGGGGAGCGGTCGCGCAAGCGTGCCCGTACGGCCGCCACCCGCGCGGCCGTGTAGTGGATGGACGACTCCGGTACGGATTCCAGGGTCCGCACGGCCGCGACCCGGTCCCCGGCGGCCAGCTGGACCCGGGCCAGCCCGAAGGCCGCGCTCACGAAGCCCGGGTCGGTGACCCAGACCAGGCTGTAGTACTCGGCGGCATTGTCCAACTGGCCCAGGACCTCCGCGCACAGGCCCAGCGCCAGCTTCGGCGCGGGCTCGCCGGGGAAGGCGTCGTAGATCGCGTCGAAGGACAGCGCCGCTATTTCGTCGTCCCCGGTGGCCAGGGAGGCGATCCCGCGCGCCCACACCACCCGCCAGTCGTCGGGGTGGTGGACCTCCAGATCGTTCAGGGTCTCGCCCGCCACGGCGAGTTCGCCCAGCTCCAGGTGGGCCCGCAGCGCGCGCAGCCGCAGCTCGGCGGATTCGGCGGGCGCCGCCCCCAGCGCCCCCAGCAGGTCGGCGGGCGCGGACGCCAGCAGCGCGGCCAGGAAACCGGCATTGGGGTCCGCCGGGTCCACCAGCGGCACCGGCAGGGCCAGCGCGGTGCCCCGGGCGTCCAGCCCGGCGAGCGCCGCGGATCCGGGCACCCCGGCGGGGTACGCCCGTACGGCCGGCGGGGCCACGAGCGGGGCGGCCCGTGGCGCCGGAACGGACGCCCCGGCCGGATCCGGTCGCACGGCGACCTGGAGGTTCCCCGGGCCGCCCGTCATGTGCGTGGCCGTCGTCGCCAGCGCGGGCACCGGGGTGGCGCCCATGACCGGCACCACGGAGCCCACGACGGACACCGCGGCGGCCGGGGCGGTCGCCGTCACCGCGGACACCGCGCCGTGGCCGCTCCCCGCGCCCACCGCCGCGGCGGGCGCCGGGCGGCGCCGGCCGAAGAGTCCGCCGCGCCGCGAGGACACGTCCCGCGCGCCGAGGCGGGACACCGCGGCCCCGGCCTCCTCGGCGAACAACAGGGTGTCGGTGACCTGCACCTCCGGCGCGAACAGGGTGGACAGCTGCGGTCGCGGCCGGCCCGTCTGGAGCGCGACCACCTCCCGCAGCACGCCCGTCAGCTGGTCGGCCATCTCCAGCGCCGAGGCGAACCGCCGACCCGGATCCGGGTCGGTGGCCCGCACCAGCAGGCGGTAGAAGGACTCGTAGCGCCGGAAGACCTCGATGTGGTCGGGGTCCGGCAGGCTGTCCACGAAGACGTTCGTGTAGCCCTGGAAGTCGAAGGTCAGCACCGCCAGCGTGCGCGCGACGGTGTAGAGGTCGGAGGCCACCGAGGGCCCCAGCTCGGCGACTTCGGGCGCCTGGTAGCCGACCGTGCCGTAGATCGCCGATTCCTCGTCGTCCATCCGGCGGACCGCGCCCATGTCGATCAGCTTGAGCTGGTCGGCCTGCTGGATCGCGTTGTCGACCTTGAAGTCGCAGTACAGGAGGTTGCGGCTGTGCAGGTGGCCGAGCGCCTCCAGTGCCTCGATGCCGTACGCGCAGGCCTGCTCGACCGGCAGCGGGTCGCGCCGCCCGTCCGCTTGGCGCCGCTCGTTGGCGATCTCCTTGAGGGACTTGCCGCCGACGTACTCCATCACGATGTAGCCGTCCAGCGAGCCGGTCCGCTGGTCGAGGTGCTCGACGAAGTTGTAGATCCGCACGATGTTGGAGTGCTCGATCTCCGCCAGGAAGCGCCGCTCCGAGATGGCCGCGGCCATCGCGTCCTGGTCCCCGGTGTCCAGCAGGCCCTTGAGGACCACCCAGCGGTCCGAGACCGCCCGGTCCACGGCGAGGTACACCCAGCCCAGGCCGCCGTGCGCCAGGCAGCCCGCCACCTCGTACTGGCCGTGCACCACGTCGCCCGAGGCCAGCTTGGGCACGAAGGAGTAGGGGTGCCCGCACTTGGTGCAGAATCCCTCGGTCCGGCCCGGCCGGTCGCCGCGCGCCCGGCCGACCGGGGCCCCGCAGTCCGACTTCGAGCAGAACCGCTTGCGCTCCGGCACCTCCGGGTTCTCCAGCACCGCGGCCGAGGGATCGGGGCGCGGCACCTCCGGTACGGCCACCAGCCCGGCGCCGAGCCGCCCGCGGCCCGAAGGCCCGGACGCCGAGCCCGAACTGCGCACCGACACCGAACGGCTGGACGCGGCGGTCCCGGACAGGGCGCGCGAGAGCCGCCCCGAGACCGAACGCCGGGAGGACGAGGAGCGCGAGGACCGTGCGGAGCGGGCCGAGCCGGAACCGCGCGCCGAGGGCTGCGAGCCCTGGGAGCCGCGTGCTCCGACGCCCCGCGCCGCGCTGGTCATCCCGGTGGGCGGCGACACCAGCTCGGCGGCGCCGGCCGAGGCGGCTTCGGGCGAAGCGGCACCGGTCGAGGCGGCGGGCACCGCGCTCGGCAGCGGCGCCAGTCCGCAGGTGTCGCAGTACAGCTCCCCGCCGCCCATGTCCTCGTACGTGCCCGGGCAGCCGGGCCGGCCGCACGGGGTCCCGATCAGGCTCATGCGTCTTCCTTCCCCGGCCCGACGGGCCGGTCCTGCTGCGGCACCAATGACTCGGCGGCCGCCCGCTGGTAGCGCAGGACGGCCTGCTCGGCGGCCCGTAGGTCGCAGGGCGCGCTCCACAGCATCCGCCGGGCCGCGTCGTACCGCTCAACGAGCAAGGGGTCTCCCGCCGTTCCGTGCCGGGTCATCTTCGCCCGGTACGCGTCCAGCCTGCCCCGTAGTTCGGCCCGCACCGCCAAGGGCGCGGTCACGGCCGTCAACGACGCGCGGGCCCGCAGCAGTTCCTCCTCGGCCCGGGCCTCCAGGGACTCCAGCAGCGGGGAAAGCCGGTGCCACTGGGACTGGCGCCGGTAATCGGCGGCCGCCGCGAGCTGTTCCTGGAGCACGGTCGGCGGTCCGCTGACCACGGGCACCTCCGAGGCCGCGATCTTCGCCAGCACCTCGCCGCGCGCGGTCCGCGCCTCCGACAGCGTCCGGTCGGCCCGCGACAGCACGTCGCGCAGGCTGATCAGCCGCTGCTCGGCGTCCTGCCGCACGGTCAGCACCGCCTCCACCTCGCGCCGGACGTCCTCCAGCGCGCGCGCCGCCCGGTCGTAGCGGGCGGTGTCGGGTCGCCCGCCACCCGGCGCCGAACTGCCCTGGGTGGGAGTCCAGAAGGCCAGCGGGTCCTCGATGACCCGGGCGCGCAGCTCCGCCAGCTCGGCGGTGATCGCCTCCAGGTCGTCGCCCGAGGGGTGGGCGCCCGGGCGGACGCCGACGGAGTGCGCCAGCGAGCGCGTGCGGTGCAGCTCGGCGGCGAGCAGGTCTATCCGGGCGGGCAGCGCCGACCACACCGCGTCGGCGGCCACCACCATGTCCAGCGAGGACGCGTACAGCTCGTTCATCCGGGCGACCAGCTCGGCGAGCGAGAAGCGCTCGGCCAGCTGGGCGCCCTCCACCGCACCGCCCGCGATCATCACCCCGGCGCCGCGCAGCCGCTCGGTCAGCTCGACCAGGTCCTCGCGGCTCGGCCAGCGGCGCCGCTCGCGCAACTCCCGGGCAGCGTCGAGGGCCCCGCTGTAGGCGTCGAAGTAGGTCCACAGGCGGGTGATGGCGGCGTCGGCGGCGGCCCACCGCTCGCGGGTGATCCCGACCAGGGCGGCGCCCTCCAGCAGCCGGCGCCCGGCGTGGTCCTGGAGGGCGAGCAGCGAGGTCTCGACGGCCTCGTGCTCCGCGTCGAGCCGGGTCAGCGCGCGATCGACGTCGTCCCGGTCCATCACCCCGGGCCCGGCTCCTTCTGTTCCCGCCACGGCGCTCAGCCGTCCCGGTACTTGGGAGTCGGCGGGCCGGGGATGCCGGGCAGCACGGATTCCAGGTGGGTGCGGTAGGCCTTGATCCACTGGCTGCCGTCACCGCCCGCCCGGTAGTTGTCCAGCACCTTGTTGATCCGGCGCACCAGATCCGAGGCGTCCTTGTTCATCGCGACGCCGTAGAACTCCTTGGTGAAGGGCGATCCGACCAGCTTGATCGTCGGGTCCTGCGCGGCTTGGCCGGCCGCGAGCGCGTTGTCCGTGATGATGCCGTCGACCTCGCCCAGCTGGAGCCGGACCAGGCAGTCCAGCTGGTTGGGGACCGTGACCGACACCGAGCCGAAACCGTTCTCCTTGAGCTTGCTCTCGGCGATGGAACCGGCCGCCGTGCAGATCTTGCGGCCCTTGAGGGAGCCGTCGTAGCCCGTGATGGGCGAGCCCTTGGGGGCCAGCACCTGCTGGCCCGCTTCGAAGTACGCCGTGGAGAAGGCGACGTCCTTGAGCCGGGCGCAGTTGATCGTCATGGTCCGTACGACGATGTCGACCCGGCCCTCCACCAGCGCGGGTATGCGCTGGCTGGTCGGGATCGCCCGGTATATGACCGCGTTCTCGTCGCCCAGGATGTCCTTCGCTATCGCCTTCACCAGGGCGATGTCGAAGCCGTCGAGCTTGCCGTCGACCGGATTGCGGTAGCCCCAGCGGAAGCTGTTCTGGTCGACGCCGGCGACGAGCTTGCCCGCCGCCTTGATCCGGGCGATGGCCGCTCCGTCCACCCCCGCCGGCCGCAGGCTGGCCTCCGGGTCCTGGCAGGTCTCGTCCACGGCGGGGGCGGCCGGCGCCACCGCGGGCGCGGCGACGCCCTGGTGGACCGCGCCGCCGCGCCCCGACTCCGGGGCGGCCTGGGCCAGCGGCAGCAGGACGGCGGCCGCCGTCACCGCGCAGGCGGCGGCCATCGCGCTCACCCCGCCCCAGCCGCGCAGCCGCCGCGGGACCTGCCCGCCGCCGTCGCCTCGCTCCACCCGCAGCCCTCGCATCCGCATCACCTGTACTCCGAAAGCCTGCGCCCGATGCCGAGCAGCGCGGCCGCCGCTCCGAGGACCGCCAGCGCCGCCCCGCCCGTGACCAGACCGCCCAGGGCGCCGAGTCCGGCGCGGGCGGCCCGGGTGAACTCCTGCTGTTCGTGCGCGACGGCCTGCTCCAAGGAGGCGTCCACCGTGTCGAAGGACGCCCCGCTGCTGTCCTTGCCCCCGATGACCTGGGGCAGCGCGAGGTCGTAGTCGCCCTTGTTGTCGGTCTCCCGGGCGGCCGCGTGCCGCTGCTTCCACTGCGTCACGCCCTCGACGGCGTGGGCGACGGGCGTCCGGCCGCTCGTGTCGTCGGCGAGCTCCGCGGCCTTGGCGAGGCCCGCGTCGAGGTCCTTCATGTTCTTGGTGAAGTCGACGTCGTACTTGTCGGACTTCTTGTCGTCGGCGAGGACGGCGCCCCGCGCGATCAGCGTCAGGTTCTCATTGGCCCGCGCCTGGAGCGAGGAGATCCGGGCGTCATTGAGCACCTTCAGCGACTCCTGACCGCCCGAGCGGGCCTCGCTCAGCTCGGTCCGGGCCACCGTGTGCCCCACGGCCAGCCACAGGAGCACCACCGTGGAAGCGGCGGTCGCCGCCAGCAGCCCGTGGTTGAAGACGCGGTGGGTGCGCCGGTAGTTGCGCCGCTGGGCCCAGACCAGGGCCCCGATGGCGAGCAGGCCCGTACCGAAGGAGCCCACGGGGAACGCGCGGGCTTCGTCGTAGTCCTGGTAGAGCCGGTCCGTCTCCGCCCGGTAGAGCCGCTGCGCGGCGGGCAGCAGCTGGGTGCTCATCTGCTCGTTGGCGTAGCGCAGGTAGGCCCCGCCGAGCGGCAGCCCCTGCCGGTTGGTGGCCCGGGCCTGCTCTATGAGGCCGGTGTAGCGGGGCAGCTGCTCGCCGAGCAGCGCGATCTCCTTGCGGGACTCCTCGTCGCCGCCGGTGTTCGCCGCCGCGTTGACCAGCAGCCGCGAGGCGTTCGCGATGTCCTTCTCGTAGCGCTCGCGGACCTCGCGCGGCTCCTGACCGCCGGCGAGGAACCCGCTGGAGCTCGCCGTGTCCGCATCGGCCAGCGAGCGGTAGATGCTCGCCGCGTCCGCGCTGAGCGGCTGGCTGCGGCCGACCACGTCGTCGGCGGCGCCCGACCGGTCGGAGATCTCCCAGACCGTCACCACGCCGAAGAGGAGCACCAGCGCGGCCAGGGCCGCCCCGATGATCCGCAGCCGCCCGGGCTCGGTGGTCGCCGCGTCCCGCAGCCGCTCCACGCCCTCCGCCCACGCGCTGCGCCGCCCCGGCAGCGCCGGGCCGCCGCCGCCGGCGGGCCCGACGGGGCCGGGCGTGGTCGTGGGCGCGGACGCGGGTGCGCGCGATGTGATGGCCACCGTGACCTCCCCCTCGGTCGTGGACTGCTCGGGAGCAGTATGGCCGTACTGACGGCTCAGCACAGCACCTGGTGCTGGATCTTGAAGTGATGTGCCCCCCGGCACCCCTTCACCGTCAATACGTTCCTACGGCCGCCACAGTTCCAGAGATGACCCGGCTCGGGGCGGGTTCACCCGAAATGGGCACGGAGTTTTCCGTACGCGGCAGCCGGCGCACCGATCGCGTCCAGCCCCAGCAGCCCCGCGCCCAGCACCGGCGGCGCGGTCACCACCGACACCCGGGCCAGCGGGGCCCGTTCGGCGAGCCCCGCCCCGACCCGGTCGTTGAGCCGGGCGTGCCCGGCCGCCAGGACGCTGCCGCCCAGCAGTACGGGCGCCTCCTCCTCCAGCAGGTCGAGCCGCTCCAGCGCCACCGCGGCCAGCGCCACGACCTCGTCCGCCTGCCGCTCCACCAGCGCGCGCGCCACCGGGTCACCGGCCCCGGCCACCGCGAAGAGCACCGGGACCAGCTCGTGCGTGCGCTCCGGGGCGATCGCGCCCAGGTGCAGGGACTCGATCAGCTGGGTCATCGACGCCAGCCCGAAGTGCTCGGGCAGGGCCGCGGCCAGCGCGGTCGGACCGCCCCGCCCGTCCTCGGCCCGGGCCGCCCACCACATCGCCTCGGCGGCGAGGCCGCCCCCGCCGCCCCAGTCGCCGGAGAGCTGGCCCAGTGCCGGGAAGCGGGCGGTGCGCCCGTCGGGGCGCATGCCCACGCAGTTGATCCCGGCGCCGCAGACCACGGCGACCCCCAGCGGCGGCCCGCTGCCCACCAGACCGGCCCGCAGGATGGCGAAGGTGTCGTTGCGGACCTCGACGGTCCGCCCCCACCCCCGGGCCCGCAGGCCCTCGGTCAGCGCCTCCTCCTCGACCGGGAGGTCCGCGCCCGCCAGACAGGCCGACACGTGGGCGATCCCGTCCACGGAACCAGAACCGGAACCAGAACCGGAACCAGAACCGGAACCGGAGTCGGGGTCCCCCAAGTGGGCCGACCCCACCGGCAGGCCGAGGGCCCGGGCCTTCGCCCGGGCCTCCTCCAGGGCCGGGGCGATCGCGTCGAAGGCCGCCGCGACGCCGACCGCCTGCGGGCGGAAGCCGGGCCCGCGCGCGGTGACGAGCACCGACCCGTCCGCGTCGACGAGGGCGAGGTCCGTTTTGCTGTTGCCCGCGTCGACGGCCAGCAGCACGGTGCCCCTCACGCCCATGCCAGGTGCTCCTTGTTGTGCGCGAGGAGCCGGTCGGTCAGTCCCTCGGCCAGGTCGAACTGCCCGACCAGCGGGTGCGCGAGCAGCGCCTTGGCCACGCGCTCGCGACCGCCGCGCAGCGCGGCGTCCAGCGCGAGGTCCTCGTACGCCGTGACGTGCGCGATCAGCCCCGCGTAGAGCGGGTCCAGCCGGGGCACGGCCAGCGGCACCGGGCCGGAGCGGTCCACCCGCGCCTGCACCTCGATGACGGCGTCGTCCGCGAGGAACGGCAGGGTGCCGTTGTTCAGCGTGTTGACCACCTGTACGGGGCTGCCGCCGTCGCCCAGCAGCGCCGCCGCCAGGTCCACCGCGGCCTCCGAGTAGAAGGCGCCGCCCCGCTGGGCCAGCAGCGCCGGCTTCTCGTCGAGCGCGGGATCGCCGTACATCGCCAGCAGTTCCCGCTCCATCGCGGCCACCTCGGCGGCCCGCGAAGGCTTCTCGCCCAGCTCCCGGACCACCTCGTCGTGCGTGTAGAAGTACTTCAGGTAGTACGAGGGCACGACGCCGAGCCGGTCCAGGACCGCCCGCGGCAGCCGCAGGTCGGCGGCGACCGCGTCCCCGTGCTCCGCGAGCAGCCGCGGCAGCAGGTCCTCCCCGTCGGGGCCGCCGCGGCGCACCCCGAGCTCCCAGGTGAGGTGGTTCAGGCCGACGTGGTCCAGGTGCAGCTCACCGGGGGGCACGTCGAGCAGCGAGGCGAACTGCCGCTGGAGGGTGATCGCGACGTTGCACAGGCCGACCGCCTTGTGCCCGGCCCGGAGCAGGGCGCGGGTGACGATCCCGACGGGGTTGGTGAAGTCGATGATCCAGGCGTTCGGGTTGGTGCGCCGGACCCGCTCGGCGATGTCGAGGACGACCGGAACCGTGCGCAGCGCCTTGGCGAGCCCGCCCGCGCCGGTGGTCTCCTGGCCCACGCAGCCGCACTCCAGCGGCCAGGTCTCGTCCTGCTGCCGGGCCGCCTGTCCGCCCACGCGCAGCTGGAGCAGGACGGCGTCGGCGTCCGCGACCCCGGCGTCCAGGTCGGAGGTCGTGGTGATCGTCCCCGGGTGGCCCTGGCGGGCGAAGATCCGCCGCGCCAGCCCGCCGACGAGCTCCAGTCGGTCGGCCGCGGGGTCGATCAGCACCAGCTCGCTGATCGGCAGGGTGTCGCGCAACCGGGCGAACCCGTCGATCAGTTCGGGGGTGTAAGTGGAACCGCCACCCACTACTGCGAGTTTCATGTTTCCTAGCCTTTCACTCCGGTCAGGGTGACGCCTTCGACGAACGCCTTCTGGGCGAAGAAGAAGAGGACGATCACCGGGGCCATGACCAGCACGGTCGCGGCCATGGTCAGGTTCCAGTTGGTGTGGTGCGCGCCCTTGAAGGACTCCAGTCCGTAACTGAGGGTCCAGGCGGCCGGGTTGTCGGAGGCGTAGATCTGCGGGCCGAAGTAGTCGTTCCACGCGGCGAAGAACTGGAACAGCGCGACGGCGGCGATGCCGGGCTTGGCCATGGGCAGGACGACCCGCAGCAGCGTCCGCAGCTCCCCGCAGCCGTCGACCCGCGCCGCGTCCAGGTACTCGTCCGGGATGGTCAGCAGGAACTGGCGGAGCAGGAAGATGGAGAAGGCGTCCCCGAAGGCCATCGGGATGATCAGCGGCCACAGCGTCCCGGACAGGTCGAGCTGCTTGGCCCAGAAGAGGTACATCGGGATGACCACCACCTGCGGCGGCAGCATCATCATCGAGATCACCAGCAGCAGCGAGAGCCGCCGGCCGCGGAAGCGGAATTTGGCGAGGGCGTAGGCGACGGGCACCGAGGACACCACGGTCAGCAGCGTTCCGAGCCCCGCGTACAGCAGGGTGTTGCGCCACCACAGGAGGAACCCGGGGGTGTGCCACACCTTCGCGTAGTTGCCCCACTCCCAGGTACGGGGCCACAGGTCGCGGGTCAGCGCCTGCTGGTCGCTCATCAGCGAGGTGAGGAAGAGGAAGACGAAGGGGAGGATGAAGAAGAGGGCGGCGGCGACGCCGAGGGAGTGCACGGCGACCCAGTGCAGCACCTCCTTGCGGCGGTGGCGGACCGCCGCCGGGCCGGTCGGCGCGGCGGGCGGGGCCGTCTTCGGGGGCACGGTCGTGCCGGTGGTCACGGCCATCTCAGTCACCGGTTCCGATCAGTCCGCCACGGCGCCGCATCAGGAGCGCGGTGAAGGCCATGGAGAGGGCGAAGAGGACGAGCGCGAGCACGCAGGCGGTGCCGTAGTCGGATCGTTGGAAGCCGACGTTGTAGATGAGCTGGGGCAGCGTCAGCGTGGACTTGTCCGGGTAGCCCGGCTCGAACTGCTGGCCGGAGCCGCCGATCACGCCGGCCGCCACCTTCCCGGCGACCAGCGGCTGCGTGTAGTACTGCATGGCCTGGATGATCCCGGTGACCACGGCGAACAGGATGATCGGGGAGATGTTCGGCAGGGTGATGTGCCGGAACCGCGCCCAGGGCCCGGCCCCGTCCAGCTCCGCGGCCTCGTACTGCTCCTTCGGTACGTCGAGGAGCGCGGCCATGAAGATGACCATCAGGTCGCCGATCCCCCACAGCGCCAGCGCGGTCAGCGCGGGCTTGGACCAGGCGGGGTCGGTGAACCAGCCCGGCGCGGGCAGTCCGAGCGCCTCCAGCCAGGTGTTGACCGGCCCGGTACCGGGGTTGAGCAGGAAGACGAAACCGAGGGTCGCGGCGACCGGCGGGGCCAGGTAGGGCAGGTAGAAGAGGGTGCGGAAGACCCCGGCCCCCGTCTTGATCTTCGTGATGAGCAGACCGACGCCGAGCCCGAAGAGCACCCGGCAGCTCACCATGACCACGACCAGCCACAGGGTGTTGCGCATCGCGGGCCAGAAGAGCGGGGAGTCGGAGAAGACGTACGACCAGTTGTCCAGCCCGTTGAGGACCGGCGGACGGAAGCCGTCGTACCTCGTGAAGGAGAAGTACAGGGTGGACAGCAGCGGGTAGGCGAAGAAGACGGCGAAGCCGATCAGCCACGGGGACATGAAGGCCGTGGTCCGCAGGGCGGACCTGCGCCGCTTCGCGCTCAGGGTGTGGTTCATCGTGGGCTACTTGGCCTTCGCGATGTCCGTGTCGATCTGCTGGGCGGTCTTGGCGAGCCCGGCCTGGAGGTCGCCGACCGCACCCTTCTCGACCCCGTACGCGAAGTCGGCGAAGGTCAGCTGGTAGGTGCCGCCGTCGGGCTGGGCCGGTGTGGTGTTGGACTTCGGGTGCTTGGCGATGTCGATGAAGGTCTTGAACTGCGGGGACACCTGGAGCTTCGGCGAATCCATCGCGGCCAGCGTGGAGGGGACGTTGTGGATGTCGTTGGCGAAGGCCACCACCGCGTCGGTGTCGGTGGTCATGTACTTCACCAGTTCCCAGGCCGCGTTCTGCTTCGCGCTGCCGGAGGCGATGCCCATGATCGTGCCGGACAGGTAGCCCTTGCCGTAGTCGTCCTTCTGGTCGTCCGGCACGGGCAGCGGCGCGGTGGCGATCTCGAAGCCGACCCCGGCGTTCTTCGCCATCTCGGCCCGCCACTCGCCGTCGATCTGCATGGCGACCAGCCCCTTGTTGAAGGGGTGTTCGGCGCCCCATTCGTCACCGAACGTGGTGCGGAACTTCTCCAGCTTCTCGTAGCCGCCCAACGTGGCGACCAGGTCCTTCTGCGCGGTCAGCATCTTGGCGAAGGCCGGGTCCTTGGCCAGGTTCGACTTCCCCTCGGCGTCGAAGTACGTCGGGCCCCACTGCGCGGCGAGCCGCATCGGGGTGGTCTCGTAGCCGTGGAAGGTGGGCATCAGGCCGAGCTGCTCGTAGCTGTCCCCGCGCTCCTTGGTGAGCAGCTTCGCGTCCTTGACGAACTCGCTCCAGGTCTTCGGCGGTTCGTTGATCCCGGCGGCCGTGAAGGCGGTCTTGTTGTAGACGAGGCCGTAGGCGTCGTTCAGCAACGGCAGCGTGCACTGGTTGCCCTTGAACTGGGTGTAGTCCAGCAGGGTCTTGGGGAAGACCTTGGTCTTGTCGATGCCCGACTTGGCGAGGAAGGGGGTCAGGTCGGCGAAGGCTCCGGAGGCGCAGAACTTGCCGACGCTGTCGGTGCTGAAGGAGGACACCACGTCCGGGGCCTTGGTACCGCCCGCCCGCAGCGCCTGGTTGACCTTCTCGTCGGTCATGTTGCCGATGACCTTGACCTTGATGTTCGGGTGCGCCTTCTCGAAGCGGTCGATGCTGTCCTGGATCGCCTTGACCTCACGGGGCTCCACCCAGCCGTGCCAGAAGTTGAGGGTGACCTCCTTGTTCGGGTCGTCGGAGGCGGCGGCGCCGCTCTGCCCCGTACACCCGGTGGCGAGGGCGGATATCGCGGCGAGTGCGGCCGCGAGGGTGGTGAGGCGGCGGGTGCGTCCGGGCATGGCGGTGTCTCTCTCTACGCGGGGAACGTCCGGTCGGGGTCCAGCGGGAGAAGCGGAGGTGCGGGAGGTGCGGGAGGTGCGGGAGGTGCGGGAGGTGCAGGCAGTGCAGGCGGTGCGGGTGGAGCTGGCGGTGCGGCAGGTGGGGCGGGTGGAGCCGTTGGTCTGCGGGGGCGCGGCGGGGCGCGGTGGGGCGGGTGGATCAGCGGGAGGTGTCGAACACTTCGTCGCGGGTGGCGGCGAGCGCGCTCTCCAGCGCGCCGCGCAGCACGGGCCGCGTGCGCACCTCGCCGGTGACCAGCCGGGGCCGGGACGGGGCGAGGTCGGCGAGCTCGGTCTCGATCAGTTCGCGCAGCAGGTCCCCGCCCGCGGTGGTCACGGCGCCGGAGAGCACCACGATCTCCGGGTCCAGTACGGAGACCAGCGAGGCGAGACCGGTGGCGAGCGCCGTGGCGTACGCCTCCAGCAGGTGCAGGTGCGCCCCCGTGGGCTCGGCGGCGGCCCGCTCCAGCAGTGCCACCGCGCTGGCCACCTCGGCGGCGTGCCCCGGAGTGCCCGGCGCGGGCGGCTCCGCCCACGGCATCTCCAGGCCCAGCCCGGCGGCCAGTGCGGGCAGTACCTCCACGCCGGCCAGCTCCTGGTAGCCCCCGGAGTTCTCCCGGGTCACGTGGCGCACCAGCGGCCGTCCGGGCACCGGCAGGAAGCCGACCTCGCCCGCGCCGCCGGTCCAGCCGCGGTGCAGCCGTCCGGCGATCACCAGGGCGGCGCCGAGGCCCTCCTCGTTCCACAGCAGGACGAAGTCCTCGTGGCCGCGGGCCGCGCCCAGTCGCTGCTCGGCGATGGCGGCGAGGTTCACGTCGTTCTCGTACTCGACGGGCATGGGCAGCGCCGCCGCCAGCTCCTCCAGGAGGGTGGGGGAGTGCCAGCCGGGCAGGTGGTCGGCGTAGCGCAGGACCCCCGTGCGCGGGTCGAAGGAGCCGGGGGAGGCGATGACCAGGCGGTGGACGTCGCCGCGCTGGAGCCCGGCGGCCTTGACGGCGTCGCCGAGCGCCTGGGTGACCTGGTCCACCACGGGGGTGCCCGGGCCCGGGTTGGGCAGCTCGCAGCTGCCCACGACCTCACCGGTGAGGTCGGCGACGGCGGCGACGATGCGGCCCGGGGTGACGTCGAGCCCGGCGGCGTAGGCCGCTCGCGCGTTGATCGCGTACAGCTGGGCGTTGGGTCCGGGGCGTCCGGTGGCGGTGCCGGTGGCCACGACCAGCCCCCGGGCTTCCAGCCGGGCCAGCAACTGGGAGGCGGTGGGCTTGGAGAGACCGGTGAGCCGGCCGATCCGGGTCCGCGACAGGGGGCCGTGGGCCAGCAGCAGGTCCAGTGCGGCGCGGTCGTTCATCGCGCGCAGCAGACTGGGTGTTCCGGGGGTGGTGCTGGCCATGGGGTGTTCTCTCCCTGACGCAGGTGTGAACTGTTAGGTAAGTTTCCTATCAGCTGTCGGCCCATGTCAATGGCGGTGCGACAACGACGCTGCCCCCGCGGGGAACGATCTGCGGGGGCAGCGGTGGGGAGGCCGCGCGAGCTGCGCGGACCGTCCGCCTACTTGGTGATGCGGGGCATTCCCGGTCCGATGGGGGGCGGGATGGGGCTGGTGGCCATCGACTGCGGCGAGGCCGGGTTCGCCAGCGCGGACGGCGCGGCGACGGCGGCCGACGGGTCCGCGGCGTCCTCCTCGTCCGCCGCGGCGGGCAATCCACCGACGATCCCGATGCCCGCGTCGTCGAAGGCCTCCTTGATCCGCCAGCGCAGCTCGCGCTCCACCGAGAACTGCTGGCCGGGCATGGTCTTCGCGGAGACCTTGACGGTCATCGACGCGAGGAGCACCTCGTCCAGCCCCAGCACCTCCACCGGGCCCCAGAGCCGCTCGTCCCACGGCGTCTCCTTCGCCATGGACTCGGCGACCCCCCGGATCGCCTCGCGGATCCGGCCCATGTTCTCGGACGGCTTGACCTGGACGTCCACGCCCGCCGTCGACCAGCCCTGGCTGAGGTTGCCGATGCGCTTGATCTCGCCGTTGCGGACGTACCAGATCTCGCCGTTGTCCCCGCGCAGCTTGGTGACCCGCAGGCCCACCTCGACGACCTCGCCGGAGGCCACGCCCGCGTCGATCTTGTCCCCGACGCCGTACTGGTCCTCAAGGATCATGAACACGCCGGACAGGAAGTCCGTCACCAGGTTCCGGGCGCCGAAACCGATCGCCACACCGGCCACACCGGCGCTCGCCAGCAGCGGGCCGAGGTTGATGTCGAGGGCGCCGAGCACCATCAGCCCGGCCGTGCCCAGGATCAGGAAGGACGCCACCGAGCGCAGCACCGACCCGATCGCCTCGGAGCGCTGGCGCCGGCGCTCGGCGTTGACCAGCAGCCCGCCCAGGGCCGTGCCCTCTACGGCCTCCGCACCGCGGTTCATCCGGCCTATGAGCTTGGTCAGCGACTTGCGCACCACCGAGCGCAGCGCCGCCGCTATCACGATGATCAGCAGGATCTTCAGGCCGAGGAACAGCCAGTCGGCCCAGTTGTCCTGGATGAAACCGGCGGCGTTGTTGACGCTCTGGGTTGCTTCCTCGGTGTTGCGGGGCACGACGGGTACGTCGTCGGCCAGCGGATACGGGGCGGCGGGCCAGGGCACGGCAGGAACCTCCAGGCGTAGCGGTCTGCCCGGCGAGGACACCCCCGGACGGGGTCCGGGGCGGATGCGCGGGCAGACCAACCACACTAACGGGGCAATCCCCGTGACCCCGTTGTCCTGTTCCGGGGAGAGAGGGGACTCACGTCGGGACGGCGTCGATGTGCCGTCGTCCTCTCACCCACGTGCCGCCCACGTGCCGCCGACGTGCCGCCGATGTGGGCGAAAACACCTCCGACCCGTTACGGGCGCGTGGTGGCGCTCCGACCAGCGGTGAGGAGAGACTGGAAGGCAGATCGTCCCGGCGCGAGCCACGCGCCGCCGGCGTACAAGGAGGCAGTCCGTGCCGCACGTCCTGGTCCTCAATGCGTCGTACGAGCCCCTCGGCGTCGTACCGCTCCGCCGCGCGCTGGTCCTCGTCCTGGAGAACAAAGCGATCTCCCTGGAGGAATCCGGCGCCTTCCTGCACAGCTCGACGAGGGTCGTCCCCGCGCCCAGCGTGGTCAGGCTCAAGCGATTTGTGCGGGTCCCCTACCGGGGGCCCGTTCCACTCACCCGGCGCGCGCTCTTCGCCCGTGACGGCGGGCGCTGCATGTACTGCGGGGCCGTCGCCACCAGCGTCGACCACGTCATCCCGCGCAGCCGGGGCGGCCAGCACGCCTGGGACAACGTCGTCGCCGCGTGCCGCCGCTGCAACCACGTCAAGGCCGACCGGCACCTGCTGGAACTGGGCTGGCGGCTGCGCCACCAGCCCGCCCCGCCGTCGGGGCTGGCCTGGCGGATCATCGGCACCGGGCACCGGGACCCGTGCTGGATGCCCTACCTCCAGCCGTACGGGGCCGCCGACGCGCTCGACCGCATCGGTGTGGCCGTCTCCGACCCGGCCCGGATCGGCGCGGCGGTGTCCTGACGGTCGGCGGTGCCGCGGTACCCCGCCGGGGCGGTCTGGGGCGTGCGGCGCGGGCTGCGCGCCCGTCCGGGCTCCGGTGCGCCGTGCCGTGGCTGTGGGGCGGGGCGCGGTGCCGGCCGCGGCCGACTGTCCCTCCGGGGGCGCCTCGATCGCCGGCGGGGCTGAGTGGGGCTGAGGCTGGCTTCTGACCTCCCTGTAAGGGGACGCCCTGCCAGGTCGGGTTGCGGAGGCTTGGGTTCCGGCGGAGGTGGGGGTTCTGGTCGGGAACGCCGGGAATGCGGCACGGCCGGATGGGTAGGGCTGCGGTGTTCCCCGTAACGGGTCCCGCCCGCGCGTCGTCAGCCATGCGAGGAGTACCGCCGTGAACGCCCGCACCCCCCACCAGCCCGCCCGCCCCGCCCGCTCCAGACCGGCCTCCGCCACGGCCGTCGTGCCCCTGCTCGCCCACCTGCCGCGGCGGCTCTCCGTCACCGAGGGCGCCACCTCCGGCCCGCTGACCAGCGAGTCCCCGCTCGCCGACACCGCACACGCGCCGCTCACCAGCGAACCGCCGCTCACCGACGAGGCTCCGCTGACCAGCGAGCCGACCACCCCCGCCGCCGCTGCGGGTTAGCCGAGGGATACGCATGGACCTGGCCCGGCTCGCCGCCCACCACGGGGTCGCCACCTCCTACCACCCCTCCGAGGGCGTGACGGTCCGGGTGCCGGAGCGGACGGTCGTGGCCGTGCTCGGGCTGCTGGGCGTCGACGCCGGGACCCCGCAGGAGGTACGGGCCGCGCTCGCGCGCGCCGAGCGGGAGGAGGCGCGGCGGCTGCTGCCGGTCACGCTGGTGCACTGGACGGGCGCCGAGCCCCCCGCCGCCCTCGCCGCGCTGCCGCCGGGCACCGAGGTCCGGCTGGTACCGGAGGCGCCGGAGGAGCCGGAGGGGAGCGCGGGGGAGCCGCTGGTCTGGGAGACCGGGCCGCAGGGGCCGCTCCCGGCCGCCGGGCTGCCGCTGGGGGTGCACCGGATCACGGTGACCCGGCCCGACGGGCGGACCGGCGCGGCCACCTTGATCGTGGCCCCGGACCGGGCGCCGGCCGCGCCGGAGCGCGCCCACGGGCTGCTGGTGCAGCTCTATTCGCTGCTGTCCGAGGACTCCTGGGGCATGGGCGACCTCGGGGACCTCGCGCAGCTCGCGCGCTGGGCCGCGCGCACCCACGGCGCCGGCTTCGTCCAGGTCAACCCGCTGCACGCGGCGGTCCCCGGCACGCCGACCGACCCCTCGCCCTACCGCCCCTCCTCGCGCCGCTTCCCCGACCCCGTGCACCTGCGGATCGAGGACCTCCCCGAGTACGCCGCCTGCCCGGACCGGGTGGCCCTGGCCGAGCTGGCCGCGGGGGGTGCGCGGCTGCGCCGCCTGGTGCTGGAGAAGGACGCCCTGATCGACCGGGACGCGGTGTGGGCCCTCAAGCGGGCCGCTCTGGAGCTGTTGTACGCCGTCCCGCGCGGGGCGGACCGCGAAGCCGCCCTGGAGCGGTTCCGCGCGGAGGGCGGGCCCGCGCTGGCCCGGCACGCCGAGTGGTGCGCGCTGGCGGAGCGGTACGGGGGCGACCCCGCGGCCTGGCCCGCGGACGCCGCGGCCGGGCCCGCGGAGCTCGCCTTCCACGGTTGGCTGGCCTGGCTCACCGACGCGCAGCTCACCGCCGCCCAGCGCGGGGCGCGGGAGGCGGGGATGTCCGTGGGCATCGTCCACGACCTCGCGGTCGGGGTGCACCCCGAGGGCGCCGACGTACGGGCCGCGCCCGGTACGTACGCCACCGGTGCCTGCGTCGGGGCCCCGCCCGACGCGTTCAACGCGCGCGGGCAGGACTGGGGGCTGCCGCCGTGGCGCCCCGACCGGCTCGCCGCCTCGGGCTACGCGCCCCTGCGCGATCTGCTGCGCGGGGTGTTCCGCTATGCCGGGGCGCTGCGGATCGACCACGTCATGGGCCTGTTCCGGCTCTGGTGGATCCCCCGGGACACCCCGCCCGCGGAGGGTACGTACGTCTCGTACGACGGCGAGGCCATGCTCGCGGTCCTGGTGCTGGAGGCCCACCGGGCCGGGGCGCTGGTCGTCGGCGAGGACCTCGGGACCGTGGAACCGGGGGTCCGCGAGGCTCTCGCCCGGCGCGGTGTGCTCGGCACCTCGGTGCTGTGGTTCGAGCGCGACTGGGCGGGCGGCGGTGCCCCGCTGCCCCCGGCGCACTGGCGCGCGGACTGCCTGGCCACCGCCACCACCCACGATCTGCCGCCCACCGCCGCCAAACTGGCGGGGGCTCACGTCGAACTGCGCGACCGGCTGGGCCTGCTGACCCGTCCGGCGGAACTGGAACGGGCCGAGGACGCGGCGGACACGCAGGAGTGGCTGGCGGTGCTGGACCGGCTCGGTCTGGACACCAAGGGCGAGGAGGCCGCCGTACGGGCCCTGTACGGGTTCCTGCTGCGCACCCCGGCCCGGTTGGTCGGTGTGTGGCTGCCGGACGCGGTGGGCGACCGGCGGCCGCAGAACCTGCCGGGGACCTGGGACCAGTACCCCAATTGGCGGCTGCCGGTGGCCGACGGGAGCGGACGGCCGCTCACGCTGGAGCGGATCGCCGCCTCGCCCCGGGCGAACGCCCTGTTGAGCGCGGTGCGGGAGGGCGCGCACCCCCGTACGGCACCCCCGGGCGCGCGCGCTGTTTAGGTGTTCGCTACGTTTGCACCGTGGACAAGAAGAACGCTCTGCGCGCCGGCGCTGTCACGGCCGGAACGACGCTGATGATGCTGCTGATGACGTCTCCCGCGCTCGCGCTGACCCGCGACGACGGTGACGACCCGGGCAAGGGCCTGAGCATTGCCGAGACGCTCGGCCTGTTCGTGGCCGCGCCGATCGTGCTGTTCCTGGTCATCGCGGGCCTCGTGATGGTCGGCGACAAGTCGCGCAAGACGCAGGAACAGTAGGACCAGTAGGACTGACGTAGGGCCGCCCCCGAGGGGGCGGATCCCACGTGGCTTCCGGGGCGCCGGAGGTCCACAGACCGGTACGTGACGCATGACGCGTGACGTACCGGTGGCACTGTGGACCTCCGGCGCCCTTTCGGCATGCCCTCGGAGGCCGCATGCCTTCCGGGGCCGCCGAGCCCTCAGAGGCTGCCGTGCAGTTTGCGCAGCAGTGCGATGAGGAGGGTGACCTCCTCCTCGTCCAGGCCCTCCAGGCCCGCGCGCTGGACCTCCAACCCCGCGGTGACCGCCTCGTCGATGAGGGCGAGGCCGCGCTCGGTCACCGTCACCTGGAGCCCCCGCCGGTCGTGCGGATCGGGGCTGCGGCGCAGCAGCCCGGCCTTCTCCAGCTTGTCCAGCCGCCCGGTCATGCCGCCCGTGGTGAGCATGAGCGTGGCCGAGAGCTGGCGCGGCGAGAGGGTGTAGGGCTCGCCGGACCGGCGCAGGGTGGCGACCACGTCGAACTCCCCGCGGGAGATGCCGTAGCGGGCGTAGGTCCGGTCCATGGCGTCGCCCATCGCCTTGCTGATCCGGTAGATCCGGCCGAAGACGGCCATGGGGGTCACGTCCAGATCCGGGCGGACCGCGTTCCACTGGGCGGCTATCGCGTCGACCGCGTCCTTTTCGCTCATGCGTCGCAGTATCCCGAGTCCCCTCGCTAGATCGCAAGAAAGTAGCTTGACGGAAAGTAGCTTAGGAGTAAGCTACTTCCTAACAACCTACTTGGGGGAGCGGACGTGTCGGCGAAGCAGCGACGGGCGGCAGTGGAGCGGGTGGCGGGGGAGCGGGCGCTGCTCGTGGCGGCGGGGATCAACGCCGTCGGGATCGGCATGTACATACCGTTCACGCTGGTCTTCTTCCGACACGTCACCGGGCTCTCCTTCGCCGCCGTCGGCATGGTGCTCACCGTCACCGGCCTCGCGGGGCTGGCGCTGATGCCGCTCGCGGGCACGGCCGTCGACCGGTTCGGCGCCAAGCCCGTCGTCCTGGTCCTCTACGGGATCCGGACGCTCGGCTTCCTCGCCTACCCCTTCGCGACCTCGCTGCCCGCCTTCGCGGTCGTCGCCCTGTTCACCGCCCTCGCCGACCGCTCCTTCGCCCTCGTCCAGCAGTCGCTGATCGGCGAGGTAGCGCGGGGCGGGGCCCGGGACCGCCTCCAGGCGTCCCTGCGGGCCCTGCAGAACGCCGGGATGGGCGCCGGAGCGATGATCGTCTCCGGCGTGCTGGCCCTGTGGGGCACGGGCGGGTTCTCCTGGACCGCCTGGGCCAACGCCCTCGCCTTCGCGGCGGCCGGACTGCTCGTCAGCCGGGTCCGCCCGGTGCGCGGCCCGGGCACGACGGCCGAGCGGGCCGAGGGGGCGGGGCGCCCGGCCGCCGGGTACCGGATGGTGCTGCGCGACCGCCCCTTCCTCGGCCTGGCCGCCGCCAACTTCCTGACCGCCCTCGGCTACTCCGCCCTCTCGGTCCTCTTCCCGCTGTACATCGCCACCTGGCTGCGCGGCCCCGACGCGCTCACCGGCGCCGCCTTCACCCTCAACACCGTGCTGTGCGCCGGGGCGGGCGTCCTGATCGCGAGCCGGGTGCGGCGCTCCGGCGCCCGTCGGACCCGCTCCGCCGCCCTCGGGTCGCTGCTCTTCGCCGCCGCCTTCGTCGGTCAGATCGTGCTCGGGACCGTGCGCCCCGGCTCGACCGGCCTGCTGATCGCCCTCATGGCGATCGTGGTCGTCTACACCGTGGGCGAGCTGGTCCACAGCCCCTCCGGCGGCGCCCTGTCGGTCTCCGCCGCCCCCGAGGCGGTGCGCGGCCGCTACCTCGCCACCTACCAGCTGTCCTACTCCCTCGCCGGCGCGCTGGCGCCCTCCCTCTTCACCGCGCTGCTGAGCGTCGACGGCCGACTGCCGTGGGCCGTGCTCGCCGTCGCCGCGGTCGGCGCCGCCGCGGCCCTGGTCCGGCTGGAGCCTCACCTGCCGGACGAGGCCGTGTACGCCGAGCCCCCGGTCCCCGTCGCCGCCCCGGCCCCGGCGCCGGTCGCCGCCTGACCCGCGCCGCCCGTAGCCCGTAGCCCGCATCCCGGATCTCTTATCCCGTTCGAGGAGTACCACCATGAAGCGCCTCGCCACCGTCGCCCTGACCGCCCTCGCCCCGATCTCCTGGGGTTCCACCTACGCCGTCGCCACCGAGCTGCTGCCCCCCGACCGGCCCCTGTTCACGGGGGTGATGCGGGCCCTGCCCGCCGGGCTGATGCTCATAGCCGTCGCCCGGATCCTGCCCAAGGGCGCCTGGTGGTGGAAGTCCTTAGTGCTGGGCGCCCTGAACATCGGCGCCTTCTTCCCGCTGCTGTTCCTCGCCGCCTACCGGCTGCCGGGCGGGGTCGCCGCCGTCCTCGGCTCGCTCGGCCCGCTCGCGGTCATCGGGCTCGCCGGGCTGCTGCTGGGCGAGAAGGCCGGTACGAAGTCGCTGCTCGCCGCGATCGTGGGGGCCCTCGGGGTCAGCATGGTCGTGCTCAAGGCCGGGGCCGCGCTCGACCTGGTCGGCGTACTCGCCGGCATCGCCTCCGCCGCCTCGATGGCGGCCGGAACCGTCATGACCAAGCGCTGGGGCCGCCCCGAGGGCGTGGGCCCGCTGGCCCTGACGGGCTGGCAGCTGACCGCGGGCGGGCTGTTGCTCCTGCCCGTCGCGGCCCTGGTCGAGGGGGCCCCGCCCGCCCTCGACGGCAAGGCCTTCCTCGGCTACGGCTACATGATGCTGATCAACACGGGGATCGCGTACTGGCTCTGGTTCCGCGGGATCGGCCGGCTCACCGCGACCTCCGTGACCCTGCTCGGCCCGCTCTCGCCGCTCACCGCCGCCGTCATCGGCTGGGCCGCGCTGGGGCAGGCGCTCTCCCCGGTCCAGGTGGCCGGGATGACGATCGCCTTCGCGGCGACGCTCGTGGGCCAGCTGCCCGCCCGCACCCGCAAGGTCCGTACCGGCAAGGTCCGAACCCGTACCCCGCTCGAACCGTTCACGATTACTGAACAGAACGATCGAAACATTTCGATGGACCTGGTCAATGGGCAGGTGCGACGGTAGCACCGGAAACCACCCGCACCAGATCCCAGGGGGAGACACACAGTGGCCGTCATGGACCGCGTCCGTACCGCTTCGAAGGCACAGCAGGGCAGCGGGAAGAAGGGCGTCGCCGGGCTCGGCGTGCTCCTCGCCCTGATCGCCACGGTCGTCTGGTCCGGCAGCTTCGTCGCCACCCGGGACATGGCGGACTCCGTCCCGCCCGTCCAGGCCGTCTTCTGGCGCTGGGTCATCGCGATCCTCGCCGTCGCCCCCTTCGCCGCCCGGCAGGCCTGGCAGCAGCGGGCCCTGATCCGCCGCCACTTCGGCTACGTCGCGCTCGCCTCGCTGCTCGGCATAGCGATGTACAACACCCTGGTCCACCAGGCCGGGCTCACCACCCCCGCCGGCACCATGGGCATGATCATGGCGGCCTCGCCGGTCATCATGGCCGTCTACTCCCGCCTCGGCGGCGAGAAGCTGGGCCCGCGCCGCACCGGCGGCATGCTGCTCGCCGCCTTCGGCGTGCTGCTCCTCGTCGGCCACGGCTCACTCGGCTTCGACTTCGCCGCCGGCGACCTGTGGATGTTCGCCGCCGCCCTGTCGTTCGCCTCCTACAGCGCCCTGCTGCGCCGCAAGCCCGCCGAGATCGGCGGCCCCGCCTTCCTGTTGACCACCTTCGTCCTCGGCGCCCTGATGCTCGCCCCGCTCTACGCGGTCTCGGTCCACGTGCAGGGCGGCTTCGAGGTCGCACCCGGTACGGTCGGCCCGCTGCTCTACGTCGGGGTCTTCTCCTCCGCCGTCGCCTTCTTCGCCTGGAACAAGGCCGTCTCGCTGATCGGCGCGGCCCGCGCGGGCGTCGTCTACTACCTCCAGCCGGTCTGCGTCGCCGTCCTCGGCTTCCTCCTCATCGGCGAACGGACCAGCCCCACCGAGCTGCTGTGCATGGCGCTGATCCTGGGCGGTGTGACCCTGGGTGCCCGCCGGTAGGTTCGGTCCCATGCACGACTGGGACATCAAGAAGCTGCGGATCCTGCGGACCCTCGCCGAACGGGGGACCGTGACCGCGACGGCCGAGGCGCTGAACATGACGCCCTCGGCCGTTTCGCAGCAGCTGACCAACCTCGCCAAACAGCTCGGCGTGGGACTGCTGGAGGCGCAGGGGCGCCGGGTCCGGCTCACCGACGCCGCCCACCTGGTCCTGCGGCACACCGAGGCGGTCTTCGCCCAGCTGGAACGGGCCGACGCGGAGTTGGCCGGCTACCTGGCCGGTGAGGCGGGCGAGGTCCGGGTGGGCGCCTTCTCCACCGCCGTCCCCGCGCTCGTGGTCCCGGCCGTCGCCGCGCTGCGCCGCAGCCATCCGGGGATCGAGGTGCGGGTGCGGGAGGCGGAGGCCGCGGAGGCGTACGAGCTGCTCTCGGCCGGGTCGGTGGACCTGGCGCTGTCCCTGGCGGCCCACGCGCCGACCGCCCGCGACCCGCGGTTCACCCGGATCCCGCTCTTCGCGGACCCGCTGGACGTGGCGCTCCCGGCGGACCACCGGCTGGCCGGGGCGGCGGGGCTGCGGCTCGCGGACCTGTCCGGGGAGCGGTGGATCTTCGGGGGCAGCGGTCCCTGGTCGGAGATCACCCGCACCGCGTGCGAGGCGGCGGGCTTCGTCCCGGAGCGGGCGCACTCGGCCGCCGGGTGGACGGCGATCCTGGCCATGGTGGAGGCGGGGATGGGGGTGGCGCTGGTCCCCCGGATGGCGGTGACCCGCCGGGCCTATGACGTCGCGGTGCGGGTCCTGGAGGCCGACCGGCCGGCCCGGCACGTGGTCGCCGCCCTCCGCCGCGGCGCCGAAGCCGCGCCCGCGGTGGCCCGAGTCCTGACGGCCCTCCGCGAAGCGGCCCCCTAGCCACACCGTCCGCCTCAAACGCCGGCGGGGCTTGAGTCAGCCCGTCGGGCCCGCGCCTCAATCGCCGGCAAGGGGATGCCGAATTCAGCCCGCCCGGCGTTTGAGGGCCCGCCGGAGGCGGTGTCGGTGGGTGGCCTCGGCCGGCCGTCCCGGGCGCTGCCCGGACCCGCGCCTCAAACGCCGGCGAGGCTATATGCAGCCCGACGGGGCCAGATGAAGCCCGCCCGGCGATTGAGGGCGCTCCGACGGGGCCAGACCTAGCCCGCCCGGCGTTTGAGGGCAACCAGGCAGGCGGGCCCGCGCCTCAAACGCCGGCGGGGCTACACATAGCCCGCCCGGCGTTTGAGGGCAATCGGGCGGGCGGGCCCGCGCCGCGAGCGCCGGGCGGGGATGATCTAGCCCGCCCGGCGTTCGAGGGCGTGGGGGTGGGTCAGGACGCCGCGTCGGCGGACTGGGCGCGGAGGGCTCGTTCGACCCCGGAGCGGGACTCCGACACCAGGCGGCGCAGCGCAGCGTTCGGCTCGGCCGCCGACAGCCACGCGTCCGTCGCGTCCAGCGTCTCCTGGGAGACGAGGAGCGCCGGGTACAGGCCCACCGCGATCTGCTGCGCGATCTCGTGGCTGCGGGAGTCCCACACGCCCTTGACCGCCGCGAAGTACTTCTCCGCGTACGGCGCCAGCAGCTCGCGCTGGTCGGTCTGCACGAAGCCGCCGATCACGGCCTCCTGCACGGCGTTCGGCAGGTCGCCGGACTCCACCACCGAGGCCCACGCCTCGGCCTTCGCCTCGGCGGTCGGCCGCGCGGCGCGCGCGGTCGCCGCGTGGCGCTCGCCCGCCGCGGTCTTGTCCCGCTCCAGCTCCGCCGCGATCGCCGCGTCGCCGAGCACGCCGGTCGCGACCAGCCGCCCCAGGAACGCCCAGCGCAGCTCGGTGTCGACGACGAGGCCGTCGATCTCCGCCTGCCCGCTCAGCAGCGCCGCCAGGAAGGTCAGCTGACCCTCGGTGCGGGCCGTCGCCGCGAAGGCGCGGGCCCAGGCGAGCTGGTGGTCGCTGCCGGCCGGGGCCGCGCGCAGGTGCTCCAGCGTGGCCTCGGTCCAGGTGGCCAGGCCGCTCTCGCGCCAGGCCGGGTCGGCGTACAGGTCGATGGCCAGCTTCACCTGGCGGTGCAGCGACTGCACCACGCCGATGTCCGACTCCTTGCCGATGCCCGACAGGACGAGGGCGAGGTAGTCGCGCGCGGCCAGTTCGCCGTCGCGCGTCATGTCCCAGGCCGAGGCCCAGCACAGCGCGCGCGGCAGCGATTCCTGGAAGTCGCCCAGGTGCGCGGTGACCGTGGCGAGCGAGAGCTCGTCGAGGCGGACCTTGGCGTAGGACAGGTCGTCGTCGTTGAGCAGGACGACGTCGGGGCGCTGGAGGCCGACGAGCTCCGGTACGTCCGTCAGCTCGGCGGCGGTCACGTCCAGCTCGACGCGCCGCTCGCGCAGCAGCCGCCCGCTCTCCCGGTCGATCGAGTAGAAGCCGATCGCGATCCGGTGCGGACGCAGGACCGGCTCGCCCTTGGCGCCGGCGGGCAGTGCCGGGGCCTCCTGGCGGACGGCGAAGGAGGTGATGACGCCGTTCGCGTCGGTCTCGATCGCCGGGCGCAGGATGTTGATGCCGGCCGTCTCCAGCCATGCCTTCGACCAGGTGGTCAGGTCGCGGCCGGAGGTCTCCTCCAGCGCGCCGAGCAGGTCGGACAGGCGGGTGTTGCCGAAGGCGTGGGCCTTGAAGTAGGCCTGGACGCCCTTGAAGAACGGCTCCATGCCGACGTAGGCGACGAGCTGCTTGAGGACCGAGGCGCCCTTGGCGTAGGTGATCCCGTCGAAGTTGACGAGCACGTCGTCCAGGTCACGGATGTCGGCCATGATCGGGTGCGTCGAGGGCAGCTGGTCCTGCCGGTACGCCCAGGTCTTCATGGAGTTGGCGAAGGACGTCCAGGCGTGCGGCCACTTCGAGTCCTCGGCGTAGGCCTGGCAGGCGATCGAGGTGTAGGTCGCGAACGACTCGTTCAGCCACAGGTCGTTCCACCACTCCATGGTGACCAGGTCGCCGAACCACATGTGCGCCAGCTCGTGCAGGATGGTCTCGGCGCGCAGCTCGTACGCCGCGTCGGTCACCTTCGAGCGGAAGACGTACTGGTCACGGATGGTGACCGCGCCCGCGTTCTCCATCGCGCCCGCGTTGAACTCCGGCACGAAGAGCTGGTCGTACTTCGCGAAGGGGTAGTCGTAGGCGAACTTCTCCTGGAACCAGGTGAAGCCCTGCCGGGTCACGTCGAAGATCGCGTCCGCGTCGAGGAACTCGGCGAGCGAGGGGCGGCAGTAGATGCCGAGCGGGACGGACTGGCCGTCGGCGCCCTCGTAGCTGCTGTGGACCGCGTGGTACGGGCCGACGATCAGCGCGGTGATGTAGGTGGAGATACGCGGGGTCGGCTCGAAGCGCCAGACGTTGTCCTTGACGTCGGCGGCCTCCGGCGTCGGGGAGTTCGAGATCACGGTCCAGCCCTCGGGGGCCGTCACGGTGAAGCGGAACGTCGCCTTCAGGTCGGGCTGCTCGAAGCTCGCGAAGACGCGGCGGGCGTCCGGCACCTCGAACTGGGTGTACAGGTAGGCCTGCTCGTCGACCGGGTCGACGAAGCGGTGCAGGCCCTCACCGGTGTTGGTGTAGCCGCAGTCGGCGACGACGCGCAGCTCGTTGGCGCCGGCCAGCAGGCCCGGGAGCGCGATCCTGGAATCCTGGAACACGGCGGACGCGTCCAGCGCGGTGCCGTTCAGCACGATCTCGCGGACGGACGGCGCGACCAGGTCGATGAAGGACTCCGCGCCCGCCTCGGACGCCTCGAAGCGCACGGTGGTCGCGGACCGGAAGGTGCCGCCCTCCTGCGCACCGCTGAGGTCGAGATCGATCTCGTACGAGTCGATGGTCAGCAGCTTCGCGCGCTGCTGGGCTTCTTCGCGGGTCAGATTCGTGCCAGGCACGCGGCATCTCCTTCGATGGTGACGTTGCCCGGCCATCCTTCCATGCGGGCCGCGTCACCGCGTCGGAGTAATCCACGGGCGAAATCACCGGGTGTGTCGCTGCCCGAGGCGCGGCGTCGGTACGGCGCCGCACCGACGCCGCGCCTCGGGTCGCGTGCGGGGTCAGCCGCGCAGTTCCTCGGCCACCAGCTCCGCGATCTGGACCGCGTTCAGCGCGGCGCCCTTGCGGAGGTTGTCGTTGGAGAGGAAGAGCGCGAGGCCGTTGTCGACGGTCTCGTCCACGCGGATGCGGCCGACGTACGAGGCGTCCTTGCCCGCCGCCTGGAGCGGGGTCGGGATCTCGGACAGCTCGACGCCCGGGGCGGCGCCCAGCAGCTCGTAGGCGCGCTCGACGCTGATCGGAGCGGCGAAGCGGGCGTTGACCTGGAGCGAGTGGCCCGAGAAGACGGGGACGCGCACGCAGGTGCCGGAGACCTTCAGCTCCGGGATGCCCAGGATCTTGCGGGACTCGTTGCGGAGCTTCTGCTCCTCGTCGGTCTCGAAGGAGCCGTCGTCGACCAGGTTGCCCGCGAGCGGCACGACGTTGTAGGCGATCGGGCGCTTGTAGACGGTCGGCTCGGGGAAGTCCACGGCGCCGCCGTCGAAGGTCAGCTGGTCGGCGGCCTCGGCGACCGCGCAGGCCTGGCCCTTGAGCTCGGCGACGCCCGCCAGGCCCGAGCCGGAGACGGCCTGGTAGGTGGTGGCGACCAGCGCGGTCAGGCCGGCCTCGTCGTGCAGGGGGCGCAGGACCGGCATCGCGGCCATGGTGGTGCAGTTCGGGTTCGCGATGATGCCCTTGGGGCGGTCCTTGATCGCCTGCGGGTTGACCTCGGAGACGACCAGGGGGACCTCGGGGTCGCCGCGCCAGGCGGAGGAGTTGTCGATCACGACGGCGCCCTGCGAGGCGACCTTCTCGGCCAGCGCGCGCGAGGTGGCGCCGCCCGCCGAGAAGAGCACGATGTCCAGGCCGGAGTAGTCGGCCGTGGAGGCGTCCTCGATGGTGATCTGCTGGCCCTCCCACTCCAGGACCGTGCCCGCGGAGCGGGCCGAGGCGAACAGCCGCAGCTCGTCCATCGGGAACTTCCGCTCGGCGAGGATGCCGCGCATGACTCCGCCGACCTGTCCGGTGGCTCCGACGATTCCGACCCTCACGGTGACTCCTCTGGTACGTACGACGCGGGCGCGCGTGAAGCCATCATGCGTTCGACCCCACGAGCCTTGTCCAATCCATTGTCCGAGGAACGGACGGTGTCCGGATCGTGTACCCCCGTGACGAGTGTGTGGCGGCCGTGTTGCACAGCCGCCGATCGTCCGTTTTGTCGGTTCCCGGGTGGCTACGGTCCGGTCTGTCGTGACCGATATGCGGACACGATCGTCCACAGGGCGAACCATCGCCCCACACCCGGGAGGAACCCCCGTGCGCGCCCACCGCAACCGCCGGTCCATACCGGCGCTCGCCGCCCTCGCGGCCGCCGCCGTCGCCGCTCCGCTGCTGCTGACCGCAGGCCCGGCCGCCGCCGCCCCCGCGCGCGACGGGAAGCTCGCCAAGGAGCTGGTCGAGGAGGTCACCGCCCGCGGGGCCTACCGCCACCTGGCGAAGTTCCAGCAGATCGCCGACGCCAACGGCGGCAACCGCGCCGCGGGCTCGCCGGGGCACGCGGCCTCCGCCGCCTACGTCCACGACACCCTGAAGAAGGCCGGGTACCAGGTCTCCTACCAGGACTTCGACATCTTCGAGGCGCACACGAAGACGGAGCGGACCACCGTCCTCGGCGCGGACACCCGCGAGCTGGCCACCGCCGCCTTCACCTTCACCAGGTCCACCCCGGCGGGCGGCCTGGTCGCCCCGCTGGCCCTCGCCCGGGTCGACGAGACCCCCGGCTGCGACGCGGCCGACTATCCCGCCGGGGCCTTCGCCGGGAAGATCGCCCTGGTCAAGCGGGGCAGCTGCACCTTCGTGGAGAAGCAGAAGGCGGCCGCCGCGGCCGGTGCGATCGGGGTCATCGTCTACAACCACAGCGGGACCACCCCGGTCCGCGGCGGCTTCTCCTCGCCCGCCGAGGGCGTCATCCCGAGCGCGGGCATCACCCTCGCCGACGGCGAGGCGCTGACCGCGGCCGCCGCCAAGGGCGAGGTGTCGGTGCGCCTGGACCTCGACCAGGAGCACGTGAAGAAGACCACGCGCAACGTGATCGCCGAGACCCGCGGCGGCCGCGCCGACAAGGTGGTCGCGCTCGGCTCCCACCTGGACTCGGTCCCCGAGGGCCCGGGCATCAACGACAACGGCTCCGGCTCGGCCGGTCTGCTGGAGGTCGCCCTCAAGCTGGCCGACGAGGGCGCCAACAAGAAGGGCAAGGGACCCGCGAACAAGGTCCGCTTCGCCTGGTGGTCGGCGGAGGAGCTGGGCCTGCTGGGCTCGGAGCACTACGTGGCCCAGCTGTCCGAGAAGCAGAAGAAGGACATCGCGCTCTACCTGAACTTCGACATGATCGCCTCGCCGAACCCGGTCCAGTTCGTCTACGACGGCGACGACTCGGACAAGGTCGGCGAGGGCGCCGGTCCGGCCGGATCGGCGCAGATCGAGGCGCTGATCAACGGCTTCCTCGACAAGAAGAAGAAGCCGCACGAGGGCAGTGACTTCGACGGCCGCTCCGACTACGGCCCCTTCATCGCGAACGGCATCCCGGCGGGCGGCACCTTCACCGGCGCCGAGGGCATCAAGACCGCCGAGCAGGCCAAGCGGTACGGCGGGAAGGCGGGGGCCCCGTACGACCCCAACTACCACGGGGCCGGCGACACCCTGAAGAACCTGGACCTCAAGGCGTTCGACACCAACCTGGACGTCATCGCCCACGCGGTGGGCACCTACGCCCAGGACCTGAGCTCGATCGGCAAGTAGCCGCGCGAGGAGGGGGGAACGGGGGGAGGGGGGAACGGGGGGAGGGGCGGTGCTCGTAGAGCACCGCCCCTCCGTCATGCCGTGATCAGGTCGACCGTTACGGGAGGACCTTCTCGATCTGCACGCTGCCGGTGCCGGCGGCGGTGCCGCGGCCGTTGAGCAGCTGGACCTGGCCGAAGAACTGACGGCCCTCGGGGGCCGCGCTGTTGACCAGGACGTTCGCCGAGACGCTCGTCGAGGCACCGTTGGCGAGGTTCACCTTGGCGGCCTCGTCGACCTGGACGGAGCCCAGGGCGGAGGAGAAGAACACGTCACGGTAGTCGTACGTGGTGGTGCCGGACGGCACCGCGTAGCCGGTGACGATGATCGTGTAGGTGCCGGCGGCCGGGTTGGCCAGGCTCACGGCCTCCTCGGAGTCGCCGTCGGCGGAGGAGCCGACCTTGACGCCGTTGAGCTGGACTTCGAGGTCCAGGTCGGCGGCGGTGTCGGAGACGCCGCCGATGGCGATGTCCAGACGCGAGACGCCCGCACCGATGGTGACGGTCGAGGTCTGCACCTCGCCGGCCTTGATGGTCGGCTTGGCGACCTTCGCGGAACCGAGCTGGCCGCCCTGGAGCTTGCCGCCGGTGATGGCCGCGCCGTCGTTCTTGACGGTCCACTGGACCGGAGCCGCGGTGCCCTGCTTGACCTCGGGGAGCACCTTGACCGCCGGGTCGAAGCCCGCGCCCAGGACGCTGACGTCCAGCTTGAACGGGTTGTCGAGCAGCGGCGAGGTGCGGCGCGCCTCGACCTCGATCTCCCAGACGCCGGGCGTCGGGTTCGCGTACGAACGGAGGTCGGGGCGGCAGGTGTTGGCCGGGTTGTCGTAGTTCGGGTAGCACTGCGTCGTCGCGCTGTCCTCGACGCCCACGCCGTACGGGTGGATCGAGATGAAGCGCGTCTGGCTGCCCGCCGCGAGACCACCGAGCGCGACCTCGAGGGTCTTGGCGCCCTGCGGCACGGTGACGAAGTACGACTTGTTGCTGTTGCGCTGCACGGACGAGGTGTCCGAGAGGCCGAAGGACGGCTTCGCCAGCGGGGTCGCCGCGACGACGGTCGTCATGATCTGCTTGTCGATGCCCTCGGTGGTGGCGTCGTCCAGCTGCAGGATGCCGCTGTGCGCGCCCGCCGTCTTCGGGTTGGCCTCGACCTTGATCGTGACGGGCTTGTTCAGCGGCAGGGTGACGTAGTCGTAGCCGCCGACCACCTTGAAGGTGCCGTCGTTGTTGCGCCAGGTCAGGTCGTGGCGGGTGCCGTACTTGACGCCGGTGGTGCGGGTGACGACGACGTCGTAGACCTTCTTCTGGCCGACCTTCAGGCCGCCCTCGCGGTCGTAGAGGCCGGTGCCGAAGCCCGGGGTCTTCAGGAACTGGTCGATCGCGGTGTCGACCGGGGCCTTGACGGCGAAGTCATTGGCCTTCGGGCCGCGCTGGATGGACTCCCACGCGCCACCGATGTCGATCAGGCCGGCGCCCTGCTCGTGCGCGGAGGCCCCGTCGATCTTCTTCGCGGTGCTGGTGAGCGCGATGCGCAGGCTCGCCGGGGTCAGCGCGACGTTGTTCTGCTTGGCGGCCGAGATCAGCAGGGCGCTGGCGCCCGTCGCCTGCGGCGAGGACATCGAGGTGCCCTGGAGCATCGAGTAACCGGCCGGCAGGGTGTAGCCGGCCTCCTTGACCGGGGAGCCGGGCAGCCAGGTCTGGGTGGTGTTGATCGCGGCGCCGGGGGCGGTGATGGTCGGCGTCAGGCCGCCGTCCTCGCGCGGACCGCGCGAGGAGAACGGGAAGAGCGCGTACTTCTTGGTCACGCCGGAGCCGTAGTTGGCGGCCCAGGTCTCCTTGGAGACCGCGGCGCCGACACTGATGACCTTGTCGGCGAGGCCGGGGTCACCGATGGTGTTGACGCCCGGGCCCTCGTTGCCCGCCGAGATGACGAGCTGGACGCCGTAGGTGTCGATCAGGCGGGTGTACAGCTCGGAACGCGCGTTGTTGCCGTCGTTCAGCGCCGGCAGGCCGCCGATGGACATGTTGACGATGTCCACGTGGCGGTTGACGACGAGGTCGATCATGCCCTCGGTCAGCGCGATGTTGGTGCAGCCGCCGGTCCAGGAGCAGGCGCGCGAGGAGACGAGCTTCGCGCCGGGGGCCTCGCCGTTCATCTTGCCGCCGAACAGGCTGTTCGCCGCGGTGATGCCCGCGACGTGGGTGCCGTGCTCGGACTCGATGATGCCGATGTTGACGAAGTCGGCCTTCTTGCCGACCCAGTCCCCGCCGTACGGGTCCATCGGGACGTCCTTGCGGATCTCGATGGTGAACGGGATCCGCTCGGCGACGTCGGTCGCCGGGTTGTCCGTGCCGAAGTAGCCGATCTGGTAGCCGTCCTTGTACGGCTTCATCGGCTCGTTGTTGGTGAAGTCGCCGTCCTGGTCGGTGTCGACGCGGACGGTGCCGGCCACCGGGTCGTACAGCATGCCGAACTTGTCGGTGGTGTCGCCGTCGCGGTTGACGTCGCCCTTCATGTCACCGGTGGCGGTGATGGACTCGCTGAAGCGGCTCCACTGGAACGAGCCCTCGGGGGCCTTCCAGCTCTGGCCGCCCGCGGTGAAGGAACCGCCGGTCGCGGTCACCGGGGTGATCTGCGGGCGCCAGGTCGCGTCGTTGTCCGCGATCGGGTCGGTCGCCGTCACCCAGTCGACGATCTTGCGCTCGCCGGTGGTGGTCTTCTGGAGCGCGGGGTGACCGAGGTCGACGCCGGAGTCCAGGATGCCGATGGTCACGCCGCGGCCGTCGGCCTGCGGGTTCTGCTTCACGAAGTCGACCGCGCCCGTCTCGAAGGACGGGTTGTACGGGTTCTTCGCGGGGGTGTTCTTGTCGGGCCCGGGGTAGGTCTCGGAAGCCGTCTTCTTCGCAGGCGCGTTCTCCTGCTTGGCGTCGGGACGCGGGTCCGGCAGCGCGATCTCGTGACGCAGGTCGATGCCGTGCACGGTCGACAGCTTGGCGGCGGCCTTGAGGGCCGCGTCCGCCTTGTCGGTCGGCAGCGTGGCGCGCACGTAGCCGAGCTTGTCGTACGTCTGGCCCACCGAGGCGCCCTGTACGGCGTCCAGCTGCTGGGCCACCTGCTTGGTCTCGCCGGGGGCGGTCGCCACCATCACGGTGACGGTCTTCTCGCCCTTGGCCTGCGCCTGCTGGAGCAGTTCGGCGTCGGCGGAACCGAGCTTCTGGTCTGCGGACTTGACCGCGGCGGAAGCGGCCGGGTCGACGGTGCCACCCGCAGCGAACACGGGCACCGCGCCGGTGGCCGCGAGGGCGGCCACCAGGCCCGCCGCGGCCGCGACGCGTGCGACGCGTCGCGTGCCGGATATGGAGCCGGGGGATTCGAGGGTCATCAGCATCCCTGGATAAGTGAAAGAAACGGTCCGGATTTCGGTGCCGGATGACCGGTCAGCTTGGCGCAAGTGACAGCTGTTTGGGGAGGGTTGTCATTGACCGTGACCTGTCATGGCGGATATTCGCCACCGCGGGGTATGCGCCACTGAAGCCTTACGTGGGCAGACCGGTACCAATCGAGGGTGCTGAAGAGGAGATTTGTAGACTCGCTGACCGGATGTCAGCGCATGGGCCGCGCCGGGGTGCGGTCCGGGTGTGACAGATTCGGGCCCTCTACCGCTCGCGCGTGCGCGCGTAATGACGTGAGGCCTTCGCCCGGTTGCCGCAGGCGGTCATCGAGCACCAGCGCCGGGTGCCGTTGCGCGAGGTGTCGTAGAAGCGCAGGACGCAGCTGTCCGAGGCGCACTTACGGATCCGGTCGGGCGCGGCGGTCAGCAGGTCGAGGTAGCCGCGGGCGGCCGTCCAGGCCGGGCCCCAGGCCGGGTCGGCGAACTCGGCCCGCTCGCCGGGCCCTTCGGCGGTCAGCGTGGCCCGGATCCGGCCGTGTTCGAGCACCGCGTCGATCAGCGCGCGGGCCCCCGCGTCGGCGGGGTCCGCGACCGCGCGGGCCAGTGCCTCGCGCGCGGTCAGCAGGTGGATCAGGGTCGGCGGGTCGGCCCGGAAGCGGTCGTCGAGCCCGGTGGAGCGCAGCCAGAGGGCCACCCCCTCCACCCGGGTCAGCCCGGCGGCGCCGGCCCCGGCGAAGAGGTCGGTGAGCACCCCGTCCTGCATCCAGCGGGTGTTCAGCAGGTCCAGGGCGATCGGTTCCCCGGTCAGCGGCCGCGGGTCCGTCGTCGTCATGCCTGCTCCTGTGGCCCCTCGAAGGTCGAGCTAACCCCTCAAGAATACGTGACCGGTTGACTGGGTGGCTTCTAACCTTTAACTTTGATGTAGAAGGTTAGCCATTGGAAAGGAACCGGCCACCATGACGACGACCGCCATCAGCGCGCTGCGCACCGGCCACATCGGCCTGAACGTCACCGATCTCGACCGCTCGCTCGGCTTCTACCGGGACGCGCTCGGCTTCGAGCGGCTCGGCGAGGGCAAGGAGGCGGACCGTCGCTACGCCTTCCTCGGCCAGGACGGCGCACTCGTCCTCACGCTCTGGGAGCAGGCGAGCGTCCCCTTCGCCCCGGCCGCCGCCGGACTGCACCACCTGGCCCTGTCGGCGGACACGATCGAGGAGGTGCGGGCGTACGAGGAGCGGCTGCGCGCGCTCGGCGTCGACTTCGCCTACGACGGTGTCGTCCCCCACGGTGAGGGCGCGGCCTCCGGCGGGATCTTCTTCCACGACCCCGACGGCACCCGGCTGGAGATCTCCGTCCCGGCCGGTGTCGAGGACGCTCAGGCGCCCGTAGCGGGCGCTCCCACCTGCGGCTTCTTCTAGAAAGGGGTACGGGCGTGACGTACCGCCGAGGTTCCTTGGACGTACAGCGGCGCGTGGGTGTCCGGGAGGCCGCCGAGCACGTCGGGCGCGCCGTGGGCAGCGGCATCCGCGAGGTCGCGGCCGTCTTCCTGGAGCAGCAGCCCTTCCTGGTGGTCGGGGCCGCGGACGCGGCGGGCCTGCTGTGGGCCTCGCAGCTGACCGGCCCGCCCGGCTTCGTACGGGCCACCGGGCCGCACCGGATCACGGTGAGCGGCGGGGTCCCCGAGGGCGACCCGCTCGCCGGGGTGCTGGCGGTCCCCGGGACCGCCGTGGGCACCATCGCCCTCGACCCGCGGACCCGGCGCCGGATGCGGCTCAACGGGGTCGTGGACGCGGGGGCGGGTGCGGCGGGCCGGTTCAGCGTCGAGGCGGAGCAGGTCTTCTCCAACTGCCCCAAGTACCTCCAGAAGCGGCAGCCGTTGGTGTTGGTGTCCGAGGGGGGCGGGGTCGAGCGGCACGGGGGTGCGCTCACCCCCGACCAGCAGGCCTGGGTGCGGTCCGCCGACACCTTCTTCGTGGCGACCACCGCCGGGGGCGGGGTCGAGGCCAGTCACCGCGGCGGCCATCCCGGTTTCGTCCGGGTGGACGCGCCCGGCGAGCTGTCCTGGCCGGACTATCCCGGCAACGCCATGTTCCTGACCCTGGGCAACCTCGCCACCGACCCGCGGGCCGGGCTGCTCTTCCCGCACTGGGAGAGCGGTGCGCTGCTCCAGCTCAGCGGCCGGGCCCGGACCGAGTACGCGGCCGACGGCTCCCGGACCGTCCGCTTCACCGTGGCCTCGGTGATCGAGAGCCGCCACCCGGGCCGGCTGCGCTGGAGCGGGCCGGAGTACTCCCCGGCCAACCCTCCCGTCGACGCCGGGACCGCCACGGGGGTCGGCCCCGCGCCGCAGGAGGGTCACCGGGGGAGCACGACGAGGTAGGCGGCGGGCTCGCGGTCGGCCGAGGCCGTCAGTGCGGTCCGGACGACCGCCGCCTGCTGCTCGGCGTGGTCGCGCAGCTTGCGCGGGGTGATGTGCAGGACGGTCACCCCGAGTCGCTCCAGGGCGTCCCGCTTGCGCGCGCACTCCGACCACTGCTCGTCCTCGCCCTGGCGCGGGGCCCGGGTGTCCAGCTCCACCGCGACCGCCTGGTCGGGCCAGTAGGCGTCCACCCCGCCCAGGTGCGGGCCGCCGGGGACCCGCAGGTCCACGTTCCACACCGGCTCGGGCAGGCCGTACAGGCGCACCAGGTCGTACAGCCGGTCCTCGGCGATGGACCGCCCCTCCGCCAGCAACGACTCGACCGCGTCCACCACGTGCGGACGGCTCAGCAGCCGGGCCACCGTCAACTCCCTCACCAGTGCCGCCGGTTCGCAGTGCCCGCCGCGCACCGCCTCGCTCAGCAGGCGCCGTACGGTCTGGGCGTCCGAGAGCTGCGCGACGGCGTCGGCCACGGCGCGGGCGACCGGAGCCACCGGGAGTCCGGTGACCTCCTGCGGGCGGGGCGGGGTGTGCGAACGGACCACCCGGACGCAGCCGGTGGAGCGGAGCCTGCGGGTGCCGGGGACCAGTACGTCGAGCTGGGGCAGGGCGAGCAGGGTGGGTGCGGAGGTGAACCGGTAGAGCGCGAGCGCCGCGAGCCCCGTGATCATGACCTCGCCGCCGCGGCGGCCCGCGTACAGCAGCGCCGCGTGCAGTCGCTCCTCGCTGGTCGCGGGCCCCGAGTGGAGCAGGAACACCCCGGGCAGGATCTGCTGCCAGGGCCGGCCGGCGGCGTCCGAGGCGGTGACGCCGTGCTCGCGGAGCTCGGCGAGGGTCAGGACGCGGGGGCGGGTGCCGGTGAGGTGCCGGAGGGGGAGGGGCGTGTTGTGGTTCATGAGCCGGGGATTCCGCATCCGGCCGCCCCGCTAACCGCTGTTACACGCTCGTCGACAAACCGGGACAAGCCAGGGCTAAAGTACGGGCGTTCGACTGTCGATAGGGCCCCCGCCGAATCCGCCCCTTCCAGCCGGCTCATCCAGCCCGCCCGACGTTTGAGGGCATCTTTGAGCCGCGCCCGACTCCCCAGCCGGCCCGGCGTTTGAGGGCGCCTTTGGGCCGCGCCCGACTCCCCAGCCGGCCCGGCGTTTGAGGGCGTCTTTGGGCCGCGCCCGGGGCGGGCGTTGCCTCCGGCGGCGCCTCAAACGCCGGCGGGGCTGGATGGTGCCGGCGAGGCTGGCGATCAGCCTCGCCGGCGTTTGAGGCGCGGGGTGCGGGGCGGAGCCCCGCGGGGTCAGGCCTGGGCCGCCGCCGCGTCGCAGCGCTGGCCGCGCAACGCCCGGGCCAGGTCGTCACGCGACTCCAGCACCAGCCGACGCAGCGCCGGCGCCCCGTCGGCGTGCTCCGCCAGCCACGCGTCCGCGAGGGCCAGCGTCGCCTCCGTGTCCTGGAGCGCGGGGAACAGCCCGCGGACGACGTCCATGCCGATCTGGATCGAACGCTCGCTCCAGACCCGCTCGATCGCGTCGAAGTACCGCTGCGCGTACGGCGCGAGCAGCTCCCGCTGCGAGGACTGCTGCATGCCCGAGATCGTCGCCTCGACCAGCGCGTTCGACAGGGCGTCCGACTCCACCACCACGGCCCACGCCTGCGCCTTGACGGCCTCCGACGGCCGCGCCGCCAGGCACCGCACCTGGTGGCGCCGGCCCGAGGCCGTGTCGTCGCGCGTCAGTTCGGCGGCGAGCACGCCCTCGTCCACCGCGCCGTGCGCGCTCAGCGGCAGCAGGAAGTCCCAGCGCAGCTCCTGGTCCACCTCCAGCCCGTCGATCCGCGCGCTGCCGTCGAGCAGCCCCAGCAGCAGCTGGTAGTCGCCCTCGGTCGTCGCACCGGCCGCGAAGAAGCGGGCCCAGGTCAGCTGGTGCTCCGAGCCCGGCTCGGCCAGCCGCAGCTCCTGCAGCGCGCAGGCCGCCAGCACCTTGCCGCCCTGCTCGCGCCACTCCGGCGCGCCGTAGTGGGTGACCGCGCTCTGCGCCTGCGCGTGCAGCATCTGGAGCACGCCGACGTCCGTCTCGCGGCCCGCGTGGGCCAGGACCAGCGCGAGGAAGTCCCGCGCCGGCATCAGCGCGTCGCGCGTCAGGTTCCACAGCGCCGACCAGCACATCGCCCGGGCCAGCGGGTCGGTCAGGTCGCCGAGGTGCGCGCGCAGCGTGGCCAGCGAGCCCTCGTCGAAGCGGATCTTGCAGTAGGTCAGGTCGTCGTCGTTGACCAGGATCAGGTCGGGCCGCTCGGCACCCGCCAGCTCGGCGACCACCGTGCGGGCGCCCGCGACGTCGGCCTCGGTGCGCGCGTAGCGGACCAGGGCGCTGTCCTGCAGCCGGTAGAGGCCGATCGCCACCCGGTGCGGGCGCGGTTCGTCGCCCTCCTGGAGCACGGCGAGCTCGGTGATCCGTCCGGCCGCGTCGTAGGTCACCAGCGGGGTCAGCGCGTTCACGCCGGCCGTCTGGAGCCAGGACCGCGACCACTGCGCCATGTCCCGGCCGGAGACCTCGGCCAGCACCGTCAGCAGGTCGTCGAGGGTGGTGTTGCCGTAGGCGTTGGCCTTGAAGTAGCGGCGCGCGCCTTCGAGGAAGGCGTCCCGGCCGACGTAGGCGACGAGCTGCTTGAGCACGGCCGCGCCCTTGGCGTACGTGATGCCGTCGAAGTTGAGCTTCGCGTCCTCCAGGTCACGGATGTCGGCCGTGATCGGGTGCGTGGACGGCAGCTGGTCGGCCCGGTAGGCCCAGGCCTTGCGGTTGTTGGCGAAGGTGACCCAGCCGTTGTCGAAGCGGGTCGCCTCGACCATCGAGAAGGTGCCCATGAAGTCCGCGAAGGACTCCTTCAGCCACAGGTCGTCCCACCACTTCATGGTGACCAGGTCGCCGAACCACATGTGCGCCATCTCGTGCAGGATGACGTTCGCGCGCCGCTCGTAGGAGGCCCGGGTGACCTTCCCGCGGAAGATGTACTCCTCGCGGAAGGTGACCATCCCCGGGTTCTCCATGGCGCCCAGGTTGTACTCCGGCACGAAGGCCTGGTCGTACTTGCCGAAGGGGTACGGGAAGTCGAAGTGCTCGTGGAAGAAGTCGAAGCCCTGCTTGGTGACCAGGAAGACGTCGTCCGCGTCGAAGTGCTTGGCCAGCCCCTTGCGGCACATCGCACCGAGCGGGATGGTCAGGTCCCCGCGCGTGTAGGTGTCCGTGACGTAGTGGTAGGGACCCGCGACCACGCAGGTGATGTACGTCGAGATCGGCGCGGTCTCGGCGAAGCGGCGGGTGTCGCCCTCGCGGGACTCCTCCGCGCCGTTGCTCCAGACCTGCCAGCCCTCGGGCGCCGTCACCTCGAAGCGGTAGGGGGCCTTCAGGTCGGGCTGTTCGAAGTTCGCGTACACCCGCCGGGCGTCGGCCGGCTCGTACTGGGTGTAGAGGTAGACCTCGCCGTCCTCCGGGTCGACGAAGCGGTGCATGCCCTCACCGGTCCGGCTGTAGGCGCAGTTCGCGTCCACGACCAGCACGTTCTCGCTGGCCAGGTCCGCCAGCGCGATCCGCGAGCCGTCGAAGACGGCGGCCACGTCGAGGGCGGCGCCGTTGAGCGTGACCGTGTTCACCGAGGGGGCGATCAGGTCCGCGAAGGTGGCGGCGCCGGGTACGGCGGAGCGGAAGCGGAGCGTCGTCACCGAGCGGAAGGTCCGTGGCCCATCGGCCGGTTCGCTCTCGTCCACGGCGGACCGCAGGTCGAGGACGACCTCGTACCCCTGGACGGACAGCAGCTCGGCCCGCTCACGGGCCTCGTCGCGGGACAGGTTTTCACCGGACACGGGCACTCCTTCGTGCGTGTTCACGTGTTCACGTTTTCGGTTCGAATCCTCCCACGGGGAATGCGTCCGGCCGTCGGGCGGTTGCGACGGTGAGCGCGCCCCCCGGGTGCGCCCCCGATCCGCCCCCAGCCGTGTCCCCGAGGACCGCCGTCACGAGGAGAGTCATGCCCGACACCCAGGTGCCCGAGAAGACCCCGGTCGACTTCTGGTTCGACCCGCTCTGCCCCTGGGCCTGGATGACCTCCCGCTGGATGCTGGAGGTCGAGAAGGTCCGCGACATCGAGGTGCGCTGGCACGTCATGAGCCTCGCCGTGCTGAACGAGAACAAGCTCGACGAGCTGCCCGAGCGCTACCGCGACCTGCTCGGCCCGAAGGGTCTGGAGCCGGTCCGCGTGGTCGTCGCGGCCCAGCAGAAGCACGGCAGCGAGGTCACCGGCAAGCTGTACACGGCGCTGGGCACCCGCTTCCACAACGAGGACCAGGGAGCGGGCCGCGAGACCATAGCCGCCGCCCTCGCCGACGTCGGCCTCCCGGCCGAGCTGATCGAGTACGCCGACTCGGACGAGTTCGACGAGATCCTGCGCGCCTCGCACAACAACGGCATAGAGCGGGTCGGCCAGGAGGTCGGCACGCCGGTCATCTCGGTGCCGGGCGCCGACGGCGAGGACGTGGCCTTCTTCGGCCCGGTCGTCACCCCGGCCCCGCGCGGCGAGGCCGCGGCCCGGCTGTGGGACGGCACCCTGCTGGTGGCCTCCACGCCCGGCTTCTTCGAGATCAAGCGGACCCGTACGGTCGGCCCGAACTTCGGCTGATCGCACGGCCGAGTAGCAGCCGCCCGGTTCCTCCCTTACCGTCCCGTTATGGGGACTGGGCAGACCGGGCGGCCGGGTACGGACGCGGTGGTGCTGGGCCGCGACGGGGGCCGGGCGGACCCGCGGCAGCCGAACGGCAACGCGCCCCACGGCAGCCTCCCGGCCCGCCCGCGCGACCGGGTGCTGCGCGCCGCCGCGCTCGCCGTGCCCCCGCTGTGGACCGCGCTCGGGGTCCGGCACGCCGCGGGCACCCTGCGCCATTACCTGCGGGGCGCGGGGCGCCCGTACCGGGTCGACGCGCGGGCGCTGCTGGCCGTGCCCGTCGTACGGGCGGAGGTCGACCGGCGGCTCGCGCAGTGGCGCGCGGACGCCAGGGCCGTGGGCGAGCCGGGGGCGTACGCGGCGGACAGCGGCTGGCGCGGGGTGCTCATCACCCGGCGCGGCAGCGCGGACTGGTGGCTGGCGCTGCGCGGGGCCGAGTACCGGATCAGCGGCACGGTCCGGGTGCACGGGGACGGTTCGGTGGTGAGCGACTACCGCTTCCAGATCCACAAGAGCTGGAACTTCGACCACGGCGAGTCGGAGTTCGGCATCCCCTTCACGCCTTTCGCCCGGCTCCACGAGACGGGCCTGGCGCACGAGTTCACGGTGGTCGGCGAGGTGGACGGGCTGGTGGACGCGGCGGGTCCGTCGGACGTGGCGGGTCCAGCGGACGTGGCGGGTCCGGGGCACGCGGAAGGCCCCCGCGAGTCATGTCCTCGCGAGGGCCCTCCGGTGGAAACGTCCGCAAGTGAAGGTTGAGAAGACGATCACGAGGCGGACGGCTCAGTGGCTGATCAGCCCTTGGCCGGGATCAGCAGCGGGGTGTTCGCCTTGGCGTCGGCGAAGCGCTTGGCCACGTCCTGCCAGTTGACGACCTTCCACATGGCCTCGATGAAGTCCACCTTCTGGTTCTTGTACTGAAGGTAGAAGGCGTGCTCCCAGGCGTCGAAGACCAGGATCGGCACCGAGGCCGCGCCCACGTTGCCCTGGTGGTCGTAGATCTGCTCGACGATCAGGCGGCCGCTGACGGGCTCGTACGCGAGCACGCCCCAGCCGGAGCCCTGCGTCGCGGAGGACGCGAAGGTGAGCTGCTTGCGGAACTTCTCGAACGACCCGAAGGACTCGGCGATGGCGTCCGCGAGGTCGCCGAGGCCGTCCTTCTCGTCCGGGACGCCGCCGCCCTCGTCCGTCTTCGGGTTGGCCATGTTGTGCCAGTAGATGCTGTGCAGGATGTGGCCGGAGAGGTGGAACGCGAGGTTCTTCTCCAGGCCGTTCAGCGCGCCCCAGTTCTCCTTGTCGCGCGCCTCGGCCAGCTGCTCCAGCGTGGTGTTGGCGCCCGTGACGTAGGCGGCGTGGTGCTTGTCGTGGTGCAGCTCGATGATCTGCGGGTTGATCACCGGCTCCAGCGCCGCGTAGTCGTACGGCAGCTCAGGAAGCGTGTAGATGGCCATGCAGGTATCCGGTCCCCTCAGTCTTCTTATTGCAACACTTGCGCAACTGCACGCTAGCAGCATCTATTTCCGCAGGCAGCTAAGGGTTACCTGGCTTGTCGGGACCTCCGGTACGCCGGAGGCCGGGTCCATGCGAACGCATGAACCCGGCCTCGGGGGGATGGCGTGAGGGGTCGTCACCCGGCCGCGCGGGTCGCCGCCGCGCGCTGGCGGACGTATCCGGTGACCGCGAGGGCGACCGTGAGTCCGCCGGTGAACAGGACCTGGACCCGGGTGTCCTCGCCCACGGCCATCAGGACCAGCACCCCGGCCACCCCGGCCAGGGCCACCCAGGTCAGGTAGGGGAAGCCCCACATCCGCACGACGAGCTTCTGCGGATCCTCGCGCTCCATGCGTCGGCGCAGCACGAACTGGGAGACGGCGATGAAGCCCCAGACGATCAGGATCACTCCGCCGACCATGTTCAGCAGCCAGGCGAACAGGGTCTCCGGGTACCAGTAGGACAGCAGCACGGTGACGAAGCCGAAGCCCGAGGAGGCGAGGACCGCGCGACGCGGCACCTGGTGGGTGAGCTTGCCCAGCGCCTTGGGCCCCTGGCCGCGGGAGACCAGGGAGTAGGCCATGCGGGAAGAGCCGTAGATGTTGGCGTTCATCGCGGACAGCAGCGCGATCAGGATGACCACGTTCATCACCTGGCCGGCGGCGGGGATGCCCAGGTGGTCCAGGGTGGCGGCGTACGGGCCCTGCTCGGTGACCGCCGGGTCGTTCCACGGCAGCAGCGTCACGATCACCAGCATCGAGCCGACGTAGACGATCGCGATCCGCCACATGGTGGTCTTCACGGCCTTGGCGACGCCCCGGACCGGGTCCTCGGACTCGGCGGCGGCGATGGTCACCGTCTCCAGGCCGCCGTAGGCGACGACCGAGGCCAGCAGGCCGACGAGCAGTCCGTCCACCCCGTGGGGCAGGAGGCCGCCGTCGTGCAGCAGGTTCGCGGTGCCGGGGGAGGAGGTGCCGGGCAGGACGCCGAGGACGGCGAGCACGCCCAGACCCAGGAAGAGCGCGATGGCGCCGATCTTGAGCGCCGAGAACCAGAACTCGAACTCGCCGAAGTTCGCGACGGCGCCCAGGTTGGAGCCGCAGAACACCGCCATGAAGATCAGCACCCACATCCACGAGGGGGTGCCCGGGAGCCAGCCCGTCACGATGTGCGCCGCGCCGATGGCCTCGATGGCCACGCCGACGCACAGCAGGATCCAGAACATCCAGCCGGCGGTGAAACCGGCCCACGGGCCGATCGCGCGCTCGGCGTGCACCGAGAAGGAGCCGGAGGCGGGGTTCGCGGCGGACATCTCGCCGAGCATCCGCATCACGAACATCACGAGCAGTCCGGACACCGCGTAGGCGAGCACGATCGAGGGCCCGGCGGCGGCGATCCCCGCCCCGGAGCCCACGAAGAGGCCGGCTCCGATGACTCCGCCGAGGGCGATCATCGAGAGGTGGCGCTGCTTGAGGCCGTTGCCGAGGGGGGATCCGGCGGGATCCCCGGGCGTCCGGTCCTCTTGCTGCTCGGGCGGCGTGGCGGTGCGCTGGCTCATGAGGGTGTGCCTGTCCGGTGTGCGGGTGGACGGGGTGAGGTGCACCAGTTTGCCTACTGTCCGGTTATCGGACGTTCCCCGTCCACGATGTGGACGACCCCTTCACCCGAAGTGATCGTCCACCCGCGACCCCGCCATCAGGAGCGGGCGGCCCGCAGCTCGCGCGCACCCGCGACGAGGAGGACGGCGAGGGCGGCGCCGCCCGACCACAGGAGCTGGGGGCGCGCGTCCTCGTCGAAGAGCATGAGGACGAGGACGGCTGCCATGCCGGCGAGTGCGAACCAGGTCAGGTACGGGAAACACCACATCCGCAGGGTGAGCCTGTCCGGCATCTCCCGCTCGATCCGGCGGCGCAGCTTCAGCTGCGAGACGGCGATCAGCGCCCACACGAAGAGCAGCACCGCGCCGACGGCGTTGAGCATGTAGAGGAAGACCGTGTCGGGCCACAGCAGGTTCAGGACGACGGAGACGAAGCCGAAGGTGACCGACGCGAAGACCGCGCGCCGCGGCACCCCGCCCCGCGAGACGGTCAGGAGCGCCTTGGGCGCCTCGCCGCGCTCGGCGAGGGAGAACACCATGCGGGAGGAGCCGTAGAGGTTGGCGTTCAGGGCGGACAGGAGGGCCACGAACACCACGATGTTCATGATCTGTCCGGCGCCGGGGATGCCGATGGAGTCGAGGACGGCGACGTAGGGGCTCTCGCCGGGCTTCATCGAGTCCCAAGGCAGCAGGGTGACGATGACGAGCATGGAGCCGATGTAGAAGAAGAGGATGCGCCACACCGCGCTGCGCACGGCGCGGGCGACCGAGCGGGCCGGGTCGTCGGACTCGGCTGCGGCGATGGTGACGACTTCGAGGCCGCCGAAGGCGAAGACGACGGCGAGCATGCCGGCGATGACTCCGCTGAAGCCGTGGGGTGCGAAGCCGCCCTGGCCGCTCAGGTTGGTCAGGCCGATTGGGTCGGTGTCCGGGAGGAGGCCGAAGATCGCCAGGGTGGACAGGACGAGGAAGAGGACGATCGCGCCGACCTTGAGGGTGGCGAACCAGAACTCGAACTCGCCGAAGTTGCGCACGGCGGCCAGGTTGCTCGCGGTGAAGACCACCATGAAGATCAGCACCCAGGCCCACTGGGCGATCTCCGGCACCCAGCCGTTCGCGATCTTCGCGGCGCCGGTGGCCTCCACGGCCAGGACCACGACCAGCAGGAACCAGTACAGCCAGCCCGCGGAGAATCCGGCCCAACGGCCCAGCGCCCGCTCGGCGTGCACCGAGAACGAACCCGAGGCGGGCATGGCGGCCGACATCTCGCCGAGCATCCGCATCACCAGCATCGCGAGGACGCCCGCGAGCAGGTAGGACACGATGATCGCGGGACCGGCGATGGTGATGCCCGCGCCCGAACCGACGAAGAGCCCGGCGCCGATCACGCCGCCCAGGCCCAGCATGGTCAGATGGCGCTGCTTGAGCCCGTGGCCGAGGGGCTCCTCGGCGAGGTCGGGCAGGGGTGCTTGTGACATTTCCACAGTGTCCCCGAGCGGGCCGGGGCCACGCAAAACGGTTTAGTTCTGGCTAAAAATAGCGGTGACCCAGGTCACTTCGCCTCCTGCGGGAGTGTCGGCGTACGCCCGTCTTTGTGGATTTCCCACCAAGGAGGGGATCACTGCTTTGTCTCTGCGCGACGCTGAAGGGCCGGGGGTCACGGGACTAACGTCACCTTGTCCCCACCGTCCTGCCCCACAGCACCCGAACCCCCGGAGTCCCGATGAGCACCGCCACCGTTTCGACGACCGCCGCCTTCCGGCCCGGTGCCGTCCTCGCCGACCTGCTCCCCGCGAGCCGGGTCCGCGACATCGCGCTCGTCGTCGGCGGGGCCGCGCTGACCGGCCTCGCCGCGCAGATCGCCGTACCGGTCCCCGGCTCGCCGGTCCCGGTCACCGGGCAGACCTTCGCGGCCCTGCTCGTCGCCGCCGCCTTCGGCGCCCGCCGCGGCTTCCTCTCCCTCGCGCTCTACGCCCTGGTCGGCGCGGCCGGGATGCCCTGGTTCGCGAACGGCACCTCGGGTGCGGGCGGCGCCTCCTTCGGCTACGTGCTGGGCATGCTGCTCGCCGCGACCGTCGTCGGGGCGCTCGCCCGCCGCGGCGCCGACCGGTCGGTGGTGCGCACCGCCCTGACGATGGCCGCGGGCTCCGCGGTGATCTACGCCGTGGGCGTCCCGTACCTCGCCCTGTCCACCGGGATGTCCTTCGGCGCGGCCGTCGCCGCGGGCCTGACCCCCTTCCTGATCGGCGACGCGCTCAAGGCCGTCCTCGCCATGGGGCTGCTCCCGGCCTCCTGGAAGCTGGTCGGCCGCGGCTGATCCCCGCACCGGCCCCCGAGAACGCGGCGGCCCCGGACCACTGGGTGGTGGTCCGGGGCCGCCGCGCGCGTATGTAGGGGTGGGATCGTCCGTACGGTCAGGCGCGCGCGGCGTCCTTGCGGCGGACGTAGTCGCGCACCGTGCCGACGATCAGCACCAGGGCGGCGACCAGCAGCGACAGCAGGACCACCTCGCGGTTGCCGTCGTCGTAGAGCATGTAGCCCAGGACGAAGGTGATCATCGCGGCGGTCAGCCAGGTCAGGTACGGGAAGAACCACATCTTCACCGTCAGCTTCTCCGGGGCCTCGCGGAGCAGGATCCCGCGCATCCGCAGCTGGGTGAAGCAGATCGCCAGCCAGACGAAGAGCGCGATGGCGCCGGAGGAGTTGAGGAGGAAGTTGAAGACCGTGTCCTTGAAGGCGTAGTTGAAGTAGACGGCGATGAAGCCGAAGACGACCGAGCCCAGGATCGCGATGACCGGGACGCCGTTCTTGGAGACCTTCGCGAAGACCTTGGGGGCGTCACCGCGCTCGCCCAGCGAGAACGCCATGCGGGAAGCGGTGTAGAGGCCCGAGTTCAGGCAGGACAGCACGGCCGTCAGGACGATCACGTTCATGATCTGGCCCGCGTGCGGGATGCCGATCGAGTCCAGGGCGGCGACGTACGAGCCCTTCTCGGTGATCGACTTGTCGTTCCACGGCAGCAGGGTCAGCACGATGAAGATCGAACCGAGGTAGAAGACGCCGATCCGCCAGATCACCGAGTTGGTGGCCTTGGTGACCGCGCGGCGCGGGTCCTCGGACTCGCCGGCGGCCAGGGTGACGATCTCGCTGCCCATGAAGGAGAAGACGACCATCAGGACACCGGTCAGCACCGACCCGACGCCGTTGGGCATGAAGCCGCCGGCGTCCGTCAGGTGCGCGAAGCCCGCGCCCGGGTTGTCCGAGCCCGGCAGCACGCCGAAGACGGCCAGCAGGCCCACGATCACGAAGCCGCCGATGGCGACGACCTTGATGCCCGCGAACCAGAACTCGAACTCGCCGTACGAGGCGACCGAGCCGAGGTTGGTGACGGTCAGGACGACCATCACGATCAGCGCCCAGGCCCACTGCGGGACGGCCGGGACCCAGCTTTCGAGGATGCTGGCGCCCGCCGTGGCCTCCACGGCCAGCACGACGACCCAGAAGAACCAGTACAGCCAGCCGATCGAGAAGCCGGCCCAGCGGCCGAGCGCCCGGTCGGCGTAGGCGGAGAAGGAGCCGGAGTTCGGGCTGGCCGCGGCCATCTCGCCGAGCATCCGCATCACGAAGACGACCATCGCGCCGACCAGCGCGTAGGAGATCAGGATGGCGGGACCGGCCTTGGCGATGCCGCCGCCGGAGCCGACGAAGAGGCCGGCGCCGATGACGCCGCCAATGGCGATCATGGACAGGTGGCGGTTCTTGAGACCGGCCTTCAGACCGTCGGAGGGCTGGGAGCCATCGGGTTCACCGATGGAGCCGCCTGACTTCTGGAGGGTCGTCGTGGAGCTCATGGACGAATCCTTAGGTTCTCGGGTTGCGAGCCCCGGCATTCAAACCTGAGATGAACGCAGGACGGAAGACCCCAATCCGGATCGTTGCCTATGGACGAAGGTCCGGGACTTCGGTCCTGCGGTGCCCCATCTGCGTTCTTTGGGTTTACTTGAGCTTTAGAAGTGACTTACGCGACACCCCGGAGCAGGTCGCCGGGCCCGCCCGTGCCACACTCGTCCCATGCGCGTGTACCTCGGATCCGACCATGCCGGCTTTGAGCTCAAGAACCACCTGGTGGACTGGCTCAAGAACAACGGCCACGAGCCCGTCGACTGCGGGCCCCACATCTACGACGCGGTGGACGACTACCCGCCGTTCTGCCTGCGCGCCGCGCAGCGGACCGCCGAGGACGCGGACGGCCTCGGCGTCGTGATCGGCGGCTCCGGCAACGGCGAGCAGATCGCCGCGAACAAGGTCAAGGGCGTCCGCGCCATCCTGGCCTGGAGCGTCGAGACCGCGAAGCTCGGCCGTGAGCACAACAACGCCAACGTCATCTCCGTCGGTGGCCGGATGCACACCCAGGACGAGGCCGTCTCCTTCATCGAGGCCTTCCTGGCGACCCCGTACTCGAACGAGGAGCGGCACACCCGCCGCATCGAGATGCTCTCCGCCTACGAGACCACCGGCGAGCTGCCCCCGATCCCGGCGCACCACCCGCAGGGCTGATCCCGCTCCCGGCCGCGCCGCCCACGGGCGGCGCGGCCGGTTTTTCATTTCCGAGCCGGTTCTCCCTTCCGCGCCCGTCCTTCGTTTCCGATCCGAGCCGGTCTTTCGTTTCCGAGGAGTGCCGCCGTGCCCGAGGGGCATACGATCCACCGCCTCGCCCAGGACCACGCCGAGCGCTTCGCCGGCCGGGCCCTGCGCGTCAGCAGCCCCCAGGGCCGCTTCGCCGAGAGCGCGGCCCTGCTGGACGGCCGGGAGCTCGACACCGCCGAGGCCCACGGCAAGCACCTCTTCCTCGGCTTCGACGGCCCCGCCGGGGACTGGGTGCACATCCACCTCGGCCTCTTCGGCAAGTACGGCTTCGGCCCCGTCCCCGCGCCGCCCGCCACCGACACCGTGCGCCTGCGCCTGGTCGGCCGCGAGCAGTACGCCGACCTGCGCGGCCCCACCACCTGCGCGCTGATCACCGGCGCCGAGAAGCGGGCGATACACGAGCGCCTCGGCCCCGACCCGCTGCGCCCCGCCGACGACCCCGACCGGGCCTGGGCGCGGATCTCCCGCTCCCGCACCACGATCGCCGCGCTCCTCATGGACCAGAAGGTCGTGGCCGGCGTCGGCAACGTCTACCGCGCCGAGGTCCTCTTCCGGCACGGCATCGACCCCTACCGGCTCGGCCGGGACCTGACGCGCACCGAATGGGACGCGATCTGGCTCGACCTGGCCGCCCTGATGCGCGAGGGCGTCCGGCTCAACCGCATCGACACCGTCCGCCCGGAGCACACCCCCGAGGCCATGGGCCGCCCGCCGCGCGTGGACGACCACGGCGGCGAGGTCTACGTCTACCGGCGCGCCCACCAGCCCTGCCTGCTCTGCGGGGGCGAGGTCCGCACCGCCGACCTCGCCGCCCGCAACCTCTTCTGGTGCCCGGGCTGCCAGCCCCGCTAGGGCCCGGAAACACGCCCTAGAAGCCGTGCGGCAGCCAGGGGGCCAGGTCCGAGGCGAAGGCACGGGAGGCCTCCGCCAGGGCGCCCGGCCGCAGCTCGGTCACCCGGCCCGCGCCCGCCAGTGACGTCAGCGTGACCCCGCCCAGGTACGCCGAGCCCAGCTCGGCCACCGACAGCGCGAGCTCCGCCGGGTCCCCGGTCCGCGCGCAGGTGGCCCCCTTGGCATCGCCGGTCAGCCGCCAGCGCCCCGCGTTCCAGGGGCAGAAGGCGTCCTCCACCTCCAGGACCACGTCCAGCGGGGTCCCGTACGTCCGGGCCTCCAGCGCGGCCCCGAGGTCCACCAGGCGCACGTGCATCGAGTCGCGGGTGCGCGGCTTCGCCCGGCGCACGTCGCTGACCAGGTGCAGCAGCGGATCGTCCACCGGCCGCTTGTGGGCCCGTACCGTCCAGGTCAGGTCGATCCCGAAGACGTACGCCCACAGGGCCCCGTACGCCGCCGGGTCCAGCGCGTCGAGGTCCTGGACCTCCACCACCCCGGCCGAACCGCTCGGGTCCCAATCCGGGCGCACCCGGTAGCGGGCGTAGCCCACCACCGCGCCGTCCGCCTCCCGCTCCGCCAGCACGCACTTCAGCGGGGAGCGCCCCGAGCGCCCCGACGCCGGATCGAGCAGCGCCTGGCGCTCCCAGCCCGGCTGCCGGGCCGTCATTCCGGGCCGCCGCGGCACCAGCTCCGCGTACACGGCCTCGCACGCGGCCAGCGCCTCCCGCGGATCCACCAGCCGCATCCGCACGCCGTCCGTACCCGGGGGCAGCCGGAGCCCGACCCGGCTCGTGTCGACGTCCAGCGCCAGCGCGTACGTCGCGGTGCCGTAGCCGTACCGCCCGTAGATCGCCGGATCCGACGCCGTCAGCACGGCGACCGGTTCGCCACCCGCACGGATGTCGTCGAGTTGACGGCGCATGAGGGAAGTCAGCAGCCCCCGGCGCCGGTGCGTCGGCGTCACGCCGACCATGGTCACGCCCGCCGCGGGCACCAGCGCCCCGCCGGGCACCGCGACCCGGAAGGTGAAGGCACCGGCCGAGGCCACGCAGGTCCCGCCGTCCCACACCCCCAACGAGCGCTCGATCTCGGTCAGTGACCTGTACAGTTCACGCTCTTCCTCCGCTTCCGGCACACCGCCGAACGCCAGCTCCAGGTGGTCGTACCAGCCGTCCCATTCTTCGGGTCGCAATACCCGTGTCTCATGAGCCATAGGGCCATGCCTACCAGGGCGATCCATCCCGGTCGACCCGATTTGGTCCTGAAATCAGCGTGCGGTCGGGGGGTACCCCTGCGCGCTCACAGTCAGGATGGATAGGGTCCCGAAGCAATGGGCGGAGCACGGATGGAGACCCTGACGGCACGGCTGCGGAAGAGTTCGCACCGGGTCCGCACGGCCCTGCGCAAATCGGCCGTCGACTACTTCCGGGGCGACGCCTCGGACTGGCTCGCCTTCGGCGGCCTGATCCTGACCGTCCCCGCCATCACCTGGGGCACCCTGCTCCTGCCCGTCTGGTTCTCCCCGTCGGCCCTCGTCCTGCCCATCGTCGCGGGCGGCCTGCTGCTGCGCCCCGCCAGCCTGCTCGCCCTCTACGCCGCCTCCGCGAGCGCGCTGATCGTCGAGGCCCTGGTCCTCGGCCCCTACACCGAAGGGCCCGCCCGGGTCACCCCCGGCACCATCCTCGTCGTCGCCGCCTGCGGGTTCTTCGGCCTGGTCATCGCCCAGTTCCGCAGCCGCGTCGGCGTGCCCTGGAGACGCGGCGGCACCATGCTCTTCGACCTGCGCGAACGCATCCGGGTCCAGAGCAAGCTGCCCGACCTGCCGCGCGGCTGGCACCGCGAGATGGCCCTGCGCCCGGCGGGCGGCCAGTCCTTCTCCGGCGACTTCGTCGTGGCGGCCCGGACCAACGGCGGCCGCACCCTCGAAGTCGTCCTCACCGACGTCTCCGGCAAGGGCATGGACGCGGGCTCCCGCGCCCTGCTCCTCTCCGGCGCCTTCGGCGGACTGCTCGGCTCGCTCCCGCCGCCCGATTTCCTGCCCGCCGCCAACGGCTACCTGCTGCGCCAGGACTGGGACGAGGGCTTCGCCACCTCCATCCACCTCGTCCTCGACCTGGAGACCGGGGACTACGACCTGTTCTCGGCCGGTCACCTGCCCGCCCTCCAACTGTCCGCGGGCACCGGCCGCTGGCAGGAGAGGAGCGGCGAGGGCCCGCTCCTCGGCGTCTACGACGGGGCCGACTTCGTGGCCGCCCGCGGCAACCTCCGGCGCGGCGACGTCCTGATGCTCTTCACCGACGGGCTCGTCGAGACCGCCGACCGGGACATCAGCGAGGGCATCGACCGGCTCACCGGCGAAGCCGACCGCTACGTCGCCTCCGGATGGGAGGGCGCGACCTGGCACCTGATCGAAAAGGTCGCCAAGGACGTCAACGACGACCGCGCCCTGCTGCTGATCCGACGCTCCGTCTGACCTCGGTGGTGGGGGCCCAGTGGTGGGGTTTGCCCCACCCCCGACCGGCCCGTTCCCACCATGGCCGGGGCCCCCGCCCCCTCCGTAGCGTCGAGGTCACGAGCACGACGGCAGACGCGGAAGGCGGCACATCATGGGGTTCGGGCGCGGCAAGCGGCAACGGGAACGGGAGCTGCGCGGCAGTGGGCACGCCGGGCGCGGCGGAAACGACGGGTGGGACCTGTCCGACGCGGGCCCCGGCCCCGGCCCCGGGCCGCACGCCGTCACCCGAACCGCCGCCGCCGTCCAGCTGAGCGACGTACGCCGGTCCTACGGGCGCGGCGCGACCGCCGTCCAGGCCCTGCGCGGCATCGACCTCACGCTCCCGCGCGGCAGCTTCACCGCCGTGATGGGCCCCTCCGGCTCCGGCAAGTCCACCTTCCTGCAGTGCGCCGCCGGACTGGACCAGCCCAGCTCCGGCTCCGTCCGCCTCGGCGGCACCGAGATCACCGGCATGAACGAGAACCAGCTCACCGAGCTGCGCCGCAGCCGCCTCGGCTTCATCTTCCAGGCCTTCAACCTGCTGCCCTCGCTCACCGTCGAGCAGAACGTCCTGCTCCCGCTGCGCCTCGCGGGCGGCCGGGCCGCGGCCGGCGGCGCCGCCCGCGCCGCCGCCCTCCTCGCCCAGGTCGGCCTGGAGGGCAAGGGCCACCGCCGCCCCGGTGAACTCTCCGGCGGCCAGCAGCAGCGCGTGGCCATCGCCCGGGCCCTGGTCACTCGCCCCGACGTGATCTTCGCCGACGAGCCCACCGGCGCCCTGGACACCACCACCGCGGCCGAGGTGCTCGCCCTGCTCCGGGGCGCGGTGGACAGCCTCGGCGCGACCGTGGTCATGGTCACCCACGACCCGGCCGCCGCCGCCCACGCCGACCAGGTCCTCTTCCTCGCCGACGGCCTGCTGGCGGACCGGCTGCCGCGCAGCCCCGCCCCGGTCATCGCCGCCCGGATGGCCGCGCTCACCGGCCGCGGGGCCGCCCCCGCCGCCCCCGCCGCCGTCGACGCATACGCGGGAGCAGCTGCCTGATGTTCCGACCGTCCCGGCCCAACGGCCTCGCGCGGGCCGCGGTGCGCGCCCGCCCCGCCGCCTTCGTGGGCACCTTCCTCGCCCTCCTGATGACCGTCGCCATCGTCTCCGCCTGCGGCATCCTGCTGGAGACCGGCCTGCGCGCCGCGGTCCCGCCCACCCGGTACGCCGGCGCCCCCGTCGTCATCGCCGCCGACCAGCAGGTCCGCATGACCGCCGGGCGCGGCGAGGACGCCGAGCAGCTCGCGGTCCCGGTCCCGGAACTGGCCCGGGTGGACGCCGCGCTGCTGGCCGAGCTCGCGCCGCTGGGGCGGGCCGTGCCCGACGTGTCCTTCCCCGTACGGTCCGACGCCGGCCCGGTGACCGCGTCCGGCTGGGGCTCCGCGGCCTTCACCGGCACCCGGCTCGGCACCGGCCGCGCCCCCGGCCCCGGCGAGGTCGTCCTCGGCGGCCCGGCCGCCGGCGGCGCCGAGCGGGTCACCCTCGACACCCCGGCGGGGAAGCGGGAATTCCGGGTGTCCGGACGTACGGACGCCCCCGGCGTCTGGTTCGCCGACGACCAGGCCCGCGCCCTCTCCGGCCACCCCGGGGCCCTGGACGCCATCGCACTCCTCCCCGCGCCCGGCGCCGACCCCGCGGCCGTGGCCGAGCGGGCCCGCGCCGCCGTCGGCGACCGGGCCCACGTCCTGACCGGCGACGACCGCGTCCTGGACGCCCGCCTCGCCGGCGCCAAGGAACTGCTGATCGCCCTCGGCGCCTCCTTCGGCGGCACCGCGACCATGGTCGCCGTCTTCACCGCCGCCGCGGCCATCGCGCTCTGCGTCGGCCAACGCTCCCGCGAGTACGCCCTGCTGCGCGCCGTCGGAGCCACCCCGCGCCAGATCCGCCGCTCCGTCGCCACCGAGGCGCTCCTCGTCGCCCCGCTCGCCGGCGTCCTGGGCTGCCTGCCCGGCATCGCACTGGCGCACTGGTGGTTCGGACAGCTCAAGGACAAGGGCGCGATCCCGGCCCCCGTCGAGCTCGCCGTCTCCTGGATCCCGCTGGTCAGCGCCATCGGCACCGGCCTCGTCGCCGCCCTCCTCGCCGGCTGGGCCGCCGCCCGCCGCCCCGCCCGGATCCGGCCCGGCGCGGCCCTCGCCGAAGCGGCGGTGGAACGCCTGCGCCCCGGCTGGATCCGCACCGCGCTCGGCATCGCCGCCGTGGCGGGCGGATTCACCTGCGCGGGGCTGGCCTCCGGCGGCTCCGTGAGCGCCGCGGCCGCCGCCGGACCCGGCGTCGTCATGCTCTTCATGCTCGCCGTGGCCCTGCTCGGACCGCTGATCGCCCGCGGCTGCGCCACGGTCCTCGGCCTCCCGCTGCGCGCCACCGGCCCGGCCGGCGCCCTCGCCGCCGCCAACGCCCGCACCAACGCCCGCAGGCTGGCCTCCGCCCTCACGCCCATCGTGCTGGCCGTCGCCTTCTCCTCCACCCTGGTCTTCCTCCAGACCACGGCGGACCGGGCCACCGGCCACCAACAGGCCGCGGGCCTGCTGGCCGACCACATCGTCAGCGCACCGCCCGGATCCGGGCTCCCCTCCGACGCCGCGGCCCGCGCGGCCGCCCTCCCCGGCGTCAGCGCGGCCGTCCCCGTCAGCCGCACCTCCGTCCTCGTGCCCGTCGGCTCCGGCAGCGGCGCCCAACTGCGCAGCGCCTCCGCCCAGATCACCGGCGGCGACCTCACCCCCGTACAGGACCTCGGCGTGCGCGCGGGCTCCCTCGGCGCGCTCCGCGCCGGCACCGTCGCCGTCGACCGGGGCCTCGCCGAGGCCGTCGGGGTGCGCCTGGGCGGCCGGATGGAGCTGCGGCTGCCCGACGGCGTCCGGGCCGCCCCCGAGGTCGTCGCGGTCTACGAACGCGGCCTCGGCTTCGGCGAGGTCACCCTCCCCGCCGCCGACCTCGCCGCGCACCGCACCGCGCCCGCCGCCACCGAACTCCTCGTCCGCGGCGCCTCGCCCGGCCTCGCGGACCTCGGCGGCGCGCTCACCGACAAGAGCGGCTGGGCCACCGCCCAGGACACGGACCGGCAGCTGAACGCCTGGGCCAACACCGTCATGGCGGCCGTGCTCGGCGGCTTCGCGGCCCTCGCCGCCGCCAACACCCTCGCCATGACCGTCCTGGACCGGCGCCGCGAGCTGACCCTGCTGCGCCTCGTCGGCTCCACCCGCCGCCAGGTGCTCCGCATGATCCGCTGGGAGGCCCTGCTGGTCGCTGGCGCGGGCCTGGCCCTCGGCTCCGCCATCGCCGCCGCCACCCTGATCCCGATGACGAAGGCCCTCACCGGCGAGGCGCCCTACGTCCCGCCGCTGGTCTACGGCTCCTTCGCCGCCGGAGCCCTCCTCCTCACCCTCCTGGCCACCGCCCTCCCGGCCCGCCACGCCCTGCGACGCGCGGCGGTCTAGGAAGGAGGCCTAGGAAGGACGGCCCAGGAAGGACGGCCTAGTCGAAGCGGATGTGGCGCACGCCGACCAGCGTGCGCCGCAGCCGTGCGCGCAGCGGGCCGTCGGTGTTCGGGGTCAGCGCCAGGCCCGCGCGCGCGGCGATCCGGTCCGCGACCCCGGACACCGGCAGCCGGTCCGTCCACAGGTGCTCCGCGAACTCCGGTGCGCGCAGGGCCTCCAGGGCGCCGTCGAGGCGCGCGACGGCGAAGCTCTCGTGCTTCAACCCGCGGCCGAGACCGCGTTCGCGCAGCCGCCGCAGGACCGTCGCGCGGTCGGCCAGGAGGGCGAAGTGCCGTACGTCGTGGCCGCGTTCGCGCAGCAGCCCGACCGTCTCCGCGAAGTAGCGCGGCTCGGTGACGGTCATCGGGACCAGCACCGTCCCCGGATGCCGGTTCGCGGCCAGGTCCAGCACCTCGAAGACGCCCCGGCGCCAGGCGGGCAGGTCCTGGAAGTCCCCGCGGAGCGCGGGCGGCAGCGTGCGGTGCAGCCCGAAGCCGATGTGCTCGGGATCGCACAGCACGCTGCCGGGCAGCCGGCGCAGCAGTTCGTGCGCCGTCTGCGTCTTCCCGCCGCCGAAGGGGCCGTTCAGCCAGACGATCACGGCGCGGTCCGCGTGTCCTGCCACGGGCCGATGCCGAGCTTCCCGGTGGTCCCGAGGTCGAGGGGCTCCACGAGCTTCAGCCGGATCGCGGGGGCGCCCGGACGCGGCACCACCTCGATGTAGCGGCCGTCGACCGCGGTCCCGTCCGTGACCGTGTTCCGCCAGAGCAGCGAGAAGCTCGCGGCCTCCCCGGGCAGCAGGACCACCGGCTGCGGGGGCCGGTCCATGCCGGGCGCGCCGGTGGTGATCCCGCCGGAACCGTGCACCACCGACACCTCCGCCCGCCGGGCGTCCGCGTCGAGCACCCGAACCTCCGGGTAGCCCTCCAAGCGGTACGGCTCGGCAGCACAATTGACCAGCCGCAGCCGCCCGACCCGCAACCCCATCGCCGCGTCGCCCTGCCCCTCGACGATCCGTACGCCGCCCTCGGGACACACCTCATCGGCAGCCCCCGCCCGCGGCGGTCGCCCGGTCGCCCCGGGCGCAGCCGCCGGAGGCGGCGGGGTGTCACACCCGACGAGCACCCCCGCCAGCACGGCAGAAACGACGACCCCCCACCACGCCCGCCCCGAACCCGACTTCCCCACCAAGCTCCCCGTCATCCCGCGACCCTACGCCGCCCCACCCCGCCCGCCATCGGGTCACACCCACGCCAATCCAGCCCCACCGCCATTCGAGGCGCCCCCGGAGGGCCCACGAGCTAGCCATCCGGGTCACACCCGCGCCAATCCAGCCTCGCCCGGGGCCCCTCCCAGCGGCAGCTGGGGGAGCTTGAGGCCCTCTGGCGGGCGTACGAGCCGAGCCCCGCCCCGACGGCCGCCCTCGGCCGGGTCACACCCGCGCCAATCCAGCCCCACCGCCGTTCGAGGCGCCCCCGGGAGGGCACACGGGCCGCGCCCCCCCCCCCCCCGGGCCCCCCCCCCCCCCCCCCCCCCCCCCCCCCCCCCCCCGGCGCCCCCCCCCCCCCGCCCGCCCCCCCCCCCCCCGCCCCCCCCCCCCCCCCCCCCCCCCCCCCCCCCCCCGGGGCGGGCCCCCCCCCCGGAGGGCAGACAGGCCGCGCCTGCCCCCCCCGGCCCCCACCCCGCGGGAAGCGACCGACCACTTGACGGCGATTGGCCCGGTGCCCCCACCGCCGACCGACCTAGCGTGCCCCCATGGACCCCACCCTCGCCGCCGACCTGGCCGACCTCCCCGCCCTGCTCGCCGCCACCCACCGCGCAGCCGCCGCCACCCTGGCCACCCTGGCCGAGCGCCCCGTCGTACCGCCGCCCGCGGCGCCCCCGCACCCCGCCACCGCCACCGGCACCGAAACCGCCACCCCCCTCCCCGACCTCGGCACCGGCCTGGCCGACACCCTCACCGCCTTCCAGGAACACTGGGCCCCCCGCTTCTCCGCCTCCGCCGGCCCCCGCTACCTCGGCTTCGTCACCGGCGGCGCGACCCCCGCCGCCCTGGCCGGGGACTGGCTGACCGCCGCCCACGACCAGAACTCCAACTCCGCCCTGGACCCCGCCGGCCAGGACCTGGAGCGCGAGACCACCGCCTGGCTGCGCGACCTCTTCGGCCTCACCGACGCCCACACCGGCACCTTCGTCAGCGGCGCCACCATGTCCAACACCACCGGCCTCGCCATCGCCCGCGAATGGCTCGGCGAGCGCGCCGGAGTCTCCCCGGCCGAGGACGGCGCCGCCGCCCTCGGCCCCGTCCGGGTCCTCTCCGGCGCCCCGCACTCCTCCATCGCCAAGGCCCTCGCCGTCCTCGGCCTCGGCCGCGCGGCCCTGGTGAGCGTGCCGACCCTGCCCGGCCGCGAAGCCGTGGACCCGGCCGCCCTGGAGCGCGCCCTCGCCGACGCCCCCGGGCCCTGCGTGGTCGTCGCCAACGCCGGCACCGTCAACACCGTCGACTTCGACGACCTCCGCGCCGTCGCCGCGCTGCGCGAACGCCACGACTTCTGGCTCCACACCGACGCCGCGTTCGGCGCCTTCGCCGCCCTCTCGCCGGAGCACGCCCACCTCACGGACGGGCTCGACGCCGCGGACTCCGTCACCGTCGACCTCCACAAGTGGCTCAACGTCCCGTACGACAGCGCCGTCCTGTTCACCCGCCGCCGCGACCTCCAGGCCCGCGTCTTCCAGAACGCCGCCGCCTACCTCGGCCCGCTCGGCGACCAGCCCGACCTCGTCCACCTCACCCCCGAGAACTCCCACCGACTGCGGGCCCTGGCAGCGTGGTTCACGCTGCGCGCGTACGGTCGCCAGGGCCACCGGGAGATCGTCGAACGGGACATCTCCTGCGCCCGGGAGCTGGGCGCGCGGCTCGACGCCGACCCGGTCTTCACCCTGCTCGCACCGGTCCGGCTGAACGTCGTCTGCTTCACCCTGGCCACCGACCCCACCCCGGCCCGCCTGACCGCCCTGCGGGAGGCCGCGAACGGCGAAGTCTTCGTCACCCCCACCGTCTACGCGGGAACCCCCGCCCTGCGCGCCGCGTTCTCCAACTGGCGCACCACGTCCGCCGACGTGCACCGGGCCGCCCGGGCCCTGCGCCGCGCCGCCGAAGGAACCGCATGACCGACGACCACCCCGCACCGTCACCGTCCACGCCCCCGTCCACGCCCCTCACCCTGGCCGAGGTCGAGGCCCTGGCCCGCGCGGCGCACGAGGGCCAGACCGACAAGGCCGGCCGCCCCTACGCCGAGCACCTCGCCGCCGTCGCGGAGGGCGTCCGGGCCCGCGGCGGCAGCGCGGAGCAGCAGGCGGCGGCCTGGCTGCACGACGCGGTCGAGGACGACGCCCTGAGCCGCGAGTGGTTGGACCGCGCCGCCCTCCCGCAGTCCGTGAAGGACATGGTCCTGGCGGTCACCAAGCGATCGGGGGAGCCGGTCGAGGAGTACACCGCGCGCATCCTGGCGACCCCGGGAGCGCTGCTCGTCAAGGAGGCGGACCTTGCCCACAACGCGGACCCCGACCGACTGTCCGTACTGGACGGGGCGACCAGGCTGCGTTTGACCGCCAAATATGCCCGCGTCCGGTCCCTGCTCGGGCTCTGAAACCGGCCCGGTTGGCAGAAAGGGTCGTCACCGGGCGGATAGGCGGGGCCCGTTGGTGGCACGATGTTCCTGGGGACGCGCGTGGCCGCGCGGCCCCGGGCCGACCAGGGGACGACCGAAGGTGTGATCAGTAGTGGCCATTTCGCTGTCAGTGGTGGTTCTGTTGGCGGTCATCCTGGTGGTGCTGATCCGCGGCAACCACATCAAGGCGGGCCCCGCGATCGTGGCCGCCCTCTTCGGGTTCTTCCTGGCGTCCAGCTCCATCGCGCCCGACGTGAACCGCTTCCTCAACTCCCTCGCGGACACGATCGCCGGCATCAAGCTCTAGATCCGGCGCGCAGACGCGGTTCGGCCGCGGTGGCAGCGCCCCACGCCGGCACTGCGCCTGCGGGCAGGCGTCGTTCCGCCGGTGCAGCCGCCGCAGTTCTCGCAGGGCCGCCACGGGGAAGGGATGAGCACCCCACGCGCTCCGGTACCCTGCCTCGCCGTGGGCCCGCAGCACCTCCTCGGCGGCCTCCACCACCGCGTGGCCGAGCTCGCCGCGGGACCGTGTGGTGCTCCACACGAGGGTGCCCGCGTCGTCGGGTGCGTCCCAGCTCGTGGTCATGTCCGGGAACTGGCGGACGTCGACGGACACGTCCGCACCGTGGCGCCGCAGCCGCCACCGCGCTTCGGCCGGTTCGAGGTCGAAGGAGATCCGCTGGACGCCCGTGGCCCCGTAGAGCCCGACCACCGCGAGCAAGGTGTCGGCCAGGGCGTCCGTGAGGTAACCGACAACACCCGTCCACTCCGCAGCACCATCGGAAACCCGACAGACGGCCCACCCCGCCCCGGCCAACTCCCAGCCGAACCGGAGACGGCCCGTCACCCCCGTGCCTCCCCGCCCGCCCGGGCGCGGTAGCTCGACGCGTCCACCACGGCGAGGTCCAGCTCACTCATCGCCACCCCCGGGCACCTCCGCGCGGGGATCGACGGCCGGCGGCGGGACTTCCTGCCAGTCGGTGACGGGCTTGGTGCGGAACATGCCCCGGTAGACCTCCCGGGTCAGCACTACGGCCCCCTCGCCGTACTCGTGCAGTTCCTCGAAGGCCTCCTCCGCGGACTCGAAGACGAACTTCCGCCCCTTGGCGTTGCGGATGATCCATTCCCTGTCGCGACCGACGGCGAGTGCCATACCCGAGCTCATGCGATGTCCCCCTGGAAGACGAACGCTGATCGTACTGGTCAGCACCCCCACGCCCCGGCGAATATCCAGGGGAATCGCTTCGGCAGGTCTTCTGGAACGGGGAGGGAACGTGGAGTGGGGAACAGTCGTCGCCGTGCTCATCGGCGGACTGATCGGCTTGGGCGGTGACGCCATGGGGAGGATCGGCGCTCGCCGCCAGGCGAGGACGTCCCGCCGGGAACACCTGGAGGACGCCGAGACGGCGCGACGCCAGGCCGTTGAGGACGAGGGCAGGAGGGCGAAGGGGGGCAGGGAGATGCGCGCCGTGGAAAGGATCCTCTCCGCCTACCTGGAGAACCCCATCGGGCTCGTGAACCAGCCCCTGGAGGAGACCGTGCTGAGCCTCACCGAGATCTACAAGGTCCTGGGGTTCGAGCAGTCCTTCATCCTCGACGGCGAGCTGCGCCAACGCATCGCCGAGACATGCCATTTCCTGGATCTCGCGTCGGTGGGCGACGTGGGTGGGTACTCAGCGGCAGAGGTGGGCTTCCTCGCCAGGAGCGAGACCCGGATGCTGCTGGGGGCCTGGGCCCGGGGCGAGGCATTGCCGGATTCCATCGAGGGATGGGGAGAGATCCGGCTCGGCCGGGCGGAGACGGAGGCGCGCTGGCAGCAGAAACTGCGCGATGCCGGCTTGCGGGTGCGGATACCGCCACTGTCCGTCTACTGAGGCGCGGCCCGCGCGCCCCGGGAACGACGAAGGGCCAGGCAGAGGAAACATCCTCTGACCTGGCCCTTCGTCATCAAGAGCGGGCGACGGGAATCGAACCCGCGTAGCTAGTTTGGAAGACTAGGGCTCTACCATTGAGCTACGCCCGCACGGTGCGTACCGCAGGTCACCGACCGTGGCACACGCTGCATCCTAGCCGGTTCCGGCGGGCGATCGCACACCGCATTCCCGGTCGCGTCTCCCGCGCTCTTCCACGCTCTTCCACGCATTCCCTCACGCAGGCGCTCCGGAACGTCTCCGGGCATGTACCCTACGTGTCGCACCGACGGGGTGTGGCGCAGCTTGGTAGCGCGTCCGCTTTGGGAGCGGAAGGTCGTCGGTTCGAATCCGGCCACCCCGACCAACATCACGCGGCATCGCCGCGATGCACCTGTGGCACCACCGCACGCGCACCACCAGCACCGTCGTCGACGGGTCCCGAGGTGCCCGGCGGGGCCGCCTTCGTCAGCGTCGATATGAAGATCGCGTTGTGGGCTGCTGACCGCTTGCGGTTACTATGCAAGCTGCGTGCCCGTGTGTCTGATGTACCGGGCCCGATCCGCTGAACCGCTGAATCGCAGCGTCAGCAGAACCCCAGCAGTCAGCCACAAGGAGACCTAACCGTGAAGAGCGCCGTGGAGACCCTGAACCCTACTCGGGTTCGGTTCACTGTTGAGGTGCCCTTCGAGGAGCTCAAGGACAGCCTCGACGCGGCGTACAAGAAGATCAACCAGCAGGTCACGGTGAAGGGCTTCCGTAAGGGCAAGATCCCGGCCCGAGTCATCGACCAGCGCTTCGGCCGCGGTGCTGTGCTGGAGGAGGCCGTCAACGACGCCCTCCCGAAGTTCTACACCGAGGCGGTCAACGAAGCCGAGGTCAACCCGCTGGGTCAGCCCGAGGTCGACATCACGGAGCTGAAGGACGGCGAACTGCTGGCCTTCACCGCCGAGGTCGACATCCGCCCGACCGTCGAGATCCCGGACTACTCCGGCATCGAGGTCGAGGTCGACGCGATCGAGGTCACCGACGAGGACGTCGAGAAGTCGATCGAGCAGCTTCGCGGCCGCTTCGCGACCACCAACGTCGTCGAGCGCGCCGCCGCCGAGGGCGACGTCGTGACGATCGACCTCGAAGCCAAGGTCGACGGTGAGGTCCTCGAGGACGGCGTCGCTTCCGACGTCTCGTACACCATCGGCTCGGGCGAGCTGCTCGAAGGCATCGACGAGGCCGTGACCGGCCTGGAGGCCGGTGGCGAGGCCACCTTCACCTCGCAGCTCAAGGGCGGTTCCGCCGAGGGCAAGGACGCCGAGGTCACCGTGAAGGTCACCAAGGTCTCCGCCCGCGAGCTGCCGGAGCTGGACGACGAGTTCGCCCAGACCGCGAGCGAGTTCGACACGCTGGCGGACATGAAGGCCGACAGCCGCAAGCGCCTCGAGAACATGAAGCAGTACGACCAGGCCACCCAGGCCCAGGAGCGCGTGCTGGAGAAGTTCCTGGAGCTCGCCGAGGTCCCGATCCCCGAGAAGCTCCTCGAGGACGAGGTCAACACCCGCAAGCACAGCCTGGAGCACCACCAGCTGGGCCAGATGGGTCTGACCATCGAGAAGTACCTGGAGATCCAGGGCAAGACGGTCGAGGAGTTCGACGCGGAGACGCGCGAGCAGGCCGTCAAGGGCATCAAGACCCAGTTCCTCCTCGACGAGCTGGTCAACAAGGAGAAGCTGAACGTGAACCAGGAGGAGCTCACCGAGCACCTCATGCGCCGCGCGCAGTCCTCCGGCATGTCCCCGGACCAGTTCGCCCAGGCCGTCGTCGAAGGCGGCCAGGTCCCGATGCTGGTCGGCGAGGTCGCCCGCGGCAAGGCCCTCGCGGTCGTCGTCGAGGCCGCCAAGGTGACCGACACCAACGGTGTCGAGGTCGACCTGTCCGACGAGGACGAGGAGCAGGCCGCCGAGACGGTCGAGGCCGCGGTCAACGCCGACGCCGCTGACGCCGACGAGGCCGAAGAGGCCAAGTAAGCCCAGGCGGGGGGCCGGTCACGGTCCTCCCGCGAGGCTTGTGAGCAGTGCCCGAAGGGCCCGGACGCAGATGCGCCCGGGCCCTTCGGCTTCGCCTCGCGCGGGGCTCCGGAGCTTGCGCTCCGAGCGAACAGTTCGGGAAGCGGGATGGCGTTGTCCGACCTGCGCGTTAGGGTCCATGAATACGAGGGTTGCGGGAGTACCCGGACGCCGGCGGACAGGTCCGCATCGGCCGAGCCGCGGCCCCTGAAAGAGACGCTGAGACGGCACGTGAGCCGTCGGAGACGAGCAGGTGGATACGTGACGAATCTGAAGCCTCACGCCGCGGGTGAGCCGTCCATCGGTGGCGGCCTCGGCGACCATGTCTACAACCGGCTGCTCGGCGAGCGCATCATCTTCCTCGGCCAGCAGGTCGACGACGACATCGCCAACAAGATCACGGCGCAGCTCCTGCTCCTGGCCGCCGAGCCGGAGAAGGACATCTACCTGTACATCAACAGCCCCGGTGGCTCGGTGACGGCCGGCATGGCCGTCTACGACACCATGCAGTACATCCCGAACGACGTCGTCACCATCGGCATGGGCATGGCGGCCTCGATGGGCCAGTTCCTGCTCACCGGCGGCGCCAAGGGCAAGCGTTTCGCCCTGCCGAACACCGACATCCTGATGCACCAGGGTTCCGCGGGCATCGGCGGCACCGCCTCGGACATCAAGATCCAGGCCCAGTACCTGCTGCGCACCAAGCAGCGCATGGCCGAGATCACCGCGTTCCACTCGGGCCAGACGGTCGAAGCGATCATCCGCGACGGCGACCGCGACCGTTGGTTCACGTCCGAGGAGGCCAAGGAGTACGGCCTGATCGACGAGATCATCTCGGCCGCGTCCAACGTTCCGGGTGGCGGTGGCACCGGGGCCTGATCCCCGGGCAGCGCCGGGGTCCCGGACCCCGGCGGCGACCGCACGCACCCAGCCGACAGCCGTAGAACGCCACCAGGATGGTGAAACCCCCGATGTACATGAACAACCTCTCTCCCGCGAGCGGCCTCCACACCGGTCCGCAGGTGGACAACCGCTACGTCATCCCGCGCTTCGTCGAGCGCACCTCGCAGGGCGTGCGCGAGTACGACCCGTACGCGAAGCTCTTCGAGGAGCGCGTGATCTTCCTCGGCGTGCAGATCGACGACGCCTCCGCCAACGACGTCATGGCGCAGCTGCTGTGCCTGGAGTCGATGGACCCGGACCGCGACATCTCCATCTACATCAACAGCCCCGGTGGCTCCTTCACCGCGCTGACGGCGATCTACGACACGATGCAGTTCGTGAAGCCGGACATCCAGACGGTCTGCATGGGCCAGGCGGCCTCCGCCGCCGCCGTCCTGCTGGCCGCCGGTACCCCCGGCAAGCGCATGGCGCTGCCGAACGCCCGCGTGCTGATCCACCAGCCGTCCGGCGGCACCGGCCGCGAGCAGCTCTCCGACCTGGAGATCGCGGCCCGCGAGATCCTGCGGATGCGCGACCAGCTGGAGACCATGCTGGCCAAGCACTCCACCACGCCGCTCGAGAAGATCCGCGAGGACATCGAGCGCGACAAGATCCTGACGGCCGAGGACGCGCTCGCGTACGGCCTGATCGACCAGATCGTCTCCACCCGCAAGAGCAACGCGGTCTGATCCTTGCCGCCCCTTGGCGTGGGCGATCGTCGCAGAAGGCGATGTGAACCACGTCAAGGGGGCCCCGCAGGGGGCACTTGGCAAGGTACCGTCGGATAGAGGCACCAGGAGCGCTGAACCAAGCGTCTCCCAGGCGAAGGGGAAGCACCTCGTGGCACGCATCGGTGATGGTGGCGACCTGCTCAAGTGCTCGTTCTGCGGAAAGAGCCAGAAGCAGGTGAAGAAGCTCATCGCAGGTCCCGGTGTGTACATCTGCGACGAGTGCATCGACCTCTGCAACGAGATCATCGAAGAGGAACTGGCGGAGACCTCCGAGGTCAGGTGGGAGGAACTCCCCAAGCCTCGCGAGATCTACGAGTTCCTGGAGGGCTACGTCGTCGGCCAGGAGCCGGCGAAGAAGGCGCTCTCCGTCGCGGTGTACAACCACTACAAGCGCGTCCAGGCCGGCGAGAACGGCGGCGCGCAGGGCCGGGACGACGCGATCGAACTCGCGAAGTCCAACATCCTCCTGCTGGGACCCACGGGTTCCGGCAAGACGCTGCTGGCCCAGACGCTCGCGCGCATGCTCAACGTTCCGTTCGCCATCGCCGACGCGACGGCGCTGACGGAGGCCGGGTACGTCGGCGAGGACGTCGAGAACATCCTGCTCAAGCTGATCCAGGCGGCTGACTACGACGTCAAGAAGGCCGAGACCGGGATCATCTACATCGACGAGATCGACAAGGTGGCTCGCAAGAGCGAGAACCCGTCGATCACGCGAGACGTGTCGGGCGAGGGCGTCCAGCAGGCCCTGCTGAAGATCCTGGAAGGCACGACCGCCTCCGTACCGCCGCAGGGCGGCCGGAAGCACCCGCACCAGGAGTTCATCCAGATCGACACGACGAACGTGCTCTTCATCGTGGGCGGAGCCTTCTCCGGCCTGGAGAAGATCATCGAGTCGCGCGCCGGCGCCAAGGGCATCGGCTTCGGGGCGACGATCCGCTCGAAGCGCGAGATCGAGGCCAGCGACCAGTTCCACGAGGTCATGCCGGAGGACCTGGTGAAGTTCGGGATGATCCCCGAGTTCATCGGCCGGCTCCCCGTCATCACCTCGGTGCACAACCTGGACCGCGAGGCCCTGCTGCAGATCCTGATCGAGCCGCGTAACGCCCTGGTGAAGCAGTACCAACGGCTGTTCGAACTCGACGGTGTCGAGCTGGACTTCGAGCGCGAGGCGCTCGAAGCCATCGCGGACCAGGCGATCCTTCGCCAGACGGGCGCGCGCGGCCTGCGCGCCATCATGGAAGAGGTCCTGATGTCGGTGATGTACGAGGTCCCGTCCCGCAAGGACGTGGCCCGCGTCGTCGTCACCTCCGAGGTCGTCCGCTCCAACGTGAACCCCACGCTGGTCCCGCGGATCATCCCGAAGGACCAGGGCCCGCAGGAGAAGTCGGCCTGACACGGCCGCCGCACGACGTACGCGAAGGGGCGCCCCGGATCATCCGGGGCGCCCCTTCGCGTGTTCAGGCCTTGACGCGGGCCGTGTTGTACAGCTTCGCCGTGAGCTCGGCGGTCTGCTCCAGCGTGTAGCCCGGCTTGCCGGCGAGCAGGGAGGCCAGGTCCGTCGCGCTGACCATGCTCAGGGTGCTGTAGTCACCCCAGATGCAGATCGGGATCGTGGCCGCCTGGGGCCCCTTGGAGACCGCGCTCTTCGAAGTGAGTTTGGCTTCCTGGCACTTCATCACGGCGCCCTTGAAGCCCGCCGGGGTCATCGTCTTGGGGCTGCCCACGAGTTCGACCTCGGTGGTCTTCGCGTCCTTGGTGGAGTTCAGCTTGGCCATGGCGAAGTAGCCGTCCACCGCCTTCTCGGGGTCGGCGACCTCCCCGTAGAAACCCTGGAAGTTGAGGCCCTTGGCCAGCAGGGGGTTCTTCGGGTCGCCCGACTGGTACGTCATGCCCACCTGAGTGGGGTTCTTGACGCCGGCGGCCTCCGCCTGCTGCTTGTCCTGGGCGGTGAACTCCTTCTGCGCGTAGTTCGGGTCCTTCTTGAACTCGCCGACCGTGTCCGGTGCCACCAGCTTGTAGCCCTTGGTGTCCGCCGCCACGGTGCTGCTCGAACCGCCGCCGCCCTTCGTGAAGTACCAGCCCGCGCCGCCGATGACCGCGATCGCGAGGACCACCGAGAGGACGATCACGCCCGTCTTGGACTTCTTCGGGGGCTGCTGCTGGTAGCCACCGGGCTGCTGCGGCTGCTGGTAGCCCTGCGGGGGGACGCCCGGCTGCTGGGGGTAGCCGTAGCCGGGGGCGGGCGCCGGCGGGGGCGGGGGCTGCTGGGGGTAGCCCGGCTGCTGGTAACCGGGCTGCTGCTGCGGGTAGCCGTACCCGGGCTGCGGCTGCTGCGGCGGCTGCTGGCCGTACGGGCCCGGCTGGCCCCCGTACGGTCCCGGCTGCTGCGGCTGCTGGCCGCCGTACGGACCTGGCTGGTTGTAACTCATACCCGCGTCCCCCTTAGGAACTGCTTATGTTGCTCACATCCTGTCGGAAGGGCGTGAGTATCCGTGCCCCGGGGGCCCGGCAGTTACCGAACTACGACGCGGGGACCTCCATGACCTCCCGCAGCGCCTTCGCCCGCGCCGCGAGTGCGTCGAGTGTCACCGGCTTGTTCTCGATGGGGACGGTGACCGTCACGAGCGTGCTGTGGTCGGCCCACATGCACAGCGGGAGCGAGCCGCCCTGGATCGCGAGGATGCCGCAGCGCATGGCGCCGCCCGCCGGCGCGCCGGCCTCGTGCGTCGTGACCTGCCCGTCCTGGATGCCCATGGCCCGCAGGCCCGTGTCCACCGCCGCGCCCGGGTCCTCGTCGGCGAACCGGCCCTCGGTCCCGCTGACGACGAGCTGAGCGGTGCCCTCGCCGTCCGCGTACACGACGGCCACGGGCTTCGTGCCGGGCTTCGCCGGGCCCTGCCCCTGCTTGATGGCGTCGACCCGTGGGCCGGAGTCCTGGAGCGTCAGGCCCTGGAAGGAGGCGGGCGGTGCCAGGCGGTAGCGGCCCGCGTCGGCGGCCGGTTCGGCGGCCTCGGGGGCCGGGGCGGACCGGGACGGCCGCGCTCCGGGTGTGCTCGCCGCCTTCGGCTCGTCGGGGTCCAGCAACGCGTTCATGGCCGCTCGCCCGCCCAGCACGCTCGCGGCCGTCACGAGTACGGCCGCGACGATCCACACGGCACGCTTCGCCTTCGACGGCGGCACCGGCGGTGTCGTCGCGTACGGGGTGGGCGAGGTGGGCGGCGCGTACGGGGCGGGAGGGGCCGGTACGGGGGGCCGCGTCGGCTGCTGATCGTTCTCGTTCATGGGCCCAGTGACGCCGACCCGTCATGCGCAGGTCAACGGATGCCGGGATGCGGTATCGATTCGTAACGGGGTGGGGACCGCCCGTATCCTGTGCCCGTGACCGAGAACGCGCAGACACCCAGCAGCCCCAACTCCGAACTGCCGACCGCGTACGCACCGGCCGAGGTAGAGGGGAAGCTCTATGAGCGCTGGGTGGAGCGTGGGTACTTCACGGCCGACGCCGCGAGCGACAAGCCCGGCTACACCATCGTCATCCCGCCGCCCAACGTCACCGGCTCCCTGCACCTGGGCCACGCCTTCCAGCACACGCTGATGGACGCCCTCACCCGCCGCAAGCGGATGCAGGGCTACGAGTCGCTGTGGCTGCCCGGCATGGACCACGCCGGCATCGCGACCCAGAACAAGGTCGAGCAGCAGCTCGCCGAGGAGGGCAAGTCCCGCCACGACCTGGGCCGCGAGGACTTCGTCGAGCGCGTCTGGCAGTGGAAGGAAGAGTACGGCGGCAAGATCCTCGGCCAGATGCGCCGGCTCGGCGACGGCGTCGACTGGAGCCGTGAGCGCTTCACCATGGACGAGGGCCTCTCCAAGGCCGTCCAGACGATCTTCAAGAAGCTCTACGACGACGAGCTGATCTACCGCGCCGAGCGCATCATCAACTGGTGCCCCCGCTGCCTCACCGCGATCTCCGACATCGAGGTGGAGTACCAGGACGACGCGGGCGAGCTCGTCTCGATCATGTACGGCGAGGGCGAGAACACCCTCGTCGTCGCGACCACGCGCGCCGAGACGATGCTCGGTGACACCGCCGTCGCCGTCCACCCCGACGACGAGCGCTACCAGCACCTGATCGGCACCCGGATCAAGCTGCCGCTGACGGACCGGACCATCCCGATCGTCGCCGACACCCACGTCGACCCCGAGTTCGGCACCGGCTGCGTCAAGGTGACCCCCGCGCACGACCCGAACGACTTCGCCATCGGCCAGCGGCACGGCCTGGAGTCCATGACGATCATGGACGAGCGCGGCATCATCACGGTCCACGGCCCCTTCCTGGGCCTGGACCGCTTCGAGGCCCGCTCCGCGGTCGTCGGCGCCCTGCGCGAGCAGGGTCGGATCGTCGCCGAGAAGCGTCCGTACCAGCACTCCGTGGGCCACTGCTCGCGCTGCCGCACCACGATCGAGCCGCGCCTGTCGCTCCAGTGGTGGGTCAAGGTCGAGACGCTGGCCAAGGCCGCCGGTGACGCGGTCCGCGACGGCCGGGTCGCGATCCACCCCGAGGAGATGTCGAAGCGCTACTTCGACTGGGTCGACAACCTCAACGACTGGTGCATCTCGCGCCAGCTGTGGTGGGGCCACCGCATCCCGGTCTGGTACGGCCCCGAGGGCGAGGTCGTCTGCGTCGGACCGGACGACGAGGCGCCCACCGGCGAGGGGTGGACGCAGGACACCGACGTCCTCGACACCTGGTTCTCGTCCGGCCTGTGGCCGTTCTCCACGCTCGGCTGGCCGGAGCAGACCCCGGACCTGAAGAAGTTCTACTCGACCGACGTGCTGCTCACGGGCCACGACATCATCTTCTTCTGGGTCGCCCGGATGATGATGTTCGGCCTGTACGCCATGGACGGCGTGGCCCCCTTCAAGACGATCGCGCTGACCGGCCTGGTCCGCGACGAGCGCGGCAAGAAGATGTCGAAGTCCTTCGGCAACGTCGTCGACCCGCTGGACTGGATGGACAAGTACGGCTCCGACGCCGTCCGCTTCACCCTGGCCAAGGGGGCCAACCCCGGCACGGACGTCCCGATCGGCGAGGACTGGGTCCAGGCGTCCAGCAAGTTCGCCAACAAGATCTGGAACGCCACGCGCTTCGCGCTGATGAACGGCGCGACGATCGAGGGCGAGCTGCCGCCGGTCGAGCAGATGTCGGCGACCGACCGCTGGATCCTGTCCCGCCTCAACAAGACGGTCGCGCAGGTCGACGCGTACTACGACGACTTCCAGTTCGCGAAGCTCAGCGAGGCCCTCTACCACTTCGCGTGGGACGAGGTCTTCGACTGGTACGTCGAGCTGTCGAAGACCACGTTCTTCGCGGGCGGCGAGCAGGCCAAGGTCTCCAGCCGGGTGCTGGGCGAGGTCATCGACGTCATGCTGCGGCTGCTGCACCCGGTGGTCCCCTTCGTCACCGAGACGCTGTGGACCACGCTGACCGGGCGCGAGTCCCTGGTCATCGCGGAGTGGCCGAACGACAGCGGCTTCCGCGACGAGGCCGCCGAGGCCGAGATCGGCAGCGTCCAGGCCGTGGTCACCGAGGTCCGCCGCTTCCGCAAGGAGCAGGGTCTGCAGGACGGCCAGAAGGTCCCGGCCCGCCTGGACCTGGCCGGTACGCCGCTGGCCGCGCACGAGGCCGCCATCCGGCAGCTGCTGCGCCTCCAGCCGGAGGGCGACGCCTTCAGCGCCACCGCCACCCTCCCGGTCGCGGGCGCCAGCGTCTCCCTCGACCTGTCGGGCACCATCGACGTGGCCGCCGAGCGCAAGCGCCTGACCAAGGACCTCGGCGCCGCCGAGAAGGAGAAGCAGCAGGCGGAGGCGAAGCTCGGGAACGAGGCGTTCATCGCCAAGGCCCCCGACAACGTCGTGGACAAGATCAAGGGCCGCCTCGCCAAGGCCGGGGCGGACATCGCCCGGATCCAGGCGCAGCTGGACTCGCTCCCGCAGGGCTAGCGGCCAGCAGCTCGATACGACGAAGGCCCCGCACCGTGGATCGTTCACGGTGCGGGGCCTTCGTCGTATGGCGGTGGTCACCCGCTCCGGCGTCCGCTGCTCCGGCGTCCGCGCAGCCGCGCCGCGACGGCCATGCCGAGGAGCGCCAGCGCGCCGGCGCCGGTCCCGGCGAGGCCGGCGGACAGGCCCGGTGGCGTGTAGGCGCACTCGATCCGGTCCGCGCCGCCCTTCCCGAGCGGTACGCCGAGCAGCCCCTGGTAGGACACCGGTGGCCGGGCCGGGCCCCCGTCGACCGAGCAGGTCCAGCCCGGGGGAGCGGTGGTGGCGACCACGGCGGTGCCGGTGGAGCCCTTCGGGAGGCGGGCGGTCAGGGAGTGCCCGCCGGCCTCGACGGCCGCGCCGCCGGTCTCCCGCAGGGTCCGCACCGCCTGCTCGAAGGCCGGGACGTCCAGACAGCCGAGCGCGTCGGCCGGGAGCGACTGGCCGTCCTCGCCGGTGCGGACGGTGAAGACGAAGCGGCCGTCGGCCGGGACGGTGCCCAGCTCCTTCAGCGGCGCCAGCCGCTGCGGCGGGTCGCCGTAGAAGCCCTCGGAGGCGCCGCCGGCCGCCGCGACGTCGGCGCGCAGCGCGGGCGCGTGGAGGAAGGCGCGCGCCCCGGGCGTGCACTGGGCGGTGAAGGTGTTCCCTGCGGGAACGGCCCGGGCGTCCGCCGGGTCCGCCGTGTCGGGGCTCAGCCGCAGGCCGCGCCGCGGGTCCTGGGCGGTGAGCGCGGGCACCTCGTACACCCGCGCGCCCAGCGCGGCCTGGCGCCGGGCCCACACCGAGTCCGCGGGGGCGCCGTACGCGCGGTCGCTGCCCGGCGGCCGGACGGCGACCAGCGGCAGCGCGGTCGTGTCGCGGGCCCGGGCCCCGTCGGTGTCGATGACGTCGACGGTGGCGCCGATGCCGAGCAGGGCCTGGAGGACGGGGTCCCGGACGGGCCACAGGTGGCGGCCGCCCATGGCCTCGCCGAGGCCGAGCCCGGCCAGCGCGTCGGCGGTCTCCTTGGTGATGTAACTGCTGTAGTACGAGCCGCCCCCGGTGCCGAGCAGCATGGCGTCGTTGTTGGTGACGAAGACCCCGGGCCCGGGGTCCGTGCGCGTGGCGGGCCAGTCCTCGTGCGGGGCGAGCACCCGACGGACGTTCAGCCCGAGCTCCGTCATGGTCTGGGCGCGGGCGGGGCCGCGCTTGGCGGGGTCGAGGAGGTCGGTGAGCCCGTAGACGGAGTACGTGGCCCCCGCGAGGACGGTGACGGCGAGCAGGGCGACGACGGCGCCGCGGGCCCGGCGCCGGCGCCCGCGCGCGTAGAGCAGCAGCAGGCCGGTTACGGCGGCGCCGCCCACGAGGCTGCCGGTCAGCGCGTGGCCGCCGACGGGCTGGGCGTCGTAGGTCAGGGCGAGCAGGAGGGAGAGCAGCGCGGCCCCGCCGAGCAGGGCCCGCGGCCGGGGCATCCGGGCCAGGCAGACCCAGGCGGCCATGGCCAGGAAGCCGCTGAGGACGAAGGACTCGCGGAAGGGGGCGCCGTGCGGGAGGGCGAGGCCCTGCCAGAGCTTCGCGGTGGGCGTGTACACGAAGGAGAGCGCGGTGAGGACGATCAGCGCCGCCCAGGCGATCCGCTCGCGGACCGGGACCCGGGACTGGAAGGGCAGTGCGAGGACCAGCAGGAGGACGAGGGAGCCGGTGAACACGTTGGGCGCCGAGGGGCTCGCGATGCTGCCGGGCAGGAACATCGCCAGGTAGCCGAGGGCGGGGGTGGCCACGCTGACGACGTACTTGTCGGTGGGCTGGGCCTGGGCGTTGGCGAGGGCGCACACCACGATGGCGGGGGCGGCGAGCAGCATGCCGGTGGCGGTCATGGTGGCGGCCCGCCACAGGACCCGCAGCCGGGTGGGCCGGTCGGTGTCGGCGGTCGCCAGCCGCAGCAGCAGGACGAGCGCGGCGGCCAGGGTGGCCATGGCGGCGGTGTAGAAGTTCGCGTACCAGCACAGGGCGACGAGGAGGCTGCCGAGGACCCGGCGGCGGCCGGTCAGGCACCAGTCGGCGGCTATCGCGAGCAGCGGGAGCGCGACCAGGCCCCACATCCACATGGGGACGATGGCGCCCTCGGCCAGGTTCCAGCCGCACAGGGCGTAGCCGACGGATATCAGGGCGCGCAGCCAGGGCGAGCCGGGGCGCAGCCGGCCGAGGAAGACGGTCATGGCGGCGGCGGCCAGGCCCATGCTGAACAGGCTGACCAGGAAGACGGGGAATTCGCTCTGGTCGCGGGGGAAGAGCCCGACGAGCCAGGAGAAGGGGTTGGCCAGGTAGGTGAAGAAGTCGCCGAGGAAGCCGACGCCGTAGCCGCTCTGCCAGTTGTAGAGGAGGTCGCCGTGCGCCGCGCCGTGCTGGAGGTCCCACAGCTGGGTGTGGAAGGGCACGTACTGGTGGCGCAGGTCGTTGTCGGCGCGCGGGGACGGGCCGAAGGGGTAGGTGCCGTGGGCGGCGAGGCCCGCGCAGTACGCCGTCATGGACATGAGCGCGGAGACCAGGGCGGCGAGGGCGCCGGGGCGGCGCCGGCGCGCGGGCGTGCCGGGTGCACCGGGTGCGCCGGGTCTGTATCGGCCGTCCGTGGTGCGGGGCAGGACGGGGGCAGAGCTGGTCGGGACGTGACTCATCGGAAAGCGGGCCTCGGGTCGGGTCGGGCGTGCTGCCGGGCCGGAGGGCCGCAGGGAACCGATCCTAGGTAAATAGTCAGAAAATTCGAACACCGAATACGGACAGGATGAGCGCCAGCACCAGGACGTAGAGGAACGTCGGGACGAGCCAGTGCGGCAGGGCCCGCAGCGGGGACCCGGGCCGGGCCAGGTGTCGGGTGACGTACCAGAAGAGCGGGATCATGACCGCCCACACGACCATGCACCAGGGGCAGAGCGCGCCGATCACGAACAGGCACTGGCCGATCAGCCACACCGTGAAGACGAAGCCCGCCGCGACCCCGGCCCACACCCCCCGCCACAGCCAGCGCGGGAAGACCGCCCCGGCGACCAGCGCCAGGCCCAGCGCGGCCAGCGCCGCGAAGCCCGCGATGCCCAGGATCATGTTGGGGAAGCCCAGCAGGTTGCCCTGCCAGGTGGTCATCACGTCGCCGCAGCTCAGGACGGCGTTCATGTTGCAGCCGGGGCTGAAGAGCGGGTCTTCCAGGGTGCGGATGCGGTCGTAGGTCAGCACGCAGGAGGAGAGCGTGCCGATCACGCCGCCGAGCAGCATCAGGAGGGGGAGGCCGCGCCGCCGGGCGCCGACCGAGTACTCGGGGGTCATCTTTTCGAGGTTACGAAGGCGGGCCGGGCGGGGGCAGGGCCGTCCGGCCCTGATCCACATCCAGACGGAGTGTGGCATATCACCTTTTCCGGACGCCCGGAAGATTCGATCGTCCTCGCCGAGCACGGATGATGGAGGGCATGCACGTCAAGCCCGTCGCCTCGGCGCTCCAGTGGGTCCTGGCCACGGGCCGGCGACTCCCCGAGAGCTGGGCCGGGTCGCCCCGCGCGCTCGACGTCCTCACCTCCCTCGGCTGCCTCGCCCTGATGGCGCTCGACCTGCCGGGACTGGCCTCCGAGGACAACTCGCTCAACGCCCCGCAGGCCGCCGTGGTGCTCACCCTGGGGGCCGCCACCCTGCTGGTGCGGCGCCGGGCGCCGTGGCTCGCGTACCTCACCGCGCTGCTCTTCATCGGCTGGCTGCACGAACTGACCCTGATCCAGTTCGCGCTCTACTCGGTCGGTCGCTACCGCGGGCGGCGGTCCGGGATCCTCGCCACCGCCGGGTACGTCCTCTTCGCCTTCGCCCTCTTCAACCTGCCCGGGTGGCCCGAGGAGCGGGCGGACACCCTGAGCGGCTTCCTCAGTCTGGTCATCCCCATCGGCGTGCTGGCCGCCGCCGTCGGCATCGCCGCCTACCGCCACGACCTGGTCAGCGAGCTGGCCGTCCGGCGCGGCGAGGCGGCCGTCTACCAGGCCGTGGAGCAGGAGCGCCGCTCGGTCGCGCGGGACGTGCACGACTTCGTCGGGCGCGAGCTGACCCTGCTGACGGTGCGCTCCGAGGTGCTCTCGATGCGCACGCGCGAGTCGGCGTACGCCAAGGACTTCGAGGAGCTGGCCGACACCGCGCGCCGGGCCCACCTCGTGCTCAACGAGATCATCGTGCAGCGCGGCGAGCGGGCCTCCACCCCGGGCGTGGACGGGCTGCCCGAGCTCGCCGACGAGAGCGGCCGGGCCGGATCGCCCGTCCGGCTCGTCATGGACCCGCAGGCGCGCTCCCTCTCGCCGCTGCGCCAGGCCGCCGTGTACCGGGTGGTCCAGGAGTGCCTGACGAACGCCGCCAAGCACGCGCGCGGCGAGACGATCGAGGTGTCCATCGGGGTCGACGGCCCGCAGCTGCGGATCGCGGTCGGCAACGGCCTGCCGGTGCGCGGCCCGGTGCGCGCCCCCGTCTCGGCCGGCTCGGGCACGGCGAGCATGGCCGAGCGCGTCCGCAGCCTGGGCGGCACCCTGACCACGACGCGCACGGACGACACCTACCTCGTCGTGGCCACCCTGCCGCGCGGCTGACCGCACCCGCGCGGGTGCGGTCGAGCCCGCGCCGCTAATTCGCCGGGGACAGCAGTGAGTTGAGCGTGTCCATGTCCTCCACGCACTTGCCGGAGCCCAGGGCCACGCAGTCCAGCGGGTTCTCCGCGACGAAGACCGGGATGCCGGTCGCCGCGGCGAGGCGCAGCTCCAGTCCCGGCAGCAGGGCGCCGCCGCCGGTGAGCACGATCCCGTACTCCATCACGTCGCCGGACAGCTCCGGCGGGCACTCCTCCAGGGTGGTGCGCACGGCCGCGATGATCGCCTCGACCGGCTCGTCGAGGGCCGAGCGGACGTCGTAGGCCGTCAGCTCCAGGGTCTTGGGCATTCCCGCGACCTTCTCGCGGCCGCGCACGGTGAAGGTGCGCTCCTCCAGCTCCGGGCAGCCGGGGACGGGCCAGGCCGAGCCGATGGCGCACTTGACGTCCTCGGCGGTCCGCTCGCCGATGAGCAGCGAGTGCTCCTTGCGCACGTAGTCGATGATCGCCGCGTCGAGCCGGTCCCCGCCGACCCGCAGCGACTGCGAGGTGACGATCCCGCCGAGCGAGATCACGGCGACCTCGGTGGTGCCCCCGCCGATGTCCACCACCATCGAGCCGCGCGGCTCCGAGACCGGTAGCCCGGCGCCGATCGCCGCCGCCATCGGTTCCTCGATCAGGTGGACGGTCTTGGCCCCCGCCCGGGTCGAGGCGTGGACGATGGCCCGCCGCTCGACCGGGGTGACCCCGGACGGCACGCAGACCACCATGCGGGTGCGCGGCCTGCGGCCCGGCACGGCCTTGCGCACGAAATGCCGGATCATCTCCTCCGCGGCCTCGTAGTCGCAGATCACGCCCCCCTGGAGCGGGCGGATCGCGGTGATGGAGCCGGGGGTGCGGCCGATGGTCTCCTTGGCTTCCGTACCCACGGCCACAGCCGCCGTGGTCCCCGCCCGGACCGCCACCACGGACGGCTCATTGAGCACGATGCCGTGCCCCCGTGCGTAGACGAGGGTGTTCGCGGTCCCCAGGTCTATTCCTATGTCGCGGCTGGATCCTGTCTTATTGCTGCTGGCCTGCGGCATTTGTTCCCCAATCTCCTGCCGCAAGACTCGCATAACGATCTGGTCGCCCTTTGCGCCCAAGGTCCCGAAACGCCCGGGCCGAAAGTCCTTCCGCTCCCCGTCCGTAGACTGGGGCCCGTGAGTGAGCAGCAGCCTGAGAGCGACGACCGGCCCGACGAGTTCGACCAGATCGTGGCCGAAGAGACCGACCGCGACCCCGACCTGGCGGTGATCGAGGCCGGCAGCCGCACCCTGCGCGCCCATGGCGGGGCGCCGCAGGGCGACCAGGCCCCCTCCCGCCCCGAGGACCCGGAGGTGGAGCGGGCCCTGCGCGAGGTGGAGCAGGAGCTCGCCGGCCGCTGGGGGGAGACCAAGCTGGAGCCGTCCGTCACGCGCATCGAGGCGCTGATGGACGTCCTGGGGTCGCCGCAGCGCGCGTACCCCTCCATCCATGTCACCGGCACCAACGGCAAGACCAGCACCGCCCGCATGGTCGAGGCCCTGCTGGTGGCCTTCGAGCTGCGCACCGGGCGCTACACCAGCCCGCACGTGCAGTCGATCACCGAGCGGATCAGCCTCGACGGGCTGCCGATCAGCCACGAGCGGTTCGTGGAGACCTACCACGACGTCAAGCCGTACGTGGAGATGGTCGACGCGGCCGAGGAGTACCGGCTGTCCTTCTTCGAGGTGCTCACCGGGATGGCCTACGCGGCCTTCGCGGACGCCCCCGTCGACGCGGCCGTGATCGAGGTCGGCATGGGCGGCAGCTGGGACGCCACCAACGTGATCGACGGCTCGGTCGCGGTGATCACCCCGATCAGCCTGGACCACACGGACCGGCTCGGCTCCACTCCCGGCGAGATCGCGCAGGAGAAGGGCGGGATCATCAAGCAGGGCGCCGCCGTGATCCTCGCGCAGCAGCCGGTGGACGCGGCGCAGGTGCTGCTGAAGAAGGCCGTGGAGGTGGACGCGACCGTGGCCCGCGAGGGCATGGAGTTCGGCGTGGTCGCCCGCGAGGTCGCGGTCGGCGGCCAGCACCTGACCCTGCGCGGGCTGGGCGGCGAGTACGAGGGCATCTTCCTGCCGCTGTACGGCGCCCACATGGCCCACAACGCGGCGGTGGCCCTGGCGGCCGTCGAGGCGTTCTTCGGGATCGGCGCCGAGCACGCGCGTCCGCTGGACGTGGACACCGTGCGCAAGGCCTTCGCCTCCGTGTCCTCCCCGGGCCGGATGGAGGTCGTCCGGCGCAGCCCCACGGTGGTGCTGGACGCCGCGCACAACCCGGCGGGCGCCCTGGCCACGGCCGCGGCGGTCACCGAGTCCTTCGGCTTCAGCCGGCTCATCGGCGTGGTCGCCGCGAGCGAGGGCAAGGACGTCAGGGGCGTCCTGGAGGCCTTCGAGCCGATCTTCGCCGAGGTCGTGATCACCGAGAACAGCAGCCACCGGGCGATGGGCGCGGACGAGCTGGCCACCGTCGCCGTGGAGGTCTTCGGCGCCGAGCGGGTGCAGGTGGAGCCCCGTTTGGACGATGCGCTGGAGGCGGCCATCACCCTGGCGGAGGAAGAGGCCGAATTCGGAGGGGCCGGGGTCCTGGTGACCGGCTCCGTCATCACGGTGGGCGAGGCACGCCTGCTGTTCAAGAGGGGCTGAGGACATGCGCACGCTCTGTGCCAGCACGCTGATCGGCGAGTTCTTCGTGATCGGCTTCGCCGGTCTGGTCGCGATGAAGAACCCGGACCTGACGCAGGCCGCGGTCTGGACGGTCTGCGGGGTCACCATGCTGCTGTCGGTGCTGCTGTGCGGGATGCTCTCGCGCCCCGGTGCCGTCCAGATCGGGTGGGCGCTGCAGATCGGGCTGGTCCTGAGCGGGTTCGTCGTTCCGACGATGTTCATCCTCGGTGCGGTGTTCGCGGGCCTGTGGTGGTGTTCCGTGCACTACGGGCGGAAGATCGACGTCATCAAGGCCCGCTGGGCCGCGCAGGCGGAGGCGGCCGCTCCTGACGCTGCGTGACGGGGCCCCGTACGGCCCCTGTAGCCTCGACGCACCGCACCCGTATGCCGCAAGGAGTTAGAACATGACCCAGCGCACTCTCGTCCTGCTCAAGCCCGACGCCGTCCGTCGTGGTCTGATCGGCGAGGTCATCGGCCGGATCGAGCGCAAGGCCGGCTGGACCATCCCCGCGCTGGAGCTGCGGACGCTGGACCAGGAGACCCTGGAGGCGCACTACGGGGAGCACAAGGGCAAGCCGTTCTACGAGCCCCTCATGGGCTTCATGTCCTCCGGCCCGATCGTCGCCCTGGTGGTCGAAGGGGAACGCGTGATCGAGGGTGTCCGCCAGCTGGCCGGACCCACTGACCCGATCGCCGCGGCGCCGGGGTCCATCCGGGGTGACTTCGGCACCGTCACCCGGGAGAACCTGATCCACGCGTCGGATTCCGAGGAGTCCGCCGAGCGCGAGCTGAAGCTGTTCTTCCCGGCTCTCTGATGACTCTTTCCTGACGGAACATCAGCCGAATAGCGCTCATGACCTGGGGCGACCGAATTAATTTCGGTCGCCCTTCGGTATTAACGGGTGATCACGGGAACGTATGCGCAGGACGCGACGTCACCACTAGGGGGCGGGTTTCCGTTCCGGCGGGATTGCCGGAGTCCCGTCGCGCGGTGCCCGTACTTGCGGCATTACGATGGGGCCTCCACCCACACACCCACCTCGCCGACCTGACAGCAGCCGCTATCAACTGGAAGGCCAGACGCTCCTCATGGGGAACAAGGGGAACACTATGTCGTTCATCGGCCGTGACATGGCGATCGACCTCGGGACCGCCAACACGCTGGTGTACGTGAGGGGCCGGGGTATCGTCCTGAACGAGCCGTCCGTGGTCGCCATCAACACGAACACCGGTGGCATTCTGGCGGTCGGTTCCGAAGCGAAGAAGATGATCGGGCGCACGCCCGGCAACATCGTCGCCGTACGCCCGCTCAAGGACGGCGTCATCGCCGACTTCGAGATCACCGAGCGCATGCTCCGGTACTTCATCCTCAAGATCCACAAGCGCCGCTACCTGGCCCGTCCGCGCGTCGTGGTCTGCGTACCCTCCGGCATCACGGGAGTGGAGCGACGCGCCGTCATCGAGGCGTCCACGCAGGCCGGCGCCCGCCAGGTGCACATCATCGAAGAGCCCATGGCCGCCGCCATCGGCTCGGGCCTGCCCGTCCACGAGGCCACCGGCAACATGGTCGTGGACATCGGCGGCGGCACCACCGAGGTCGCCGTCATCTCGCTCGGCGGAATCGTCACGGCGCAGTCCATCCGGGTGGCCGGTGACGAGCTGGACAACGCGATCATCCAGCACATCAAGAAGGAGTACTCGCTCCTCCTCGGCGAGCGCACCGCCGAGCAGATCAAGATCACCATCGGGTCGGCCTACGACCTCGACAAGGACGAGCACACCGAGATCCGCGGCCGCGACCTCGTCTCGGGCCTGCCCAAGACCGTGGTCATCTCCGCGGCCGAGGTGCGCAAGGCCATCGAGGAGCCCGTCAACGCCATCGTCGACGCGGTCAAGACGACCCTGGACAAGTGCCCGCCGGAGCTGTCCGGCGACATCATGGACCGCGGCATCGTCCTCACCGGCGGCGGCGCCCTGCTGCGCGGCCTCGACGAGCGGCTGCGCCGCGAGACCGGCATGCCGATCCACATCGCCGAGGACCCCCTCGACTCGGTCGCGCTCGGCTCCGGCAAGTGCGTGGAGGAGTTCGAGGCGCTCCAGCAGGTCCTGGACGCGCAGCCCCGCCGCTGACCCGCCCCGCCGCGCGCCCCCCTGCCAGGGGGCCCACGGGGCGGACGGCCTTGCGGAACACAAGGATCCGCCGTACGGGTGCTGTCGCTCCCGTACGGCGGATCGTTGATATACAGGCAGGGAAATATTCCGACGAGGAAGGCACGGCCGCCGCACGTGAGGGACACACGAGAGAGCCGGCTGCTCCTGGTACTGCTGATCGCCATCGCGTTCGCATTGATCACGGTGGACATCAGAGCGGGCGAGGAGTCACCGGTCGACGGTGCCCGGCAGGCCGCCGCAGCGGTCTTCGGCCCGGTCGAGAAGGGCGTGGCGACCGCGGTGGACCCGGTCGCCAACGCCATAGGGGCGGTGCGCGACTCCGGTGAGCGCCACAACCGCATCACCGTGCTCGAAGGCGAGAACGCCGCGCTCAAGGCCAAGCTGGGCAGCGACGACCGCAACAAGAGCCGGATCCACGAGCTGGACGAGATGCTCAAGCGCGCCGGTTCCGGTCAGTACGGCATCAAGGGCGCCGAGGTCATCGCCATAGGAGCGGCCCAGGGCTTCTCCTGGACGGTGACCATCGACGCCGGCAGCAAGGACGGCATCGAACGCGACATGACCGTCCTCAACGGCGACGGACTCGTCGGCCGGGTCACCACCGTCGGCCCCGACACCGCCACCGTCGTCCTGGCCAACGACCCGGACTTCACGGTGGGCACCCGCCTGGAGAAGACCGGCGAGCTCGGCTTCGCCACCGGCCAGGGCGACCGCGCCCTGTCCGTCCAGATGCTCAACGGCAAGGCCAAGGTCAGCCCCGGCGACCGCCTCGTCACCTTCGGCTCGCGGGGCAACAAGCCCTTCGTGCCCGGCGTCCCGATCGGCGAGGTGGTCAAGGTCGACCCCTCCCGCGGCGACCTCACCCGCACGATCTGGGTCCGCCCCTACGTCGGCTTCTCCCGCCTCGACATCGTCGGCGTCGTGGTCATGCCGCCCCGGCAGGACCCGCGCGACGCCGTCCTGCCGCCCAAGCCCGAGGGACCCAAGCCGACGCCGACCGTCACCGTCACCGTCGCGCCGTCCCCCAGCGGGTCCGCCAAGCCGGCCGACGAGTAGGAGCCGACCGCCATGCGCTTCAACCGCATCCTGCTCTCCACGACCCTGGTCGTGGTCGCCCTCGTCGTCCAGGTCAGCGTGCTGGGGCGGCTCCAGCTGCCCGGCGCCGTCCCCGACCTGGTCCTGCTCACCGTCGTCGCCCTCGCCCTGGTCTACGGACCGGTCAGCGGAGCCCTGATCGGCTTCAGCGCCGGACTGCTGACCGACCTGGCCCCGCCGGCCGACCACGCCGCCGGCCGCTACGCCCTGGTGCTCTGCCTCACCGGGTACGTCTGCGGGCTGGTGCGGCCCGACACCGGGCGCTTCCGCTCCGCCTGGGGGCCGATGCTCACCGTGGTGGCCGCCGCCGTCGGCTCCACGCTGCTCTACGCGGGCGTGGGCGCCCTCGTCGGCGACACCGCCGCCCGCCACGTCGGGCTGACCGGACTGCTGTTCACCGCGGTCCTCTACGACCTGTTGCTCGCACCCTTCACGGTGCCGTTCCTGATGGCGCTGGCCCGGCGCGCGGAGAACGACCCGATGGCCGTCGAGGCCAACGGCGGCCCGGCGCAGGGCGCCGACGTGGCCTCCGGCTGGCTCTCGGGCGGCACGGGCCTGCGCATCGGCAGCCAGCGCGGCGGCCTGCGGATGAAGACCGCGCGCAGCCGCGCGAACAAGGCCGTGCGCATAAAGGGCGTCAAGGGGGTCAAGGGCGTGAAGAGCGTCAAGGGCGTCAAGAAGCTGTGACGGGGGACCGCGCGTGACCAACATTCCCGAGACCGGCCGCACCCCCCGGGTGCAGATCCGGCTCGTCATCCTCCAGGTGCTCGTCTTCTCGCTGCTGCTCACCCTCGGCGGGCGGCTGTGGTACCTCCAGATCCGCAACGGCACGGAGTACGCGGACGAGGCCAAGAACAACCACGTCCAGCAGGTCGTCCAGCCCGCCGTGCGCGGCTCGCTCCTCGACGCCCGCGGGGTGGCGCTCGCCGACAACGAGACCCGCCTGGTCGTCTCCGCCAGCCGCACCGAGCTGATGAAGATAAAGGACAAGGGCAAGGACGTCCTGACCCGGCTGGCCGGGGTCCTGGACATGAAGCCGCAGGAGGTCATGGACAAGGTCCGCCTCTGCGACTCCAAGACCCCCCAGCCCTGCTGGAACGGTTCCCCGTACCAGCCGATCCCGGTCACCCTCGAAGCCACCACCCAGCAGGCCCTGCAGATCCGCGAGCGCCCCGAGGACTTCCCCGGCATCACCGCCGAGCCCACCGCCGTACGCCGCTACCCGGCCCCCGGCGGCGCCAACACCGGCCAGGTCCTCGGCTACCTCTCGCCCGTCACCGACAGCGAGATCCAGAGCGCCAAGACCACCAACTCGCCGTTCCTGCGCTCCGACCAGGTCGGCCGCTTCGGCCTGGAACGCACCTACGACAAGGCGCTGCGCGGCAAGTCCGGCGTCACCCGCTACGAGGTCGACAACCTCGGCCGCGTCATCGGCGAGGCCAAGAACGACCCCGCGGTCCCCGGCGCCAACGTGGTCACCAGCATCGACTCCCGGGTCCAGGCCGTCACCGAGTACGAGCTGAACGCGGCCATGGTCGAGGCCCGCAAGCAGAACGACCGCAACACCGGCGTCAACTACAAGGCCGACGCGGGCGCCGTCGTCGTCCTGGAGTCCAAGACCGGCCGCGTCGTGGCCATGGCCTCCAACCCGACCTACGACCCCAACGTCTGGGTCGGCGGGATCTCCGGCAAGGACTACGCCAAGCTCACCGCCAAGGAGTCCAACGTCCCGCTGATGAACCGGGCGATCCAGGGCCAGGCCGCCCCCGGCTCCATCTTCAAGGTCATCCCGACCGCCGCCGCCGTGAACGCCGGGTACGCCTTCGACGGCAACTACCCCTGCCCCAGCTCGTACTCCATCGGCGGCCAGGTCTTCAAGAACTTCGAGTCCCAGGGCCACGGTTCGATCACCCTCGGCCAGGCCCTGGAGGTCTCCTGCGACACCGTCTTCTACGCCCTCGCCCACCAGCAGTGGCAGAAGGACGGCGCGCTCAAGCCGCTGAAGAACCCGGCGGACATCTTCTACAAGACCGCCCACGAGTTCGGTCTCGGCGCCGAGACCCACGTCGACCTGCCGGGCGAGGAGAAGGGCCGGGTCCCCGACCGCCAGTGGAAGCAGCGGTTCTGGGAGGCCAACAAGGACCAGTGGTGCAAGGTCGGCAAGAAGGGCGGCACCTACATCGAGCTGCTCTCCTACGAGAACTGCCTCGAAGGCAACATGATGCGCGCCGGTGACTCCGTCAACTACTCGATCGGCCAGGGCGACACCCTCGTCACCCCGATCCAGATGGCGACCATCTACGCCGCCATCGCCAACGGCGGCACCATGTGGAACCCCACCATCGGCAAGGCGGTCGTCAGCGCCGACGGCAAGAACGTCCAGGAGATCAAGCCCCAGGCCCACGGCAAGCTGCCGATGGACGAGAAGACCCGGTCGCAGATAAACGATGCGCTGGAGGGCGTCGCCACGCGCGGCACCGCCGCCTGGCGCTTCGGCGGCTGGCCGCAGAAGCAGATCCCGATGCACGCCAAGACCGGCACCGCCGAGGTCTACGGCAAGCAGACGACGTCCTGGTTCGCCACGTACACCGAGGACTACACGATCGTGATGACGATCTCCCAGGGCGGCACCGGTTCCGGCGCCTCCGGTCCCGCCGTGCGCAACATCTACAACGCGATCTACGGTCTGGACATGGCCGGCAAGCAGGACCTCTCCAAGGCCCTGCTGCCGCACCCCGAGACGGCGCTCCCCACGATCCAGCCCGACGGCTCGATCGACGCGCCCGAGGTCAAGCCCTACGTGCCGCCGAGCCCGACGGACGCGCCGGCGCCCGCCGCCGGCCCGCCGCGCAGCCCGGGAACCGGGAGGCAGGACTGATGCCCGGACCGAACACCTTCTCCGTCTCCCGCTACGCCCCCGACCGGGGCGCGATCGGCAAGCTCACCGCCCGGGACTCGGTGCTGCGGCGCCTGGACTGGCCGATACTGCTCAGCGCGCTGGCGCTGTCCTTCATCGGCTCGCTGCTGGTGTGGTCGGCCACCCGCAACCGCACCACGCTGAACAACGGGGACCCGTACTACTTCCTCTTCCGGCACGCCATGAACACCGGCATCGGCCTGGTGCTGATGATCGGCACGGTCTGGCTCGGCCACCGCACCCTGCGCGGCGCGGTGCCGATCCTCTACGGGCTCTCGCTGGTCCTGGTCCTGGCCGTGCTCACCCCGCTCGGCGCGACCATCAACGGCGCGCACGCCTGGATCGTCATCGGCGGCGGCTTCTCGCTCCAGCCCTCCGAGTTCTGCAAGATCACCATCATCCTCATCATGGCGATGCTGCTCTCGGCCCGGGTGGACGCGGGGGACCTCGACCACCCCGACCACCGCACCGTGATCAAGGCGCTCTGCCTGGCCGCCGCGCCCATGGGCATCGTCATGCTGATGCCCGACCTCGGCTCGGTCATGGTCATGCTGGTCATCGTGCTCGGGGTGCTGCTGGCCTCCGGGGCCTCCAACCGGTGGGTGCTCGGGCTGCTCGGATCCGGCGCGCTGGGCGCCGTACTCATCTGGCAGCTCGGCATCCTCGACGAGTACCAGATCAACCGCTTCGCGGCCTTCGCGAACCCGGCCCTGGACCCGGCCGGCGTCGGCTACAACACCAACCAGGCGCGGATCGCGATCGGCTCCGGCGGGCTGATGGGCGAGGGGCTCTTCCAGGGCTCCCAGACCACCGGCCAGTTCGTGCCGGAGCAGCAGACCGACTTCGTCTTCACCGTGGCGGGGGAGGAGCTGGGCTTCGTCGGGGCCGGGCTGATCCTGGTCCTGCTCGGGGTGGTGCTCTGGCGCGCCTGCATGATCGCCCGTGAGACCACCGAGCTGTACGGGACGATCGTGGCCGCCGGGATCATCGCCTGGTTCGCCTTCCAGGCCTTCGAGAACATCGGCATGACGCTCGGCATCATGCCGGTGGCCGGGCTGCCGCTGCCCTTCGTCTCCTACGGAGGATCGTCGATGTTCGCCGTGTGGGTGGCCATCGGACTGTTGCAGTCGATCAGGGTGCAACGGCCGATGTCGGCCTGAGGCGGGCCTGGGGCGGGCCTGGGGCCGGCCCTAGGGGCCGGTCTCGGCCGGATGTGTGGCCGATGCCCGGCCGTCCCCGCCGTTCGCCTTCACTTCGCCTTCCGTTCAGGACTACGTTCGTTGCATGGCGGAGACCAAGCGCGAGGTCGAGCGGAAATTCGAGTTCACGAGCGTCAAGGCGGGTCGGCGCGGAGTGCCCGACCTGACGGGCACGGCCGGCATCGCCACGGCCCTGGACCGCGGCACCGTCGACCTCGACGCGGTCTACTACGACACCCCCGACCAGCGGCTCGCCGCCGACGGCCTGACCCTGCGGCGCAGGACCGGCGGCGAGGACGCCGGCTGGCACCTCAAGCTCCCCGTCTCGCCCGGGGTGCGCGACGAGGTCCGCGCGGAACTCACCGACGGCGTGCCGCGCGCCCTCACCGCCCTGCTGCGCTCCCGGGTCCGCGACGCGGCGCTCGTCCCGCAGATGCGGCTGCTGTCCTCGCGCAAGGTGCTCCACCTCCTGGACGCCGGCGGAGCCCTGCTCGCGGAGCTGAGCACCGATGCCGTGCGCGCCGAGGGCCACGACACCACCGCCGCCTGGACCGAGGTGGAGGTCGAACTCGCCGACGACGTCGACCCCGCCCTGCTCGACGCCGTCGAGAAGCGCTTCCGCAAGGCCGGACTCACCCCCTCCGCCGCCCCCTCCAAACTCGCCCGCGCCCTCGCCGAGACCGGATCCGCGCCCGCCCCCCGGCCCGGCGCCGACCCGGTCGACGAGACCGCGGGCGCCCACGTCCTCGCGTACCTGCGCGCCCAGCGCGACGCCCTCGTCGCCCAGGACCCGGCCGTCCGGCGCGGCCTGCCCGACTCCGTGCACCAGATGCGCGTCGCCACCCGCCGCCTGCGCAGCGCGCTGCGCACCTCCCGCCGCGTCCTGGACCGCGAGCGCACCGACCCGCTCGGCCAGGAGCTGCGCTGGCTCGCCGGCGAGCTCGGCGTCGACCGCGACCAGGAGGTCCTCCTGGAACGCCTGCGCACCCGCCTCGGCGAACTCCCGCAGACCCTGGTGCTCGGCCCCGTCCGCGCCCGCCTGCGGATCTGGAACACCTCCCGCCGCTCCGGCTCCCGGCGCCGCGCCCTCGCCACCCTCGACGGCAAGCGCCACCTCGCCCTGCTCGACGCCCTGGACGCGCTGCTCCAGGACCCGCCGCTGCTCCCGGCCGCCGCGAAGCCGGCCCTGCGCGTCCTGCCCAAGGCGGTGCTCGCCGACTACGAACGCCTCTCCGGCCGGATCGGCACGGCGCTCGCCCTCACCCCGGGCGAGGACCGCGACCTGGCCCTGCACGACGCGCGCAAGGCCGCCAAGCGCGCCCGCTACGCGGCGGAAATCCTCGTACCGGCCCTCGGCGACCCGGCGAAACGGCTGGCCAAGGCCATGAAGTCGGTCCAGACCCTGCTCGGCGACCACCAGGACAGCGTGGTCGCCCGCGACGCCCTGCGCGCCCTGGCCGTCCAGGCGAACGGCGCGGGGGAGTCCTCCTTCACCTGGGGTCTGCTGCACGGCCGCGAGGAGGCCCTGGCCGAGCGCCGCGAACGCGAACTCCCCGGAGTCTGGGCCGAGGCCTCGGACCCGAGGCTCCGGGCCCCGCTGGGCGGTTAGCCGTTGATCGAGGCGGCCGGGGGCGCCCGTGCCCCGGGGTACGCTTGAGAGTCGCCCCCTGCCCGCTTCACGAAAGTCGCGTGATGACCGAGTCGGTCTTCCCTCAGCTCGAGGCCCTGCTTCCGCACGTCCAGAAGCCGATCCAGTACGTCGGCGGGGAGCTGAACTCCACCGTCAAGAACTGGGACGAATGTGACGTCCGCTGGGCGCTCATGTACCCGGACGCCTACGAGGTCGGACTGCCCAACCAGGGCGTCATGATCCTCTACGAGGTGCTCAACGAGCGCGAGGGCGTCCTCGCCGAGCGCACCTACAGCGTGTGGCCCGACCTCGAAGAGCTGATGCGCGAGCACAAGGTGCCGCAGTTCACCGTCGACTCCCACCGTCCCGTGGGCGCCTTCGACGTGTTCGGCCTGTCCTTCTCCACGGAGCTGGGCTACACCAACATGCTCACGGCGCTGGAACTGGCGGGCATCCCGCTGGAGGCCAAGAACCGTACGATCGACGACCCGATCGTCCTCGCGGGCGGCCACGCGGCCTTCAACCCCGAGCCCATCGCGGACTTCATCGACTGCGCGGTCATCGGCGACGGCGAGCAGGCCGTCCTCGACATGACCGACATCATCCGCGCCTGGAAGGCCGAGGGCCGTCCGGGCGGGCGCGAAGAGGTCCTGCTGCGCCTGGCGAAGACCGGCGGGGTGTACGTGCCGGGCTTCTACGACGTCGAATACCTCCCGGACGGCCGCATCGCGCGTGTCCTTCCGAACCGCTCCGGCGTTCCGTACCGGGTGTCCAAGCACACGGTCATGGACCTCGACGAGTGGCCCTACCCGAAGCAGCCCCTGGTCCCGCTCGCCGAGACCGTCCACGAGCGCATGTCCGTGGAGATCTTCCGCGGCTGCACCCGCGGCTGCCGTTTCTGCCAGGCCGGCATGATCACGCGTCCCGTACGGGAGCGAAGCATCACCGGCATCGGCGAAATGGTGGAGCGGGGCCTGAAGGCGACCGGCTTCGAAGAGGTCGGCCTGCTCTCGCTGTCGTCCGCGGACCACACCGAGATCGCGGACATCGCCAAGGGCCTGGCGGACCGCTACACGGAGGACAAGGTGGGCCTGTCCCTCCCGTCCACCCGCGTGGACGCGTTCAACGTGGACCTGGCCAACGAGCTGACCCGCAACGGTCGCCGCTCGGGCCTCACCTTCGCCCCCGAGGGCGGCTCCGAGCGCATGCGCAAGGTCATCAACAAGATGGTCTCGGAAGAGGACCTGATCCGCACGGTCGCCACCGCCTACGGCAACGGCTGGCGCCAGGTGAAGCTGTACTTCATGGTCGGCCTGCCGACCGAGACCGACGAGGACGTCCTGCAGATCGGCGACATGGCGGTCAACGTCATCGCCAAGGGCCGCGAGGTCTCCGGGCAGAACGACATCCGCTGCACGGTCTCCATCGGCGGGTTCGTGCCGAAGCCGCACACCCCCTTCCAGTGGGCCCCGCAGCTGTCGGCCGAAGAGACGGACGCGCGCCTGACCAAGCTCCGCGACAAGCTCCGCGGCGACAAGAAGTACGGCCGCTCCATCGGCTTCCGCTACCACGACGGCAAGCCGGGCGTGGTCGAGGGCCTGCTGTCCCGCGGTGACCGCCGCATCGGCGACGTCATCCGCGCCGTCTACGAATCGGGCGGCCGCTTCGACGGCTGGCGCGAGCACTTCTCCTACGACCGCTGGATGCAGGCGGCCGAGAAGGCGCTGCCCGCGTACGGCGTGGACGTGGCCTGGTACACGACCCGCGAGCGCACCTACGAGGAGGTCCTGCCCTGGGACCACCTGGACTCCGGTCTCGACAAGGACTGGCTCTGGGAGGACTGGCAGGACGCCCTCGACGAGACCGAGGTCGAGGACTGCCGCTGGACCCCGTGCTTCGACTGCGGCGTCTGCCCGCAGATGGACACCCAGATCCAGATCGGCCCCACGGGGCAGAAGCTGCTGCCGCTGTCGGTCGTGAAGTAGCCGCCCGCCACGGCAGCCCTTCTCTCGCGTCTCAGATATGCCCCTCGCCGGGATCCGGCGGGGGGCATATTCATTCGAATGACGCCTTAAGGTTTCTGCACTCCGCGCCCTGGGATATCTTTTTGGGAGAGGTTCTTTATATATCGCGTGTGAGTCCGGAGGCGGTGGCCATGGCCAAGACCCTGATCGACATCGACGAGGAAGCCCTCGCGCTGGCCGCCGAGGCGCTGGGCACGAAGACCAAGAAGGACACGGTCAACGCGGCCCTCACCGAGATAGGAGCGAGGCTGCGGCGCGAACGGGCGCTGGCGCAGCTGATCGCGCTCGATGAGGAAGGCGCGTTCGACAAGGGCCGGGAGCCCGGATTCAAGGAGGAGGTGCGCGGACCGTGGGGGAGTCGGAACGCTTCTTGATCGACACGTCGGCGGCCCACCGCATCACGCTGCCCGGGCCGCTGGCGGCCTGGGAGCCGGTGCTCGCGTCCGGGCGCATCGCCATGTGCCCCGCCACGGAGGCCGAAGCGCTGTACTCGGCACGGTCGCCCGCGCAGTACGAGGCGATGCGCGGCGCGTTCGCCGATCTGTACGTCTGGCAGGGCGTCCCGGACGACGTCTGGGCCCGGCTCTTCGCGGCCCAAGGGGCACTGGCCGCGGCCGGGTGCGTCCGCTCGGCGGGTGTGGTCGACCTGATCGTGGCCGTGACCGCGGCCCGGAACCGCCTGACCGTGCTGCACTACGACCGGGACTTCGAGACCCTGGCGAAGCACATCGGGCTCAGTACCCGCTGGCTCGCCGAGCCCGGTTCCATCGACTGAGGCTCCTCCTCCTGTGCAACCGGCGAGGTCACGGGCGCGTACTGTGGGTAGTACGACAGCTGACGGCGACGCGCACGCACCCGAGATCTCCCCGCACCAGCGGGGGTGAGCCGGAGTAGCGGGCACGGCCGGACGGCTCCACAGACTCGGGCGGTGCGCGAGAGCGCCCGCCCCGCACAAGGAGAAGAACCACTGGGCAAGCGACAGCCCGAAGGCCCCCCTCCCGCACCGGTGGTACAGCGCATCCGACTGCGCTACACCAAGCGCGGCCGCCTCCGGTTCACCAGCCACCGCGACTTCCAGCGAGCCTTCGAGCGGGCCCTGCGCCGCGCCGAGGTTCCGATGGCCTACTCGGCGGGCTTCACCCCGCACCCCAGGGTCTCGTACGCGAACGCGGCCCCCACCGGGACCGGCAGCGAAGCCGAGTACCTGGAGATCGCCCTGGCCGCCCCCCGCGACCCGCAGACGCTGCGCGCCCTGCTCGACGAGTCGATGCCGGCCGGCCTCGACATCGTCGATGCCGTCGAAGCCCGCACCTCGGGCCTCGCGGACCGGCTCACGGCCTCGATCTGGGAACTGCGCCTGGACGGCACGGACCCCGCCGAGGCCGAGCGGGCCGTGGCGCTCTTCCTCGCCGCCGAGACCGTCGAGGTCCAGCGGCGTACGAAGAACGGCATGCGGACCTTCGACACGCGCGGCGCCGTCGTCAGCCTCGACCTGGCCACGACCTCGGTCGTTCCGGCTGATAGGCCGCTGGACAGTGCTTGTGCGATACTGCGGCTGGTTGTTCGGCATCTGACACCTGCCGTTCGACCCGACGACGTCCTGTCCGGTCTCCGAGCTGTGGCCGACCTGGCGCCGCCGGTCCCCGCAGCGGTGACCAGGCTGGCGCAGGGGCTCTTCGACGAGGAGTCCGGCACGGTGACCGACCCGCTCGCGCCCGACCGCGAGGCCATCACGGCCGCCCCACCCACGGCTGCCGTAGCGGCCGACGCGAAGGCGCCGGAAGGTCCCGCCGCGTAGGGACTGTCGTTGCCGCGCCACCCTGGCATCCGGGATTTCCCTGGGTCGGGCAGCGCAAAGACCTGAAGACTTCCGCCAGGCCGTACGGACAACCACGTACGGAACCGGCGGCCATGGACTACAGCTCCCGTGTGGCGCACGCGCCCCGGAGGCCGGTTCCGCGCTCATCGTGCGGAGCCGTGCCGGACCGGATGTCAGCCGCGGCGCCCGGGAGCGCGACGGGAGAACCCCGCACATGCTCAACAACGAGAACACCACCAACGACAACACCGCCGAGGGCAACAGCCCCAGCGACAACCTGCCGCCGCGCAGGCGGCGCCGCGCCGCATCGCGGCCGGCCGGTCCGCCCGGCGCCGTCGTGACCGCCGAGACGTCCGAGGCCGCTCCGGCCCCGGCCGCCGAGCCGGTCGCCGCGCCGGTCGAGGACGCCGCTCCGGCGCCGCGTGCTCGTCGTCGTGCCACCCGCGCCGTCGCCGCCCCGGTCGCCGAGGCCGCTCCGGCCGCCGAAGCCGCTGCCGAGGCGCCCGCCGCCGAGCCGGCCGTCGCGCCGGTCGAGGACGCCGCTCCCGCGCCGCGTGCTCGTCGTCGTGCCACCCGCGCCGTCGCCGCCCCGGTCGCCGAGGCCGCTCCGGCCGCCGAAGCCGCTGCCGAGGCCCCCGCCGCCGAGCCGGCCGCCGCGCCCGTCGAGGACGCCGCTCCCGCCCCCCGTGCCCGTCGTCGCGCCACCCGCGCGGCCACGGCCCCGGTCGCCGAGCCCGCTGCCGCGGTGGTCGCGCAGACCCCGGCCGCCGAGCCGGTCGCCGCGCCGGTCGAGGACGCCGCTCCCGCGCCGCGTGCTCGTCGTCGTGCCACCCGCGCCGTCGCCGCCCCGGTCGCCGAGGCCGCTCCGGCCGTCGAGCCCGCTGCCGCGGTCGTCGTGGAGACCCCGGTCGCCGAGCCGGTCGCCGCGCCGGTCGAGGACGCCGCTCCCGCGCCGCGTGCTCGTCGTCGTGCCACCCGCGCCGTCACCGCCCCGGCCGAGGCCCCGCAGGCCGCCGAGCCGGTCGAGGAGCCCAAGGAGCCCGCGGCCAAGGCCGCCGTGACGGTCGCCGACGCCGTGGACTCTCCGAAGGGCCGCGCGCCGCGCCGCCGCGCCACCCGCGCCGCCGCACCGGCCGCCGCTCCGCAGCCCGCTGCCGCACCGGCCGCCGAACCGCGCGGCCGTCGCGCCGCGCGTCCGGCCGTCGCCGTCTTCCAGGCGCCGGTCTTCGCCGAGCCGATGTTCCAGACCCCCGAGACCGCCGCGATGGCGGCCGCCGCCGCGCGCGTCGACGAGGTCGAGGACGAAGAAGAAGAGTTCGAGTTCGAGGCCGAGGTCGTCGCCCCCGCGCCGGCCCCCGCCGCCGCGCCCGCCGCGGGCCGTCGCCGTCGCCGCCGTGGTGGCGCCGTGGCCCCCGAGCAGGCCGTCGAGCCCGCCCAGGTGCCCGCGACGCGGGCCGACGCCCCGCTCTCCGTCGAGTCCGTGCTGGACGAGGAGCCCGAGGCCGAGGCCGCGGAGCTGGAGGTCGACGAGGACGACGAGTCGGGCGACCGTCCGTCGCGCCGCCGTCGCCGGGGTGGCCGTCGCCGCCGCCGCGGCGAGTCCGCCGACCTCGACGAGTCCGCCGAGGATGAGTCCGAGGAGGGCGAGGAGGCCGCTGCCGAGCAGGAGGCCGACGAGGACGCCGGGTCCGAGGAGGACGACGACGAGGAGAACGGGCCGGCCGGCTCCAGCTCCAGCCGTCGCCGCCGTCGCCGTCGCCGTCGCAGCGGTGACTCCGGTGCCGAGGGCGAAGCCGCCGACGAAGAGGGCGTCCGCACGGTCGTCAAGGTCCGCGAGCCCCGTCCGGCCCGCGAGCGCAGCGAGTCCACCTCTTCCGACGAGGTCCAGTCCATCAAGGGCTCGACCCGCCTGGAGGCCAAGAAGCAGCGCCGCCGCGAAGGCCGCGAGCAGGGCCGCCGCCGCGTCCCGATCATCACCGAGGCCGAGTTCCTGGCCCGCCGCGAGGCCGTCGAGCGCGTGATGGTCGTCCGCCAGAGCGGCGAGCGCACCCAGATCGGCGTCCTCGAGGACAACGTGCTCGTCGAGCACTACGTCAACAAGGAAGAAGCCACCTCGTACGTCGGCAACGTCTACCTGGGCAAGGTCCAGAACGTGCTGCCGTCGATGGAGGCCGCCTTCATCGACATCGGCAAGGGCCGCAACGCGGTCCTGTACGCCGGCGAGGTCAACTTCGAAGCGCTGGGCATGGCCAACGGCCCGCGCCGCATCGAGGCCGCCCTCAAGTCCGGCCAGTCGGTCCTGGTGCAGGTCACCAAGGACCCGATCGGCCACAAGGGCGCCCGCCTGACCAGCCAGGTCTCGCTGCCCGGCCGCTACCTCGTCTACGTGCCCGAGGGCTCGATGACCGGGATCAGCCGCAAGCTGCCCGACACCGAGCGCGCGCGCCTGAAGACGATCCTCAAGAAGATCGTCCCCGAGGACGCGGGCGTCATCGTGCGCACGGCGGCCGAAGGCGCGAGCGAGGACGAGCTGCGTCGCGACGTCGAGCGCCTGCAGGCCCAGTGGGAGGACATCCAGAAGAAGTCGAAGCAGATCTCGACCTCTTCGCCGAGCCTCCTGTACGGCGAGCCGGACATGACCGTCCGCGTCGTCCGCGACATCTTCAACGAGGACTTCTCGAAGGTCATCGTCAGCGGTGACAGCGCCTGGGAGACCATCCACGGCTACGTGCACCACGTGGCCCCCGACCTGGCGGGCCGGCTCTCGCGCTGGACCTCCGAGGTCGACGTCTTCGCGACGTACCGGATCGACGAGCAGCTCGCCAAGGCGCTCGACCGCAAGGTGTGGCTGCCCTCCGGCGGCTCCCTGGTGATCGACAAGACCGAAGCGATGATCGTCATCGACGTCAACACCGGCAAGTTCACCGGTCAGGGCGGCAACCTCGAAGAGACCGTCACCAGGAACAACCTGGAGGCGGCCGAGGAGATCGTGCGCCAGCTGCGGCTGCGCGACCTCGGCGGCATCGTCGTCATCGACTTCATCGACATGGTCCTGGAGTCCAACCGCGACCTGGTCCTGCGGCGCATGCTGGAGTGCCTGGGCCGTGACCGCACGAAGCACCAGGTCGCCGAGGTCACCTCGCTCGGCCTCGTGCAGATGACCCGCAAGCGGGTCGGCCAGGGCCTGCTGGAGTCCTTCTCCGAGACCTGCGTCCACTGCAACGGTCGCGGCGTGATCGTGCACATGGAGCAGCCGACCGTCATCGGCGGCGGCGGCAACGGCAAGCGCGCCAAGAAGCGTGCGGGCCGCACCGGCGAGCACGAGCACGACCACGAGCAGTACGGCGACGCGCACGCCGACGTCGACACCGACGTCGACGCCGAGGAGCAGGTGGAGACCGAGGCGGAGCTGGCGGCCGAGGTCGCCGCCCCGCGCGCCCTGCCGGAGCCCGCCTTCGTCCCGGACGAGGAGCTGTACAGCAGCCCCGGCGAGGCCGAGGCCGCGGCGGGCATCAGCGGCCGCCGCAACCGCCGCCGTGCCACCCGCAAGGCGACCGCTCCGGCGGGCGCCCCGCGCGGCGCGGACCGGTCCGACCGGGCTCCGGTCCAGGCCGCTGCGGCCCCGGCACCGGCCCCCGTGGCCGAGGTCGTCGCCGAGCCGGTCGCCCCGGCGGTCGTCGAGCCGGTCGTGATCGAGCCGGTCGTCGTCGAGGCGGAGCCGGTGGTCGAGGCCGCTCCGGTCGCCGAGGTCGCCGCGCCGGTCGAGGAGGCCGCTCCGCAGGGCCGTACCCGCCGCCGCGCCACCCGCAAGGCCACTGCCCCGGTGGGTGCCCCCAAGACGGCCGAGGCCGTCCAGGAGGCCCCCGCGCCGGAGCCGGTCGTCGAGCAGGTCGCCCCGGAGCCCGTCGTGGAGCCGGAGCCGGTCGTGGAGCCGGTCGCGGAGCCCGTGGCGGACGCCGCCCCGGCGCGCCCGCGCCGTCGGGCGACCCGCAAGGCCACCGCGCCCGCCGGTTCTCCGGCCGGTTCGGCGGACGCCGCGATCGTCGTGGTCGCCACCGCGGCTGAGGAGGCCCCGGCCGCCGAAGCCGCGGTCGCCGAGCCCGTCGTGGAGGCCGAGGCCGAGGTCGTGGCCGAGGTCGACGCCGAGGTCGAGGCGCCCGCTCCGGCCAAGAAGGCGGTCCGCAAGACGGCCGCCAAGAAGGCCCCGGCCAAGAAGGCGACCGCCGCCAAGAAGACCACGGCGACGGCTGCCAAGAAGACGGTCGCGAAGAAGGCGACCGCGAAGAAGACCGTGAAGAAGGCGGCGACGAAGAAGACCGCGGCGGCGGAGCAGCAGACGCTCCCGTCCGTCTCGGCTCCGGCGACCGAAGCCTGATCCACACCGGTCCGTGGGCCCCGCCGGACGGCGGGGCCCACGGCCGTGCGGGGCCCGGTTTGACCCTCGAACGAGGGCCCCGTAACCTAGACCGTCGGCGTGTCTCAGGACACGCCGCGCTCCTGAGCACCTCCCTCCCGCCGCGTACGCGCATGCGTCGCACTGGGAGAGGCCGCTCGTCCAATCCGGATCCGTGCGGGCCTCGGCCCGTCTGAACGGCTGGCTTCAGGAGCACCCGCCCCGAGTGAGAGAGAGATCCGCGTGTACGCCATCGTGCGCAGCGGTGGTCGCCAGCACAAGGTTGCTGTCGGCGACATCGTTGAAGTTGACAAGATTCCCACCGCCAATGTTGGCGACACGGTCGAGCTCTCGACCCTGCTCGTCGTCGACGGCGAAGCCGTCACCAGCGACCCGTGGGTCCTGGCCGGCATCAAGGTCACGGCCGAGATTGTGGATCACCACAAGGGCGCCAAGATCGACATCCTGCGGTACAAGAACAAGACCGGCTACCGCCGTCGCCAGGGTCACCGCCAGCAGTACACGGCGATCAAGGTCACCGGTATCCCCGCGGCTGCGAAGTAAGAGGGACTGAGACATGGCACACAAGAAGGGCGCATCTTCCACCCGGAACGGGCGCGACTCCAATGCTCAGCGGCTCGGCGTGAAGCGCTTCGGCGGTCAGGTCGTTTCCGCTGGTGAGATCCTCGTCCGCCAGCGCGGCACGCACTTCCACCCCGGCGCCGGCGTCGGCCGTGGCGGCGACGACACGCTGTTCGCGCTGCTGGCCGGTGCCGTCGAGTTCGGCACCCACCGCGGCCGCAAGGTCGTCAACATCGTTCCGGCCGCCTGATCCAGCTCTGCTGATCTGAAGCGTTCGTAACACCCCGAGGGCGGATCTCAGCTCTTTCCGGCGAAAGCCGGGAAGAGAGGTCCGCCCTCGGCGCGTTGTCACATAGACACGTTTAATGGGCAGCAAGGCCTGCCCGGGACATTCCCGTATGTATCTGGAGGAACACCCATGACCACCTTCGTGGACCGCGTCGAGCTGCACGTCGCCGCGGGTAACGGGGGCCACGGCTGCGCCTCCGTTCACCGGGAGAAGTTCAAGCCGCTCGGCGGCCCCGATGGCGGCAACGGCGGCCGTGGCGGTGACGTGATCCTGGTGGTGGAGCAGGCGATCACCACCCTGCTGGACTACCACCACAGCCCCCACCGCAAGGCCACCAACGGACAGCCCGGCGCCGGTGACAACCGCTCCGGCAAGGACGGCCAGGACATGATCCTGCCGGTCCCGGACGGCACCGTCGTCCTCGACAAGGAGGGCAACGTCCTCGCCGACCTCGTCGGCCAGGGCACCACCTACGTCGCGGCCGAAGGCGGTCGCGGCGGCCTCGGCAACGCCGCGCTGTCCTCCGCCCGGCGCAAGGCCCCCGGCTTCGCCCTGCTCGGCGTGCCCGGCACCGGTGGCGACGTCGTCCTGGAGCTGAAGACCGTCGCCGACGTGGCGCTCGTCGGCTTCCCGAGCGCGGGCAAGTCCTCGCTCATCTCGGTGCTCTCCGCCGCCAAGCCGAAGATCGCCGACTACCCCTTCACCACCCTGGTCCCCAACCTCGGCGTGGTCACCGCGGGCTCGACGGTCTACACGATCGCCGACGTCCCGGGCCTGATCCCGGGCGCCAGCCAGGGCCGCGGCCTCGGCCTGGAGTTCCTGCGCCACGTCGAGCGCTGCTCGATCCTCGTGCACGTGCTGGACACCGCCACGCTGGAGGTCGACCGCGACCCGCTCGCCGACCTCGACGCCATCGAGAACGAGCTCAAGCTCTACGGCGGCGGCCTGGAGAAGCGCCCGCGCCTCGTCGTCCTGAACAAGGTCGACATTCCGGACGGCCAGGAACTCGCCGACATGGTCCGCCCGGACCTGGAGGCCCGCGGCTACAAGGTCTTCGAGGTCTCCGCGGTCGCCCGTACGGGCCTCAAGGAGCTGTCGTACTTCCTGGCCGAGGTCATCGCCAAGGCCCGCGCCCGCAAGCCGAAGGAAGAGGCGACCCGCGTCGTCATCCGCCCGAAGGCCGTGGACGACTCCGGCTTCACGATCACCTACGACGAGGTCGAGGACGTCTACAACGTCCGCGGCGAGAAGCCCGAGCGCTGGGTCCGCCAGACCGACTTCAACAACGACGAGGCCGTCGGCTACCTCGCCGACCGCCTCAACCGCCTCGGCGTCGAGGTCGCGCTGCGCAAGGCCGGCGCCCGCGCCGGTGACGGCGTCGCGATCGGTTCCGACGCGAACTCGGTCGTCTTCGACTGGGAGCCGACCATGATGGCCGGCGCCGAGATGCTGGGCCGTCGTGGCGAGGACCACCGCCTGGAGGCCCCGCGCCCGGCGACGACCCGCCGCCGCGACCGCGAGGCCGAGCGCGGCGACACGGCGCAGCAGGAGTACGACGAGTTCCGTCAGAACCAGACCGGCGGCTGACACCCGGCCCGCCTCTGACGGCAGCCCCCGCGAAGATCCCCTCCGGGACCTTTGCGGGGGCTTTCGCACGGAGTGGACCGGTACCTGTCACCCCTCCCCGCACGTCCCATAGGATCCTGGGGTGAGCAGCAGCAACACTCCCCGCGTCAGCGTCGTGGTGATCGCCTACAACGACGCCGCGCTCGTGGGCGAGGCCGTGGCCTCGGCCCTGGCCCAAGGGCCCGTCGTGGGCGAGGTCATCGCGGTCGACGACGCGTCCGGCGACGGCACCGCCAAGGTGCTGGACGAGCTGGCCGCCGTACACCCGCGGCTGAAGGTCGTGCACCGCACGGAGAACAGCGGGGGCTGCGGGACGCCCCGCAACGACGGGATCGCGCTGGCGTCCCAGCCGTACGTCCTTTTCCTCGACAGCGACGACGTACTGCCCCCGGGGGCCGCCGAGGCGCTGGTGCGGGGCGCCGAGGAGCACCGCGCGCCCGTCACCGTCGGCGCGTGCGTGCGGCGCGAGCTGCCGCAGGGCCACGACGTGCCCTGGATGCCCGGGCTGCACAACCCCGGCGAGGTCATCGAGCGCCCCGCGGACCGGCCCGACCTGGTCCGCGACACCCTGTGCGTCAACAAGCTCTACGAGCGGTCCTTCCTCGACGAGCACGGGATCCGCTTCCCCGACGGCCGCTTCGTCTACGAGGACTTCGTCTTCACCGCCCGCGTGCTGGCCGCCGCCCCCCGCATCGCGGTCGTCCCCGAGCTCGTCTACGTCTGGCACGTGCGCCGGGCCGCCGCGCGGGTGTCCATCTCGCTGGACCGCAAGGACGTGGGGAACTGGGCGTCCCGCGTCGAGGCCCACCGCGCCGCCGCCGCGGTCCTGACCGCAGCGGACCCCGCCCTCGGCCTCGCCTGCCAGGTCAAGTTCCTGGAGTACGACCTGCGGATGTACCTGCGGGAGCTGGGCGCCGACCCCGACTACCAGGCCGCCTGGTGGACCCTGACCCGGGACTACGTCGCCGGCTTCGACGGAGCCGCGATCGAGGCGGCCGCGGCCCGGGCCCGCTGGATCGTGCGCGTCCTGCGGGCCGCCCCGGCGCCGCCCCCCGACGTGCGGCGCCTGACCCGCTTCGCCGCCGAGCCGCCCCGGCTGCTGCCGCCGTACGCCCGCGACGGCGACGGCGCCCCGGTGTGGAGCGAGGAGACCCCCGCGGTCCTCGACGGGCTGGCCGAGCTGCCCGTCGCCGAACTCCCCGTGACCGTGGACGCGGAACCGGCCGCCGGCGGCGCACGTCTTTCCCTCCGTGTCCACGACCTGTACGGGCGCCTCGCCGAGGCCTCGCCCCGCACCGCGCAGCTGCGGTTCGTCCCGCGCGCGGGCGGCGAACCGGTCGTGGTCCCGGCCGTCGAACTGCGCCCCGACGGCGCGGATGGCTGGAGCGCGGAGCTGCCCTTCCGGCTCGCCGCCCTGGCCGCGACCGGCCGCCGCCGCGGCCTGCGCGGGATCCAGGCGTGGGACGTCCGGGTGAGCGTGGAGTGCGCGGACGGCAGCTCCCTGCTCACCTCCCTGCGCCCCCTGGGCGACCTGCTGCGGCGCCGCGCGCTGCTCAGCGGCCGGTACGGTGTTCTGCTGACGCAGCCCTACCGCACGGCCGCCGGATCGCTCGCGCTGCGGCTCGCACCCGGCGCGGAGGGCGCCGCCACCTTCGTACGCAACCGCCTCGACCGCGCCCGTCCGGGCCGCCGGTCACGCTAGAGCTCGGGAGACACGCATGACGTTTCTGATCACCGGAGGCGCCGGTTACATCGGCGCACACGTCGTCCGCGCGATGCTGCTCGCCGGTGAGCGGGTCGTCGTCCTCGACGACCTGTCCACGGGCAACGCCGACCGCGTCCCGGAGGGCGTTCCACTGGTGATCGGCTCCGTCCTGGACCGGCTCGTCCTCGACGAGACCTTCCAGCAGTACGACATCACCGGCGTGGTGCACCTGGCGGGCAAGAAGCAGGTCGGCGAGTCCGTCGAGAAGCCGCTGTACTACTACCACGAGAACGTCCAGGGCCTCACGGTCCTGTTGGAGGCCGTCGCCGCGGCCGGGGTCCGTAACGTCCTCTTCTCCTCCTCCGCCTCCGTGTACGGCATGCCGGACGTGGACCTGGTCACCGAGGAGACCCCGTGCGCGCCGCTGAGCCCGTACGGCGAGACCAAGCTGGCCGGAGAGTGGCTGGTCCGCGCGGCCGGCAGGGCCCACGGCATCTCCACCGCCTGCCTGCGCTACTTCAACGTGGCGGGCGCGGCCACCCCCGAGCTCGCCGACACCGGCGTCTTCAACCTGGTCCCGATGGTCTTCGAGCGCTACGACGCCGGTGAGGGCGCCCGGATCTTCGGCGACGACTACGCGACCCCGGACGGCACCTGCATCCGCGACTACATCCACGTCGAGGACCTGGCCGAGGCCCACCTCGCCGCCGCGCGCAAGCTCGCCGAGTGGGCCGCGCGGGGCGAGTACCAGGACCTCACCGTCAACATCGGGCGCGGCGAGGGCGTCTCCGTACGGGAGATGGTCGAGCTGCTGAACGAGAACACCGGGCACGACATCGCGCCCGTCGTCACCCCGCGCCGGCCCGGCGACCCGGCGAAGGTCGTGGCCTCGGCCGAGCGGATCGCGGCGGAGCTGGGCTGGAAGGCCCGGCACGACGTGCGCGAGATGATCACCTCGGCGTGGGCGGGCTGGGAAGCCAACCGCAAGGGCTGAACGGGCCCGCCGTACGAAGGAGTCGCCCGCCCCGGTATGCACCGGGGCGGGCGGCTCCTTCGTACGGCGTACAGCCGACCGGTCAGCGTTCCAGGAACGCGAACAGCTTCTCCCACCGGTCGGTGATCTCGGCGCTGGAGAAGCGGCGCACGCTCTGGAAGGCGGCGTCGCCCATCCGGTCGCGCAGCTCCTTGTCCGCCATCAACAACCGCAGGTGGCCGGCCAGTTCCATGGTGTTGCCGAGCCGCGCGAGCAGCCCGTCCTCCCCGTGGGTGACGATCGCCCGGACGCCCGGCGCGCAGTCGAAGGCCGCGCAGGGCACGCCCGCCGCCATCGCCTCCAGCAGGGTGATCGGGAACCCCTCGGCCCGGGAGGCCTGGGCGAAGACCGAGGCCCCGCGCAGGGCGCCCAGCACGTCGTTCGTGCTGCCCATCCACTCGACCGAATCGTCCAGGCCGAGCGAGGTGCAGCGCTCGCGCAGCATGTCCGCGTCGACGCCCGCGCCGTAGATCCGCAGGGTCCAGTCGGGATGCTGGGGCACGGCGTCCGCCCAGGCGTCCAGCAGCAGGTCGACGCCCTTCTCGTCGGCGAGGCGACCCACGCAGGCGACGACCTTCTCGGTGCGCGGGGCGGGGGAGTCCGGCATGAAGGGCAGCGGGTTCGGCATGCTGGAGACGTTCTGCATGCCGGAGCGGATCCAGAGGTCCGCGTCCTCCGGGGTCAGCACCAGCAGCCGGTCCACGTCCCGGTAGTGGCGCCGGACCCGGGCCGCGCGGGTGGACTTGTGGCTGGCCTCGTAGGACTCGTGGCTCATCCCGATGAGGCTGAGCCCCTTGGTGTCGCTGAGCGCCACCCACTCCATCGCCCAGACCTGGGTGACGATCACGACCGCGCCGGGGCGGGCCGCCCGGAACAGAGCGCTCAGCCGCTCGGCCTTGGCCCGCATCCCGGCCCGGCGGACCGCCTGGCGGCGCCGCTCGGGGGCGTTGAGGCGCCCCTTGATGCCGTGCAGCCGACGGGCCGCGGGCGGGTGGGCGTCGTACAGCGTGGTCGTGGCGTACGGCAGGTCCGCCGGGAACTCCTGGCGGATCTCCTCGGCGACGGGGGCGATGCCGACGACGTGCACCCGGTGGCCGCGGTCGGTGAGGAGCCGGGCCATCTGGTGCGACCAGGTGGTCACCCCGCCCAGCTCGTCCACGCTGTTGGAGACGATGAAGACGTCCCGTCCGTCGGTCGGCAGTGACTCGACGCTCTGCTCGCTCACTTGCCACCCCTGGTGAAGAACTTCTCGACGATCTGGCGGGCCGCGTCCCCGCGGTCGTACTCGCCGAACTCGGCGAGGAAACGGGCGCGGGACTCCGCGTACTTGGCGTCCGCCTCCTCGAAGGCGCCCAGCGCCTGCAGGAGTTCGTCCGCCGTGGCCACGACCGGGCCCGGGGCCTTCTCCTTCAGGTCGAAGTACGTGCCGCGGATGTCCGTCGTGTACTTCTCGTAGTCGTAGGCGAAGAAGACCATCGGCCGGTCGAGGACGGCGTAGTCGAACATCACGGACGAGTAGTCCGTGATCAGCCCGTCGGCGAGCTCCAGCAGCGGGGTGATGTCGTGCCTGCGGGACACGTCGATCACCCGGCCCGCCACCGAGGGCGGCAGGGAGACGCTGTTGAGGTAGTGCGTGCGCACCAGCAGCGTGAAGCGGTCACCGAGCCGCTCCGCGAACTCCTCGACGTCGAACGGGAAGGTGAAGCCCTCCACCGCGCCGTCCGCGTTCGCCCGGAAGGTCGGCGCGTACAGCAGCACCTTCGTGTCCGGGGCGATGCCCAGCTCAGCGGCGAGCGGACCGCGCACCCGCTCGCCGCTGTCCGCCTCGGCGCGGTGCGCCGCGACCAGGGCGTCGTTGCGCGGGTAGCCGGTGCGCATCAGGACCTCGTCGCGCAGCCGGAAGCCCTTGGCGAGGGTGCGGGCGTCGTGCTCGGAGCGGATCAGGAAGTGGTCGAAACGGTCCACGGCCTTCTGGAACTTGGCCTGCCCCGCGCGTCCCTGCGCCTTGGTGCGCGGCTCGTGGAAGCCCATGCGCTTGAGGGCGGATCCGTGCCAGGTCTGGATGTACGTCGTCCCGGGGCGCTTGGCGAGCGCGAGCGGGAAGCCCTGGTTGTCGATCCAGTACTCGGCCTGGGCCAGCGCCCGCAGGTAGGGCCAGCTCCAGCGCTTGACCAGGGTGGCCTCCTTGGGGAAGCCCGTGGGGCGGGCGCCCGCGTAGGACCACACCGCGTCGAAGGCGACGCCCTGGCGGACCATCTCCTCGTAGATCGCCTTGGGGCTGTCGCTGTACTGCTTGCCCATGTGGCTCTCGAAGACGACCGTGCCCTTCTTGATCGGCAGCTTCGAGAAGACCTCGTGGTAGAGCTTCACCTTCTGCTCGCCGGAACCGATGTTCCGGCGGGCCCGCAGGGCCTTGCGCAGTCCGCGCTTGACCACTCCGGCCGCCTTGCCGTGCATGGCGTTGTTGATCAGGTTCTGGGTGCGGACGGCGGCGGCGCCCTCCGCGGTCAGGACGTAGGAGAGGTTGCCCTTCTTGGTGATCTCCGGCTCGAAGCGGTCGGAGACCAGCCGGGTCAGCCGGGGGCGCACGCGCAGCTTGGTCGCCTTCTCCAGGTCGACGTCGCCGACCGAGACCCGGGTGGAGAGGCGGTCGCCGCCGGCCTTCAGCTTGAGCCGGACGTCCCAGACGGCGTCGATGATGCCGAGCGGGCGCACGGTCGAGCCGATGTCGGCCGTCGCGGTCCACTCGATCGTGTCACCGGCGTGGCGCACGGTTGCCACGGGGAAGCGGAAGGACCGCACCCCGATCTGTCGCCGGGCGCGGAACTCCAGCTCCGCGCTCAGCTCCGCGTCGGGCCGGATCCGGCCGAGCGGGTTCACGACGGCGCCCGACACGGTGACCGTGCCGCGGCCGTCGTCCTCGTAGGAGGTGAGTCGGTTGCCCAGGGCCAGCGAGGTCAGCGCGGTGGTGTGGAAGCCCTGGTCGGTGACGTCCAGTATCCGGCGGGCCTCGGCGTCGTCGAGGTGCTCGGCGCACCAGTAGACGCGCCCGTCGCGCTCCGCGAGCGGGGAGGACAGCCGCCCCTTGTTGGTCATGGAGTCGGCGGCCGAGAGCAGGTTGTCCCAGTCCTCCTGGCCGAGCAGGTACGCGCAGATCGCCTGGAGCGCGGTGACGTGCTCGTAGGCGTCCGGGTCGATGCCCGCCAGGTAGCCGTTGGCCAGGCGGGCGAACTCCTGGCGGTAGTCGTCGTCCAGCAGCCGCAGGTCACGCAGGTGCAGCACGAGGTCGTGCTTGAGGAACTTGGCGTCCTTGGCGGACTTGATCTGGTCGTGGCCCTTGCTGGCGAGCAGCTCGTCGACCCGGCGGTGGATCTCCATCCGGTGGACGAAGTTCGCGATCTCGTGGCGCCGGTTGCTGATCGACTTGTCGGCGGCCTTCTCGACCACGTTCCAGAAGTAGACCTGGTTGGGGATCAGCGTGATCCGGCTGGCCGCGACGTAGGCCTGGGCCGAGAAGAGCAGGTCCTCGTAGTGGATCCCGACCGGGAACTCCAGCCCCTGCTCCAGCAGGAACGCGCGGCGGTAGCACTTGTTCGTCGAGAGGGTGTCGTAGACCAGCAGGTCCGGGTACTCGGTGATCGACTCCAGCGTCCGCGTGCGGGAGTAGATCCAGGGGTACCACTCGGTCGTCTTGCCGAACCGGTTGTCCAGGTGGACCCGGACGCACATGCCGGCGACCAGGTCGGAACCGGTCCGCTCGGCGGCGTCGAGCATGTTGCGGCAGGCGTTGCGCTCCAGCACGTCGTCGCTGTCCAGGAACATGACGTAGGTGCCGGTCGCCCGCTGGATGCCGTGGTTGCGCGGTGCGCCGCAGCCGCCGCTGTTCTCGGGCAGCCGGAAGGCGCGGACCCGGCCCGGATGGGCCGCTTCCAGCTCCTGGGCGATCGCGAAGGACCGGTCCTCGCTGCAGTCGTCGACGATCACGACTTCGACTCCGGCTAGGGTCTGGTCCAGAACCGACCGCACCGCTGTCGGCAGACGCTCTGCGTCGTTGTAGACGATGACGACCACGGAGACGTCAGGCACGTGCACCTCGATCTTGTTGTTCCTTCCGCCCCCGGACTCCGTCCGGAGGGACCCCCACCAGTTCAAAGCTACCGTGTACCGCACTCACCTCAGGCAGGCCGCCCGGCGGCGTGCATACTTCTAAGGAAGAGGTGAGCGTCGGGTCCGGCCGCTGACAATCACCCGTTCGGACCCAGCAGGAAGTGTTCATGACGAAGCTGTCCGTAGTAGTCCCCTGCTACAACGAAGAAGCGGTCATCGACAGCTTCGACACCGAGATCCGCAGGGTCCTGGACGCCCTCCCCGTCGACTACGAGGTCTGCTACGTCGACGACGGCAGCCGCGACGGCACGCTGGAGAAGCTCCGCAAGATCGCCGCCGAGTACGGCGACCAGACCCGGTACGTCTCCTTCAGCCGCAACTTCGGCAAGGAGGCCGGCATGCTCGCCGGCCTGCGCGAGACCACCGGCGACGCCGTCGTGATCATGGACGCGGACCTCCAGCACCCGCCGGACCTGATCGCGACCATGCTCGACTACTACCGGCAGGGCCACGACCAGATCATCGCCCGGCGCACCCGCGAGGGCGACAAGAAGCTGCGCAGCGCCCTGAGCCGGCTCTACTACCGCGGGATCAACCGCTGGGTCGACGTGGAGCTGGCCGACGGGGTCGGCGACTTCCGGCTGCTGTCCCGCCCGGCCGTGGACGCGCTGCTCTCGCTGCCCGAGTACAACCGCTTCTCCAAGGGCCTCTTCTCCTGGATCGGCTTCGACACCGTCCACTTCGACTACCGCAACGCGCAGCGCGAGGCGGGGGAGACGAAGTGGAAGCTCGGGTCCCTGCTGAACTACGGCATGGACGGCCTGATCTCCTTCAACAACCGGCCGCTGCGGATCGGGATCTGGGCGGGCGTGTCCCTGGTCGCGCTCACCGCCGTGTACGCCCTGTGGATCATCGTCATGGCGTTGACGGACGGTATCGATTCACCCGGTTACGTCACGCTCGTCGCCCTCATCGTCGGCATCGGCGGCGTCCAGATGATCATGCTGGGCCTGATCGGCGAGTACATCGGGCGCATCTACTACGAGACCAAGCGCCGCCCGCACTTCCTGGTCAAGGAATCGCACGGCGTCACCATCGAACCGCCCCGCTCGTCCCTCACCCCCACGCCCACGCCGCAGGCGACGGGCCCCACCGCCACGGCCACCGCTGCCGCGACCCCGGCCGCGACCGCCACGGAGCAGGACGCCCGATGAAGAGCCAGCTCGGCCAGATACTCCGCTTCGGCCTCGTCGGCGGGGTGAACACCGGCACCTTCTTCGTGCTGTACCTGCTGCTGCACCCGCACATGCCGTACTTCGCCGCCTACACGCTGGCCTTCGTGCTGGCGATGGTCGGCTCGTTCTTCATGAACACCTACTTCACCTACCGGACCAAGCCCACCTGGAAGAAGTTCCTGCTCTTCCCGCTGACCAACATCACCAACTACGTGATCCAGTCGGTCGGCCTGCTCCTCCTGGTGGACTGGGCGGGCATGAACGAGAAGATCGCGCCGCTGGTCGCCGCCGTCATCGCGATCCCCTTCACCTACGTGATCTCGCGGCGCATCCTGATCCCCGGAACGGACGCGGCCGAGGCCGCCGACCCCGCCGGGTCCGAGCCCCAGCGGTCCTCGACCTCCTCCGCGTCCACGGTCTGAAACCCGCGGGCACGGCCGGGAGGCCACCCCGTAGATTGAGGCCCGTACATCGGGCGAGGGGCAAGGGGACAAGCGTGTCAGCGGCAAGGCAGGGCGTGGCCGACGCCCGCAGGATCGTCGTCAAGGTCGGCTCCTCCTCGCTCACCACCGCGGCGGGCGGGCTGGACGCCGACCGGGTGGACGCCCTGGTCGACGTACTGGCCAAGGCCCGCAGCGGTGGCGAGAAGGAGATCGTGCTGGTCTCCAGCGGCGCCATCGCCGCCGGCCTCTCCCCGCTCGGACTGCGCCGCCGCCCCAAGGACCTGGCCCGCCAGCAGGCCGCCGCCAGCGTCGGCCAGGGCCTGCTCGTCGCCCGCTACACCGCCTCCTTCGCGCGCTACGGCGTGCGCGTCGGCCAGGTGCTGCTGACCACCGACGACACCAGCCGCCGCGCGCACTACCGCAACGCCTACCGCACCCTGGACCAGCTGCTCGCGATGGGCGCCCTGCCCGTCGTCAACGAGAACGACACGGTCGCCACCGACGAGATCCGCTTCGGCGACAACGACCGGCTGGCCGCCCTCGTCGCGCACCTGGTCCGCGCCGACCTCCTGATCCTCCTCTCCGACGTCGACGGGCTCTACGACGGCGACCCCGCCCTCCCCGGCACCACCCGCATCGACCAGGTGCGCGGCCCCGAGGACATCGCCCACGTCACCATCGGCAGCGCCGGCAAGGCGGGCGTGGGCACGGGCGGCATGGTCACCAAGGTCGAGGCCGCGCGGATCGCAGCCGCCGCCGGCATCCCGGTGGTCCTGACCTCCGCCAGCCAGGCCGCCGACGCCCTCGCGGGCGGCGCGACCGGCACCCACTTCCACGCCACGGGCCGCCGCTCCACCGACCGGCTCCTGTGGCTCCAGCACGCCTCCGCCCCCCAGGGCCACCTGCTCCTGGACGACGGAGCGGTCCGCGCGGTGACCGAACGCGGCAGCTCGCTGCTGCCCGCGGGCATCGCGTCGGTCGGCGGCGACTTCATCGCGGGGGACCCGGTCGAGCTGCGGGACGCGCGGGGGCACGCCTTCGCCCGCGGGCTGGTGAATTTCGACGCGAAGGAACTGCCGCAGCTGCTGGGCCGCTCCACGAAGGAACTGGCGCGCGAGCTGGGCCCGGAGTACGAGCGCGAGGTCGTACACAGGGACGACCTGGTACTGCTCCAGGACTGAGCCCGCAGGGCCGATGTTGGGCAAAACCGCCGCGCGGTCGGTCGGGGACTGGTCAACTGTGAGGGGCGGACACGAGGAGCGCGCAGACAGGAGGCGGCTGGTGAGACGAGCGCTGACCAGCGTCGGCTCGGGAGACTACGACGCGGCGGGTTCCGGTCACGGTGACGACCGGGACGACTCCCGGCTGTGGCACATCACCCTCAGCGTCTCCGGCAAGCCGGTCCCGCTGTCCGAGGTCCGGCGCGGGCTGGAACAGCTGGCCCACGACCACCCCTTCCTGCTGACCAGCCGGTACGCCGACGACCACGCGGAGATCCGGTACTGGGAAGAGGCCCGCGACCTGCACGACGCGGCCGCCGTCGCCCTGCGGCTGTGGGGCGAGCACCGCTCCTCCGCCAGGCTCCCGGCCTGGGAGATCGTCGGCCTTGAGGTTATCGACCGCGCGACCTACCACCAACGCGTGGCCGAAGGCTACGGCCCCCCACCGGCCCACCCGGTCGGCGTCCACCCGTACTGACCGTCCCGCATGTGCCCTCAATCGCCGGGCGGGCTTTCTCAGCCCCGCCGGCGTTCGGGCTTTCAGCCCGTCCGGGGGCACCTCCCAGCGGTAGCCGGGGGAGTTTGAGGACCGGGTCCGGGCGGAGCCCGGTTTCGGGAAGGGGCGGGTAGGGGACCGGCCCCGCGCAGCGGCCCGGCACCCCTCCCACCGGCACCCCCGCGGAGCAACCGTCTCGCGGGATGGAACCCCGGCCGACCCCCACCCCCCGGGGACTACCCTGCACGCATGACCTCGCAGAACGACGCCCCCCGCCCCGGCGCAGCCGAAACCGTCACCGCCACCGCCACCCGCGCGAAGACGGCCGCCGCCACCCTCGCCCCCCTCCCGCGGTCCGCCAAGGACACCGCGCTGCTGGCGATCGCGGACGCGCTGGAGGCCCGTACGGCCGAGATCATCGAGGCCAACGCCGTCGACACCGCCAAGGCCGCCGCCGCCGGCACCAGCGAGACCGTCATCGACCGCCTCACCCTCACGGCGGAGCGGATCCGCGCCATCGCCGCCGACGTCCGGGACGTCGCGGCACTGCCCGACCCGGTCGGCGAGGTCGTCCGCGGCTCGACCCTCCCCAACGGCATCGACCTGCGCCAGGTCCGCGTCCCGCTCGGCGTCGTCGGCATCATCTACGAGGCCCGCCCCAACGTCACCGTCGACGCCGCCGCCCTCTGCCTGAAGTCCGGCAACGCGGTGCTCCTGCGCGGCAGCTCCTCCGCCTACGCCTCCAACACCGCCCTCGTCGGCATCCTCCGGGACGCGGTCGAGAGCGCGGGGCTGCCCGCCGACGCGGTCCAGCTGGTGCCCGGCGAGAGCCGCGACTCCGTCCGCGAGCTGATGCGCGCCCGCGGCCTCGTCGACGTCCTCATCCCGCGCGGCGGCGCCTCCCTCATCAAGACGGTCGTCGAGGAATCCATCGTTCCCGTCATCGAGACCGGCACCGGCAACTGCCACGTCTACGTCGACGCACAGGCCGACCTGGCCATGGCGGTGAACATCCTCGTCAACTCCAAGGCGCAGCGGCCCTCCGTCTGCAACTCCGCCGAGACCCTGCTGGTCCACCGCGACATCGCCCACGCCTTCCTCCCGCTGGCGCTGGACGCCCTCGCGGACGCCGGGGTGACCGTGCACGGCGACGCCGAGGTGCTCTCGTACGCCGAGGAGTCCAAGGTGACCGCGCTGGCCGCCACCGACGAGGACTGGGCCGCCGAGTACCTGTCCTACGACATCGCCGCCGGCGTCGTGGACTCCCTGGACGACGCCGTCGCCCACATCCGGCGCTGGACCTCCGGGCACACCGAGGCCATCGTCACCACCTCGCAGGCCGCCGCACGCCGCTTCACCCAGCTGGTCGAGTCGACCACGGTCGCCGTGAACGCCTCCACCAGGTTCACCGATGGTGGTCAGTTCGGCTTCGGCGCGGAGATCGGGATCTCCACCCAGAAGCTGCACGCCCGGGGCCCGATGGGGCTCCCGGAGCTGACGTCGACCAAGTACATCGTCACCGGTGACGGTCACGTTCGGTAGTCGACCGCCGTACCCCGCGTGGCCGGAATTCGGTAGATGCCCTGCCCAAAGCCGCCCCCCAGGTCTAGGCTGGCGATGTGCCGGACGACGTGGGGGGCCAACCGTTCCCGGACGACGGGGAGCCCGACGACGACCGCGGAGGCGCGGAGTACGACTTCGCCTCCGTGGTGTTCGACGAGGACTTCGTCCGGAACGCCGAGATCCATGAACCGAGCGCCCTGGAGCGCCAGCGGGCGGCCGACCGCGCCCGCGCCGACGCGGAGGCCCGCGCCGCCGCCGTCGCGGGCGGCTGGGCCACCGACGACGACTCCTTCGAGGGCCACGAGGGCCATCCGTACGGCTACGGACCCGAGGGCTACGGCCTCGACGAGTCCGGGCGCGACTACGGCTACGGGTACGGCTACGGCCCGTACGGAGCCTACGGAGGCTCCCTGCGCCCCTACCGCGGCCGCTCCCGGTGGCTGCGGCCCGTCGCCTGGGTGCTCGCCGTCGTGATGGGCGTCGGCATGGTCACGCTCGCCTTCAGCGCCGTCTACCGCGGCGCGGCGGGCGACCCCGACCCGGCCCCGCGCCCCGCTCCGGCGCCCGCAAGCACTCCATTGGCGGAAGTCACCGGGTCCGGCGAGTTTACGCGCCCCGTCGTTCGCCAACCCTGAAGGTAGACCCCTCTCACGTGCGTCCGGAATCCGGCGCGCTTGTGGGTAGGGGGCTTCTCTGAAGCGGGGACAGCGGGGAGAAGCGATGGCCGTGCCAGGAGATCCACCCGACGGCACCCCCGAGGGCATCGGCGGGGGCGAGGACGAATTCCGGCCGGACGAGTACCGGTCGCTGGTGTTCGACGAGGACTTCGTCCGGGCTGCCCGGCTCCAGGAGTTCTCCGCGGAAGAGCGCATGGGCGAGCACGCCAGGGCCGTGCGCAGCCGCTCCATGTGGTCCTCCGGCGCGCCCCGACCGGTCAACGGGGCTCCGGGCCGCGCCGCCCGCCAGGGGCTGCTGCTGGTGCTGCTGATCGCCATGGCCTTCGGCGTCGCCGTCTACCTCGGCCTGAGCAATCCCTACGTGCCCCCGCCCCCGGGACGCGCCCAGCCGCTCACCGCCACGGTCGTCCCGCTGGCCCCCACCACCCCCGTGCCCGGCGGCAAGCCGGCCGACCTGTACGCGAAGAGCCCGGCCGCCGAATACCGGGTGGGAGCGGCCGGCATCACCCTGCCCGCGGTGCGCCGCACCCAGCACTTCAGCGAGGCCCAGGTGCTGACCGCGGTGGCCACGGCCAAGGACTACCTCGTCCAGTCCTCGCTCGACCCGGACGTGCTCGGCGGCACCGCCTCCCGGCCGGTGCGGGTGCTGTTGGACCCGGACCTGTTGGCCCAGTTCGACCGCAGCATGACCAATCCCACCGGGGACGGGCAGCACGCGGCCACCGGCTGGCTCGTCCGCTTCGACGCGGGCACCGCCGTACTGGCCGACTCCCGGGTGCGCGTGAGCGGCACGCTGGGCTTCGAGGAGGTCGCTCCGGACGTCCTGGAGGTCACCTCCGACCACACCTTCGTCTACACCGTCCGCGGGGCCGTCGCCGGACCCGGGCTCGACAACGCCTCGCTCTTCACCGTCCGCCGCGAGCTGCGCATGCGCTTCGACCGCGAGGACCTGGTGGCCCACCGGGTGGAGCTGCTGTCGGCCTACGTGAGCGCCGGGCCGCAGGACTGCGCCGTCGACCCGGCCACGGGCTTCCGGCCGCTGCTCGCCGGGGCCGCCGCGACCACGGTGGGCCCGGCCGCGACCGACCCCTACGCCAGCGGCCGCCCGCGCCGGACCTCGGGCCTGTGCGGGGTGCTGGCCCCGCCGCCGACGGACGCCCCCACGCCGGCCCAGGCCGATCCGGGACCCGCGCCGGAGCCCGCCACGGTCGACCCGGTGGCTCCGGTCAGCCCGCTTCCGTAGCGCCGCCCTTGCCGTCCTTGCCGTCGGCGGTCGGTTCGTCCGAAGAGCCGGGGGCAGCCGGGGCGCCCGGGGCATCAGGGGCGCTCGGGGCCGCGCTGCCGGTGAACTTGTCGCGCAGCTTGCCGCCGAGGTCGCCCGCACCGCCCGCGATGTCGCCGACCAGCTTCATCAGCGGGTCCTTGCTGGTGCGCACCGCATCGGCGTAGTGCGCGGCGGACTGGCGGAAGGAGTCGGTCACCGAGGTGTCCTTGTCCTCCTCGCGGCGCGGGTAGTGACCGGCCATGATCCGCTGGAAGTCGCGGCTCTCGGCCCACTTCTTCAGCTCCGCGGCCCGCACGGTGGTGAAGGGGTGCGTGCGCGGCAGCACGTTGAGGATCTTCAGGACCGAGTCGCGCAGGTCGCCGGCGGCGTCGTACTCCTCGGCCTGGGCGAGGAAGGCGTCCACGTTCATCTCGTGCAGGTGGTTGCCGCCCGCGATCTTCATGAGACCGCGCATCGAGGCCTGGACGTCCTGTCCGACCAGCAGGCCGGCCCGGTCCGCCGACAGCTCGGACTTGCGGAACCACTCCCGCAGCGCCGTGACGATCGCCATGATCGCGACATTGCCCAGCGGGATCCACGCCACCTTCAGCGCCAGGTTCGTCAGGAAGAGCAGGATCGTGCGGTACACGGAGTGCCCCGACAGCGCGTGGCCCACCTCGTGGCCCACGACCGCCCGCATCTCCTCCTCGTCCAGCAGCTCCACCAGGCCCGTGGTGACCACGATGATCGGCTCGTCCAGCCCGATGCACATGGCATTGGGCTTCGGGTCCTGCTGGACGTACATCTGCGGGACCTTCTCCAGGTCCAGGATGTAACAGGCGTCCAGCAACATCGCGTGCAGGTGCGGGAACTGGGTCTCGCCCACCCGTACCGAGTCGGACAGGAACAGCAGCCGCAGGCTCCGCTCCGGAAGCAGCCCGCTGAGGGCCTTGAAGACGGTGTCGAAACCGCTCAGCTTGCGCAGGGCCACGAGGGCCGAGCGGTCCGCCGGGTGCTCGTACGTCCGTGACGAGATGCCGGGGAACCTCCTGCGGTCCCGGGCCGGTGCCTTCTCGAATGTCGTGCCGTCCGTCATCGCGCTCCCCCTCGATCCACCTGCCGCACCGTGCGTCCATCCTCTCCAACGCCTGAGTCGGCGTGAGCGTGCCCCGGACCCCCGCATACGATGTGAGGGAAGTCTCCGCCCGCTCCCCGACTCGATAGGTAACCTGCCTGATGAGCCTCCAGTCCACCGCCCACGACCTGGTCCTCCTCGCCTCCGAGGGCGCCGGTGAGCACGCGGGCAACCACGAAAGCCTCAACCCCTACCTGACCGGTGGCGGCGCCTTCGTCCTGCTGCTGCTCATGCTCTGGGTGACCACCCGCCTGAACCGCGACCGCTAGGGGTGGCAGGGTCCGCGCGGGCCCGTCGCTCAGGTGCTCGAATGCGGGTCATGGTCGCGGCACCGGGCCAGTAGGCTCTGCGCTCATGGGAGAGCAGGAAATGCCTACCGGCCCGGTCAAGCGCCGGCTCGGGGTGATGGGCGGGACATTCGACCCGATCCACCACGGACACCTGGTGGCCGCCAGCGAGGTGGCCGCCCTTTTCCACCTCGACGAGGTGATCTTCGTACCGACGGGTGAACCGTGGCAGAAGTCGCACGGGGCGGTCTCGGCGGCCGAGGACCGTTATCTGATGACGGTCATCGCCACGGCGTCGAACCCGCAGTTCTCGGTGAGCCGCATCGACATCGACCGCGGCGGCCCGACCTACACCATCGACACCCTGCGGGACCTGCGCTCGCGCAATGACGACGCGGACCTGTTCTTCATCACGGGCGCCGACGCCCTCGGGCAGATCCTCACCTGGCGCGACGCCGAGGAGCTGTTCGCCCTCGCCCACTTCATCGGCGTGACCCGTCCGGGGCACGTGCTCACCGACGACGGCCTGCCCAAGGGCGGGGTCTCGCTGGTCGAGGTCCCCGCGCTGGCCATCTCGTCCACGGACTGCCGTGCGAGGGTGGTCCAGGGCGATCCCGTCTGGTACTTGGTACCGGACGGTGTCGTGCGCTATATCGACAAGCGTGAGCTGTACCGGGGAGCCTGAGCTTCCGCTTCCGCAGAGAGGGGCCCCGCGGTGAACGACCGACAGGAGCCGTACGACCGGGCCGATTCGTACGCAGCCCAGGAGCAGCAACTCCTCGGCTATGACGCGTACGGGCAGCCGGTGTACGGCCCGGTGCCCGCTCAGCAGCCCGCGTACGACCAGCAGCAGTACCAGCAGCCGGTCCAGCAGTACGACTACCAGGGCTACGACCAGCAGCAACAGGCACAGCAACAGCAGCAGCAGCAGTACTACTACCCGCAGCAGCAACCGCCACAGCAGCAGGCGCAGCAGCAACAGCAGCCCCAGGCGCAACCGCAGGCGCAGCAGACCCAGCGCTGGATCCCGCAGCAGGGCTCCCCGGAGCAGCCTCAGGCCCCCGAGCCGGCGGCCGCGCCCGCGCCGGTGTCCGCGCAGGTCCCCGAGCCGCGGCGGGCCGAGGTCGACGCCGACGGCTACCAGACGGCGCAGTTCGCCTTCATCGACCAGCCGGACGAGGAGTCCGAGGACGTCATCGACTGGCTCAAGTTCACCGAGAGCCGGACCGAACGCCGCGAGGAGGCCCGCCGCCGGGGCAAGAACCGGGTGGTCGCGCTGATCGTCGTACTCGCCCTGTTCGTCGTCGGCGGCCTCGGCTACCTCTGGTACGCGGACAAGCTGCCCTTCCTCGACGGGCCGCAGAAGGCGAAGGGCGCCGCTGCCGACGCCACCGGGCCGCAGAAGCGCGACATGATCGTCGTCCACCTGCACAACACCAAGCGGGGCGGCACCTCCACGGCCCTGCTCGTCGACAACGTCACCACCAAGCAGGGCGCCACCGTCCTGCTCCCCAACACCCTCACCGTGCCCAAGGAGGACGGCACCTCCACGGCCCTGTCCAAGTCCGTGGAGGAGGACGGTCTCGGCGGCACCCGCGACGCCCTCGACACCATGCTCGGCACCCGCATCGGCGGCACCTGGCGCCTCGACACCCCGTTCCTGGAACGGCTCGTCGAGCTGGTCAGCGGCATCGAGGTGGACACCGACGTCGCCGTCCCCGCCGACGACAAGGCCAAGACCCCCGCCGTCGCCCAGGGCCAGAAGCAGAGCCTGAGCGGCCCCATGGCCGTCGCCTACGCCACCTACCAGGCACAGGGCGAACCGGAGGCCAAGCAGCTGGAGCGCTTCGGCAGGGTCCTCTACGGCGTGCTGCGCAAGATGCCCGGCGACCCCGCGGCGGCCACGGTGACGGTGGAGACGCTCGCCCAGATCCTGGACCCCTCGCTGAACGAGAAGGCCCTCGGCAGCTCGCTGGCCAAGCTCGCCGAGCACGCCAAGGTCGGGGCCTACCGCACCGACGTGCTCCCGGTGAAGGCCGACGGGGCCCTGACCGAGGACGCCAACAAGAAGGTCATCAAGGAGGTCCTCGGCGGCACCCTGACGGCCCCGAAGCCCGGCGCGGCCCTGCGGGTGGGCCTGCGGGACGCCACCGGCACCGAGAAGACCCAGCTCGCGGCCAAGGCGGCGCTGCTCAACGGCGGCTACGGCTTCGTGGACGGCGGGAAGGCCCCGGCGACCCAGAGCACCTCGCAGATCACCTACCAGGACGACGCGCAGCGGGCGAAGGCGGTCGACGTGGCCAAGACGCTGGGACTGCCGGAAACGGTGGTCAAGAAGGCCGAGAACGCGGTGAACGCGGACGTCGTCGTCACCCTGGGCAAGGACTACAAGGCGCCCTGAGCGTCCTTGATCACCTCGGGGGCACCCCCTCTGACCAGCATTTCCGCCCGCGCCACGGCTTTGGCGCGGGCGGTGTCGGCGGTACATGAGACCCTTGTAAGGATCTGCCCGCCGACCCGAAAGCATGGCCAGTGACCGCCACGGACCGCTCCATCGAGCTCATCACCGCCGCCGCCCAGGCCGCGGCCGACCGGCTCGCGCACGACATCATCGCGTACGACGTCAGCGATGTGCTGTCGATCACCGACGCCTTCCTCCTCGCTTCGGCGCCCAACGACCGCCAGGTCAAGTCGATCGTCGACGAGATCGAGGAGAAGCTCCAGAAGGAGCTGGGCGCCAAGCCGGTGCGCCGCGAGGGCGACCGCGACGCCCGCTGGATCCTGCTCGACTACATCGACATCGTCGTCCACGTGCAGCACAGCGAGGAGCGAGTCTTCTACGCGCTGGAGCGCCTGTGGAAGGACTGCCCCGAGATCGACCTGCCCGAGGACGCCAAGCTCACCAAGGGCAAGGCCGAGGAGCACGCCGCTCTGCGCGCGAACATGAGCGACGACGAACTGGACGGTGATCTGTTCTGAGCGCGATCGACACTGGCGCGGGCGCCAGCACCAGCACCAGCGCCAGTAGTGGCAGTGGCAGTGGCGGCGGCAGCGAGAAGAGCGCGGGCCGCAAGATCGTCCTGTGGCGTCACGGCCAGACCGCCTGGAACCTGGAGCGCCGCTTCCAGGGCTCCACGGACATCGAGCTGACCGAGGCCGGGGTGGCGCAGGCGCGCCGCGCCGCCCGGCTGCTCGCCTCGCTGAAGCCGGAGGCCATCGTCGCCTCCGACCTCAAGCGGGCCGCCGCGACCGCCGCCGAGCTGGCCGCGATCACGGGCCTGTCCGTCGAGCACGACGAAGCGCTGCGCGAGACGTACGCGGGCGAATGGCAGGGCCTGACCCACGAGGAGATCCTCGGGAAGTACGGCGAGCAGTACGCGGCGTGGAAGCGCGGCGAGCCCGTCCGACGGGGCGGTGGCGAGCTGGAGACCGAGGTAGCGGACCGTTCGGCTCCGGTGGTGCTGGGGCACGTGGACCGGCTCTCCGAGGGCGGCACGCTGGTCGTGGTCAGCCACGGCGGAACCATCCGCACCACCATCGGCCGCCTCCTCGGTCTGGAGTCGCACTACTGGGAGGGCCTCGGCGGGCTCTCCAACTGCTGCTGGTCCGTGCTCGGTGAGGGCGCTCGGGGCTGGCGGCTGCTGGAGCACAACGCCGGCACGCTGCCGGAACCGGTGCTCGGCGACGACGTCTGACGCCGTCCGACGGTGTCCCGACGGCCCTCCGGCCCGGATTTCACTTTCCGGCGGGTCGCAGGCTAGAGTTCTTCTTGTTCGCAGCGCAGAACACCGGAGACGGGGGGAGCGCGGCGGAGAGCGGGGCTATAGCTCAGTTGGTAGAGCGCCTGCATGGCATGCAGGAGGTCTGGAGTTCAATTCTCCATAGCTCCACAATCAGGATCCCGTCCCCAACAGGGGGCGGGATCCTTGCTTTTGTCCAGGCTGCCCCGCCCGTCACCGGCATGACAGAATCGGACGGCCGGAGGGGAGATGGCGGCCCCTGGCGGGAGGGAGTCGCTGACGGATGGGTGCACACCGGCGCCGGTGCGACTGGTGCAACAACGGCACGCCGATCGTGCGGGACATGGACCCGGTCAATCCCGACTACCAGTACTGGTGCGAGGAATGCGCGCGGGCGCTGATCATAAAAGGCGACCCGATCGAGACGTACCGGGAACTCGAGGGAGAGCCGATCTACGGCCGACTGCTCGACGAGCACTGCACGCTCAAGCGGTTCTACCAGTTCGCCAGGGCGTGACCCGGGGCCCGATCGCGGTCCCCGGAAACGGCCCCGGAAACGGCCCCGGGAGGTGCCCCGGACCCGGCCCCGGCCGGGCGGACCGGGCGGCTCCGAGGCCTGGTGGAAACCGATTTTTGGACCAGGGCCATCACCGTGTAATGTTTGGGACGTCGCCAAGGGAAACCGCGAGGAACACCGAGGCGGCGGGCAGTACGCAAGGGGCTATAGCTCAGTTGGTAGAGCGCCTGCATGGCATGCAGGAGGTCTGGAGTTCAATTCTCCATAGCTCCACAGTGAAGAAGAGCGGGCCACCCGGATCGGGTGGCCCGCTCTTCGTCGTGTCCGCGCCGCGGTACGGCCGAGCGGGCGTCGGGGCCCCTGCGGTACCCTGGCGCCATGCGTGCCGTACGCCTCCTGCTTACCGAGCCGCGCTGAACAGCGCCGACCGCGAGACGGTCGGCATCGGCGCGGCGCCCCCTCCTGTGCGAGGGGTTTTTTCGTTTGGTCAGGCAGAGACGGCAGAGACGATCGATGGAGCTTCAGGAATCATGAGCGAGACGAACACCACGGCCCCCGAGGCGGTCGAGACGCACCGCTACACGGCTGCCATGGCCGCCGACATCGAGGCACGCTGGCAGGACGTATGGGACGCGGAGGGGACCTACGAGGCCCCCAACCCGACGGGTGACCTGGCCGGGGACGCGGCCGTGGTCGCACGCCCCAAGAAGTTCATCATGGACATGTTCCCGTACCCCTCCGGCGCGGGCCTGCACGTCGGCCACCCGCTGGGGTACATCGCGACCGACGTCTTCGCCCGCCACCAGCGGATGACCGGCCACAACGTCCTGCACACCCTGGGCTTCGACGCCTTCGGCCTGCCGGCCGAGCAGTACGCCGTGCAGACCGGCACGCACCCGCGCGTGTCCACCGAGGCGAACATCGAGAACATGAAGGTCCAGCTGCGCCGGCTGGGCCTGGGCCACGACAAGCGCCGGTCCTTCGCGACGATCGACCCGGACTACTACAAGTGGACCCAGTGGATCTTCCTGCAGATCTACAACTCCTGGTACGACACCGAGGCGAACAAGGCCCGCCCGGTCGCCGAGCTGATCGCCGCCTTCGAGGACGGCTCCCGTGAGGTCCCGGGAGGCCGCCCCTGGGCCGCGCTGACCGCCGGCGAGCGCGCCGACGTACTGAACGAGTACCGGCTGGCGTACGCCTCGGACGCGCCCGTGAACTGGTGCCCGGGCCTGGGCACCGTGCTGGCCAACGAGGAGGTCACCGCCGACGGCCGCTCCGAGCGCGGCAACTTCCCCGTCTTCAAGGCCCGGCTGAGCCAGTGGAACATGCGGATCACCGCCTACGCGGACCGCCTGCTGGACGACCTGGACGCGCTGGACTGGCCCGAGGCCATCAAGCTGCAGCAGCGCAACTGGATCGGGCGCAGCGAAGGCGCGCGGGTCGACTTCGCCGTCGGCGACGCCGCGATCACCGTCTTCACCACCCGTCCGGACACCCTGTTCGGCGCCACGTACATGGTGCTGGCGCCCGAGCACGAGCTGGTCGAGAAGATCACCCCGGCCGCCTGGCCCGAGGGCACGCACGAGGTCTGGACCGGCGGGCACGCCACTCCGGCCGACGCCGTCGCCGCCTACCGCAAGCAGGCCGCGTCCAAGTCGGACGTCGAGCGCCAGGCCGACGCCAAGGTGAAGACCGGCGTCTTCACCGGTGCGTACGCGGTCAACCCGGTCAGCGGCGAGCAGGTCCCGGTCTTCATCGCCGACTACGTCCTGATGGGCTACGGCACCGGCGCGATCATGGCAGTCCCGGCGCACGACACCCGTGACTTCGCCTTCGCGCGCGCCTTCGAGCTGCCGATGCGCTGCGTGGTGCAGCCTTCGGACGGCCGTGGCACCGACCCGGCCGAGTGGGACGACGCGTTCGCCTCCTACGACGCCGCCCTGGTGAACTCGACGGGCGAGGGCCTGTCCCTGGACGGCCTGGGCGTCGTCGACGCCAAGGCGAAGATCACCGACTGGCTGGCCGAGCGCGGCATCGGCGAGGGCACGATCAACTTCCGGCTGCGCGACTGGCTGTTCAGCCGCCAGCGCTACTGGGGCGAGCCCTTCCCGATCGTCTACGACGAGGACGGCGTCGCGCACGCGCTGCCCGAGTCGATGCTGCCGCTGGAACTGCCCGAGGTCGAGGACTACTCCCCGCGCACCTTCGAGGCGGACGACGCCACCAGCAAGCCGGAGACCCCGCTGTCGCGCAAGGCGGACTGGGTCCATGTCGAGCTGGACCTGGGCCGGGGCGAGGGCGTCCGGCGCTACCGCCGCGAGACCAACACCATGCCGAACTGGGCCGGTTCCTGCTGGTACGAGCTGCGCTACCTGGACCCGAACAACTCCGAGGCGCTGGTCGACCCGACCGTCGAGCAGTACTGGATGGGTCCGCGCGAGGGTCAGCCGCACGGCGGCGTCGACCTGTACGTGGGCGGCGCCGAGCACGCGGTGCTGCACCTGCTGTACGCGCGCTTCTGGTCGAAGGTGCTGTTCGACCTGGGCCACGTGTCCTCGGTCGAGCCCTTCCACAAGCTGTACAACCAGGGCATGATCCAGGCGTTCGTCTACCGTGACGCGCGCGGTTTCCCGGTCTCGGCCACCGACGTCGAGGAGCGCGACGGCAAGTTCTTCTTCGAGGGCGAGCCGGTCAAGCGCGAGCTGGGCAAGATGGGCAAGTCCCTGAAGAACGCCGTCACCCCGGACGAGATCTGCGAGGAGTACGGCGCGGACACGCTGCGCCTGTACGAGATGGCGATGGGCCCGCTGGACGTCTCGCGCCCGTGGGACACGCGCGCCGTCGTCGGCCAGTACCGGCTGCTGCAGCGCCTGTGGCGCAACATCGTGGACGAGGACTCGGGCGCGGTGACCGTGGTCGACGCCGAGCCGGCCGAGGACACGCTGCGCGTGCTGCACAAGGCGATCGACGGCGCGGGCGCCGACCTGGCCGCGCTGCGGTTCAACACGGCGATCGCGAAGATCACCGAGCTGAACAACGCCCTGACCAAGGCCGGCCGGCCGCTGGAGCGCTCGGTGGCCGAGCGGCTGGTGCTGCTGGTCGCGCCGCTGGCCCCGCACATCGCGGAGGAGCTGTGGAACCGGCTGGGCCACGCAGACTCGGTGGTCCACCAGGACTTCCCCGTCGCGGACCCGGCGTACGTCGTCGACGAGAGCGTGACCTGCGTGGTCCAGGTCAAGGGCAAGGTCAAGGCCCGTCTGGAGGTGCCGCCGACGATCTCGGACGCGGACCTGGAGCAGCTGGCGGTGACCGACCCGGGCGTGGTCGAGGCGCTGGGCGGGGCCGAGATCCGCAAGGTCATCGTGCGCGCGCCGAAGCTGGTGAACATCGTCATCTGATCGCTCTGGGCGCACGCGGTCTAGGGGTCATCCCGTACGGGCAGGTTGGGGGTTCGATTGGAACCCCTGGCCTGCCCGCGGCGTTTACGGTGGGAGGGCGAGGAAAGCCATTCGGTCCAGGGAAAGGGAGCCTCATGGAGGCCGCGTTGATCATCATGGCCCTGATGGTGCTGTTCACCTTCTTGGGACTGGGCGTGTGGGTCACCGTGAAGGTCGTCGGGGCGGCGAAGCGCGGCGTCGACCGCACGATCACGCAGGCGCGCCGGACCGTCGAGGACACCAGCTTGAAGGCGCGGAGCTTCGGCCAGGTCGGCGTGGTCGGGGCGCTCGCCCAGATACGGCTGGACCTGCGGATGTCGATGAGGTCCACGCAGCAGGCGCTGTACCAGGGCGTGCAGACGGACGCCTCGCTGAGGGAATCGATCGGCCTCTTCGAGCGGCTGAGCGCCCACGGACACGAGCTGGACGACGAGCTGAAGCACCTGGAGCAGGAGCCGGACAAGAAGCGGATCGCCGACCGCCTGCCGGAGCTGCGGGAGCGCGCCGACCGCGTCGTCCAGGCCTCGGACTCGCTGCGCTGGGCCGCGCGCGACCGGGCCCGCAAGTTCGCCGAGGACGACCTGAGCGTGCTGTCGGCGCAGATCGAGGTCGAGTCGGGGGCGCTGCGGGACTGGTCCCGCGAGTCGGTGGACGACCTGGCGGGATGGCCGGCCGAGCCGACCGCCGCGCCCGCGCCTCCCGGCCCGGAGCGGGGGCAGGCCCCGGCGGCCGCCCTGCCGAAGCCTCCGGAGCGGACCGGCTACCCGTGGGAGAAGACCGCCCGCCCCGTCCGACCCGAAACGACCACCTGAGTGCGGGTCAAGCCGGCCCGCCCGGCGCTCGGGGCCGGCTGGAAGTGCCCCTGCCGCTGTGGACGGCGCCCCGGCCAGAAGTAGCCTGCCCGGTGTTCGAGGGCGCGCCGTAGGCGTTCGTGTCATGGCGGGCGGCGCCCCGGCCAGAGCCAGCCTGCCCGGCGTTCGAGGGCGCGCCGGAGATGCTCGCGCGACGGCCGGGCGGTGCCTGGGCCGAGGTGAGCCTGCCCGGCGTTCGAGGGCCCGCCGGGGGCATCCGTGTCACGGCGGGCGGTGCCTCTCGGTCAGGGTCGGCCTGGCCGGTGCTCGGGGGCGTGCTGGCGGCCTTCCGGTACGGCGGGGGTACTTGCCCGAGCCGGCCTGCCCGGCGATTGAGGGCGCGCCGCAGTGTTCGTACCACGGCGGGCGGCGCCTGGGCCGAAGTCAGCCCGCCCGGCGATTGAGGGCCCGCCGGAGGCTTCAAGCCGCCGCGGGCAGCAACTCGACTCCACACGTCGGGTACGGGCCCGGGGCCCGGCCGCTCGGCCGCGGCCGGTGTTTCGGTGCGGCGCGGGGCGGGCAGGTCCCGCTGGGCGCCCACCGCACGGCCCCGGCCACGGCCCCGGCACCGGCCCCGCAACCCCGACCGGCCAGGTCACCCGCCGGACCGGGCTGCCGGACTCCGCCCGCTGCCGGTACCCTCCGGCTCATGTCCCGCCATGTCGCGATCATCACCGATTCCACGGCCTACCTGCCCCAACAGGCGATGGCGCGGCACGGAATCACCGCCGTGCCACTGACCGTGGTCCTCGGTGACGAGGCCCTCGAAGAGGGCACGGAAATCTCCGCCCGCAGCCTCGCCGCGGCCCTCCAGAAGCGCCGCCCGGTCACCACCTCCCGGCCCAGCCCGGAGGAGTTCGTCAGGGCCTACCAGGCGGCGGCCGACGCCGGTGCGAGCGGCATCGTCAGCCTGCACCTCTCCGCCGAGTTCTCCGGGACCTACGACGCCGCCGTGGTGGCGGCGCGGACCGCCCCCGTGCCCGTCCGCGTGGTCGACACCGGCATGGTCGCCATGGCCCTCGGCTTCTGCGCCCTTGCCGCCGCCGAGGTCGCCGACGCCTCCGGCTCCCTCGACGAGATGGTGGCCGCGGCCGAGAAGCGGGCGGCGGGCATGTCCGCGTACTTCTACGTCGACACCCTCGACTACCTGCGTCGCGGCGGCCGCATCGGCGCGGCCCAGGCCCTGCTGGGTTCGGCGCTCGCCGTCAAACCGCTGCTCACGCTGGAGGGCGGGCGCATCGAGATGCTGGAGAAGGTGCGCACGGCGTCCAAGGCCATCGCCCGCCTGGAAGAACTGGCGGTGGAACGCGCCGGATCGGGTGCCGTGGACGTGGCCGTGCACCATCTCGCGGCCCCGGAGCGCGCCCAGAAACTGGCGGAACGTCTCCGCGAGCGCATTCCGGGCCTGGTGGAACTGCACGTCAGCGAGGTCGGCGCGGTGATCGGGGCGCACACCGGGCCGGGGCTGCTGGCGGCGGTCGTCTCGCCGCGCTGACGTCCCTCGCAGGAGTGGCGGAGTTATCCACAACGGAGGCTCTGTCCACCGGAATCGGGGCCTCCGAACGCGGCGGTGGATTCGTCCCTACCGTCGTCGGCATGACTCTTCGCACGCGTACGTCACCGTCCTCCGGAGCCACCAGTGGTCCGGGCCGCTCCTACGCCTCCGACGGCCGCACCCGCCGCCGTGTCGGCCGCCGCACACCCGTCCCGCCGTCCCCCGCCCTGCGGCGCCGTGCGCAGGCCCTGCTGGACGCCGGCGCCGCCCGCGGGGCCCCGCCGGACGTCCCGCCGGGTGTCCCGAGGGACGGCCCGCCGGGCGCCCCGGCCGTGTCCGGGGCCGTTCCCGCTCCCGTCGGGAGCGGGTGGGCGCTCGCGGTGCGGGAGCGGATCCCGGTGTGGGTGCAGACGCGCTGCGGGTGGGAACCGAAGACGCTGGGGGCCGTCGCGGTGGTGCTGGTCGTCGCGGTGGGGTTCGCCGGGCAGCATTACTGGTCGGCGCGGCCGCAGTCGGTGACGGCACCCGCCGTCTCGGCTCCACCGCTTGCCCCGGCCGGGGCCGTCGCCGTCCCGTTCGCCGCCGCCTCCACAAGCCCGGCCCGGGCTCCGGCGGTGCCGTTCGTGGTTCCGCCGTCCGCGTCCGCCGCGGCGCCCGCCGCCGGTGCCCGGATCGTCGTCGATGTCAGCGGCAAGGTCCGGGAGCCGGGGATCCGGCGGCTGCCCGCCGGGTCGCGGGTCGAGGACGCACTGGCCGCCGCCGGGGGCGTGCAGCCGGGCACGGACACCTCAGGATTGAACCGGGCCCGGATCCTGCTGGACGGCGAACAGGTGCTCGTCGGCGTCCCGGCGCAGCCCGCGCAGGGCGGTCCCGGTCCGGGTGGTCCCGCGCCGGGCGGTCCCGGTCAGGGTCCCGGCCCGGTGAGCCTCGCCACCGCCACGGTCGAACAGCTGGACGGACTGCCCGGCGTCGGCCCCGTGCTCGCCCGGCACATCGTCGACTACCGCACCGCGCGCGGGGGTTTCCGCTCCGTGGAGGAACTGCGCCAGGTCAACGGCATCGGCGACCGGCGCTTCGCCGACCTGCGCGTCCTGGTCCGGCCGTGAACCGGCCGACCGGACCCCCGGGCCCGGTGGACCTGCGGCTCGCGGTGCCCGCCCTCGCCGCCTGGGCGGCGGCCGCGCTCGCCCTCGACGCGCCGCCCGTGCGGACGGCCGTCGGGGCGGGGCTCGCGGCGGCGGGCGCGGGCGTGCTCGTGCGGGTGGCGCGGCGCCGTCACGAGCGCCGGTGGGCGCTCGGGACCACGGTGGCGGCCGTCCTGCTCTGCGCCGCGGCCGGAGCCGCGGTGGCCGGTCTGGAGCGGGCCGGGGCCCGCTCCGGTCCGGTGGCCGGGCTCGCCCGGCAGCAGGCCGTGGTCACCGCGGAGCTGACGATCGGATCGGACCCTCGGCGGGCCCGGACCGGCGCCGGGCCGCCGGTGCTGCTCATGGACGCCGAGGTGACCCGGGTGACGGGACCGGACGGGAGGCGGGCGCGGGTGACCACTCCCGTGCTGGTGATGGCGGGGCACCCCGAGTGGGCCCGGCTGCTGCCCTCGACCCGGGTGCGGACCACGGCCCGGCTGGCTCCGGCCCGCGCCGGGGAGCGGGCGGTGGCCCTGCTGCGGCCGGCCGGGAACGCCCCGCCCGCGGTCATCGCCGGCCCGGACCTCGCGCAGCGCGTCGCGGGGCGGTTGCGGGCCGGTCTGCGCGCGGCCACCGACGGCCTCGCGCCCGACGCCCGGGCCCTGCTGCCGGGGCTGGTGGTCGGGGACACCGCCCGGGTGCCGGCCGATCTGCACGATGCCTTCCGCGCCACCGACCTGCTGCACCTGCTCGCGGTGTCCGGGTCCAACCTCACCGTGGTCCTGTTCCTGCTGATCGGCCCGGCGGGCAGCGCGCAGTCCGCCGAGCGGCGCGGTCTGGCGCCCCGGCTCGGGCTCTCGCTGCGGGGGGCGGCCCTCGGCGGGGCGGCCCTGACCCTGGCCTTCGTGGTGGTCTGCCGGCCGGAGCCGAGCGTGCTGCGGGCCGCCGCCTGCGGGGCGGTCACCCTGCTGGCCCTCGCCACCGGGCGGCGCCGGTCCCTGATCCCCGCCCTGGCCGCGGCCGTCGTGCTGCTCGTGCTCTACGACCCGTGGCTCGCGCGGAGCTACGGCTTCCTGCTCTCGGTCCTGGCCACCGGGGCCCTGCTGACCCTGGCGCCCCGTTGGAGCGAAGCCCTACGGCGCCGGGGGGTGCCGTTCCGGCTCGCCGAGGCGCTGGGCGCCGCCGCGGCCGCGCAGGCGGTGTGTTCGCCGGTGGTGGCCGTGCTCGCGGCCCGGGTGAGCCTGGTGGCGGTGCCGTGCAACCTGCTCGCCGAGCTCGCGGCCGGCCCCGCCACGGTCCTGGGCTTCGCCGCGCTCGGCGCCGCACCGGTGTGGATGGACGGTGCGCGGGTGATCGCCTGGTGCGCCGGGGTGCCCGCCGGGTGGATCGCCTCCGTGGCCAGGACGGGGGCGGGGCTGCCGGGGGCGGAGCTGTCCTGGCCCGGCGGGATCGGCGGGGGCGTGCTGCTGGCGGTGGTCACCCTGGGCGTCGTGGGGCTGGCGGCACGGCTGGGCCGCTATCGCTGGGCCTGTGCGGCGACGGCCCTGCTCCTGCTCCTCGCCCTGCTGCGGCCCCCACAGCTGACCCGAACCCTGACCGGCTGGCCACCGCCCGGGTGGCGCTACGTGCAGTGCGCGGTGGGCCAGGGGGACGCGGGCGTGCTGTCCGCGGGACCGGGGACGGCCGTGGTCGTGGACACCGGCCCGGAGCCCGGCCCGGTGGACGCGTGTCTGCGGGCCCTGGGGGTGCGGCGGGTGCCGCTGTTGCTCCTGACACATTTCCACGCGGACCACGTGGGCGGGCTGGCCGGAGTGCTGCGCGGACGGGCGGTCGGAGTGATCCAGGCCACCACGCTGGCCGAACCGCCGGGCCAGGTCGAGTTCGTCCGGCGGACCGCGGCGGCCGCGGGCATCGCGGTGGAGGCGGCCCGGGCGGGGGAGCGGCGCCGGATCGGCCCGTTGTCCTGGGAGGTGCTGTGGCCGCCCGCCGGGCCGGGGGCGGGGCCACCGCCCGACGGCCCCAACGACGCCAGCGTGACCCTCCTGGTCGAAAGCGCCGGGCTGCGGCTGCTCCTGCTCGGAGACCTCGAACCGGCCGCCCAACGGCAATTGCTGAGGGAGCGTCCGCTGCTGGGGCCCGTGGACGTGCTCAAGGTCGCCCACCACGGCTCCGCGCACCAGGACCCCGCGCTACAGGCGAGGATCGCCGCACGCATCGCGATCGTTCCGGTCGGAGCCGGGAACCGCTACGGTCACCCGGCGGCGGACACGCTCGCGCGCCTGCGGGCGGCGGGTGCGGTCGTACTGCGCACCGATACCGACGGTTCGGTGGCGATCACCGGAGCGGGCCCGGGGCTACGGGCATTTCCGGCCGGTCGACGGCGCGGGCGGCGCGGGCATACCGGGTGTGACCGTTCTGTTTGCCCCCAACCCAGCAGCATGATCGAATGCGTTTTCGCCAGAACGATTCAAGACCACTCAAGTCCACACAGCGCACGGGGGTGCATCGACCATGTTCAGTCGCCGACGGGGTATGGAGACGGGCGCGGGTTCCGGCCCACCCGGATCCGCGACGCTGACGCTGCCGCCGATGGCGGGTCTGCTCAGCTGCCGGGTCCTCGACACCGTTCACCAGCCGGTCCGGCAGGCCCGGTTCGAGGTCACCGATCCGATCGGCCGACGGATCGTCAGCGGGGAGACCGACCCCTACGGCGGGTTCATCGCAGCGGTCCCGGAGGGGGAGTACCGGCTGGCCGTCACGGCCGAGGGGTACGCGCCGTACCACGGGGCGACGATCGTCGAGGAAGGCGCTCCGCAGCAGGGCCCCGCGGAGATCGTGCTCGACTCCATCGAGCCGCCGTTGCTGCCGCAGCCCGGGCACTGGGAGTTGGACCCCGCGCACTCCTCCATCGGCTTCACGGCCCGCCACATCGGCCTGGCCCGTATCCACGGCCGGTTCAACACCTTCGCCGGTGCGGTGCGGATAGCCGACCGCATGGAGGACTCCTCCATGCACGTGATCATGGACACGGCGAGCATCGACACCGGGGTCCGGCTGCGCGACGACCACCTGCGCTCGGCGGACTTCCTGGACGCGCAGCGCCACCCGACGGTGGAGTTCTACAGCGAGCGCTTCATCCACCGCAGCGGCACCCGCTGGGCCGTGGCCGGAGCCCTCACCCTGCACGGCGTCAGCCGCTCCGTCACCCTGGACGCCCAGTACCTGGGGGTGGGCACCGGCCTGGAGGGGGAGACCCGGGCCGCGTGCCGGGCCACGGTCGAGCTGCACCGCGAGGACTTCACCCTGAACTGGCAGTCGATGCTGGCACACGGCATCGCGGCGATCGGCATGAGCGTCGAGGTCAAACTCGACGTCCAGATCGTCCACAAGGCCTAGCCACAGGTCCGGACGGCCGCCGTGCCTGGGGCTCCGGGGCGTGCGGCGCGGGGTTACGGGGCTTCGAGCCAGCCGTCGTGGTCGGCGGCCAGGTCGTCCAGGGCCGTGGTGTCGAGGAGTTCCTTCGGGTCCTCGACGACCACGAGCCACTGGGCGTCCTCGGCGTCGTCCTCGCCGGCCAGTGCCTCACGGACCAGCTGAGGCTCCTCGGGCAGGCCGAAGCGGTCGACCAGCTCCCGGGCCACCTCGTCGGCGGCGTCGCGGTCGGGCAGGACCAGTACATGTCGCAGGTTCACCGGAACATTCTCCGGCATGCGGGGCGGGGCGCTGTCAGTGCGGCGTGGGATGCTGGAGCCGATGGCCACCAGGAAGAACTCAACCGACGATCCGCTCGCCCCGCTCACCCTCGCGGTGGGCCAGGAGGACCTGCTCCTCGACCGCGTGGTGCGGGAGGTGGTGGCGGCCGCCCGGGCCGCCGACGCCGACACCGACGTGCGCGACCTCGCGTCCGAGCAGCTCCAGCCCGGCACGCTGGCCGAGCTGACGAGCCCTTCGCTCTTCTCCGAGAGCAAGGTCCTGATCGTGCGCAATGCGCAGGACCTGTCCGCGGACACGGTCAAGGAGGTCAAGGCGTACCTCGGTGCGCCCTACGAGGAGATCGTCCTCGTCCTCCTCCACGCGGGAGGCGTCAAGGGCAAGGGCCTGCTGGACGCGGCCCGCAAGGCGGGTGCCCGGGAGGTCGCCTGCCCGAAGATGACGAAGGCGGCGGACCGGCTCTCGTTCGTACGGGGCGAGTTCCGGACCCTGGGCCGGTCGGCGACCCCGGAGGCGTGCCAGACCCTGGTCGACGCCATCGGCAGCGATCTGCGGGAGCTGGCGAGCGCGGCGGCCCAACTGTGCGCGGACGTCGACGGAGTCATCGACGAGGCCGTGGTCGGCCGCTACTACACGGGCCGGGCGGAAGCCTCCAGCTTCACCGTCGCGGACCGCGCGGTCGAGGGCCGCGCGGCCGAGGCCCTGGAGGCCCTGCGCTGGTCCTTGTCCACCGGGGTGGCGCCGGTCCTGATCACCAGCGCACTGGCCCAGGCGGTCCGGGCGATCGGCAAGCTGGCCTCGGCCCCCCGCGGGGCCCGCCCCGGCGACCTCGCGCGCGACCTCGGCATGCCGCCCTGGAAGATCGACCGGGTCCGGCAGCAGATGCGCGGCTGGTCGGCGGACGGAGTCTCGGAGGCCCTGCGGGCCGTCGCGCAGGCCGACGCGGGCGTCAAGGGCGGCGGTGACGACGCGGCGTACGCGCTGGAGAAGGCGGTCGTCGCAGTGGCCCGCGCCGCCCGCCCCCACCAGCCCAACCACTGACCCCGAAGGCCCCAGGCTCGGGCAGGTCTACACGGGAGGCCGACCAGGGGTGGGGGTCGGCGGCGGCGACGGGAGCGCCGGGCCGGGGTCGGGCGGCAGCTGTGGCGGCCCGCCCGCGTGTTTGCCCATGGTCACCTTCGCCGCGGTGAGCCCGTACACGCCCAGTGGCGGGAACAGCTCGACCCGAACGGGACAGCCCGCCTCCGCGCAGGGCACGCAGAGCAGATCACGAACGCACCGCCCGATGCGAGCGGCCCCGACCGGCGCGCGCCAGCAGGCCTCGCAGGTCACCACATCGGTGCGAGTGACCTCGAAGTCAACAACGATCATGAAACCTCCTCGGCGGCCCGGGCCTGCGGGCGTGCCGGAGGGCAGCACCACAGGTCGAAGTCGAGGCCGTACCCGTCCTGCTGAACGACGACCGCCCCGCGATACGCGCGATCGGTGCTCAGTGGCGCCCCGCAGGCCGCGCACGCCCGACCCTGGAGCTGCTCGGTGGCGAGGTGGCCCACGGGAGGGAGGGGCGCCTCCTTGCAGGGGGTCGGCACCTGGGGGGCGGGTCCTCGCCGTTCGCGGCACGGCGCGCACGCGTACAGGGGTTTCGGGGGTCCGGAGTTCGATTCCCCCCACTGGACCACCAATGAGGTGTCCGAGGGCCCGTCGTGCCAGTCGCACCGGCCGCCGGTGAGCACGGGGAACTCCACCGCGCCGGCCTGCTCTTCCATTGCCATGACCGCACGTTAGGAACGGGCAGGGGGTCGCGTCCGGCCGGTTGCGCGGGGTTGCTCGGGCGATTCCGTAGGTACAGCCGGATTGTTCACGCCATGTCGAGGGCGCCCCGTACACGGCTGAGGAGACGCTGGGCCGAAGGCCCGTAGGCGGCCGATTCGGCGAACCAGGACCAGGCCCGTTCGTAGAGCTGGATCGACTCCTCATCGTCGAGCCACATCTCCGTGCTGATGGTCTCCACGACGACCACGCGCCGGTCGTAGATCCAGAAGCCGTGCGACGGCATCCGGCGTAGGTCCGCGGTGAAGGGGACGACACCGAGTTCCACCGTGTCCAGGCCCACGAGGCTGATGAGCCGGTCCATCTGCGCGGCGTGCACGGCGGGCGGGGTCGTGCGCGCGTACAGGGCGCCCTCCCACAGCAGGAACTTGAAGTTCTTGCCCGGGGCGTAGAGCGCCTCCTGCCGCCGGATGCGTGCACGAACGGCGTCTTCGACGTCGCGCGGTGTCCGGTGGAACTCCGCGTTGGCGGCGAAGGTGTGTCTGGCGTAGTCGGGTGTCTGGAACAACCCTGGGATCCGCACCATTTCCACGCCGCGGATCACCCTCGTCGACACCGTCTCGGCGATGGCCCGCTCTTGCCGAGCGCGGTGACCAGAGGCCAGCTGGCGCCGCCACGACCGATAGTGCAGCTCGACTCCCGTCAGACGCCCCTTCAGCTCACCCGCGACGCTCGGTCGGCCTGTGGCCGCGGCCCAGGCCTCCAGGTCCGCGAGCGTGGGGGTCTGCTTCCCGCTCTGTACCCGACTCACTTTGCTGCGGTGCCAGCCGAGGCGCTCTGCGAGGCCCTTGCCGTCGAGGCCGGCCTCGACGCGCAGCTCCTGGAGCCGGGCGCCGAGGGCCTCGCGGCCACGCTGGAAGTCGGTCGTCACGCAGTAGAACGTACCCGCTGCGCGAATTCGGTCGTGGGGATCGCGTGGTGCCAGGCAGCGTCCCGGGCCTGGCAGGCGACGGCGATGTCGACCGGGTCCTCGCTGAGGACCACACCCAGCGTGCTGTCGTCCTCGCCGAACACGAACCGGGCCAGGACGCGGGAGTCGAACAGCCAGAAGTCCCAATCGGGCAGCCCGAGCCGCTCGGCTTCGGAACGGGGAAGGTTGCGAATGTCCTCACCGGCGGCCACGTTTCCCAGACCGGACGCCAGGAGGTACGACTGTCCCTCGGTCAGCGGCTCGTCGACGAGCCGGACCCGTTCGAACCGGCGCCCCTCGGCAGCGGCCGCCGCCACGTTCTCCCGCCAAGGGTCGAGCGGCTCCGCGGCGATGTCGGCGCCCGCCTTCCATCGGTTCCACTTCGGGCTGCGGCGGTCGGTGGCGTAGCCCCGGCGGGTCTCCAGCCGCCACGCGGTGTGCTTGAACTCGGTGAACATGTGGCTGATCTCGGAGAACGGGATCATCTCGCGGGGCTCGGCGCGCGGTGCGAACCGGGCGGGTTGCGCGCAATGTGGCGAAGGGCTCGGCTCCCGGCCCGCCCCCCCCGGGCCGGGACGTGCGAAGGCCCCGGTGGCTCCCCTGGGGAAGGGGGGCCGCCGGGGCCTTCGACTACTGCTTTTGTGCGCCGCACCCGCGTGGCGAACGCAGGCCGTGTGCGGCGCGGGGTGCCGGTCAGGAGCGGGAGAGAGGGCCCGCTGGGTCCTTTCCGGCGTTCACATCAGAAAGCTCAGCCCTGCAGGGCGGCAACCTTGGTGGCCAGCGCCGACTTCTTGTTGGCGGCGGCGTTCTTGTGGATGACGCCCTTCGAGACAGCCTTGTCGAGCGCACGCGAAGCGTCGCGAGAAGCCACGGTGGCCTTCTCGACGTCACCGGCGGCGGCGGCCTCGCGGGCCTTGCGGATCGCGGTCTTGAGCGACGACTTGACGGCCTTGTTACGCAGGCGCGCCTTCTCGTTGGTCTTGTTCCGCTTGATCTGGGACTTGATGTTCGCCACGAAAGAGCCTTTTCAGGTTCAGAGTTTGATCTTCGGATTGCGTGCCGTCTGCTGAGAGGGCATACGACACACAGCTGCCCAGGCTACCAGCCGTGCTCCGACCGGCCCAAACCGGCTGCACTGCGTCGGCCGTGGGACCATGGGAGTCTGCGTATAGATCCGACATCGCGCCGATGAGGGCGACGAGATCAGACTTCCGCGCTGACAACGCTTCCGACTGCGACCCGAGAATCAGGACACTGCGTGCCCGCGATCCCTAGCCACGTGCCCGAGCCGAGCCGTACCGACCCGGCGCTGATCCGCAACTTCTGCATCATCGCGCACATCGACCATGGCAAGTCGACCCTCGCCGACCGGATGCTCCAGCTCACCGGCGTCGTCGACTCTCGGCAGATGCGCGCCCAGTACCTCGACCGCATGGACATCGAGCGTGAGCGCGGCATCACGATCAAGTCGCAGGCGGTCCGTCTGCCCTGGGCCCCCACCGGCGGCCCCGACCAGGGCAGCACGCACATCCTGAACATGATCGACACCCCCGGTCACGTCGACTTCACCTACGAGGTCTCCCGCTCCCTCGCCGCGTGCGAGGGCACGGTCCTCCTCGTGGACGCCGCCCAGGGCATCGAGGCGCAGACCCTCGCCAACCTGTACCTGGCGATGGAGAAGGACCTCGCGATCGTCCCGGTGCTGAACAAGATCGACCTGCCGGCCGCCCAGCCGGAGAAGTTCGCCGAGGAGCTCGCGAACCTGGTCGGCTGCCAGCCCGAGGACGTGCTGCGCGTCTCCGCGAAGACCGGTGTCGGCGTGGACGTCCTGCTCGACAAGATCGTCGCGACCGTTCCGGCTCCGGTGGGCGTCAAGGAAGCCCCCGCCCGCGCGATGATCTTCGACTCGGTCTACGACTCGTACCGCGGCGTCGTGACGTACGTCCGTGTGGTCGACGGCCAGCTCAACAAGCGCGAGCGCATCCGGATGATGTCCACGGGCGCCACGCACGAGCTGCTGGAGATCGGTGTCTCGTCCCCGGAGATGACCCCGTCCGACGGCATCGGCGTCGGCGAGGTGGGCTACATCATCACCGGCGTGAAGGACGTCCGTCAGTCCAAGGTCGGTGACACCATCACCAGCCTGCACAACGGCGCGACCGAGGCCCTCGGCGGCTACAAGGACCCGCGTCCGATGGTCTTCTCGGGCCTGTACCCGCTCGACGGCTCCGAGTACCCGGACCTGCGCGAGGCCCTGGACAAGCTCCAGCTCAACGACGCCGCGCTCGTCTACGAGCCGGAGACCTCGGCCGCGCTCGGCTTCGGCTTCCGCGTCGGCTTCCTCGGCCTGCTCCACCTGGACGTGGTGCGCGAGCGCCTGGAGCGCGAGTTCGGCCTCGACCTGATCGCCACCGCGCCGAACGTGGTCTACCGGGTCGTCATGGAAGACGGCAAGGAAGTCGACGTCACCAACCCGAGCGAGTTCCCCGAGGGCAAGATCTCGGACGTGTTCGAGCCGGTCGTGCGGGCCACCCTGCTCGCGCCCTCCGAGTTCATCGGCGCCATCATGGAGCTCTGCCAGCAGCGCCGCGGCACCCTCCTCGGGATGGACTACCTCTCCGAGGACCGCGTCGAGATCCGCTACACGCTCCCCCTCGCCGAGATCGTCTTCGACTTCTTCGACCAGCTGAAGTCCAAGACGCGCGGCTACGCCTCCCTCGACTACGAGCCCACCGGCGAGCAGTCCGGCAGCCTGGTCAAGGTCGACATCCTGCTGCACGGCGACAAGGTCGACGCCTTCTCCGCCGTCTGCCACAAGGACGCCGCCTACGCCTACGGCGTGCGCCTCGTCGCCAAGCTGCGCGAGCTCATCCCGCGGCAGGCCTTCGAGATCCCGATCCAGGCTGCCGTCGGCTCGCGCGTCATCGCCCGCGAGACCATCCGCGCCATCCGCAAGGACGTCCTCGCCAAGTGCTACGGCGGTGACATCTCCCGTAAGCGGAAGCTGCTGGAGAAGCAGAAGGAAGGCAAGAAGCGGATGAAGATGGTCGGCTCCGTGGAGGTCCCCCAGGAGGCCTTCATCGCGGTGCTGTCCAGCGACGACTCCGGCGGCAAGAAGAAGTAGTACGCAGCAGCGGCGCGAGGGGCGGCAACAGCCTCGCCCCTGTCGACGGAACGGGTCCCCGCGCACGCGCGCGGGGGCCCGTTTCGTTATGAACCGGCCGCCCGCCGACCCTTACGCACCGGTGGGGCGGCCATCTACTCTGATCACTGCTCGTTGGTTACTCGCCAGTCACAAGAAACCCGCCAGTCCCCACGTCTTCACGCCCTGCCGCGTGGACCGGTACGGAGGATGTCGTGAGCGACACACAGACCATGATCGAGAACCGCCCGCCCACCGTGGCGGCCCTCTTCCTTGAGCGCGTCGCCGCGACTCCGAACGGCGAGGCCTACCGCTATCCGGTCATCGCGGCCCCGGGCCGGGGACCGGACGAGTGGAAGTCGCTCAGCTGGGGGCAGGCGGCCGAACGGGTCTTCGCCATCGCCGCCGGCCTGGTCACCCTCGGCGTACGGTCCGAGGAGCGCGTCGCCCTCGCCTCCAGCACCCGCGTCGAGTGGATCCTCGCCGACCTCGGCGTGATGTGCGCGGGAGCCGCGACCACCACCATCTACCCGAGCACCAACGGCGAGGAGTCGGCGTTCATCCTCGCCGACTCCGACAGCCGCGTACTGATCGCCGAGGACGCCGCCCAGCTCGCGAAGGCCCGCGCGCACCGCGCCGACCTCCCCGGCCTGGCCCACGTCATCGTGCTGGAGGCGGCCGACGCGCTCGCGGTCGAGGGGGACCCGCAGGACTGGGTGCTCTCCCTCGCCGACCTCGAAGCGCGCGGCGCAGAGCACCTCGCCAAGCACCCCGAAGCCGTCCGGGAGCGGATCGAGGCGATCACCGCCGACCAACTCGCCACGCTCATCTACACCTCCGGCACCACGGGCCGCCCCAAGGGCGTGCGGCTGCCGCACGACAACTGGTCGTACATGGCCAAGGCCACCGTGGCCACCGGCATGATCTCCGCGGACGACGTCCAGTACCTGTGGCTGCCGCTGGCGCACGTCTTCGGCAAGGTGCTCACCTCCGGCCAGATCGAGGTCGGACACGTCACCGCCGTCGACGGCCGGATCGACAAGATCATCGAGAACCTGCCGATCGTCCAGCCGACCTACATGGCGGCCGTCCCGCGCATCTTCGAGAAGGTCTACAACGGGGTCGCGGCCAAGGCGCGGGCCGCCGGCGGCGCCAAGTACAAGATCTTCAAGTGGGCCGTCGCCGTCGCCCGCGAGTACGCCAAGGTCACCCAGGACAACTTCCGCCGCACCGGTCAGGCCAAGGCCCCTCTCGCCCTCACCGCCAAGCACCGCGTGGCCGACGCGCTCGTCTACTCCAAGCTCCGCGACGCCTTCGGCGGCCAGCTCCGCGCCGCCATCTCCGGCTCCGCCGCCCTCGCCCCCGACATCGGCTACTTCTTCGCCGGCGCCGGCATCAACATCCTGGAGGGCTACGGCCTGACGGAGTCCAGCGCGGCCAGCTTCGTCAACCCCGGCGAGGCCTACCGCACCGGCACCGTCGGCAAGCCGCTCCCCGGCACCGAGGTCCGCATCGCCGACGACGGCGAGATCCTGCTCCGCGGCCCCGGGATCATGGAGGGCTACCACAACCAGCCCGACAAGACCGCCGAGGTGCTCGAAGCGGACGGCTGGCTGCACACCGGAGACATCGGCGAGCTGTCCCCCGACGGCTACCTGCGCATCACCGACCGCAAGAAGGACCTGATCAAGACCTCGGGCGGGAAGTACGTCGCCCCCGCCGAGGTCGAAGGCCGCTTCAAGGCGATCTGCCCCTACGTCTCCAACATCGTCGTCCACGGCGCCGACCGGAACTTCTGCTCCGCGCTCATCGCCCTCGACGGCCCCGCCATCCTCGGCTGGGCCGCCGAGAACGGGCTGGAGGGCAAGACGTACGGCGAGGTCGTGGCCGCGGCCGAGACCAAGCGCCTGGTCGAGACGTACGTACAGACCCTGAACGAGGGCCTCCAGCGCTGGCAGACGGTCAAGACCTTCCGGCTGCTCCCGCGCGACCTCGACGTCGAGCACGGCGACCTCACGCCCAGCCTCAAGCTGAAGCGGCCGGTCGTCGAGCGCGAGTTCAAGGCGCTCATCGACGAGATGTACGCGGGCTCGAACGAGGCCTGACACCGACCGGGAACCCACCGCCGCCGGCCCCGGGGCCGGGGCGCCCGCACGCCGCGCCCGTCAGGGGTCGGCGTGCGGGACAATGGGGGCATGCCTTCCGCCCTCCCCGACGGGGAACCCATGCCCGAAGACGGCTCGCTGCCGTCGCACGCCCTGGCGGGTGCGGCGGACCGGCCGCTCGGGTTCTACCTGCACGTCCCGTACTGCGCCACCCGCTGCGGCTACTGCGACTTCAACACCTACACCGCCACCGAGCTGCGCGGCACCGGCGGCGTCCTGGCCTCCCGCGAGAACTACGCCGACACCCTCATCGACGAGGTCCGCCTCGCCCGCAAGGTGCTCGGCGACGACCCGCGGTCCGTCCGCACGGTCTTCGTCGGCGGCGGTACGCCCACGCTGCTGCCCGCCGCGGACCTGGTCCGGATGCTCGCGGCGATCCGGGACGAGTTCGGCCTGGCCGAGGACGCCGAGATCACCACCGAGGCGAACCCGGAATCGGTCGACCCGGCGTACCTCGCCGAGCTGCGGGCCGGCGGCTTCAACCGCGTCTCCTTCGGCATGCAGAGCGCCAAGCAGCACGTCCTGAAGGTCCTGGACCGCACGCACACCCCCGGCCGCCCCGAGGCGTGCGTCGCGGAGGCGCGGGCGGCCGGCTTCGAGCACGTCAACCTCGACCTGATCTACGGCACCCCCGGGGAATCGGACGACGACTGGCGGGCCACGCTGGACGCCGCGCTGGGCGCCGGGCCGGACCACATCAGCGCCTACGCGCTGATCGTCGAGGAGGGCACGCAGCTGGCACGGCGGATCCGCCGGGGCGAGGTCCCGATGACCGACGACGACGTGCACGCCGACCGCTACCTGATCGCGGACTCCGTCATGGCGGAGGCCGGCTACCACTGGTACGAGGTCTCCAACTGGGCCACGACCGAGGCCGGGCGCTGCCTGCACAACGAGCTGTACTGGCGCGGGGCGGACTGGTGGGGCGCGGGACCGGGCGCGCACTCGCACGTCGGCGGGGTGCGGTGGTGGAACGTGAAGCACCCCGGTGCCTACGCGGGCGCGCTGGCGGCGGGGCGGTCGCCCGGGGCCGGGCGCGAGCTGCTGGCCGCGGAGGACCGGCGGGTCGAGCGGATCCTGCTGGAGCTGCGGCTGCGGGAGGGGTGCCCGTTGTCCCTGCTGGCTCCGGCCGGGCTCGCGGCGGCCGGGCGGGCGCTGTCCGACGGGCTGTTGGAGGCCGGGCCGTACGGGGCGGGGCGTGCGGTCCTGACCCTGCGGGGACGGCTGCTGGCCGACGCGGTGGTCCGCGACCTGGTCGACTGACCCCGCGCGGGGGTCCCCCCCTCAGCTCCCGCCGGCCCCGAGGCCATGTCAGCTCCGCCGGCTCCGGATGCCGGCATCCCGGCTCTGCCGGCTGCGGGTGCCGCCATCCCAGCCTCGCCGGCGTTTGAGGCGCCCCCGGAGGGTCGACGGAGCCGCACCGGAGCGCGTAGGCGGGGGCCGGCGGGCTGCTGCCGCCCGGTGGACCCTCCGGGGGCGCCTCAAACGCCGGCGGGGCTGGATTTGGCGCGCCTGAGCCATTTCAGCCTGCCCGGCGTTTGAGGGCCCGCCGGAGGCAGCGGCGGCCCGCGCGGCGATCGAGGGCGGTTTCGGGCTCGGTCACGGCCCGCGCGGCGGTCGGGGTCGGGTCGGGCCGGCGGCGTCAGGGGGCCGTGACGAAGTCGATGAGTTCTTCTACGCGGCCCAGGAGTTCCGGCTCCAGGTCCTGGTAGGAGTGGACGCGGGACAGGATGTGCTGCCAGGCGGCGCCCGTGTTCTCCGGCCAGCCCAGGGCGCGGCAGACGCCCGTCTTCCAGTCCTGGCCCCGGGGGACCACCGGCCAGGCCGGGATGCCGAGGGCGGACGGCTTCACCGCCTGCCAGACGTCGATGTACGGGTGGCCCGCGACCAGGACGTCCGGCGAGGTCACCGCGGCGGCGATGCGGGACTCCTTCGAGCCGGCGACCAGGTGGTCGACCAGCACGCCCAGGCGCGCGTCCGGCCCCGGGGCGAAGTCCGCCACGATCGCCGCGAGGTCGTCGATGCCCTCCAGGTACTCCACCACCACGCCCTCGATGCGCAGGTCGTCGCCCCAGACCCGCTCGACCAGTTCGGCGTCGTGGCGGCCCTCCACGTAGATCCGGCCCGCCCGCGCCACCCGCGCCCGCGCGCCCGGGACCGCGATCGAGCCCGAGGCCGTGCGCGCGGGGGCCGCCGGGGCCCTGGAGGGCCGCACCAGGGTCACCACGGCCCCGTCCAGCAGGAAGCCGCGCGCTTCCATCGGGAACACCCGCCGCTTGCCGAAGCGGTCCTCCAGGGTCACCGTGCCCGCCTCGCAGCCGACGACGGCCCCGCAGAAGCCCGTACCGGCCTCCTCGACCACCACGTCGAGGTCCGCGGGGACCTCGGGGACGGGGCGGGGGCGCTTCCACGCGGGGGTCAGGTCGGGCGAGTACTCACGCATCCGGCCGACGCTAGGAGGCTCCACCGCCTCACGCACGCGACACGCCGTACCGCAGGGCCAGTGTGTCGCGTTGCGCACGCACGAAGGCCGCGTCGACCACCGCACCGTGACCGGGCACGTACAGCGCGTCGTCACCGCCCAGCGACAGCAGCCGGTCCACGGCGGCGGGCCACCGCGCGGGCACCGCGTCCGGGCCCGCCTGCGGCTCCCCGGACTCCTCGACCAGGTCCCCGCAGAAGACCACCTCCCGGCCGCCCGGCACGAACACCGCGAGGTCGTGTCCGGTGTGCCCGGGCCCCACATTGGCCAGCAGCACCTGCACGCCGCCCAGCTCCAGGGTCCACTCGCCCGACACCAGGTGCCCCGGGACGACCAGCGACTCGGTCGCCGAGGCCGCCTCCGCCCGCGCCAGCCCGTGCCGCACGGCGTCCTCGCGCAGCTCGTCACGGCCGGTGTCCAACAGCGCGTCGAGGCCCACCGCGCCGTACACCTGGGCCTGCGGGAAGGCCGCCGCACCCAGAACGTGATCGAAATGGCCGTGCGTGAATGCGATATGCGTCACCCGGCGGCCCGTCATCCGCTCGGCCGCGGCCCGCAGCCCCGCCCCCTCCGCGAGGGAGGATCCGGGGTCGACGAGCAGGACCGCGTCATCGCCCACCACCAGCCCCGCGGTGCAGTCCCACACCGGCAGTCGCAGCCGGCCGGACCGCTCGGTCAGCCGTTCCCAACCCGCGTCTTCCCAACTCACGTCCATGCGGCGACGCTAGTCGAGCGGTCGCTCCCCGCGCGGTACCTTGACGGGCCGCCCTTGCTAACGCCGTACGTACCCGCCGTACACTGACCGGGGGATCTCTGGCACTCACCGACCGCGAGTGCCAGTGGCACCCGCCATGACGGCCGGTGGACAGGCTCCACACGAACAGGCATCACAGACGGAGGTGTGCGCGATGCTCAGCGAACGCAGACTCGAAGTGCTCCGCGCCATCGTCCAGGACTACGTCGGGACGGAGGAGCCGGTCGGCTCCAAGGCGCTCACCGAGCGGCACCGGCTCGGCGTCTCGCCCGCCACCGTGCGCAACGACATGGCCGTGCTGGAGGAAGAGGGCTACATCGCCCAACCCCACACCAGCGCGGGGCGCATCCCCACGGACAAGGGCTACCGCCTCTTCGTCGACAAACTGGCGGGCGTCAAACCGCTGTCGTCGCCCGAGCGCAGGGCCATCCAGAACTTCCTCGACGGCGCCGTGGACCTCGACGACGTCGTCGGTCGCACGGTGCGGCTGCTGGCGCAGCTCACCCGGCAGGTCGCCGTCGTCCAGTACCCCAGCCTGACCCGCTCCACCGTCCGTCACGTCGAGCTGCTCTCGCTGGCCCCGGCCCGCCTGATGCTCGTACTGATCACGGACACGGGCCGGGTCGAGCAGCGGCTCGTCGACTGCCAGACGCCCTTCGGGGAGACCTCCCTGGCCGATCTGCGGGCGCGGCTCAACAGCCGGGTCGTCGGCCGCCGGTTCACTGACGTGCCGCCGCTGGTGCAGGACCTCCCGGAGTCCTTCGAGACCGAGGACCGGGCGACGGTCTCCACCGTCCTCGCGACCCTCCTCGAATGCCTCGTGGAGGAAGCCGAAGAACGGCTGATGATCGGCGGCACCGCCAATCTCACCCGCTTCGGACACGATTTTCCCCTGACGATCAGGCCGGTGCTCGAAGCGCTGGAGGAGCAGGTCGTGCTCCTCAAGCTGCTGGGCGAGGCCAGTGAGTCGGGAATGGCCGTACGGATCGGGCACGAGAACGCCTACGAGGGACTGAACTCCACGTCGGTCGTCTCGGTCGGTTACGGTTCGGGCGGCGAAGCAGTCGCCAAACTCGGCGTGGTCGGACCGACCCGCATGGACTACCCCGGAACGATGGGAGCGGTACGCGCAGTGGCACGTTACGTCGGACAGATCCTGGCGGAGTCGTAAGTGGCCACGGACTACTACGCCGTACTCGGCGTGCGCCGCGACGCTTCCCAGGACGAGATCAAGAAGGCCTTCCGGCGCCTCGCGCGTGAACTCCACCCGGATGTGAATCCGGACCCGAAGACGCAGGAGCGCTTCAAGGAGATCAACGCGGCCTACGAGGTGCTGTCGGACCCGCAGAAGAAGCAGGTCTACGACCTCGGCGGCGACCCGCTGTCCTCCTCGGGCGGCGGCGGAGCGGGCGGGTTCGGAGCCGGTGGCTTCGGCAACTTCTCGGACATCATGGACGCCTTCTTCGGGCAGGCCTCGCAGCGCGGACCGCGCTCGCGGACCCGCCGGGGCCAGGACGCCATGATCCGCCTCGACCTGGAACTCGACGAGGCGGCCTTCGGGACGACCAAGGACATCCAGGTCGACACGGCCGTCGTCTGCACCACCTGCTCCGGTGAGGGCGCCGCACCCGGCACCTCGGCGCAGACGTGTGACATGTGCCGCGGCCGCGGCGAGGTCTCGCAGGTCACCCGGTCCTTCCTGGGCCAGGTCATGACCTCGCGGCCCTGCCCGCAGTGCCAGGGCTTCGGCACCGTGGTCCCGACCCCGTGCCCCGAGTGCGCGGGCGACGGCCGGGTCCGTTCCCGCCGCACCCTGACGGTCAAGATCCCGGCCGGTGTCGAGAACGGCACCCGCATCCAGCTCGCGGGCGAGGGCGAGGTCGGCCCCGGCGGCGGCCCCGCCGGCGACCTCTACGTCGAGATCCACGAGCTGCCGCACTCGACCTTCCAGCGCCGCGGGGACGACCTGCACTGCACGGTCACGATCCCGATGACGGCGGCCTCCCTCGGCACGAAGTGCCCGCTGGAGACCCTGGACGGCCTCGAAGAGGTGGACGTCCGCCCCGGCACCCAGTCGGGCCAGTCCATCCCGCTGCACGGCCGCGGCGTCACGCACCTGCGCGGCGGCGGCCGGGGCGACCTGATCGTCCACGTCGAGGTCATGACCCCGAACAAGCTGGACGCGCAGCAGGAGGAGTTGCTGCGCCAGCTGGCGAAGCTGCGCGGCGAGGAGCGGCCCACCGGGCAGTTCCAGCCCGGGCAGCAGGGCCTCTTCAGTCGGCTGAAGGACGCCTTCAACGGCCGCTGATCGCGCTGGCACCGGACGCCCCGGGCGGGCGTCCGGTACACCGGGGAACCGGACTATGCCAGGCGAATTGCACGATTCGGTCGGGGGCGGGGGACATGGCACGATGCTCGGCATGTCCTCCGCACCGAACGGTCTTCACCAGTACCCGATCGTGCAGGCCCCGATGGCGGGCGGCGGTTCCTGCCCGCCGCTGGCCGCCGCCGTGTGCGAGGCGGGCGGGCTGGGCTACCTGGCCGGCGGCTACAAGACCGCCGACGGCATGTACCAGGAGATCAAGCGGCTGCGCGGACTGACCCGCCGCCCTTTCGGCGTCAACCTCTTCGTCCCGCAGGCCACTTCGGTCGACCCCGCCGCCGTCGAGGCCTACCGCGGGCAGCTCGCCGGTGAGGCCAGCTGGTACGAGGTCTCCCTCGCGCCCGAGGACACCGTCGGCACCTGCGACGACGGCTACGACGCCAAACTCGCCATCCTCCTCGAAGACCCCGTTCCGGTGGTCTCCTTCACCTTCGGCTGTCCCCCGGCCGAGGTGCTCGCGGCGCTGCGCCAGGCCGGCACCCGCACCGTGGTCACCGTGACCTCCGTCGAGGAGGCCAAGGCCGCGCAGGACGCGGGCGCCGACTGCGTCTGCGTCCAGGGCATCGAGGCGGGCGGCCACCAGGGCACCCATCGCGACGACCCGCACCTCGACGGGACGGCGGGCATCGGCCTGCTGGCCCTGGTCGGGCTGGTGCGGGAAGCCGTCGCGCTCCCGATCGTCGCCGCGGGCGGCATCATGCGGGGCTCGCAGATCGCCGCCGTGCTGGCCGCGGGCGCGGAGGCCGCGCAGCTCGGCACCGCCTTCCTGGCCTGTCCCGAGTCGGGCGCCGACCCGGCGCACAAGAAGGCCCTGACCGACCCGCTGTTCACGCACACGGAACTCACCCGGGCCTTCTCCGGTCGGCCGGCGCGCGGGCTGGTCAACCGCTTCATGCGGGAGCACGGGCCGTACGCGCCTGCCGCCTATCCCCAGGTCCACCACATCACCTCCGGCCTGCGCAAGGCCGCGGCGGCGGCCGGAGACCCGCAGGGCATGGCGCTGTGGGCGGGTCAGGGGCACCGGTTGGCCAGGCCGTTGCCCGCCGGGCAGCTGGTGGAGGTACTGGCGGCCGAACTGGCCGAAGCGCAGAGCGTGTTGCAGATGTTGAAGATGAGGAGTGCGTCATGACCGCCCCGGTGTTCGTGGTCGAAGAGGTCCCCGCGGGGCCGGAGTTCGTCCTGGACGGTCCCGAAGGCCGCCACGCGGTGTCCGTGAAGCGGCTGAACCCCGGCGAGGCGGTGGTCCTCGCGGACGGCCGCGGGCGGTGGGCCGAAGCCGTGGTCAAGGCGGCGGAGGGCAAGGACCGGCTGGTGGTGGCGGTCGAATCGGTCCACGAGGAGCCGGAGCCGACGGTACGGATCACCGTGGTCCAGGCGCTGCCGAAGGGGGACCGGGGCGAGCTGGCCGTCGAGACGATGACCGAGACCGGGGTCGACGCGGTGGTGCCGTGGCAGGCCTCGCGGTGCATCACGCAGTGGCGCGGGGAGCGGGGGGCGAAGGCGCTGGGCAAGTGGCGGGCGACCGCGCGGGAGGCCGGCAAGCAGTCCCGCCGGGTCCGGTTCCCCGAGGTCGCCGAAGCGATGTCCACGAAGCAGGTCGCCGCGCTGCTGGCCGGGGCGGACCTGGCGGTGGTCCTGCACGAGGACCGGGACGCGGGGTCGCTGGCGCTGGCCACGGCGGAGCTTCCGGTGGCGGGGGCGATCGTGGTCGTCGTCGGGCCCGAGGGCGGGGTCTCGCCGGAGGAGTTGGCCGTGTTCGCGGAGGCGGGGGCGAAGCCGTACCGGTTGGGGCGGTCCGTCCTGCGGACCTCCACCGCCGGCACCGCCGCCGCGGCCGTCCTGCTGGCCCGCACGGGCCGCTGGTCGTAGCCGTAGCCGGTCGGCGCCGCCGGGCGAGTTCAGCCTCGCCGGCGTTTGAGGCGCCGCCGGAGGCGTTTACGATGCGGGGAGTCGATCACTGCTACGGAGGCGCCGCACATGGCCGGGGAACCTCAGGCTGACTGCCTGTTCTGCAAGATCGTCAAGGGTGAGATCCCCTCGACCGTCGTCCACGAGACCGAGACGACCCTCGCCTTCCGGGACATAAGCCCCAAGGCGCCGACGCACGTCCTCGTCATCCCCAAGGTCCACTACCCGGACGCCGCCTCCCTCGCCGCCGCCGAACCCGCCGTCGCGGGCGACGTGCTGCGCGCCGCGGGCGAGATCGCGACGCAGGAGAAGATCGACGGCTCCGGCTACCGGATCGTCTTCAACACCGGCGCGGGCGCCGGCCAGACCGTCTTCCACGCGCACGCCCACGTGCTCGGCGGCCGCGGCCTGGAATGGCCCCCGGGATAGCCGTGTCCGTACGCGAGTTCGTGGTGCTGGGCACCGCCAGCCAGGTGCCCACGCGCCACCGCAACCACAACGGCTACCTCCTGCGCTGGGACGGCGAGGGCATCCTCTTCGACCCGGGCGAGGGCACGCAGCGCCAGATGCTGCGGGCCGGAGTCGCCGCGCACGACATCAACCGGATCTGCGTCACCCACTTCCACGGTGACCACAGCCTCGGCCTCGCCGGGGTGATCCAGCGGATCAACCTCGACCAGGTCCCGCACCCCGTCACCGCGCACTACCCCGCCTCCGGCCAGAAGTTCTTCGACCGGCTGCGCTACGCCACCGCCTACCGGGAGACGGTCGCGCTCGCCGAAGCCCCCGTCGCCGCCGACGGGGTGCTGGCGAGCGGGGCGACGTACACCCTGGAGGCCCGGCTGCTCTCGCACCCCGTGGAGTCCTTCGGGTACCGGATCACCGAGCCCGACGGCCGCCGCATGGTGCCCGAACTGCTCGCCCGGCACGGGATCGAGGGCCCCGACGTCGGTCGGCTCCGGCGCGACGGCGAGCTGAACGGCGTCACCCTCGACGACGTCAGCGAGCACAAGCCGGGCCAGCGCTTCGCGTTCGTCATGGACACCCGGCTCTGCCCCGGCGTCGACGCCCTCGCCGAGGGCTGCGACATGCTGGTCATCGAGTCCACGTTCCTCGACGCGGACGAGCGCCTCGCCACCGACCACGGACACCTGACGGCCGCCCAGGCCGCCCGGGTCGCCCGCGCGGCCGGGGTCCGCCACCTCGTGCTGACCCACTTCTCGCAGCGCTACACGGACCCGGCCGACTTCGAACGCGAGGCCCGCGCCGCCGGGTTCGAGGGCGAGCTGACCATCGCCGCCGACCTCGCCCGGGTCCCGCTGCCCAAGCGCGGGTAGCGGGCCGCCGGGGACCGCAGCAGCACCCGCAGCGGCGTGCGCCCCGGCAACGGCCGCACGCTCACGTCGACGACCGTCAACTCCGGCGCGCCCACCCGCGGCAGCCGCCCGGAGAGCGCCGCCCCGGCCCCCGCCGCCAGGACCGCGGCCGGGGCCCCGCCCCGGCGCCGCACCGACCCCGGCACCAGCGGGCGGCCCCCCGCGTGCAGGGCGACCGCGGTCAACGGCGCGGCCACCGCGAGCAGCAGCCCGCCCAGCACCAGCCCCATCGCCGGGAACCCCGCCCGCTCGGCCAGCAGACTGCCCGTGACCGGGCCGCACGCCACCCCGAGGGAGGACGCGGAGCCCGCCAGCACCGCCCAGCGGCCGCGCGGATCCAGCGCCGCGGCGAGACCGATGGCGTACGAGAGGACCACCGGGTAGAGCGCGTTCCACAGGATCTCCCCCGCGGCGAAGGAGCCCAGGTCCCGCGCGGCGGAGGACGCGGCCACGCAGAGCGCGATCAGGGCCGTACCCGCCCCGATCGGCGCCGCCCGGCCGAGCCGCGCGCCCAGCGCGGACGCGGCGGTGACCCCGAGCAGCCCGGCGCCGAGCGCGGCCGCGAAGACCATGCCCAGCGTCACCTCGGACAGGCCCGCCTGCTGGGACCCGATCCGGCCGCTGACCCCCCACAGCGCGTTCTGGGCCAGCGACCACAGCATCAGCGCCCCGGCCAGCACCACCCCGGCCCGCGGGTTCGGCAGCCGCGAGGCGGAGCCCCGTACGACGCCCCGCCCCCCGGCGGTCCGTCCGCCGTCGCCCGGCGGCCCGGCGAGGCGCCCGGTGGCGGGCCAGGCCAGGGCCGCGACCAGCGCGATCGCGGCGAAGGGCAGCCCGTGGCCGCCGCCGAGCCGGGGCAGGGTCAGGTACAGCGCCCCCGCGGTCGCCGACACCGACAGCAGCCCCACGGCCGACGTGCGGTGCGGATCCCGCTGGGCGGCGATCCCGGAGGCGGCGACGGCGGTGGCCGTACCGGAACCGAAGCCGCCGACCACCGCCCCCACCACGACCAGCGGCAGCAGGGAGGTGGCGGCGGCCGCGGCGTAGCCCGCGACGGCGAGCAGCAGCCCGAGCCGGGCGAGCGGGCGCGGCCCGTGACGCGGGATGCGGGAGGCGAGGGCGAAACCGGCGGCGGCGGAGCCGAGCAGCAGCACCGAGCCGATGAGCCCGGCCTGGGCGGAGCTGAGCGGGAGGTGCGCGTCGAGCCGTCCGACCACCGTGGGCAGCAGGTACGGGGCGACGTAGCCGGCGGTGAAGAGGGCGACGAGGGGCCAGGAGGCGGGGTGCTCCGGAGCATGGTCGGACACGGTGGATCCAGGTGGCGCGCGGGTGGTTCGAGGCACCGCGTGAGAAGCGGGGGCCAATATCTATCAAGCGACCGGAGTTGGGGAGAAGAGCGATCCGGTGGTGATCTGGGACACACTGGGGTTTGCGCCGGTCCGGGCAGGGCAGGGCTGGCAGCCTTCCGGACCCTCCACGCCGCGTACGAAACGGGGAACACGCCGTGACCAGTCGCAACAGCCGCCAGAACGGGAACAGAGCCGCCGGCGAGCAGGTGGACCCGCTCGGTCCGATCCGCTCGCCCCGCGATCCGGACTGCGACGTCTTCCTGACCGGCACGGTCTTCCTCGACATCATCTTCACCGGCCTCGACTCGGCCCCGGTGCGCGGCACCGAGTCCTGGGCCCGCGGCATGGGTTCCAGCCCCGGCGGAGTCGCCAACATGGCGACCGCGCTGGCCCGGCTCGGGCTGCACACCTCGCTCGCCGCGGCCTTCGGCGACGACCACTACGGCGAGTACTGCTGGGACGCCCTGGAGCAGGGCGAGGGCATCGACTTGGCGATGTCGCGCCGGATTCCCGGCTGGCATTCGCCCGTCACCGTCTCGATGGCCTACGAGGGCGAGCGCACGATGGTCTCCCACGGCCACGAGGCGCCCCCCGGAGCCGCTTCGGACCCCATCCCGGACTGTCCGCCCCGGGCCAGGGCCGCGGTCGCCTCACTGGCCCCCGGGCGCCGCGAGGAGTGGGTCGCCGCGGCAGCGCGCCGCGGGGCCCGGGTCTTCGCGGACGTCGGCTGGGACGAGAGCGGGCGCTGGGACCTGGACGCGCTGGGCGACCTGGACCACTGCGAGGCCTTCCTGCCGAATGCCGCGGAGGCGGTGCGCTACACGGGGACGGACTGCCCGCGCGCGGCGGCCCGGGCCCTGGCCGAGCGGGTGCCGATCGCGGTGGTCACGATGGGCGCGCAGGGCTCGTACGCGGTGGACGGCCGGACCGGGGAGAGCGCCGAGGTCCCGGCGATCGAGGTGGAGGCCCTGGACCCCACGGGCGCGGGCGACGTGTACGTGGCGGGCTTCGTCACCGGCACCCTCGCGGGCTGGCCGCTCGCGGACCGGCTCGCCTTCGCCGGCCTGACCGCGGCCCTGTCCGTGCAGGAGTTCGGCGGCTCGCTGTCCGCCCCCGGCTGGCCGGAGGTGGCCCACTGGTGGCACGCCCTGCGGGCCCGGCCCGGCGGGGTCCCCGAGGGGCTCCGGCACTACGGGTTCCTGGAGGACCTGGTGCCCGGGGACGCCGCCGCGGCCGCCGAGGAGGCGCGCCGGGCCGTGCGGCGCCGTGCGGTGCCCACGATCGGCTTCCGCCACTCCGCGTAGGGGAGCGGCTCGTGACCTGCCGGGGGAGCTCGGGAAATCCCTTCGGGCATCCGGGTGCGGAGTCGTACGCTTGGTAATCCAGAGGGTCGTCGATCGGCGAGACCCCTCGACGGGAGGTATGTGCAGGCCTCAGAGCCGGCCCATGACTCAGACACCGACAGCCCGCACCCCCGCAGTACCGGGGCAGGCACGAGCCCACTTCACCGTCCCGGCCAAGCACCCGATGGTGACGGTGCTCGGATCGGGAGACGCCCTCTTGCGCGTGATCGAGCGGGCGTTCCCCGCCACCGACATCCACGTGCGGGGCAACCAGGTAAGCGCGGTCGGGGAAGCGGCGGAAGTCGCCCTCGTCCAGCGCCTCTTCGACGAGATGATGCTGGTGCTCCGCACCGGACAGCCGATGACGGAGGACGCAGTGGAACGGTCGATCGCGATGCTCCGCGCCAATGGCACGGGCGACGGCAGCCGGGGCGGCGAGGAGACCCCGGCCGAGGTGCTCACCCAGAACATCCTCTCCAGCCGCGGCCGCACCATCCGCCCCAAGACCCTCAACCAGAAGCGGTACGTCGACGCGATCGACAAGAACACGATCGTCTTCGGCATCGGCCCCGCCGGTACCGGCAAGACCTACCTGGCGATGGCCAAGGCGGTCCAGGCCCTCCAGTCCAAGCAGGTCAACCGGATCATCCTGACCCGCCCCGCGGTCGAGGCGGGCGAGCGCCTCGGCTTCCTGCCGGGCAGCCTCTTCGACAAGATCGACCCGTACCTGCGCCCGCTCTACGACGCGCTGCACGACATGATCGACCCCGACTCGATCCCGCGCCTGATGGCGGCGGGCACCATCGAGGTGGCGCCGCTGGCCTATATGCGGGGTAGGGCGCAGCCGGTGTTCACGAAGGTGTTGACGCCGGACGGCTGGCGTCCCATGGGCGACCTCCGGGTGGGTGACCTCGTCGTCGGGTCCAACGGTGAGCCAACGCCGGTCCTCGGGGTATACCCGCAGGGCGAGAAGGACATCTACCGCGTGACCGCACAGGACGGGTCCTGGACCTTGTGCTGCGGCGAGCACCTCTGGACGGTCCGCACGGCGTCCGACAGGCGGCGCGACAAGCCGTGGCGCGTCCTGGAGACGAAGGAGATGATCGGTAACCTCCGCGCGGCGCACGCCCGCCGCTACGAGTTGCCGACGCTGACCGCTCCCGTCGCGTTCCCTGCGCGGACGATTCCCATGGACCCGTACGCCCTGGGACTCTTGCTCGGGGACGGATGCGTCACCGGCTCCACCACCCCGTCGTTCTCCACCGAGGACGAAGAGCTCGTCCGCGCGCTGGAAGACGCGCTCCCGGGTGTCGTGGCCCGGCACAAGCGCGGCCCCGACTACGTCCTGAACAGGGTGAAGTCGCCCGGCGACGTGGTCACCCTGGCGAATCCCGTCACTCAGGTGATGCGGGAATTGGATCTCTTGGGCAGTCGTTCCCACTCCAAGTTCGTGCCGGACGACTACCTCTTCAACACGGCCGAGGTCCGACTCGCGGTGCTCCAAGGGCTGCTCGACTCCGACGGGGGTCCGGTTACCCAACGGGACCGGACCTGCCGGATCCAGTACTCCACTTCGTCGATCGTCCTGCGCGACGACGTGATCGCCCTCGTCCAGTCCCTCGGCGGTGTGGCGTACACACGGCGCCGCAGGGCCGAGGGTAGGGCACAGGGCAGTGCGCTGGGCATCCACCGCTTCGACTCGCACGTCGTCGAGATCCGTCTCCCCGACGAAATCGAGCCCTTCCGTCTCGCCCGCAAGCGGGACACCTACCGCGCGGCCGGTGGTGGTGGGCGCCCGATGCGCTTCATCGACTCCATCGAGCCGGCGGGCCGCGAGGAGGCGGTGTGCATCCAGGTGGCCGCCGAGGACTCGCTGTACGTCACCCAGGACTACCTGCTGACGCACAACACCCTCAATGAGGCGTTCGTCGTGCTCGACGAGGCGCAGAACACCACGCCCGAGCAGATGAAGATGTTCCTCACCCGGCTCGGCTTCGACTCGAAGATCGTCGTCACCGGTGACGTGACCCAGGTCGACCTCCCGGGCGGTACCAAGAGCGGTCTGCGCCAGGTCCAGGAGATCCTCGAAGGGGTCCCGGACATCCACTTCTCGCGGCTCACCTCCGAGGATGTCGTCCGGCACAAGCTCGTCGGCCGTATCGTCGACGCGTACGAGCAGTACGACAGCCACAACGGGAAGTAGTCCAGAAGCACCATGTCGATCGACGTCAACAACGAGTCCGGAACCGATGTCGACGAGCAGGCGATCCTCGACATCGCCCGCTACGCGCTCACCCGGATGAGGATCCACCCGCTGTCCGAGCTGTCCGTCATCGTGGTCGACGAGGCCGCGATGGAGCAGCTGCACATCCAGTGGATGGACCTGCCCGGACCCACCGACGTCATGTCCTTCCCGATGGACGAACTGCGTCCGCCGTCGAAGGACGACGAGGAGCCCCCGCAGGGGCTCCTCGGTGACATCGTGCTCTGCCCCGAGGTCGCCAAGAAGCAGGGCGAGGACGCCCCGACGCAGCACTCCATGGACGAGGAGCTCCAGCTCCTCACCGTCCACGGGGTGCTGCACCTGCTCGGCTACGACCACGAGGAGCCCGACGAGAAGGTCGAGATGTTCGGCCTGCAGGCGGCCATCGTGGACGGCTGGCGCGGTGAGCGCGGGATGACCGGGGCCTCTCCCGCCCCCACCGTCTCGTGACCGCCCCCCAGCTGATCACCGGGGCGGTCCTGCTGGTCGTGGTGGCCTGGTTCGCGGCCTGCGCCGAGTCCGGGATCGCCCGCATGTCCAGCTTCCGTGCCGAGCAGGCCGTGCGCGAGGGGCGGCGCGGCAGCGCCAAGCTCGCCCAGGTCGTCGCCGACCCGACCCGCTACCTCAACGTGGCCCTGCTGGTCCGGGTGACCTGCGAGATGGCGGCGGGCGTCCTCGTCACCTACGTGTGCCTCGACGCCCTCGGCGACAACTGGCGGGCGCTGCTCACGGCCATCGCCGTGATGGTGCTGGTCTCCTTCGTCGCGGTGGGCGTCTCCCCCCGTACGATCGGCCGCCAGCACCCGCTGAACACGGCGACCGCGGCGGCGTACGTCCTGGTCCCGCTGGCCCGGGTGATGGGCCCGATCCCGCAGCTGCTGATCCTCATCGGCAACGCGCTGACCCCCGGGAAGGGCTTCCGCAAGGGGCCGTTCGCCTCCGAGGCCGAGCTGCGCGCGATGGTCGACCTGGCGGAGAAGGAATCGCTGATCGAGGACGACGAGCGCCGCATGGTGCACCAGGTCTTCGAGCTCGGCGACACGCTCGTGCGCGAGGTGATGGTGCCGCGCACCGACCTGATCTGCATCGAGCGGTACAAGACGATCCGTCAGGCGACCACGCTCGCGCTGCGATCGGGCTTCTCGCGCATCCCGGTCACCGGGGAGAACGAGGACGACATCGTCGGGATCGTCTACCTCAAGGACCTGGTCCGCAAGACGCACGTCAGCCGCGAGGCGGAGTCCGAACTCGTCACCACCGCCATACGCCCGGCGGTCTTCGTGCCCGACACGAAGAACGCGGGGGACCTGCTGCGCGAGATGCAGCAGGTCCGCAACCACGTCGCCGTCGTCATCGACGAGTACGGCGGCACGGCCGGGATCGTCACCATCGAGGACATCCTGGAGGAGATCGTCGGCGAGATCACCGACGAGTACGACCGCGAACTGCCGCCCGTCGAGGAGCTCGGCGACGACCGCTACCGGGTGACGGCCCGTCTCGACATCACCGACCTCGGCGAGCTGTTCGGGGTGGAGGACTTCGACGACGAGGACGTGGAGACGGTCGGCGGACTGCTCGCCAAGGCGCTCGGCCGGGTGCCGATCGCGGGGGCTTCCGCGCTCCAGGACCTGCCCGGCGGCCGCTCGTTGCGGCTGACCGCCGAATCGACGGCGGGACGTCGGAACAAGATCGTCACCGTGCTGGTCGAGCCGGTCGAACCGGCGCCGGCCGTCGAGGGGGAGAGCGCATGACGCCCGCCGAGCTGCGCGCCTTCTGCCTCGGATTCAACGCCGTGGTCGAGGAGTTCCCGTTCAATCCGGAGACCTCGGTCTTCAAGGTGCTGGGGAAGATGTTCGCGCTCTCGGCGCTCGACGGGACCCCGCTCACGATCAATCTCAAGTGCGAACCGGAAGCCGCGGTGCGGTTGCGCGCCGAGCACGAGGCGGTCGCCCCGGGCTGGCACATGAACAAGCGGCACTGGAACACGGTGACCGTGGGCGGGCTCCCGGACGCGATGGTCGAGGAGCTGATCGAGGACTCGTACGACCTGGTGGTGGCGGGGCTGCCGAGGGCGGAGCGGCTGCGGCTCGACCGACCCTGAGGCGGTGGCGGTGGCGGTGGCGGGGGAGGGGCGCGGGCCGCTGGGCGGAACGGACTGGGAGCAAGGTCACAATTTTGCGTGACCTTCGGATCATCGGAATTGCTTACTTTACGCTTAGGTTTGCTTCCGCCAAGCAAGATCCGTTCCTGGAGTCCTCGTGCAGCGCCGTACCCGTTTCGCCGCGACCGCCCTCGCGGCCGCCTCCCTGCTCTTCGTCGCCGCGTGCCAGGGCGGCGAGAAGGCCGGCGACAAGGCCGGCGACAAGGCCGGCTCGGCCGCGTCCGCCAAGGGATCCGGGGCGCTGACGGCCGACCAGGCCCAGCGCGTGCTGCTGACGGTGGCGGACCTCTCCAGCGGGTGGAAGCTCGACGAGAACACCGTCATCGACAACGGCGACGCCAAGAGCCGCGAGTTCGGCGCCGCCAAGCCGGAGAGCTGCAAGGCCGTCGTCGACCTGGTCAACACCGGCCGACTGCTGACCGACTACAAGATGAGCCGCCAGGCCGTCTTCAGCGACGCCTCCGGCAGCAGCCTGATGCTCCAGGACGTCAGCGGCTACGAGAACGCGGCCGACGCCGAGCGCGCCGTGACCGCACTGGCCGCGACGGTCAAGGCCTGCGGGTCCTTCGAGGCCACCTACGAGGGCAAGGCCGCCCTCGCCAAGGCCGAGGTCTTCGACATCCCGGCCCTCGGCGAGCAGTCCACCGGCCTGCGCGTGCAGTTCAAGAACGAGGAGCACGTCGTGGACCAGGACATCGCGGTGATCCGGGTCGGCGCGGTGATCAGCACCGTCCACAACAACTGGGGCGAGGGGCAGCGCGGGGAGAAGGACTTCGACCGCGCCATCCACAAGGTGGAGACCTCGCTGAAGGCCACCAAGCCGACTGCCTGACGCGACACCAGGCGACCCTGAGCCGGGGGGCCAGGGGGGGGTATGGAGGGGAGAGCGCCTCGGCGGGGCCGTTGTACGGCCGCGCCGAGGCGCTCCTATGCTTTCCGGCATGACGGACAGCGATCACGACAACGCCGGCGCCGCGCTCGGCCCCGAGGACAGCAAGATCATCACGCTGGCGCGCAGCGCCCGGGCCCGCAACGCGGTGCCCGAGGGGGCGGCGGTGCGGGACGAGACGGGCCGTACGTACGTCGCCGGGACCGTGGAGCTGGAATCGCTCAAGCTCAGTGCGCTGCGCACGGCCGTCGCCATGGCCGTGGCCAGCGGCGCCCAGTCCCTGGAGGCCGCGGCCGTGGTCAGCGCGGCCGACGACGTGGCCGAGGCCGACCGGGCCGCCGTCCGCGACCTCGGCGGCGCGGCCACCCCCGTCCTGCTGGCGGCCCCGGACGGCACCCTGAAGTCCACGATCACGGCCGGCTGACCGAGGTACGGACCCCGCTCAGGCGCCGGCCGCGACGGAGGCCGGTGCCTGAGCGAGCGGGTCGCGGCGGCGCCGGATCACCATCGCCATCAGCGCGGCCACCGCGCACAGCGCCCCCGAGGCGTACCAGACCAGGTCGTACGAGCCGAAGGCGTCCCGCGCCAGGCCGCCCAGGAAGGCCACCAGCGCCGCACCCACCTGGTGCGAGGCCAGCACCCAGCCGAAGACGATCGCGCTGTCCTCGCCGTACTGCTCCCGGCACAGGGCGATCGTGGGCGGGACGGTCGCGACCCAGTCCAGGCCGTAGAAGACGATGAAGAAGACCATCGGCGGGTGCACCGAGGGCGCCAGCAGCATCGGCAGGAAGAGCAGCGAGACCCCGCGCAGCGCGTAGTAGACCGCCAACAGTCGGCGCGGCTCGAAGCGGTCGGTGAACCAGCCGGAGGCCACCGTGCCGATCACGTCGAAGACGCCGATCACCGCCAGCAGTCCGGCCGCCGCCGTCACCGGCATCCCGTGGTCGTGCGCGGCGGGCACGAAGTGCGTCTTGACCAGGCCGTTGGTGGAGGCGCCGCAGATCGCGAAGGTCCCGGCGAGCAGCCAGAAGGGACCGGTGCGGGCCGCCTTGAAGAGCACGGTGAGGGTGCGCCGGGCGGCGCCCGGGACCGGAGCGGGCTTGGGGGCGTACTCCCCGCCGTACGGGGCGAGCCCCACGTCCGCCGGGTGGTCGCGCAGCAGCAGCCAGACGAACGGTACGACGGCCAGCGCGGCGAGTGCGACGGTGACCGCCGCCGGGCGCCAGCCGTGGTGCTCCACCAGCCAGGCCAGCAGCGGCAGGAAGACCAGCTGGCCGGAGGCGCCGGCCGCGGTCAGGATGCCGGTGACCAGGCCGCGCCGGGCGGTGAACCAGCGGTTGGTCACCGTCGCCGCGAAGGCGAGCGCCATCGAGCCGCTGCCCAACCCCACGAGCACGCCCCAGAAGAGCACCAGCTGCCAGGACGCGGTCATCCACACGGTGGCCGCCGTGCCGCCGGATATCACCAGCAGCGCGACGACCACGATCCGGCGGATGCCGTAGCGGTCCATCAGGGCCGCGGCGAAGGGCGCGGTCAGCCCGTACAGGGCGAGGTTGACCGAGACGGCGAAGCCGATCGTCCCGCGCGACCAGTCGAACTCCTTGTGCAGCGGGTCGAGCAGCAGACCGGGCAGGGAGGCGAAGGCCGCGGCCCCGATGATCGTCACGAAGGTGACGGCGGCGACGGACCAGGCGCGGTGGATCCGCCCGGCGGGGCGCGGTGCCGGGGCGGTGGAGTCGGGCGGGGTGCTGCCGGGGAGGGGCGCTGTCTGGGTCACAGGAACAGCTTCCGGCCCCCGGGAGCCGTGATCCAGTGGCCTGACCGACAGGGTTCGCTACGATCGGGCCATGACCGATCGGGCCACGAACCCTGCCGCGCGCCGGGGCCGACCGCACCGCGTGGTCGTCCTCGCCCTCACCGGACTGCTGCCCTTCGAGCTGGGCATCCCGCACCGGATCTTCGGCCGCGCCCACGATCCGGCGGGCCGGCCGCTGTACGAGATCCTCACCTGCGGGCTCGCGCCCGGCCCGGTCCGCACCGACGCCGACTTCGCGATCGAGGTCGCCCACGGTCCGGAGCTCCTGGCCGCCGCCGACACGGTGGTCGTGCCCGCCTCCTACGAGCTGGGCCCGGTCTACGACGAGGGGCGGCTCACCCCCGAACTCGCCGCCGCCCTCGCGCACGTGCGCCCCGGCACCCGGCTCGTCTCCATCTGCACGGGCGGGTTCGTGCTGGCCGCGGCGGGGTACCTCGACGGCCGCCGCGCCACCACCCACTGGGCCTCCGCCGCGCACTTCCAGCGGCTCTTCCCGGCCGTCCTGGTCGATCCCGACGTGCTGTACACGGACGACGGGGACGTGCTCACCTCGGCCGGAGTGGCCGCCGGGATCGACCTGTGCCTGCACATCGTGCGCCGCGACCACGGCGCGGCCGTGGCCAACGACGTGGCCCGGCGCACGGTCGTGCCGCCCCACCGGGAGGGCGGCCAGGCCCAGTTCATCGAGCGGCCGGTGCCGCGGCCGGAGCTCGCCAGCACCACGGCGGCCCGCGCCTGGGTCCTGGACCGGCTGCACGAGCCGGTCCGGCTGACCGACCTGGCCCGCCAGGAGGCCATGTCGGTACGGACGTTCACCCGCCGCTTCCGGGAGGAGTCCGGGGTCAGCCCCGGCCAGTGGATCGTCATGCAGCGGGTGGAGCGGGCCCGACAGCTGCTGGAGCGCACCGAACTGCCGATGGAAGAGGTCGCCCGGCAGGCGGGGTTCGGCCACGCCCAGTCGCTGCGCAAGCACGTGCAGGCGGCGCTGGGGGTGAGCCCGACGGCGTACCGGCGGACCTTCCGGCGGCGCGAGGGGGAGTGAGCGGGCCGAAGGTGGTGAACCTGCCGCTATCTGATGGGCCATCAGCTGACGTCGGGCCGCTCCCTTGACATCTGCCGCCGCCCGCTCGTGAATGGCCCCCTGCCGAGGTGGACAGCGGGGGTGTCGCGGTGCGCAGAGGGACGCGGAGCAGGGGCTGGTCGGCGGCCGTCGGCATGGCCGTCCTCGCCGCCGCCGCGGGTGGCGGGCTGAGCGCGCCCGCCTCCGCCGAGGTCGGGGAGCCGGCCCCGGCGGGCCAGGTCGACTTCCCCACGCACTGCGTGCCGCCGCAGCAGGCCGGGCTGCCGCCCGCCGACGGCCCCACCACCGCGGTGCTCACCGTGGACGACCCCGCGCCCCGGGTCGGCGACACGGTCACCATCACCTACCGGGTGGCCGCCACCCCGGCCGTGAACCCGCTGACCACCGACCTGCCGACCGACGTGCTGACCCCCACCGCCGTGATCGTGCTGGGCGGGGCGCAGCAGGGGGAGGTGACCGTGGTCGGGGCCAAGAGCAACGACCCGGTGCCGGCGGGCGCGGTCCTCCCCGCCGTCACCATGACCGGCACCTTCACGGTCACCGCCCCCGGCGAGACCACCTTCGCCCCCGGCGCCTACACCCTGCACACCAGCCACCTGCTCGACCTCGACACCACCTGCACGCCCGCCGCGGCCGGGGAGCGGTCGCCGGTCGCCGGTCGGCTCACCGCGGGGGCGCTGCCGGCCGCGAACCTGCGCGCCGTCGCCCTCGACGGCGCGTCCGGCCGGCCCGGCGCCGCCGTCAAGGTCACCGGCAGCGGATTCACCCCGGGCGCGGCCGTGACCGTCACCGGGCGCGCGGGCGCCGCGCCCACCGCCGACCGGGTCACCGCGACCGCGGACCGGCTCGGCGCGGTCCTGGCCGACCTGCCGGTCACCGACCGGACGACCACGGCCGTCGTCGCCTACGAGGGCCCGGCCTGGACGGCGGAACGCGGCTCGGGCCCGGGCGCGTACACGGTCCTCGCGGACCCGCCCCGAGCCCAGGAGCAGCGGACCGGGACGCAGCGGGTGACGGCGATGGTCGAACCGGGGGCGCTGACGATGACCCAGGCCGGGGAGTCCGTCACGCTCGCCGCGATCGCGTACGGCGACGGGGGCGCGGCCCCCGGCCGGATCGGCACGGTCACCGTCAAGGACGCGCGGGGCGGCCCCGCCGGCTGGTCCCTGATCGGCAAGGTCACGGACTTCACCGGCCCCGGCGGGGTGAAGGTCCCCGGCGCCGAGCTGAGCTGGACCCCGGTCTGCGTGACGACGGCCGGGAGCCGGAGCACCTGCGCGGCGGGCAGCGCCGGGGCGGTCGGGGAGGGCGGGGCGGTCCTGGCGTCGACCCCGGACGCATCGGCGGTGGGCGGGACCTTCACCGTGGACGCGATCGTCACCCTCCGGCTGCCGCGCTACACCCCGCCGGGGGCCTACACGGCCGTCCTGACGCTGACCCTGTCGTGACCGGGGGCCCCGCGAGGGCGGCGGGTGGACGGGGGACCAGGCTGGGCCGCGCGATCCTGTGCGCGCTGCTGCTCGCGCTCGGGCCCGCCGGGGCCGCCGCGGCCGCCGACAACGGACAGTGGTCCGTCCTCCCCGCCGCCAACACGATCGCCCAGCGCCCGTACTTCTACCTCGCGGCCGCCCCCGGAACCACCGTCTCCGACGCCGTCACCCTCACGAACCGCACCCCCGGCCCGCTCACCTTCCGCCTCTACGCCGCCGACGCCTACAACACCGCCCGCGACGGCGGCTTCGCCCCGCGCGGGCCCGAGGAGCCGCGGGAGGCCACCGGAGCCTGGACCCGGCTCGCGCGGGACCGGGTCACCGTGCCGGCCCGGGGGTCGGTCAGCGTGCCCTTCACCCTGACCGTGCCCGAGCGGGCCGAGCCCGGGGACCATCCCGGGGCCGTCGTCGCGCTGGAGGACCGGCCGGGCGGCGCCCCGGGCGGCGGCGCGGGGAGCACGGGGATCGACGTCCAGCGGGCCGTCGCCGCCCGGGTCTACCTCCGGGTCGCCGGGCCGACCGCGCCCGCCCTGGCCGTCGAGGGGCTCGCGGTCACCCGCCGCGGCTCCGGCGCCGAGGTCTCGTACACGCTCCACAACCTCGGGAACGTCACCCTGCGCCCCCGGACCGCCCTCGCCGCCGGCGGAGCCTTCGGCCGCTCCCTGCTGAACCGGGCGGCGACCGCCCGCGCCGAGCTGCTGCCCGGCCAGCGGGTCCGGTTCACCGAGCACTGGGCGGACCCGCCCGCCCTCGAACGGATCACCGTGACCGTCCGCGCCACGGCCCCCGGAGCCACCGCCCGGGCGGGCGTCGGGTACGCCGTTCACCCCTGGTCGGGGGTCCTGCTGGCGGGTGCGACCGTCCTGCTCGCCATGGCCTGGTCGGCGCTGGGAGCCGCATCGGGGAGAATGGCCCGTATGAGCGATCGTTCCCCCGAGCCCACCGCCCCGCACCGCGCGGGCTTCGCATGCTTCGTCGGCCGTCCCAACGCGGGCAAGTCGACCCTGACCAACGCACTCGTGGGTACCAAGGTCGCGATCACCTCCAATCGGCCGCAGACCACCCGCCACACGGTCCGGGGCATCGTGCACCGCCCGGACGCCCAGCTCGTCCTGGTCGACACCCCCGGCCTGCACAAGCCCCGCACCCTCCTGGGCGAGCGGCTGAACGACGTCGTACGGGCCACCTGGACCGAGGTCGACGTCATCGGCTTCTGCCTCCCGGCCGACCAGAAGCTCGGCCCCGGCGACAAGTTCATCGCCAAGGAACTCGCGGGGATCAAGAAGACCCCCAAGATCGCCATCGTGACCAAGACCGACCTGGTCGAATCCAAGGCGCTGGCCGAGCAGCTGCTCGCCATCAGCCAGCTCGGCGCGGAGCTGGGCTTCGAGTGGGCCGAGATCGTCCCGGTCTCGGCGGTCGGCGACAGCCAGGTCCAGCTGCTGGCGGACCTGATCGCCCCGCTGCTCCCGGAGAGCCCGCCGCTCTACCCGGAGGGCGACCTCACCGACGAGCCCGAGATGGTGATGGTGGCCGAGCTGATCCGCGAGGCCGCGCTGGAGGGCGTGCGCGACGAGCTCCCGCACTCCATCGCCGTGGTCGTCGAGGAGATGATCCCGCGCGAGAACCGCCCGGCCGACCGCCCGCTGCTGGACATCCACGCGAACGTCTACATCGAGCGGCCGAGCCAGAAGGGCATCATCATCGGCCCGAAGGGTTCGCGCCTGAAGGAGGTCGGGATGAAGTCGCGCAAGCACATCGAAGCGCTGCTCGGCACCCCGGTCTTCCTCGACCTGCACGTGAAGGTCGCGAAGGACTGGCAGCGCGACCCCAAGCAGCTCCGCAAGCTCGGCTTCTGACCGCCACGGGCATCCGTTCAGACACCCCTTAGCGCAGGCGCCGCACCTTCACCGCATTGTCCGTCCGGGTCCCGGGCCGGCCGTCAGGCCGGTCCTGGGCCCGTTCGTGTTCCTCGGCCAGGAGCACCTCCCAGGCGCCGTCCGGCAGCTCCAGCTCCGCCACGACCTGCTCCGGCGTCGGGAAGCGGACCTCGGGGTGGGTGTTCTCCTGCCAGGTGGCCCAGCCCGCGTGGCCCACGATCAGCAGGACGCCGCCGGGGGCCACCGACGCGGCGGCGGTGCGCAGGATCCGCTCGCGCGGGAAGTCGCCGTAGGAGTGCAGGAAGCTCGCCGAGACCAGATCGAACTCGCCGGCCGGGAAGGACTCGGCCAGGTCGTGGCGCTGCCACTCGATCCGGTCGCCGACCCCCGCCTCGGCCGCGTGCGCGGCGCCGCGCTCCAGGGCGACGCCGGAGATGTCCGTGGCGGTGACCCGCCAGCCCCGGCGGGCCAGCCAGACCGCGTCGCCGCCCTCGCCGCTGCCGAGGTCCAGGGCGCGGCCCGGGGCGACGCCGTCGATCTCGCGGACCAGGACCGCGTTCGCGTTCCCGCTCCAGATGCGCTCGCTCTCCCGGTAGCGGGCGTCCCAGAACTCCGCGCCGGTGGCGGCGGTGTCGCCGGGTGCGCCGGGGGGCTGGTGGGCGTGCGCGTCGGGCTGCGTCTGCTCGGGCGTCTCGGGCGCTTCGGCCGTCTCGTGCATGGGGGCCTCTTCCTGCTGTTTCCTGCTGTGCGGGCGCCGGGGTGGCTGCCCGCACCGCCGATGCTGCGCCCCTGGCCGTGCCGGCGACAACGTTTGTTGCCACTTCGGCAAACGCGCCGCGCGGGCGGGCGGGCCTACGCCGCCGGCTCCTCCTGCGGCGGCTCCGCGATCAGGGCGGTGCCCACGCGGCGGAAGCCGATCCGCCCGTACAACCGGGCCACGTCCTCGTCGCCGGCCGAGAGGAACACGGTCCGCACGCCGCGGGCCAGGGCGTCCGCGACCAGCGCCGCCGTGACGCCCTGCGCCAGCCCCTGGCGGCGGGCCGCCGGGAGGGTGCCGACGCCGACGACCTCCGCTGTGGTGCCCACCGGGATGTACTGGCCCGAGCACAGGACCACGTCGCCCCGCACCGCCGCCGCCACGCCGCTCAGACCCGATCCGATCCGCCGCGCCACCTGCGCCCGCCGGGCCCCGCTCGCCGGATCCGCCACGGCGGCCGCCAGTTCGGCCGGGCCCGCCTCGCCCGGGGCGGTGCCGGGCGCCGCGAAGGCCAGCATCGGGACGGTCACCGCCGCCCGCAGCAGGGGGTCTTCGGCGTCGAGCATCCGGACCTCCGGATGCGGGGGCACGCGTACCTCGGCCAGGTCCAGAACCATCAGGGGGTGTGCATGGACATGCAGTCCGGCACCTTCCACGGCGGCGCGTAGCGAGGGGGTGTTTTCGGCCACCCATTCGAAGGCTTCGGGCACGCCCAGCTCGCGCTGGCGGGCGCGGACCCGGGCGACGTCGGCGACGCTCGCCGCGGGCGCGGACCCGTGGCCGAGGGACGGGCGCGCGTAGTAGGGCCAGCCGTCGCCCTCCTGCACGAACAGGGTGAGCGGGCCGAAGTCCTCGGCCCGCGCACCCCCGGTCCGCGGCACGGTGTCGTAGTAGCGCTCCAGGCCATCGAGGCCGGCAAGGTCATCGCGAGAGGTCATCCGGGCATCCAAACAGAAAGGACCTGGTCAGGCACCTTCTTTGAGGACCCGGGTGATCAGTTGGCGCTGGGCGTCGGAGAGGTTCGGGTCATGGCACGACACCGTCCGGCCGTCGACCGTGATCCGGTACGAGAACCCGTCCCGGATCCGGTCGGCGGCGGTCCCCGGCGGTCCCGGGCGCAGCGCGAGCTGTGCCAGGGCCTGCCACTGCGCCTCGTCGGGCAGGCCCGACGTGTCGATCTCGACCCGGCGCTCGATGCCCGCGAAGCCGCCGGTCCGCACCACAAGAATCCGCATGGGACCTGTCTACCGGCTCTACGCGGTCGGCACACCCACCTGGGACCAGGCCTTCAGGAGCGCCTCGTGCTCGGCGCCGCCCGACCCGAAGCGGGTGGCGGCCGCGGCCACCGACAGGCGCGCGAAGGAGGCGAAATCGGCGTCCGTGGCCAGCTCGCCGCCCGTGAGGGTGTCGTACCAGATCTGCCCGGCCCGCTCCCAGGCCTTGCCGCCGAGTTCGGTGGCGGCCAGGTAGAAGGCGTGGTTCGGGATGCCGGAGTTGATGTGCACCCCGCCGTTGTCCCCGCTGGTCCTGACGTAGCCGTCCATGCTCGCGGGCTGCGGGTCCCGGCCCAGCTCGTCGTCGTCGTAGGCGGTGCCGGGCGCCTTCATGGAGCGCAGGGCGACCCCGCTGACGTTGGGCCCGAGCAGCCCGGCCCCGATCAGCCAGTCCGCTTCCTGCGCGCTCTGGTCCAGGGAGTACTGCTTGATGAGCGAGCCGAAGACGTCCGACATCGACTCGTTGAGGGCGCCGGACTGGCCGTAGTACTCCAGGTTGGCCGTGTACTGGGTGACGCCGTGGGTCAGCTCGTGCCCGATGACGTCCACCGAGACCGTGAAGTCGACGAAGAGGTCGCCGTCACCGTCGCCGAACACCATCTGGGTGCCGTCCCAGAACGCGTTGTTGTAGTGCTCGCCGTAGTGGACGCTGGCGTTCAGGGGCAGGCCCGAACCGTCGATGGAGTGGCGCCCGTACGCCTTCAGGTACAGGTCGAAGGTGGAGCCGAGGCCGGCGTAGGCCCGGTTGACGGAGGCGTCCTTGTGCAGCGGCCCGCCTTCGGCGCGGACCTTCTTGCCGGGCAGTCGGGTGTGGTGCTGGGCGTCGTAGATGGTCCGGGCCGGGGTGTCGGACGGCGGGGTGCCGAGGGCCGGGGCGATGCCGCGGACGGTGTTGATGCGGCGCCGGGTGCGCTGGAGCGAGTCGTGTTCCAGGGTGCGCTGTGCGAGGTCGGCGCGCCGGGTGTCGTCGGAGCGTGCGATGCGGTCGAGGACGTGCGGCGGCACGATCGTGCAGAAGACGGGGTGCTGAGGTGTGGCATCCATGCCGGGAAATGTGGCACTGGGTCATGCCGGTGTCACTAGCTGCAACCATGATTCATTCGACTGTCTGAAACCGAGTGGACCCGGGTTGACGGATCGCCCGGACCTGGGCGCAGCGAAAGAGTCATAGCTCACAAGTGGTGCAAAACGGACTGCATGGTCTTGCATACTGAAACAGGTCCCCGCACAGCCGCGCGGCTGGGCTAGGGTGCGGTCATCATGCGTTTTGGGCTGCTTCTCCTTAGCTGCCGCGGCGAGGGCCCGTAGTCGTAGGCCGACCCCCTCCCCGCGGAGTCCGGTGTTGCGGTTTTACTGCCTGTCGGCCGTCCCAGCGAACATCACGTGGACACGCGAGGAGCCCTACGCCATGACTCAGCACACCTTTGCGGGACGACCCACCCCGATCACCAACGCCACGCACACGCAGCGCCCCTCCGGCATGCCGATCCACAAGTACGGCGCGTACGAGCAGGTGGACATCCCCGACCGCACGTGGCCGAACGCCCGCATCACCAAGGCTCCCCGCTGGCTGTCGACCGACCTGCGCGACGGCAACCAGGCCCTGATCGACCCGATGAGCCCCGCCCGCAAACGCGAGATGTTCGACCTGCTGGTGCGCATGGGCTTCAAGGAGATCGAGGTCGGCTTCCCCTCCTCCGGCGATACCGACTTCAACTTCGTGCGCTCCATCATCGAAGAGGGCGCCATCCCGGACGACGTCACCATCTCCGTACTGACCCAGGCCCGCGAGGACCTGATCGAGCGGACCGTCGAATCGCTGGTCGGCGCCAAGCGCGCGACCGTGCACCTGTACAACGCCACCGCGCCGACCTTCCGCCGGGTCGTCTTCCGCGGCTCCAAGGAACAGATCAAGCAGATCGCCGTCGACGGCACCCGCCTGGTCATGGACTACGCCGACAAGATCCTGGGCGACGAGACCGTCTTCGGCTACCAGTACAGCCCGGAGATCTTCACCGACACCGAGCTGGACTTCGCCCTGGAGGTCTGCGAGGCCGTCTGTGACGTCTGGCAGCCGGGCGAGGGCCGCGAGATCATCCTGAACCTGCCCGCCACCATCGAGCGCTCCACGCCCTCGACCCACGCGGACCGCTTCGAGTGGATGGCCCGCAACCTGACCCGCCGCCCGTTCGTCTGCATCTCCGTCCACCCCCACAACGACCGCGGCACCGCGGTGGCCGCCGCCGAGCTGGCCGTCATGGCCGGCGCCGACCGCGTCGAGGGCTGCCTGTTCGGCCAGGGCGAGCGCACCGGCAACGTCGACCTGGTCACGCTGGGCATGAACCTGTTCTCCCAGGGCGTCGACCCGGAACTGGACTTCTCCGAGATCGACGAGGTCCGTCGCACCTCCGAGTACTGCAACCAGATGGAGGTCCACCCGCGCCACCCCTACGCGGGCGACCTGGTCTACACGTCCTTCTCCGGCTCCCACCAGGACGCCATCAAGAAGGGCTTCGACGCCATGGAGGCCGACGCGGCTGCCCAGGGCAAGACGGTCGACGACATCGAGTGGGCGGTGCCCTACCTGCCGATCGACCCGAAGGACGTCGGCCGCTCCTACGAGGCGGTCATCCGGGTCAACTCGCAGTCCGGCAAGGGCGGGATCGCGTACGTCCTGAAGAACGAGCACAAGCTGGACCTGCCGCGCCGCATGCAGATCGAGTTCTCGCGGATCATCCAGGCCAAGACCGACGCCGAGGGCGGCGAGGTCACGCCGAAGGCGATCTGGTCCATCTTCGCGGACGAGTACCTGCCCAACAGCGCCGACGCGGAGGCCCGTTGGGGCCGCATCCAGCTGCGCTCCGGCCAGACGACCACGGACAAGGACGGCACCGACACGCTGACCGTCGAAGCGGTCGTCGACGGCGCGGACACCGTGCTGGAGGGTACCGGCAACGGTCCGATCTCGGCCTTCTTCGCCGCACTGGCCGCCATCGGCATCGACGCCCGCCTGCTGGACTACACCGAGCACACGATGAGCGAGGGCGCCTCCGCGCAGGCCGCCTCGTACATCGAGTGCGCCATCGACGGTCGGGTCCTGTGGGGCATCGGCATCGACGCGAACACCACCCGCGCCTCGCTGAAGGCCGTCATCTCGGCGGTCAACCGCGCTGGTCGCTGAGGCTGAGCCGGACCGCGGCCCCGCCCCCTCGTGCGCGAGGGGGCGGGGCCGCGGTGCGTGGCGGGGGTCCCTCGAACGAGGGAGGGTTCGGGTGGAAATCGAGGGGTATTCCGGGGGTACCGCCGAGGGCGCACTTCGGCCAACTCGCGGACTCGACCGATGTTGTCTTGTCACACGACTGACGCATGCTCACCGATGTGGCTAACATCACGCCAACCCGGCGATGTTGCCGGACCGTTACGGAGGTGCGAACGTGCTGCCAGTTCGGGGCGGGACCGGCCGGAAGCTGTTGGCGTGGGGCATCCGTACCACCTGGAACACCGTGGGCGACGGAGAATTCTTCTGCCCGAGCTGTGGCGGTGACCGCAACTACCGGCGCCGCACGGGCCGTCGACGGCTGACCGTGCTGGGCGTGCCGCTGCTGCCGCGCGGCACCGTCGGCCCCGTGGTCGAGTGCGCGGCCTGCCGCGACCGCTACGACACCGAGGTGCTCGACCACCCCACCACCACCCGCTTCTCGGCGATGCTGCGGGACGCCGTCCACACGGTCACCCTCGCGGTCCTGGCGGCGGGCGGCACGTCCTCGCGCAGCGCCCTGGAGGCGGCCGTGGGCGTCGTGCGGGCCGCGGGCTTCCAGGACTGCACGGAGGAGCAGCTGGAGTCCCTGGTCGAGGCACTGGCCACCGACGAGGGTCGGCTGGGGCTGTACGAGGGTCCGGAGTGCTGCGGGGCCGCCCTCTCGATCGAACTCCACGAGGTACTGGAGCCCCTGGCCCCGCACCTGGCGGGCCCGGGCCGCGAGTCGCTGCTGCTCCAGGGCGCCCGCATCGCCCTGGCCGACGGCCCGTACATCCCGGCCGAGCGGGAGGTCCTGACCACGGTCGGCGCCGCGCTCCGCCTGGACACGGACGAGGTGTCGACGCTGCTGGCGGGGGTCCGGGCGACGGGGTCCTGGTGAGGTGACCCGGCGGTGTGCGCGGCGTTGCCGCGTGTGCCGGCGGCTTTGGCGGGGCGGGGCGGGGTCGGGGTGTGCGGCTTTGTCGCGTTGGGCGGGTGCTTCGGGTGGGGCGGGGTCGGTGGGGTTCCGGGGGCTGACCGTCAGTTCCACTGTCTCTCCGGGGTGGGCCGGGCCCTCAAGGGCGCTCCCTGCGGTCGCGTCGCTGCGCGATGGCCTGCGGCCACCCTTGACCGCCCGTCCCACCCCGGAAAGCCAAGAACTGTCGGGCCGCCCCCGGGGGAAGGCATGGGGGACCTGATCCTCCGCGACTGGATTCCGGGCAGTGAGGGATGGGCTCCGAGTGCGGCCCCGCCGCGCCCTCCGGGCGAACAGCAACAGACGACAAGCGACAAGCCACAAGCGACAAGCACGCCCTCAGATCGCTACGCGCTTCTCCGAGAGAAGCGTCTGCGAGTTGATTTGGGCTGGTGGGGGCATGTTGGTCTCTGTTGGGGGCTGTTCGGGGTGGGAGCTCGGCGAGGCCGAGTATGGGGCAGGTCTGAGGCCGTCCGCCCCATGGATACGGGCTCCAAATGCTCACAAAAGGGGCATCTGGGAGGGGTGTTGAGTCCCACCCATCGCCTGACCCGACTCCTGCTCGGTGGAGCCGAGCTTCCACCCCTCCTGCACCACTCACCAGCCCAAATCAGCCCGCTGACGCTTCTCTCGGAGAAGCGCGTAGCGATCTGAGCGCGCTCTTGTGGCCTGTCGCTTGTGGCTTGTCGCTGTTGCTGTTCGCCCGGAGGGCGCGGCGAGGCCGTACAGGGCCGCTGCCTCATTGCTCGGAATCTAGTCGCACAGGATCAGGTCCCCCCTGCCTTCCCCCGGGGGCCGCCCGACAGTTCTTGGCTTTCCGTGACGGGGTGGCCTGTCAAGGGTGGAGCGCAGCGACATCGCGTAGCGACGCGACGAAGGAGCGCCCTTGATAGGTCGCCCCGGCACGGAGAGACAGTTGAACTGACGGGCAGCCCCCGGAACCTCCCCGACCCCGCCCCACCCGAAGCCCCCGCCCCCGCGGCGAAGCCGCGCCCCCCGCCCTCGCCCGCGCCCCCCACCCCCCACCCCCCGATGCATATGATCCGGCCTTCGCCGCGGAGTCGCGTCGCCCGGGGGGCGGGGGCAAAGCGGGGCGTACGGGGTCTGGGATCGGTAACGATCCGGCCTCGTGGGTGGCTGAGAGGTGTCGTCAGATGGGTGGAGGAGATCGCTCCGGGGTTGGCGTATCCACCAATTGGACTGGCGTTCGGGTCGGTTCTGGTTTGCGGGGTGGAAGTGGTGGGCTCGGTGTTCTTGCACGTCAGGCGGTTGGTTGGGGTGGTGCTTCGCTGGCGCGACACGGGAAGGCCGGCTTGGGGGGTGGGTTTCGCATACGCCGCCCTGGCTGCGGCCGCTATTGGAGAAACCTCCACAGATGGGTTCACGAAACCTCAACAATTTGTGGAAGTCGACGATATCTGTGAAGCCCCCCACAGGCGTTCAATTCCGGTCACACGGCGAGCTGCTGCCCGTAACACGGCGCGGCTTCGATTCGCGTGAACGCACTGACAACCCTGACGGATCAACGGGTTCGCGACCCACTCCGGCCCAGGGATAACCAGACCCCCGATTCCTCTCGCTTACCTACCTCTTGAAGGGCAAGGCAGAGATGGCACGTGTCGCCGCCCGGCTTTCCGGCAACGAAGAGCAGAGCACGCACCCGGTCGACGAGGTGCTCCCCCTCCCCAAGCTCGCGCTGTACGGCTTCCAGCACGTACTCGCGTTCTACGCCGGTGCGGTGATCGTTCCGATCCTCGTCGGCAGCGCGCTCAAGCTCACTCCCGAGCAGTTGGTCTACCTGATCAACGCGGACCTCTTCACCTGCGGCATCGCCTCGATCATCCAGGCCTGGGGCATCGGCCGGATCGGTGCGCGGCTGCCGATCATCCAGGGCGTCACCTTCACCGCCGTGTCCCCGATGATCGCCATCGGACTGGGCGCGGGCGGCGGGACGGCCGCCCTGTTGGTGATCTACGGGGCCGTCATCACCGCGGGCATCGCGACCTTCGCCTTCGCCTGGATGCCCGCCCGGGTGTTCAAGATCGTGATGTCGCTGTTCCCGCCCGTCGTCACGGGCACGGTGATCACGATCCTCGGCATCGTCCTGCTGCCGGTCGCCCTCAAGGACGTCGTCGGCGGTGCGCCGCTGGTCGGCGACGGCGGTGACCCCACGCAGCTGGCCTACGCCGCCGGCACGATGCTCTTCGTCCTGGTCGTGATGCGGCTGGGCAAGCCCTTCCTGTCCAGCATCGCGGTCCTGCTCGGCCTGGTGGGCGGCACCCTCGTCGCCTTCGCCCTCGGTGACGCGAAGTTCGCCGCCGTCGGCGCCTCCGACTGGGTCGGGGTCACCACGCCCTTCCACTTCGGCGCCCCGAAGTTCGAGTGGTTCCCGATCCTCCTCATGCTGATCGTCATGCTGATCACCATGGTCGAGACGACCGGTGACACCTACGCCGTCGGCGAGATCGTCGGCAAGGACATCGACAGCGAGACCGTGGCCCGCGCCCTGCGCGCCGACGGCGCGGCCACCGCGATCGGCGGTCTGCTGAACTCCTTCCCCTACGTCGCCTTCGCCGAGAACGTCGGGCTGGTCCGGGTCACCAAGGTCAAGAGCCGGTTCGTGGTGGTCTCCGCGGGCGTGATCATGATCATCCTGGGGCTGCTGCCCAAGGCCGCGGCCATCGTCGCGGCGATCCCGCCGGGCGTCCTCGGCGGCGCGGCCACCGTGATGTTCGGCATGGTCGCCCTGGCGGGCATCCAGACCTTGGGCAAGGTGGACCTCAAGGAGGAGAAGAACGCGCTGATCGTCGGCGTCTCCCTCGCCTTCGCGCTCTTCCCGGCCACCGTCCCGGCCTTCTTCGAGAAGCACATGAGCGTGGACACGGCCTCGCTGCTCAACAGCGGCGTCACCCTCGGTGCCACGGCCGCGATCGTGCTCAACCTGCTCTTCAACGGCCTGTCGAAGGGCGACCCGCACGCGGTGGCGCCCGTACCCGAGGCGGTCGTGCCGGCGCAGGCGACGGAGGGCGAGAGCGCCCCGGCGCCGACCGTCTGATCCGTCGGTGAGACACGTCCCCGGACCGGCCCCCTCCGCCGGTCCGGGGACGCCGGCGTCCGTGGTCTGTCGGTGCCGTACGGGACAATGGGGCCATGAGTCTGTTCCGCGACGACGGCATCGTGCTGCGCACCCAGAAGCTGGGTGAGGCGGACCGCATCATCACGCTCCTGACCCGTGGCCACGGCCGGGTCCGGGCCGTGGCCCGCGGCGTGCGGCGGACCAAGTCGAAGTTCGGCGCCGGGCTGGAACCTTTCTCCCACGCCGACGTGCAGTTCTTCGCCCGGGGCAGCGATCTGGTCGGCCGCAGCCTGCCGCTGTGCACCCAGACCGAGATCATCCACCCCTACGGCAACGGCATCGTCGTGGACTACGCCCGCTACACCGCCGGCACCGCGATGCTGGAGACGGCCGAGCGGTTCACCGAGCAGGAGGGCGAGCCCGCCGTACAGCAGTACCTGTTGCTCGTCGGCGCCCTGCGCACCCTCTCGCGCGGCGAGCACGCGCCCAACCTCATCCTCGACGCCTTCCTGCTGCGCTCCCTCGCGGTCAACGGCTACGCCCCCAGCTTCACGGACTGCGCGAAGTGCGGGATCCACGGGCCCAACCGGCACTTCTCCGTCGCCGCGGGCGGGGTCGTCTGCGGGGACTGCCGGGTGCCCGGCAGCGTCGTACCCTCGTCGGAGGCCGTAGGACTGCTCAGCGCCCTGCTCACCGGGGACTGGGCGCACGCGGACGCCTGCGAGGCGCGCCACGTCCGGGAGGGGAGCGGCTTGGTCTCCGCCTACTTGCACTGGCATCTGGAGCGCGGGCTACGCTCCCTGCGATACGTCGAGAAATAGGAGCTGGACACATGGCACGACGCGGGATCCTGGGACGCAGCCGCCGGGACTACACGCTTCCGGAGCCGCACCCGTCCGGTGCGCGCCCGCCGAAGATTCCCGGCGAACTGGTTCCGAACCACGTCGCGGTCGTCATGGACGGCAACGGCCGTTGGGCCAAGGAGCGCGGACTGCCGCGCACCGAGGGGCACAAGGTCGGCGAGGGCGTGGTCCTCGACGTGCTCAAGGGCTGCCTGGAGATGGGCGTCAAGAACCTCTCCCTGTACGCCTTCTCGACGGAGAACTGGAAGCGCTCGCCCGACGAGGTGCGCTTCCTGATGAACTTCAACCGGGACGTCATCCGGCGCCGTCGCGACGAGATGAACGAGCTGGGCATCCGCATCCGTTGGGTCGGCCGCATGCCGAAGATGTGGAAGTCGGTCGTCCAGGAACTCCAGGTCGCGCAGGAGCAGACCGTCGACAACGACGCGATGACGCTGTACTTCTGTGTGAACTACGGGGGCCGGGCGGAGATCGCGGACGCGGCGCAGGCGATCGCCCGCGACGTGGCGGCGGGTCGCCTCGACCCGTCGAAGGTCAACGAGAAGACCTTCGCGAAGTACATGTACTACCCGGACATGCCGGACGTGGACCTCTTCCTGCGGCCCAGCGGCGAGCAGCGGACCTCCAACTACCTCCTCTGGCAGAGTGCTTACGCCGAGATGGTCTTCCAGGACGTGCTGTGGCCGGACTTCGACCGGCGCAACCTCTGGGCGGCCTGCCTGGAGTACGCGCAGCGCGACCGCCGGTTCGGCGGGGCGCTGCCGAACACGCCGGAAATCCCCGGACAGCCGGGCTGATCGCGCCCTATCCTCACCGCCATGGACACGGGTGGGGATCAGGCACATGACATGAGCGCGGGGGCCGGTGACGGCGGGGCGGAGCGATCCGTGGAACTCGTCTACCGGCCCACCACGCAGGACCTGGCCGAAGCGCTGCGCGCCCGGGCCCGGCACACGGGCTCCGGGCGGTTCCAGCGGTGGCTGCTGCTGACCGCCGGGCTGCTGATCACCTTGGTCAGCGGCCTGTCGCTGTTCGCGAAGGGTCCGTTCGACGCCTCGCGGCTGCTGTTCCCGTGCGCCGGGCTGCTGATGCTGGCCCTGGCGTTCTACGGGCCGCAGCTCACGGCGCGCACCATGGGGGGCCTGCTGGCCAAGATGGGGGAGGCCCGGGCCGTGGTCGGTGACGCCGGGGTACGGGTGACCACGGCGGGCAGCGAGACGCGGATCGCCTGGGCGCTGCAACCGACCTACGTGGAAACGCCCGCGACGTTCGTCATGTTGAGCGACGACAAGCGCTCCGTGGCCATGACGGTGCTCCCCAAGCGCGGGGTCGCGGACCCCGCCGACCTGGAGCGGCTGCGGGCCATCCTGGACCGGAACCTGCGGCGGCGCTGAGCCCGCCGCCGGCGCCGGATCAGCCCGCCGCGGCGCAGTCCGCGCAGGTGCCGAAGATCTCCACGGTGTGGGCGACGTTCACATAGCCGTGCTCGGCGGCGATCGTCTCGGCCCACTTCTCCACGGCCGGGCCCTCCACCTCGACGGCCTTGCCGCACTTGCGGCAGACCAGGTGGTGGTGGTGCTCGCCGGTGGAGCAGCGCCGGTAGACGGATTCGCCGTCGCTGGTGCGCAGCACGTCGACCTCGCCCGCGTCGGCCAGGGACTGCAGGGTGCGGTAGACCGTGGTGAGGCCCACGGAGTCGCCGCGGTGACGGAGCATGTCGTGCAGCTCCTGGGCGCTGCGGAACTCGTCCACCTCGTCCAGCGCGGCCGCGACGGCGGCCCGCTGCCGGGTCGAGCGCCCTCGTACTGGCGCGGTGTTCATCTCGCCAGGGGCAGTCGCCACCGGGTCCTCCTCGTCTAGGGCCGTCGTGCCATTGTGCCAGTCCGGCGGTCCCGGGCGCCCCGTCCGGAGCGCTACTGGACCTTCACGTCGTCCCGGGTGCAGACCTGTTCGGCGGCGCGCGCGGCCCGGGCCCGCCGCCGGGCGAGCGGGGTGGAGACGAGCGAGAGCACCAGGAAGACGGCGATGGCCAGGAGGACGATCATCGCGCCCGAGGGGACGTCGATGTAGTACGTCGCGGCGGTGCCGGTCAGCGAGATCGCGAGGCTGAGCGCCGTGGCCAGGCCCAGGGTGGCGGCGAAGCCGCGGGTGAGCCGCTGGGCGGCCGCGACCGGGATCACCATCATGGCGCTGACCAGCAGCAGGCCGACGATGCGCATGGCGACGGTGACGGTGACGGCCGCGGTGATCGCGATCATCAGGTTCAGGAAGCGCACCGGCAGGCCGGTGACCCGCGCGAACTCCTCGTCCTGGCAGACCGCGAAGAGCTGGCGGCGCAGGCCGATGGTGACGGCCAGGACGAAGGCGGACAGGATCGCCATCGCGGTGACGTCCTCGGGCGCGACCGCGGCGATCGAGCCGAACATCGGGCCCAGCAGCTTGGCGGTGGAGCCGCCCGGGGCCAGGTTGATGATCATCACGCCGCCCGCCAGGCCGCCGTAGAAGAGCATCGCGAGGGCGACGTCGCCGCTGGTCTTGCCGCGCGCGCGGATCAGCTCCATGCCGACGGCGCCGACGACGGCGACCAGCGTTGCCATCCAGACCGGGCTGGTCTGGAACAGGAAGCCGAGCGCGACACCGGTCATGGCGACGTGGCCGAGGCCGTCGCCCATGACCGCCTGGCGGCGCTGGACGAGGTACGTGCCGATGGCGGGGGCCGTGACGGCGACGAGGGCCGCGGCGATCAGCGCCCGCTGCATGAAGGGGTAGGCGAGGATGTCCATCAGCTCAGCAGTCCCGTCCGGATCGGTTCGGCGTCGTGGGCCGCGTGGGGGTGTACGTGGTCGTGGCCGGGCAGCGCGTGCTGGCCCAGGGCCTCGGGGGGCGGTCCGTCGTGCGTGACGCAGCCGTCGCGCAGGACGACGGCCCGGTCGATGAGGGGTTCCAGCGGGCCCAGCTCGTGCAGGACGAGCAGGACGGTGGTCCCGGCCTCCACCTGGCTGCGCAGGGCGTTCGCGAGGACCTCCTGGTTGGCGAGGTCGACCCCCGCCATCGGCTCGTCCATGATCAGGAGCTCGGGCTCCACGGCGAGGGCCCGGGCTATGAGCACGCGCTGGTGCTGGCCGCCGGAGAGGGCGTTCACCGAGGAGTCGGCGAACCCGTCCATGTCCACCAGGGCGAGGGCGCGCTGCACGGCCGCCTTGTCGGCGGCGCGCAGCCGGCCGAAGCGGGTGCGGGCCAGGCGGCCGGCGGAGACGACCTCGCGGACGGTGGCCGGGACGCCGCTGGCGGCGGTGGTGCGCTGGGGCACGTACCCGATGCGCGACCATTGCCGGAAGCGCTTGAACTCCGTACCGAAGAGGGAGAGGGCCCCGGCGGTCAGCGGGACCTGGCCGACGACGGCGCGCACGGCCGTGGACTTGCCGGAGCCGTTGGCGCCGAGCAGGGCGACGACCTCACCGCGCCGCACGGTGAGGTCGATCCCGCGCAGCACGGGGCGCGAGCCGAGCGTGGCCGTGGCCCCGCGCAGGGATATGACGGGCTGCTCCGCCGCTGTCGCGGCTGCCGTGGATTCCATGGCTCGCGCCTCCGTTGCTGCTACTGCTGCCATTACTTGTTGCCGAGCGCCTTCTGCAGGTTCTTGAGGTTGGACCGCATGATCGCGAAGTAGTCAGCGCCCTGGGACGTGTCGGTGATTCCCTCGAGCGGGTCGAGGACGTCGGTCTTCAGTCCCGTGTCGCGGGCGAGCGTCTTGGCCGTCTTGTCGCTGGCCAGCGCTTCGAAGAACACGGTCGTCACATTGTCCTTCTTCGCGACGTCCTGGAGCTGCTTCATCCGGGCGGGGGTCGGCTCGGACTCGGGGTCGACGCCGGAGATGCCCTCCTGGTCGAGGCCGTAGCGCGCGGCGAGGTAGCCGAAGGCGGAGTGGGTGGTGATGAAGGTCTTGGAGGCCGTGTTCTTCAGGCCGTCCTTGAACTCGGTGTCCAGCGCGCCCAGTTTGGCCACGAGGTCGTCGGTGTTCTTCTTGTAGTCCGCCGCGTGGTCCGGGTCGGCCTTCTCCATCGCGGCGCCGACGCCCTTGGCGATCTCCGCGTACTTGACCGGGTCGAGCCAGACGTGCGGGTCCGTGCCGCCGTGGTCGTGGTCGTGGTCCGCTTCGCCCTCGGCGTGGTCGTGGCCGGAGTCGCCGTGCACCTCCAGCTTGGTGAGCGTGGCGGCGTCGACGATGTTCTTGGCGGGGGTCTGCGCGACGGCCTTGTCGACGGCGGGCTGCAGGCTCTTGAGGTAGACGACGAGGCCGGCCTCGCCGAGGCGGGCGGTCTGCTGGGGGGTGATCTCCAGGTCGTGCGGTTCGACGCCCGGCTTGGTCAGGGAGTCGACCTTCACGTGGTCCTTGCCGATCTGCTCGGCGAGGAACTGCATCGGGTAGAACGACGCCATCACGCTGAGTCTGCCGTCCTTGGTGGTGCCCGCGGAGGCGGTGCCGGAGCAGCCGGTGAGGGCTGCGGCACCGAGGGCCGCGGCGGTGGCGAGGGCGGCGGTGGGTATGAGGCGTCGTACGTTCATGACATCCATTTTCATCAAAGATGGAAACGATTGTCAACAAGCTGGGTGGTGGGGCCCCGGCGGCCGCTCTAAGGGGATCCGATTTGAAGGAGGGGGTGGGCGCGCCGGTAACCTAAAGGCTTCGCCGTTCGTCCTCGTAATGAAGAGAGCACCGTGGCCGCCGACAAGATCGAAACCATCGTCAGCCTGAGCAAGCGCCGTGGCTTCGTTTTCCCGTGCAGTGAGATCTACGGCGGCTCCAGGGCTGCCTGGGACTACGGCCCGCTCGGAGTCGAGCTGAAGGAGAACATCAAGCGCCAGTGGTGGCGTTCGATGGTCACCGGTCGTGAGGACATCGTCGGCCTCGACTCCTCCGTGATCCTGGCCCGCGAGGTCTGGGAGGCCTCGGGCCACGTCGCGACCTTCTCGGACCCGCTGACCGAGTGCACCTCCTGTCACAAGCGCTACCGCGCCGACCACCTGGAGGAGGCGTACGAGGCGAAGCACAACCGCCTGCCCGAGAACGGCCTGGCGGACATCAACTGCCCGCACTGCGGCAACAAGGGCCAGTTCACCGAGCCCAAGCAGTTCTCCGGCATGCTCCAGACCCACCTCGGTCCGACCCAGGACGCCGGCGCCGTCGCGTACCTGCGCCCGGAGACCGCCCAGGGCATCTTCACCAACTTCGCCCAGGTGCAGGTGACTTCCCGCAAGAAGCCCCCGTTCGGCATCGCCCAGATGGGCAAGTCCTTCCGCAACGAGATCACGCCGGGCAACTTCATCTTCCGCACGCGCGAGTTCGAGCAGATGGAGATGGAGTTCTTCGTCAAGCCGGGCGAGGACGAGCAGTGGCAGGAGTACTGGATGCAGGAGCGGTGGAACTGGTACCGCGACCTCGGCATCCGCGAGGAGAACATCCGCTGGTACGACCACCCGAAGGACAAGCTCTCCCACTACTCGAAGCGCACCGCTGACATCGAGTACCGCTTCAACTTCGGTGGCAACGAGTTCTCCGAGCTGGAGGGCGTGGCCAACCGCACCGACTTCGACCTCAAGGCGCACTCCGCGGCCTCGGGTCAGGACCTCACCTACTTCGACCAGGAGTCGGGCGAGCGCTACACCCCGTACGTCATCGAGCCGGCCGCCGGTGTGAACCGCGCGATGCTCGCCTTCATGCTCGACGCGTACAACGAGGACGAGGCCCCGAACGCCAAGGGCGTCATGGAGAAGCGCACCGTGATGCGCTTCGACCCGCGCCTGGCGCCGGTCAAGGTCGCGGTGCTGCCGCTCTCGCGCAACGAGAAGCTCTCGCCGAAGGCCAAGGGCCTCGCCGCAGACCTGCGCAAGAACTGGAACATCGAGTTCGACGACGCGGGCGCCATCGGCCGCCGCTACCGCCGCCAGGACGAGATCGGTACGCCGTTCTGCGTCACCGTCGACTTCGACACCCTGGACGACAACGCGGTGACCGTGCGCGAGCGCGACACCATGAAGCAGGAGCGCGTCTCCCTGGACCAGATCCAGAGCTACCTCGGCAGCCGTCTGATCGGCTGCTAGTAGGTGCACGAAAGGGGTGGCCCGGTGCGCACCGCGCACCGGGCCACCCCTTTCTTCATGTCGCTCCGGATCAGGCGGTGGTGCCGACGGCCCGCTCGGCCGCCTCGCGCGCGGCGGCCCTGGCCTCGCCCTCGGCCTGCATGCGCTTGGAGTAGCGGACGGTCCAGAAGATCAGCGACACGAGGAAGCCGTAGATCAGGACGGGGCTGAGGACCACCATGGTGTCGGTGGTCAGCGTGTACGCCAGCACCACGCGCAGCGCGGCCTCGACCAGGTAGGCCACGCCCCAGACGGTGGTCATCCAGCGCATCGCCCGGCGGAAGTCCGGGTACTGCCACAGCCCGTTGAAGTGGGCCACGCCCGCGGCGGTGCCGTCGGTGCCGAACTTGCGGCCGAAGTAGAACATCAGCGGCCGCGGCGCCAACAGCGTGGCGACGCACAGCGTGCCGAACAGGCCGGTCACGGCCGAGTCCTTGACGAGCAGGGCGCGGGCCGAGTGGGTGCCGACCAGGGTGACCAGGGCGGTGATCACCAGGAACACCAGGGTGACGATGGCGAATTCGTCGATGTGGCGGCGCCAGGCGAGCGAGACGACGGTGTCGACCACCGGCCAGGCGCTGCTCAGCAGCAGCGCGGTGAACTCCGTCCACCCCCGCCCGGTGAGGATGTTGTAGGTGACGATCGGCGCGACCACGTTGAAGACGATGGTCACGATCCAGCCGATCGCCGTGGCCGAGCCCGAACGGGCCGGTGGCGCGGCCTGTGCTGTCGGTGCTTCTTGAGCGGACAACGTTCCCCCTGAGGCATGCCTGATGAAGTGCGGTAAGGGGAACGTAAAGAGGATGCCCCGTCAGGGCAACGGCCTCTCGCACAAAATGATCACCAAGCTGTCCGGACCGCTCGGTTCCGGCCGCTCTGGGCCGTCCGCGGTCCGTGGCCCGCGGTGCCCGGGGTGAGGGGCGTCAGGCGCGCAGGCCCCGGACGATGAGTGCGGAGACGGCCTCGAACTCCGTGATGATCGTCGGCGAGAGCCAGTCCGCCGCGTACTGCGGGTCGTGGAAGCGGCCGGTGGCGTCGAAGACGGCGCGGGCGGCCGCCGGCACGTCCGGCGCGGCCAGGGATCCGGCGGCCACACCCTCGGCGATGATCCGGGTCAGCTGGGCGATCAGCTGGGTGAGGTGGTCGTCCACCACCCCGCTGTTCTCGGCGAGCAGCACGGTGTAGGTGGCGAACAGCTCCGGGTCGGCGCCCGCCTTGTGCCGCTTGGTCTCGAACAGCGCCTCCAGCCACGCCTCCAGCTTGGAGGGGGCGGTCCCGGTGGGAGCCGAGACGATCTCCTCCAGCATGATCACGTTGCGCGAGAGCCAGCGGTCGGTGACCGCCTCGCGCAGTGCGGCCTTCGACGGGAAGTGTCGGTAGACGCTGCCGTGGCTGACTCCGAGGGCGCGCGCCACGTCCACCACGGTCGCCTTCGTGGGGCCGAAGCGGCGCAGCACCTCCTCGGTGGTTTCGAGGATGCGCTCGGGGGTCAGGGGTTCGGCAGCTGCGGGAGGCATGTCTGCGACCGTACCGGCAGCTCAGTGCTCACTGTCGAGGTGGGCCATCTGCGCCGCCGGATACCGCTCGCCCGCCGCAGCGCCGGCGGGCACGGCCGCCTCGATCGCGGCCAGATCGGCAGGGGTGAGGACGGTGTCGAGGGCGCCCAGGGCCTCCATCAGCCGGGCCCTGCGGCGCGCGCCCACCAGCGGGACGATGTCCTCGCCACGCGAGAGCACCCAGGCGATGGCGGTCTGCGCCACGCTGACGCCCTTGTCGTCGGCCACCTTGCGCAGGGCGTCGACCAGGTCGAGATTGCGGCCCAGGTTGTCCCCCTGGAAGCGGGGGCTCATCCCGCGGAAGTCGCCGGGGGCGAGGGCGCGGTCGCGGGTGAAGTGGCCGCTGATCAGGCCGCGCGAGAGCACCCCGTACGCCGTGATGCCTATGCCCAGCTCGCGGGCGGTGGGCAGGATCTCCTCCTCGATGCCGCGGGAGATGAGGGAGTACTCGATCTGGAGGTCGGAGATCGGTGCGACCGCGGCGGCCCGGCGCAGGGTGTCCGCGCCGACCTCGGACATCCCGATGTGCCGGACGTGGCCCGCCTGTACGGCCTCGGCGATCGCGCCGACGGTCTCCTCGATCGGGACGTCCGGGTCCACGCGGGCGATCCGGTAGATGTCGATGTGGTCCCGGCCGAGCCGCTGGAGCGAGTAGGCCAGGAAGTTCTTCACGGCCGCGGGGCGCCCGTCGTATCCGGTGAAGCCGCCCTCGACGGTGCGCAGCGCGCCGAACTTGACGCTGGTGAGGGCCTGGTCCCGGGCCGCGGCCGGAGCGGTCCGCAGGGCTTCGTTGATCAGGAGTTCGTTGTGCCCCATGCCGTAGAAGTCGCCGGTGTCCAGCAGGGTGACCCCCGCGTCCAGGGCGGCGTGGATCGTGGCGATGGACTCGGACCGGTCCGCCTCGCCGTACAGGGCGGACATGCCCATGCAGCCGAGGCCGAGCGGATGGACGGTGGGGCCGGTCGTGCCGAGGGTGCGGTGGTGGGCGGTCCGGGCGTGTTGGGTGCGCTGAGTGTTCTCGTTCGTGTTCGTCGTCATGCCAGAAGAATGACATGACGGGTGACAGATTTCAATATCTGTCACCCGTTCCTCTTCTTCTTCATTCGAACGGGTGCTCGGGCGTGCTCACGCCGAGGCGATGCGCAGGGTCAGGGCCGCGGCCGAGATCAGGGTCAGGACGGCCGCCGGGGCGAGTTCGTAGTGCTTGACCCGCAGGTGGGTGATGACGGCGCCGATGAAGTAGAGGGTCACGCCGGTCGCGGCGGCTATGCCCAGGGGGGTGGACCAGAGCCCGCCGACGAGGCCGACGGCGCCGGCCGCCTTGAGCGCCGCCAGTCGGGGCAGCCAGGAATCGGGCACGCCCACCGCCCGCATGTTCGAGGCCACGGGCTCGGCGCGACGCGCGGTGAGCGTGGCGGACGCGGCGAGGGCGAGGGCGAGGAGGGTGGCCGTGGCGAGGTACGCGATGAACATGAAGGACTCCAACGATCGGGGTTATTCAATCATTGAACAGCATCAACGATCGATCGATGGAAATCATTTCCTGACTGTTACGGTAAGGAGATGACCGCTCAGGACGCCCCGGACGTACCGAAGGCACACCACGGCCAGGAAGCCCCGCCCTGTCGAGGCGGGCAGGAGCCGGCGGAGCGCCTGAGCGTGCTGTTGGCCCGGCACGGTTCGGCCGCCGAGACGCGGATGCGGCGGGCGCTCAATGCCGCCGGGCTCACCCCGCGCCACGCCATGACCCTGATGAGCCTGGAAGCGGGACCCGTGAGCCAGCGGGCCCTCGCCGAGCTGCTGGAGGTCGACCCGAGCGTCCTCGTCGGCCTCCTCAACGACCTGGAGGGCGCGGCCCTGGTGGAACGCCGCCGTGACCCGTCCGACCGGCGCCGGCACAACGTGGCCATCACTCAGGCCGGTTCCGCCGCGCTCCGTACGACGGACGAGGCGCTCGACGCCGTGGAGCAGGCGCTCTTCGCGGGGCTCTCGGAGCGGGAGCGCGCCGTGCTGGGCGACCTGCTGGGCCGGATCGACACGCGGGCCGAAGACTTCAGCTGCGGCGAGTAGCCCGGCCGGACCGCGGGTCGGTTCGCGGGTCGGTTCGCGGGCCGGACCGCGGGTTGGTTCGCGGGCCGGGCCGCGCGCCCCGGCGGGTCAGGCGGCCGGGACCTTCTCCAGCGTCCGGGAGGTCCGTACGGCCGTGGACCGGGCCCAGCTGCCGCTGGTCAGCAGGCCCACGACCAGGACGGCCAGCCCGCAGGCCGTGATGATCCACCAGGCGGGCCGGGCCGCGTCCCCGAAGGCCGTCGCCGTGTAGGCGTGCCCGCCGAGCCCGGCCGCCAGCACCGCGCCGATGACCGCGACCCCCAGGGTGCCGCCGGTCTGCCTGCTGGTGGAGGCCACCGCGGCCGCCACGCCCGCCTGGGCGCGGGGCATCCCGGAGACGGCGGTGTTGGTGATGGGCGCGTTGACCATGCCGAAGCCGAGCCCGAAGAGCACGTACCCGGTGAAGAGCAGCGGGGTCGAGGACGCGGCGTCGAAGGCGGCGAACAGCAGGCCGCTCGCACCCATCGACACCCCCGCGACCAGCAGCGGCAGCCGCGGCCCGCGCGAGCCCACCAGCCGCCCCGACAGCGGGGCCATGAGGAAGGTGAGCGTGGCCATGGGCAGCATGTAGAGCCCGGCGTGCAGCGCGCTCAGCCCGCGCACCTCCTGGAGGTACAGGGTGTTGAGGAAGAGGAACCCGGACAGAGCGGCGAAGGCGCTGACCGCGATCACGGTGGCCCCGCTGAAGGGTGCGCTCCGGAAGAACCGGGGGTCGATCAGGGGTTCGGCCCGCCGGGGCTCGTAGACGAGCAGCCCGACCAGCGAGGCGACGGCCAGCGCCGCGCAGCCGAGGGTCAGCGGGGAGGTCCAGCCCGCGGCCGGCGCCTCGATGATCCCGTAGGTCATGGAGCCCAGCAGCGCCATGACGAGCAGCTGGCCCACCGGGTCCGGGCGGCGCGGCCGCTCCGCGCGGGACTCGGGGACGTAGCGCAGGGTCAGGAGCAGGGCGAGGAGGCCGACGGGGAGGTTGATCCAGAAGATCGACCGCCACCCGACGGAGTCGACGAGCAGCCCGCCGATCAGCGGGCCCGCGGCCATGGAGATGCCGACGACCCCGCCCCAGACGCCGATGGCGCGGGCGCGTTCCTTCGGGTCGGTGAAGGTGTTGGTGATGATCGACATGGCGACCGGGTTGAGCATCGAGCCGCCGACGGCCTGGATCATCCGGAAGACGATCAGCCACTCCAGGCTGGGGGCCAGCGAGCACAGCAGCGAACCGGCGGTGAAGAGCACGAGTCCGGCGGTGAAGACCTTGCGGCGGCCGATCCGGTCGCCCGTGGAGCCGGCGAGCATCAAGAGCGAGGCCAGGACCAGCGTGTACGCGTCGATCGTCCACTGCATCCCGGAGACCGAGGCGTCCAGTTCGCGGCGCATGGCGGGCAGGGCGACGTTCAGCACGGTGCTGTCGAGGCTGACGATCAGCAGGCTCATGCAGCAGATGGCCAGGATCAGGAAGCGGCGCCCGGGGCTCATGTCGTGCATGATGCCGATAGTACGCCTAACTAAACAAATGCGGGGCGCGGCACGGCTGGGCGACAATGGGGGCATGACCACGCTCCCCCCGCCCCTCGCGATCGGCCCGCACACCGTGCAGCCGCCGGTGGTGCTCGCGCCGATGGCCGGCATCACCAACGCCCCGTTCCGCACCCTCTGCCGCGAGTTCTCGGGCGGCAAGGGGCTCTTCGTGAGCGAGATGATCACGACGCGTGCGCTGGTCGAGCGCAACGAGAAGACCATGCAGCTGATCCACTTCGACGAGAGCGAGAAGCCCCGCTCGATACAGCTGTACGGCGTCGACCCGGTCACGGTCGGCAAGGCGGTCCGCATGATCGTGGAAGAGGACCGGGCCGACCACATCGACCTGAACTTCGGCTGCCCGGTCCCCAAGGTGACCCGCAAGGGCGGCGGCTCGGCCCTGCCCTACAAGCGGAACCTGCTGCGCGCGATCCTGCGCGAGGCGGTCGCGGGCGCCGGTGAGCTGCCGGTGACGATGAAGATGCGCAAGGGCATCAACGACGACCACCTCACCTACCTCGACGCGGGCCGGATCGCCGTCGAGGAGGGCGTCACCGCCATCGCGCTGCACGGGCGCACCACCGCCCAGCACTACGGCGGCACCGCCGACTGGGAGGCCATCGCGCGCCTCAAGGAGCACGTGCCGGAGATCCCCGTGCTCGGCAACGGCGACATCTGGTGCGCCGAGGACGCGCTGCGCATGGTCCGCGAGACGGGCTGTGACGGCGTGGTGGTCGGACGCGGCTGCCTGGGGCGGCCGTGGCTGTTCAACGACCTCGTGGCGGCCTTCGAGGGTCGCCCCGAGGACTTCCACAAGCCGACGCTGCGCGAGGTCGCGGCGACCATGCACCGCCACGCGCAGCTGCTGGGGGAGTGGATCGGTGACGAGGCGCGCGGGGTGATCGACTTCCGTAAGCACGTGGCGTGGTACACCAAGGGCTTCTCGGTGGGTTCCGAGATGCGGCAGAAGCTCGCCGTCACCTCGTCCCTGGCCGAACTGGACGCTCATCTGAGCGAGCTCGACCTGGACCAGCCGTGGCCGGACAGCGCGGACGGTCCGCGCGGCCGGACGTCCGGAAACAACCGAGTTGTCCTCCCCGAAGGCTGGCTCAAGGATCCCTACGACTGCGCCGGGGTCAGTGAGGACGCCGAGCTGGACACGTCCGGCGGCTGAGGAAAGGCCCTCCGGGACCCCCTCGGGCGGCGTGAGATACGCCACGCATGGGTGGGGTTGCGCTCAGATGAGCGCTCGTTTCGCGGCTATGACTTCCAAAGGGTGGCACTGGGTGCCACCCTTTGTGCGTTCAAGGCTTGAACGCAAATGTATCGATGATCGCTCATCCGAGCGCAGGCAAGCCGAACCGGGCACTTCTCACTTCGGGATGTGAAGGCTCTGGGGGTGCTCCAGCTACCCGCGAGTTACTTTCGATCTCCTGGCGCACGGGTGGTTACAGCCATGTGACCGCCAAGTGGACGTACCCATAAGCCTTCGATCTGGGTATGTTCCTGGCCGTCAGGGCAGCCACCCGAGTCCTCGAGGAGTCGAGACCCGTGTCGGAAAACAAAGATCAGAAGTTCGTTTACGACTTCACCGAGGGCAACCGGGACCTCAAGGACCTTCTCGGCGGCAAGGGGGCCAACCTCGCCGAGATGACGAACCTGGGCCTCCCCGTCCCGCCCGGCTTCACCATCACCACCGAGGCGTGCAAGGTCTACCTGGAGAGCGGCGACGCCCCGGTGGAGCTGCGCGACGAGGTGGGCGCCCACCTGGTCGCCCTCGAGGCGAAGATGGGCAAGAAGCTCGGTCAGTCGGACGACCCGCTGCTGGTCTCCGTCCGGTCCGGAGCGAAGTTCTCCATGCCCGGCATGATGGACACGGTCCTCAACATCGGCCTGTCCGACGAGTCGGTCAAGGGCCTCGCCGCGCAGGCGGGCAACGACCGCTTCGCCTGGGACTCGTACCGCCGTCTGATCCAGATGTTCGGCAAGACGGTCCTCGGTGTCGAGGGCGAGCTCTTCGAGGACGCCCTCGACGAGGCCAAGGCCGCCAAGAAGGTCACCGTCGACACCGACCTGGACGCCGCCGACCTGCAGAAGGTCGTCGCGCGCTTCAAGGAGATCGTCGCCGAGGAGGCGGGCCGGGAGTTCCCGCAGGACGCCCGCGAGCAGATGGACCTCGCCGTCGAGGCGGTCTTCAACTCCTGGAACACCGACCGCGCCAAGCTCTACCGTCGCCAGGAGCGCATCCCGAGCGACCTGGGCACCGCGGTCAACATCTGCTCCATGGTCTTCGGCAACCTCGGCCCCGACTCGGGCACCGGCGTCGCCTTCACCCGTGACCCCGCCAGCGGCCACCAGGGCGTCTACGGCGACTACCTGCAGAACGCGCAGGGCGAGGACGTCGTCGCGGGCATCCGCAACACGGTCCCGCTCGCCGACCTGGAGTCGATCGACAAGGCGTCGTACGACCAGCTCATGCAGATCATGGAGACCCTCGAAACGCACTACAAGGACCTGTGCGACATCGAGTTCACCATCGAGCGCGGCCAGCTGTGGATGCTCCAGACCCGCGTCGGCAAGCGGACCGCGGGCGCGGCCTTCCGCATCGCGACCCAGCTCGTCGACCAGGGCCTGATCGACGAGGCCGAGGCCCTCCAGCGGGTCAACGGCGCCCAGCTCGCGCAGCTGATGTTCCCGCGCTTCGACGAGGCGGCCGCCTCGCGGCTGATCGGGCGCGGCATCGCCGCCTCCCCGGGCGCGGCCGTCGGCAAGGCCGTCTTCGACTCCTACACGGCCGTCAAGTGGTCCCGCTCCGGCGAGAAGGTCATCCTGATCCGCCGCGAGACCAACCCGGACGACCTGGACGGCATGATCGCCGCCGAGGGCATCCTCACCTCGCGCGGCGGCAAGACCTCGCACGCGGCCGTCGTCGCCCGCGGCATGGGCAAGACCTGTGTCTGCGGGGCCGAGGAGCTGGAGGTCGACACCAAGCGCCGCCGGATGACCACCGCCTCCGGCGTGGTCGTCGAGGAGGGCGACGTCGTCTCCGTCGACGGCTCCACCGGCAAGGTGTACCTGGGCGAGGTACCCGTCGTACCGTCGCCGGTCGTCGAGTACTTCGAGGGCCGGATGCACGCGGGCGCCGACGACGCCGACGAGCTCGTCTCCGCCGTGCACCGGATCATGGCCTACGCGGACCGCGTCCGCCGGCTGCGGGTCCGGGCGAACGCCGACAACGCCGAGGACGCGCTGCGCGCCCGCCGCTTCGGCGCCCAGGGCATCGGCCTGTGCCGCACCGAGCACATGTTCCTCGGTGAGCGCCGCGAGCTGGTCGAGCACCTGATCCTGGCGGACACCGACAAGGAGCGGGAGGCGGCACTGAGTGCCCTCCTGCCGCTCCAGAAGAAGGACTTCGTCGAGCTGTTGGAGGCGATGGACGGACTCCCCGTCACCGTCCGCCTGCTCGACCCGCCGCTGCACGAGTTCCTGCCCGACATCACCGAGCTGTCGGTGCGCGTCGCCCTCGCCGAGTCCCGCAAGGACCACAACGAGAACGACCTGCGCCTGCTCCAGGCCGTGCACAAGCTGCACGAGCAGAACCCGATGCTGGGTCTGCGCGGTGTCCGCCTCGGCCTGGTCATCCCCGGCCTGTTCGCCATGCAGGTCCGGGCGATCGCCGAGGCCGCGGCCGAGCGCAAGAACGCCAAGGGCGACCCGCGCGCCGAGATCATGGTCCCGCTGGTGGGCACGGTCCAGGAGCTGGAGATCGTCCGCGAGGAGGCCGACCAGGTCATCGCCGAGGTCGAGGCCGCCACCGGCACCAGCCTCAAGCTGACCATCGGCACGATGATCGAGCTGCCGCGCGCCGCGCTGACCGCCGGTCAGATCGCCGAGGCCGCGCAGTTCTTCTCCTTCGGCACGAACGACCTGACCCAGACGGTGTGGGGCTTCTCCCGCGACGACGTCGAGGCCAGCTTCTTCACCGCGTACCTGGAGAAGGGCATCTTCGGGGTCTCCCCCTTCGAGACCATCGACAAGGAAGGCGTCGGCGCGCTGGTGCGCAGCGCCGTGCAGGCGGGCCGGGCGACCCGTCCCGACCTCAAGCTCGGCGTCTGCGGCGAGCACGGCGGCGACCCCGAGTCGGTGCACTTCTTCCACGAGGTCGGCCTCGACTACGTCTCCTGCTCGCCCTTCCGGATCCCGGTGGCGCGCCTGGAGGCGGGCCGTGCCGCCGCCGAGGCGAAGGGCAGCGACAGCCGCTGACCCCGCACGGCGTGGCCGCCGCTCCGCACGCTCCGCGCGTGCGGTGTCCGCCGCCCGCGCCCCTCAGACCGCGCCTGCCCCGGGTTCCCTGACACCCTGGGGTGGGCGCGCCTGCGTTGTGCACAAGTGCGGCGTGAAGAGTGCGGTGTGAAGAAGCACATTGTTCAACAACTCTTTACGTCAGCAGGCGGTGGACGGATCCCCACCCGTCCACCGCCTGCTGACAATCTGCCGGGCACGTCGGCGCTTCCCGGTGCGACCGACCGCCAGGCCCCGCAAAGCCCCCCACGGCCTTCGCGGAGCGTTTCGGTCGCGCCGGAGTGTGCCCGGCGGAGTACAGGATTTCGGTTGTCACACCCCCGCCGAAAGGGGTTTCAACTGTGGCCGAAAGGCTGTGGTGACGTGGTGTGACGGCATGCATACTCATGAGGCGGGGGGATTGCGGTTGCACAGGTGGGGGTTCGGTGCTTCGTATCCATTTCACTGGAGTGGACCTGGCACGCGTACGGATGGCAGGGCGTCCCGATGCGTTGTGGGAAACGATTCTCAGTTTTCACCGTTTAAGGGACCGGCGTGATGTCCGGTTGTTCGGTGAATGGCGTACTACAACGCGGAGCAGGTTGAATAGTGAAACACGTTTGCTCGGCGCGCTCATACCGAGTCGCGGCTATTTCCCCGATTTCCTGACTCCTGTCGAAGGACAGTACGGATGGGACACGGGGCTCGACGCGCTGCGCGGGATCAGGCCCGAGCGGATGCGTCGGGAGCTGCTCGTGCTGGGGCGGGGCGCGCCGCCTTCGCCGCGGTTACGGGACTTCGTCGACGACGGTCCCCGGTACCTGCCGCGGCTCATGGACGAGCTGCGCGGGTACCACCGGGCGGCCGTGGAGCCGCACTGGACGCACATCCAGGCGCAGATCGAGGCCGAGCGGGCCGCCAGGGGCCGCGCGCTGCTGGACGGCGGCGCGGACGAGCTGCTGGCCTCGCTGCCGCCGATGCTGCGGTGGCGGGCGCCGGTGCTGGAGTGCGACTACCCGGTGGACCGGGACGTCCGGCTGCGCGGGCGCGGACTGCTGCTCCAGCCGTCCTTCTTCTGCCGGCGCACGGCGGTGACCCTCCACGACCCGGAGCTGCCGCCCGTACTGGTCTACCCGGCCGCGGCGCAGCTCGCCTCGGCCCAGACCGGCGGCGAGGCGACCCGGCCCGCGGAGGAGCAGCGCCAGCGGACCCTGGGCAAGCTGGTGGGGCACACCCGCTCGGTGGTCCTGCGGGCCATCGGGGACGGCGCGACGACCAGCGAGCTGGCCCGCCGGGCCGGGGTCTCCCTGGCCTCGGCCAGCCAGCACGCCTGCGTGATGCGCGAGGCGGGCCTGGTGACGACCCTGCGCCGGGGCAGCGCGGTGCTGCACACCGTGACCCCGCTGGGCGCGGCCCTGCTGAAGGGCGGCGCGGTGGCCTCCTGACGGCGCCCGGGGGCCCTGCGGGGCTCCCGGGGCCCGGGAGCCCTCCGGGGGCCGCTCACCGGCGACCGCGGGACCTTGGCCCCTGGGGCGCCGGGGAGCGGCGGAGGATGGTGGAAGCATGGACTCCTCCCGTGTCGCATCCCGTGTCGCATCCCGTCTCGAAGGCACCGTCGTGGAAGGCGCCGTCGTCGAAGCCGACATCCAGGGGCGTGCGGACCTCGACGTCGTGCTGCGCCGCTTCTACCGGGCGGCCTTCGCCGATCCGGCCATCGGGCCGTTCTTCACCGAGGTCGCGGGCACCGACCTGGACACGCACCTGCCCCGGATCACCGACTTCTGGGAGCGCGCCCTCTTCCGCAGCGCCGACTACCGCCGCAACGCCTTCGCCCCGCACGCCGCGCTGCACTCGGCGCGGGCGATGACCGCCGGTGACTTCGGGCGCTGGGTGCAGCTGTGGCGCGCCACCATCGACGGACTGCACCGCGGGCCGAACGCCGAGCGGGCCAAGGCGCAGGGCGAACGGATCGCGCTCACCCTGCACAAGCGGCTGGCCGGGGCGGACGGGACGCGCGACGGCGACGGCACGGGCTTCATCCCGCTGGCCGCCCTGGAGCTGCGCGCCGGAGCGTGAACGCCGGTGGAAAAAAGCTTTCCCGGGAGCGATGAGTTTCCGAAGCGGCCGCGGTCTACCCCTCGTAAGCACCGGACGCCACCGGAAGCCACCGGCGCTCCGGGCGGCGCCGGAACACCGGACCGCACCGCGCGAGAGAAGCGAGCCCCAGATGTCAACGATGATTTTCGTCAATCTGCCGGTCAAGGACCTGGACGCGAGCAAGGCGTTCTGGACGAAGCTCGGCTACGCCTTCAACGCCCAGTTCAGCGACGAGAACGCCGCCTCCATGGTCATCAGCGACACCATCGTCGCGATGCTCCTGACCGAGGCCCGCTTCAAGGACTTCACGCACAAGGCCATCGCGGACACGGCCACCACCACCGAGGTGCTGCTGTGTCTGAGCGCCGAGAGCCGGGGCGCCGTGGACGAGCTGGTCGACGGGGCCGTCGGGGCGGGTGCCACCGAGCCCCGCGCGGCCCAGGACCACGGCTTCATGTACGGCCGGGCCTTCGAGGACCTCGACGGCCACACCTGGGAGATCATGTGGATGGACCCGGCGGCCCTCCAGGGCGACGGCGTCACCCACGGCGTGTCCTAGGAGACCGCGGGCGCCGCCCGAGACGCGGCTCAGGCCGAAGCCCGCGAGGTCGCGGCGGTCCGTACGGGGTACGTCCGGACCGCCACCTCCGCGTCGTCCAGGCACTGCCCGGTCGCGAGGTCGAACCGCTGCTTGAGCAGCGGCGACGCCACGAACGGCCGGCCCTCCACACAGCCCACGAGCCCGCGCGAGAGCACCTGCGCCCCGGTGAAGGGGTCCTGGTTGCCGATCGCGTACGTACGCCCCGCGCGGTCGACGAACACCGCGGCCTGGGTCCCGTCCGGCAGCAGGGCCGCGACCCCGCGCCCCGGAGTGAGCTCCGTGTACTCGCACACCGTCAGCCAGCCTTGCGGAACCTGCAGTTCTACGGTCATCGGGTCCCTCCCAGGGGTTCCAGGGTCAAGAAGGTCAGGTCGGGCTTGACCTGGTCGCGTTCCGCGACGAACTTCACGGTCGGGTCGGGGGCGCCGGGCGCGTTGACGAAGGAGACGAACCGGCGCAGCCGCTCGGGGTCCTCCAGCGTCTCGGCCCACTCGTCCCGGTAGTGCGCCACGTGGTCGGCCATCAGGGACTCCAGCTCCCCGCACAGCCCGAGCGAGTCGTGGACGACCACGTCCCGCAGGTGCTCCAGGCCGCCCTCCAGCCGCTCCAGCCAGGCCGAGGTGCGCTCCAGCCGGTCGGCGGTGCGGATGTAGAACATCAGGAACCGGTCGATCAGCCGGACCAGTTCGGCGTCCGACAGGTCCTGGGCCAGCAGGTCGGCGTGGCGCGGGGTGGCCCCGCCGTTGCCGCCGACGTACAGGTTCCAACCGCTCGCGGTGGCGATCACCCCGAAGTCCTTGCTCTGCGCCTCCGCGCACTCGCGGGCGCAGCCGGACACCGCCGACTTGAGCTTGTGCGGGGCGCGCAGGCCGCGGTAGCGCAGCTCCAGGTCGATGGCCATGCGCACGCTGTCCTGGACGCCGTAGCGGCACCAGGTCTGCCCCACGCAGGACTTCACGGTGCGCAGCGCCTTGCCGTAGGCGTGCCCGGACTCGAAGCCGGCCGCGACCAGGCGGGCCCAGATGTGCGGGAGCTGGTCGACCCGGGCGCCGAAGAGGTCGATGCGCTGCCCCCCGGTGATCTTCGTGTAGAGGCCGAAGTCGCGGGCGACCTCGCCGATCACGATCAGCTTGTCGGGGGTGACCTCGCCGCCGGGGATGCGCGGGACGACCGAGTACGAGCCGTTGCGCTGGAGGTTCGCGAGGAAGTGGTCGTTGGTGTCCTGCAGCGCGGCCTGTTCCCCGGCCAGTACGTAGCCGGGCGCGCCCACGGTCGGGGCGAGCGAGGCGATGATCGATCCGACGGTCGGCTTGCAGACCTCGCAGCCGTTGCCACCGCGCGCCGCCTCCCGGCCGTGGCTGTCGAGGAGGCTGTCGTACGAGGTCACGCGCAGGGTGCGGACGATCTCGTACAGCTCGGCGCGGGTGTAGGGGAAGCAGGCGCAGAGCCCCTTCTCGGCGGCGGGCGGCAGCAGCTGGCCGATCACCTTGACGCAGCTGCCGCAGCCGGTGCCCGCCTTGGTGCACTTCTTGACCTCGGGCAGGGTGGCGCAGGCGGTGATGGCCTTCTTGGTGACGTTGTGGCAGGAGCAGATGACCGCGTGGTCGGGCAGCGAGGCGGGCCCGAGCTGCACGGCGGCGCCGATCCCGGCGGGCAGGACGAGCTGTTCGGGCGCGGCGGGCGGCACGCTGCCGGTGAGCGGCCGCAGCAGCCCGTAGGAGTCGGCGTCGCCGACGAGGACCCCGCCGAGCAGCACGCCGTCGGGGGAGACGACGAGCTTCTTGTAGATCCCGGAGCGGGAGTCGGAGTACACGACGTCGAGGCAGTCGGGGGTGGCGCCGTGGGCGTCGCCGAAGGAGGCCACGTCCACGCCGAGCAGCTTGAGCTTGGTGGAGAGGTCGGCCCCGGTGAACCGCTTGTCGCGGCCCAGCAGGTCCTCCGCGGCCGTCTCCGCCATCTCGTAGCCGGGTGCGACCAGGCCGTAGACCCGACCGTCGGTGGCCAGGGCGCACTCGCCGATCGCGTAGACGTGGGGGTCGGAGGTGCGGCAGTGGGCGTCGACGGCGATGCCGCCGCGTTCGCCGACGTCCAGGCCGGCGTCGCGGGCGAGCTGGTCGCGGGGGCGGACCCCGGCGGAGAAGACGACGAGTTCGGTCTCGACCGAGGAGCCGTCGGAGAGCGCCATGCCGCTGACGGAGCCGTCCGCTCCCGTGAGCACCTCCTGGGTGCCGACGCCGGTGTGCACGGTCAGGCCCATCGACTCGATGGTCCGCAGCAGGGCCGCGCCGCCGCCGTCGTCGATCTGCGCGGGCATCAGCCGGGGCGCGAACTCGACGATCCGGGTGGTCAGGCCGAGTCCCTGGAGCGCGCCGGCCGCCTCCAGGCCCAGCAGGCCGCCGCCTATGACCGCGCCGCTGGTCCGCCCCTTCGCGTACGCCTCGATCGCGAGGAGGTCCTCGATGGTGCGGTAGACGAAGCAGCCGGGGGCGTCCTTGCCGGGGACGGGCGGTACGAAGGGGTAGCTGCCGGTCGCCAGGACCAGCACGTCGTAGCGGAAGACCTGCCCGGAGCGGGAGGTGACGGTGCGCGCCGCCCGGTCGATGTGCTCCGCGGGGTCGTCGAGGTGCAGCTCGATCCCGTGGGAGGCCATGAACCCCTCGGGGGTCAGCGACAGGTCCTCGGCGGAGCTGCCGGAGAAGTACGAGGTGAGGTGGACGCGGTCGTAGGCGGGGCGCGGCTCCTCGCAGAGCACGGTGATCCGGTGGGTGGCGGTGGCGCCGCGCTCGGCGAGCGCTTCGAGGTAGCGCTGGCCGACCATCCCGTGCCCGATGAGCACGACCTGGGGGGTGGGCGTCGTGGATGCGGCCATGTTCAGGAGCCTCCGTCGTCGGTGAGCAGGTGGGAGAGGTCGTCGTGCGCGCGCAGGGGCTCGTCGCCCTCCCAGCTGCGGGCGAGGGCGCCCACGGTGGAGAGTTCGCCGAGCAGGACCCCGCCGACCAGCCGGTCGCCGCGGACGACGACCTTGCGGTAGGTGCGCCGGGTGGCGTCCGAGAGTCGGAGCACGTCGTCCCCGGGCCGCGCGGTGGTCTCGCCGAAGGCGGCGAGGTCCAGGGGGCGCGGGCCGGAGGAGAGGGTGAGCCGGGTGAGGGCGCGGGTGCCGCTGTACCGCGGCGGCCCGGATCCGGCCGGGACCGCGCCGGTGAGGTGGGCGGCGAGGGCGTCGGCCTGCTCCAGCGCGGGGCCGGCCAGGCCGTACACGCGGCCCGCGTGCTCGGCGCAGTCGCCGATGGCGTGGATCCGCGGATCGCTCGTGCGCAGCGCGTCGTCGACCACGATGCCCTTGCGCACGTCGAGCCCCGCGGCCTGGGCCAGGCCGGTGCGGGGGCGCACCCCGCAGGCCAGGACGACGAGGTCGGCGTCGAGGTGGAGGCCGACCGCGAGCTCGACGCCCGTGACCCGCCGGCCGGCGCCGTCCGCGCGGGTGGTCAGGCCGCGCACCCGGCACTCGGTGTGGATCTCGACGCCGAGTTCGCCGAGGTGGGTGTGGAGCAGGGCCGAGGCGTCCTCGTCGAGCTGGCGCTCCATCAGCCGGGTGCCCTGCTGGGCCAGCACCACCCGTACCCCGCGTTCGGCGAGCGCGCGGGCGGCGGAGACCCCGAGCAGGCCGCCGCCGATGACCACGGCGTTCAGGTCGGGGCGGGCGGCGACGGCGCGGTCCAGGGCCAGGCAGTCGTCCATGGTGCGGAAGGCGTGCACCCCGTCCGGGAGGTCCTTGCCGTCGGGCTCGAACAGCCCGCGCAGGGGCGGCAGCACCGGGTTGGATCCGGTGGCCAGGACCAGGGCGTCGTACGGGTGGGTGCTGCCGTCGTCGCAGTGCACCCGCCGCTCCGCCCGGTCGACGCGTACCGCCCGTACGCCCCGGCGCAGCGCCGGGCCGGGGGCGGGGAGGGCGGTCACCTCCGGCGCGTAGCGGCCCGCGAGGACCTCGGCGAGCAGGACCCGGTTGTAGGGGACGTGCGCCTCCTCGCCGAGGACGGTCACCGCCGCGTCCGCGCCGAGCCGGCCCGCGAGCCGCAGGCCCGCGAGGCCGCCACCGATCACCACCACGTGCTGTTGCGAGGTCATGGCGTCAGCCTGCGCGCCCGCTGTTTCCCGGCCGCATCGCCTTTGTTACCCGTACGGAACACGCATCTCAGCACCCGGGTTAAGGGGCCGTGAGGCGTTCCTCAAGGCCGCCTTAAGGATCATCCGGAGGGGTCCGCGGCCACCTAGCGTGGGCCGCATGCGAGATGTGGCGGGGCGGGGCGCGGCGGTGGACGCGCGGGTGCGCGGCGGGTGGGGGGCGGTCCTCGGGGCGGTCGCGGTGCCGGGTGCGGGTGCGGGTGCGGGTGCGGCGACGGCGGTGCGGGTCCGGGGCGCGATGGGCGTCGGGGCCGCGCTGGTCGTCCTGCTCTGGGCGGTGCAGGTGCACCCCTCCGCCCGGCTCGACGCGCTCTTCGCCACCGCCGCGCACCTCACCGGGCTGCTCGCCGGGTACGGGATCCTCGTCATGCTCTTCCTGATGGCCCGGGTGCCCGCGGTCGAGCACGGGGTGGGCGCCGACCGGCTGGCCCGCTGGCACGCCCTCGGCGGCCGCCACGTCCTGCTGCTCTGCTTCGGCCACGCCCTCTTCGCCCTCCTCGGGTACGCCGTCCACGGCGGCCTCGACGTCCTGACCGCGGCCCGGGAGCTGCTGGGCTACCCGGCGCTCGCCGCCGCCACCGCCGGGACCGGGCTGCTGGTCTGCGTGGGGGTGACCTCCGCCCGGGCGGTACGCCGCCGGGTCTCGCACGAAACCTGGCGCGGGGTGCACCTGCTGGTCCACCTCGCCGCCGCGCTCGCCTTCGTCCACCAGCTCGCGGGCCCGGACCTGCGTCCCGTCGCCTGGTTCTGGGCCCTCGCGCACACCGTGGTCGCGGTCCTGCTGCTCTGGTACCGGGGCGTGGTGCCCGTGCGCCAGGCCCTGCGGCACGCGCTGCGGGTCCTGGAGGTGCGCAGCGAGGGGCCCGGGGTGGTGTCCGTGGTCATGTACGGCGCCCACCTCGACGAACTGCGGGCCGAGCCGGGGCAGTTCCTGCGCTGGCGGTTCCTCCAGCGGCGGCTCTGGTACACCGCCCTGCCGTTCTCCCTCTCCGCCCCCGTCCGGGGCAACACCCTCCGGATCACGGTGAAGGCGCTGGGCGGGCACAGCCGCCGGATCCGCAGGCTGCGCCCCGGCACCCGGGTGCTCGCCACCGGCCCCTTCGGCGCGCTCACCGCGGCCCGCCGGACCCGGCCGCAGGTGCTGCTCATCGCGGGCGGGGTCGGGATCACCCCGATGCGGGCGCTGTTCGAGACGCTGCCCGGCGGGCCGGGGGACATCACCCTGCTCTACCGGGCGCGGGCCGAGGAGCACCTCGTCCTGCGGTCGGAGCTGGAGTCCATCGCCGCCGGGCGCGGGGCCCGGCTGCACTACCTGCTCGGGCCCTCGGACGCGGCCTACGATCCGCTGGCCCCGCGGGCGCTGACCGACCTGGTGCCCGATCTGGTCGAGCACGACGTCTACCTCTGCGGGCCGCCGGGGATGGCCGGGGCGACGCGGGCCGCGCTGCTGCGGGCCGGGGTGCCGGGCGGACGTATCCATTCCGAATGCTTCAGCTCCTGATGCCCCCGAGAGGCGACCGCTCCATGCGTCACCCGCTGCACGTTGCCCTGTCCGTCGGCGCGGCGGAGGCGGTCGCCTCGGTGTCCGCCGCGCCGCCCGTCCGGCCGGTCCCCGCGGCCCGGGCCCGGCACCGCAAGCCGCCGGTGCGCCTCGCGCTGCTGGGTGCGCTGGCCTCCGTACCGGCCGGGCACCGGGTCGCCGCGGGGCTCGGGCTGGCCAGCGTGCTGGCGGCGACGATGCTGACCGCAACGGTGGAACCGTCCGCTCCGGTGGCCCCGGACCGGATTCCCGCAGGTGCAAGCTCAAACCTTGCGCAAGTTTCCCGGGATTGATGGCCCTTGCACCCACAAGATCCATAGGGTCGGGCCGTGCCTGACATATCAACGACCATGATCATCGTGCTCTGCGTCGCAGCGGCCGCCGCGGGCTGGATCGACGCGGTGGTGGGTGGCGGCGGACTGCTGCTCCTGCCCGCCCTGATGCTCGGCCTGCCGGCCGACGTGCCGCTGACGCACGCCCTCGGCACCAACAAGGCGGTGGCCATCGTCGGCACCACGGGCGCGGCGGTGACCTACGCCCGCAAGGCCCCGGTCGACGTGCGCATCGCGACCCGGATCGGGCTGGCCGCGATGGCCGGCGCCGCGGGCGGGGCCGTGCTGGCGGGGGTGTTCAGCAAGGACACGATGCGCCCCGTGATCATGGTGGTGCTGCTGTTGGTCGCCGCGTTCGTGATCTTCCGCCCCGGCTTCGGCTCCGCCCCGGCCGCCGGCCCCGTCAGCCGGCGCCGCGTCGTCGCCGCGATCGGCCTGGCCGGGCTCGGCATCGGCTTCTACGACGGCCTGATCGGCCCCGGCACCGGCACCTTCCTCGTCCTCGCCCTGACCGCCCTGCTCCACCTCGACCTGGTCACGGCCTCCGCGACCGCGAAGATCGTGAACGTCGGTACCAATGCCGGCGCGCTCGCCGTCTTCGCCTCCAAGGGCGAGGTGATGTGGCAGCTGGCCGCGCTGATGGCCGTCTTCAACCTGATCGGCGGGATGGCGGGCGCCCGGATGGCGCTGAAGAAGGGCAGTGGCTTCGTGCGGGTCGTCCTGCTGACGGTGGTGTCCGCGCTGGTCGTCAAGCTCGGCCTGGAGCAGTGGGGCTAGGGGGTGTCTGACGGATGTCCGTGGCGTCGCGGCGCCCGGCACGCACTCTCGCCGCACCGACCGAAAGCCCGAGTACGTCCAGTACGCGGACTTCCGGTCGCCGCGCCGAGAGCACGCACCGGACACCGCTCCTTCCCCACGCACATCCGTCAGACACCCCCTAATCCCGGTCTCCGGGGGCCGCGTCATCGCCGGAGGAGGTCGGGTCCCGGTCCTGGCCTTCCGGCGCGGGCGGTTCGGGGCGCGGCTGCTCGCGGACGCCCGTGAGGTGGGCGAACACCACCACGTTGCCCTGGTAGCCGGTGCGCGGCGAGAAGCTGCCGCCGCAGGTGATCACGCGCAGTTCGGCGCGCGGCGCGGGCCCGTAGACGAGCCGGTCCGGGAAGGCCCCGGCGTCGTACACCTCCACGGCGTGGACGGTGAACACGGCCGTACGCCCGTCCTCGCGGGTCACCTCGATCAGGGCCCCGCGGCGTAGCGCGCCCAGCCGGTAGAAGACCGCCGGGCCGGTGGCGGTGTCGACGTGCCCGGCGATGACCGCGGTGCCGACGGCGCCGGGGGTGGTGCCGTCCCGGTACCACCCGGCCAGGTCGCGGCGCGCGGGCGGTGGGGCCGCCAGGCTGCCGTCGGCCTCCAGGCCGAGGCCCGTCAGCGGGGCGTCCACCCGGATGGCGGGAATCCGGATCCGCCGGGGCGGGGAGCCGGGGAGCGGGGCGGCGGCCCGTACGTCGACGGGTTCGGCGGCGAGGGCGTCCGCCGGGGACGGCCGGGGCGGATGGACCGGCTCCGCGGAGCCGCTGGTGACCAACCAGATGCCGACGCAGGCGGTGAGCGCGACGAGCCCGGCGCGACCGGCGCCCGTACCGGTGCCGCGGGCCGCCAGGCGGCGGTGGTGGTGGTGCGGGTGGTGTGGATGGTGCGGGCCATGGCGGTGGTGGCGGTCGTGGCCGGAGGTGCGCATGCGTGCCCCCTTGGTGCGGGTGCTTGCCGGTGGCGCGGGTGGTGCGGGTGCTACGGCTGCTTACGGGTTCTCGCGGATGCCTACGGGTAGAAGGGGCCGTCGCCCGGCCCCGCGAACGGGGGGGACCTCGCGGGGCGGGCGACGGCGGGGTGGTACCGGTCGGACCGCGGCCTGGGCCGCGGTGGGCGTCCGTCAGTTCCGCGTGCCGCTCGCCCGGCGACGCAGGAACCAGGTACCACCGACGGCGGTCACGGCCAGTACGGCCGCTCCCGCCGCGATCTTGGTGGGGTCGGCGGTCGTCGTCGTACCACCGCCCACCCCCGTCCGGACGTGCCCCTGCGGGCCGTGCTCGGTGACGACCAGGTCACCCGTGGCGAACTTGCCGTCCGCGCAGGTGGCGCCGATCTCGTAGGTGCCGGGCGAGGTGTCCCGGGAGACCTGGAACTGCCCGACGACCATCTCCGCGCGGGTGCCGGGGGCCAGCTTGAACCGGCCGCCGCCCACCGTGGACGCGTCCCCCTCGGCGTGGCTGCCGCGCCCGCAGGCGGAGGTGTTCACGGTGACGGTGGTGCCGGCGACGGCCGACTTGGGCCAGACCTCCAGCGGGGCGAAGTCCCCGGGTGCGAAGCTCCCCACGCCGAAGTCCGCGGCGGCCACCGCTCCCGCGACCGGACCGGCGAAGGCGACGGTGGTCAGTGCGGTGGCGGTGAGCACGTGGGCGGTGCGTCGGCGCACGGGTCCTCCTGGGAAACGGGGTCGTGTTCCGAGGTAAGCCCGGGTGCGCGCCGGCCGCCTCCTGATGGCATGTCAGATTCCGGTGAGGTTCGGGCGTGTCCCGCCATCACGGCACGTCAGGACCGCTCAGCGGCCATCCGGGTGCCCCCGCCCCGTCCGGGTGACGGGGCGGGGCGGGGCGGCGTCTCAGCGGGGAGCCGGACCCGGCGGGAGCGTGAGCAGGGCGTACGCGCCCCCGTCGGCCGGATTGGACAGTTCCACCCGGGCTCCGATCACCTGGGCCTGCCCGAAGGCGATGGTCAGGCCGAGGCCGGTGCCCTGCCCCCGCTCGACCGTGCCGGTCAGGAACCGCTGGGGCCCCTCGCGCAGCAGCTGCTCCGGGTAGCCCTTGCCGTGGTCCCGCACCGCGACCGTGGTCCCGCGGACGGTGACCTCGACCGCGCCGCCGCCGTGCTTGCGTGCGTTGACGAGGAGGTTGCCGAGGATCCGCTCCAGCCGCCGCACGTCCGTCCGTACGTACGCGCTCGTGCCCGCCCCCACCACCGTGTCCGCCCGCACCACCGCGCCCGCCCGGGCCCCCGTCCAGGTGACCGGTTCCGGGCGCGGTGGCGGCTCCGCGGGCGGATCCGGGAGTTCCGCCGTGAACCGGATGTCCGCGGCGACCCCCGACCGCTCCGTGATCGCGGCGACCAGCGGGCCCAACCGGTGCACGTCCAGGGCCGCCTCCTCCCGGTTCGAGTCCAGCCGCGCCACCTCCAGCAGGTCCTCCGTGAGGCTGCGCAGCGCGGCCACCCGGTCGCGCACCAGCTCGGTCGGCCGGCCCTCCGGCAGCAGCTCGGCCGCCGTGTGCAGCCCGGTCAGCGGCGTGCGCAGCTCGTGCGCGACATCGGCCGTGAAGCGCTGCTCGGCCTCCAGCCGGGACTGGAGGCTGGCCGCCATCATGTCCACGGCCGAGGACAGGTCGGCCACCTCGTCGCGGGTTCCGGGCACGCCCGGGGATCCGATCCGGGCGTCCAGATCGCCCTCGGTGATCCGGCGGGCGGTCTCGGCCGCCGTCCGCAGCCCCTTGCTGAGCCTGCTGGCCAGCAGGGCGCCGGCAACGGCCGCCAGCGTGACGACCGCCAGCCCGTACGCCACGAGCTGCTGGTCCAGATCGGCCAGTTCGCTCTGCTCCGCCGCCAGCGACTGGTGCACCGACAGGGTGTGCTTGCCGTCGATCGGACGCGCGGCCCACACCGTGGGGTGGTCACCGGACATGTCGATGTAGGTGCTGCGCCGCCCGGTGAGGGCCAGGTCGCGCAGCGAGGGCGGCAGGCCCGGGGCGTCGACCTCGCCGGCGGCCGCGCCCGTCTTGCCGGCATCGAGCCGGCCGGTCAGCTCGTAGAACTGGCGGACCCGGAAGAGCTCCACGGTCGCGCCCGCGCGGGCTGCGTCCGACACCTGGTGGACGCGGGCCCGGTGGATGAAGACGCCGATCGTGACCGCTACCAGCGAGCAGCCGACGGCGAGCAGGACAGCGATCTTCCAGCGCAGGCCGAGGGAGCGCAGCCGGTGGCGACGGCCGAGCGGGAGGCGGCCGCGGGGCGGGAGGGGCGTCAACGGCCCGCCGCCCAGTCACTGCCCGGGCCGGCGCTGGGCCCGGTATCGGGATCCTTGCCGGACCCGGGCTTGTGGTAGCGCTTCTCCTCGCTGGCGACCGTCATCCGCGTGCCGTCCCAGCGGAACCGGGCGGCCTGCTCGATGCCCTCGTCGGGGGTCGTCCGTACGAGCAGGTCGGCGCCCATCGCCTCGACCTCCATGCGCAGGCCGGTGGTGTAGAGGACGGGTACGACCCGACCGTTGACCACCGTGTACACCCGGAGCACCGAGCGGCCGCTCTCCGTGTCGGCGGCGGCGATCAGTTCGAGGCCGCCGCTCCCGGTCAGGTCCTTGTAGACGGGCGGGCGGACCCCGGCCCGGCCGGGCGCGCTGATCGCCCCCTGGCGGGCGTACGGCCGCATCATCGGGTCGGCACGCAGGATCTCCAGGTACGACATGGCCCCGAGCCCGCCCACGGGCACCGGGGGAGCGTCCTTGAGCGGCGGCGGTGGCGGCACCCGGGTGCCGACCTCGACGCCGGGGGCCTCGTCCGTGTGTTCGGTCCAGGCGGGCCACAGCGGATCCGGCCGGGGCTGGGGAGACATGGGAGGCGCGGGTTCCCCCGGGGACAGCCCGCCGGGCGCGGCGCAGCCGCCGGCGGCGAGCGCGCAGGCGCACAGCAGGGCGGCGGTGAGGCGGCGGGACAACCGGGGTCGGCTCATGGGGGAGGGAGGGTGCCGTCGGGGTGGGGGGCGTGCGTACGGTGGACCGGGCGCGCGGCGCGGGGCCACCCGTCCGGGGTGTCCGTCCGGGATGGTCGGTCGGACGGTCCGGCCGGGCGCAACGGTCCGCTGTGCCCGGTCCGTACCGTTCTATCCGAGGGGTGTGACGCATGGCATCGGTCAATCGGCCAGAAGAGCAGCCGCCGGTCGAGGAGGAGCTGCCCTTCTTCGTCTACGGCACGCTGCGCCCCGGCGAGGTCAACCACGACGCCTTCCTGCGCGGACGCACCCGTTCCGAGGAGCCGGCCCGGCTCCCGGACGCGCTGCTCTACGACGGTCCCGGCTATCCCTACGCCGTCCGGTGCGCGGGCGCGCAGACGCTCGGGGAGCTGGTCGCCGCGGCGCCGGGGCAGTACGCGCGACTGCTGGCGGAGTTGGACCGGCTGGAGGAGTACCACGGGCCCGCCAGCCCGCTGAACCTCTACGAGCGGGTCCGGCGCACCACCCTGCGCCCCGACGGCACCACGGCCGCCGCCTGGGTCTACCTGGCCGCTCCGGAGCTGGCGGACGCACTGGCCCGGGCCGGCACCCCGATCCCGGGCGGCGACTGGCTGCGCCGGAAGGGGCCGCTCCAAGAACCGGCGGCACCCTAGGGGGGCGTCCGGTGCCTCAGAGGCCCTCGGCGCCGCGGTTGCGCAGGCGCTGGCCGTACTGCTGGAGCACCCACAGCTCTTCCTGGACGGCCGCGAGCTGCTCCGCCGGGGCGTTCGGGCCCAGCCGGGACATGGTGCCCTGGATGTCGTGGACCCGGCGGTCGACCGCGCGCAGCCGGACCTGGACCAGCTGGACCCCGGCATAGATCTCGTCCACGTTCTTGGCGTGGATGGCCTCCACGGCCAGCTCGGTTACCATCGCGCGGACGGTGTCGTTGGGGGCGGCGTCGCGGACCCGGGTGAGGTAGTCGTCGGTGCCCAGGGAGGCGCCGCCCGCGTCCTGGATGGCCTGGCGGACCGTCGCGTACGGCAGCGCGGTGAACTCGTCGGGGCCGTAGGCGTCGAAGGCGGGGGAGACCAGGGCCGGGCGCTGCAGGGCCAGCTTGAGCAGCTCCCGCTCGGTGCGGTGGGCCGGGCTGCGCAGGTTCAGCGCGGGACCCGGGGTGTGCGCGGCCGCTTCCGGGGCGCCCTGGTCGTGCGCGGACCGGGTACGGGCGCCCTGCTGATGGCCGGAGCCCTGCTGCTGACCGGGGCCCTGGCCCTGCCCGGGGCGGCCGCCGCGTTCGCGGGCCCAGCGGGCGACCTGGGAGACCCGCTTGACGACGAACTGCTCGTCGCGGATGCCCAGCATGCCGGCGAGCTGGACCGCCGACTCGTGCTGGATCGCGATGTTCTTGATCGCCGCGACCACCGGGGCCGCCTCGTCGAGCGCGGCCGCGCGGCCGGCCGGGTTCTCCAGGTTGTGCCGGGCCACCATCTGGCGCAGCGCGAACTCGAAGAGGGGGGTGCGGGAGGAGACGAGCGTGGCCACGGCGGCGTCGCCCTCGGCGAGCCGCAGGTCGCAGGGGTCCATGCCGCCGGGCGTGATCGCGATGGAGGTCTCGGCGGCGAACTTCTGGTCGTCCTCGAAGGCCCGCAGCGCCGCCTTCTGCCCGGCCGCGTCACCGTCGAAGGTGAAGATCACCTCGGCGGTGGCGTTGTCCATCAGCAGCCGGCGCAGGATCTTGATGTGGTCCCCGCCGAAGGCCGTGCCACAGGTCGCGATCGCGGTGGTGACGCCGGCCAGGTGGCAGGCCATGACGTCGGTGTAGCCCTCGACGACGACCGCGCTGGAGGTCTTCGCGATCTCCTTCTTGGCCAGGTCGATGCCGTAGAGGACCTGGGACTTCTTGTAGATGGGGGTCTCGGGCGTGTTGAGGTACTTGGGCCCGTTGTCGTCGTCGCGCAGCTTGCGCGCGCCGAAGCCGACCACCTCGCCGGTGATGTCGCGGATGGGCCACATGAGGCGGCCGCGGAAGCGGTCGATGGGCTTCCCGCTGCGGCTGTCCTGGGACAGGCCGGAGAGGATCAGTTCCTTGTCGGTGAAGCCCTTGCCGCGCAGGAACCGGGTGAGGTGGTCCCACCCGGCCGGGCTGTAGCCCACGCCGAAGTGCGCGGCCGCGGCCTGGTCGAAGCCGCGGGAGGCCAGGAACTTCCGGCCGATCTCGGCTTCGGCGCCGTCCAGCTGGTCGACGTAGAACTGGGCGGCGGCCTTGTTCGCCTCGACCAGCCGGATGCGCTCGCCGCGCCCGCTCTGACCGGGGGTGTAGCCGCCCTCCTCGTACCGCAGGGTGATTCCGGCGGTGCCCGCCAGCCGCTCGACCGCCTCCGAGAAGGAGAGGTGGTCGATCTTCATGATGAAGTCGAGGGTGTCCCCGCCCGCCTGGCAGCCGAAGCAGTGGTAGAGCCCCTTGCTCGGGCTGACCTGGAAGGAGGGGGACTTCTCGTCGTGGAAGGGGCAGAGGCCCTTGAGGTTGCCGCCGCCCGCATTGCGGAGCTGGAGGTACTCGGACACGACGGCGTCGATCGGGACCGCGTCCCGGACCGCCTTCACATCGTCGTCGTTGATCCTGCCTGCCACGCGTGAAGTCTACGGCCGGGCTCGGACAATCCCACCAGCCGCCCCTCCCCTCCCTTCCCTTCCCGCCGCCGCGGCGGCGGGAAGGCCGGCGGGCTACCCGGCCCGCTCCGCGGACGGGACCAGCGAGGACAGCGCGACGGTCGGGTCCGCGAGCGCGTCGCGGTCCACCTCCACCCCGGCGCGGATCAGTGCCTGGATGGGCTCGGTGACATCCCACACGTTCACGTTCATGCCGGCCAGCACCCGGCCCTCGGACAACCAGAAGGCGATGAACTCCCGCTTGGCCACGTCCCCGCGGATCACCACCTGGTCGTAGGCGCCGGGCGGGGCGTACCCCGAGTACTCCAGACCCACGTCGTACTGGTCGGAGAAGAAGTACGGGACCCGGTCGTACGAGACCTCCTGGCCCAGCATGGCCCGGGCCGCGGCCGGTCCGCCGTTGAGCGCGTTCGCCCAGTGCTCGACCCGCAGCCGGGTCCCCATCAGCGGGTGGTGGGCGGCGGCCACGTCGCCGGCGGCGAAGACGTCCGGGTCCGAGGTCCGCAGCGAGGCGTCCACCGCGATGCCGCCCCCGTGCTCCCGGTCGACCAGGGCGAGCCCGGAGGTCTCGGCGAGCGCCGTGCGCGGTGCGGCGCCGATCGCGGCGAGCACCGCGTGCGCCGGGTGCTCCTCGCCGTCGTCGGTGTGGGCGGCGAGGACCATGCCGTCGCGGCCGCTGATCTCGGTGAGGCGGCCGCCGAAGTGGAAGCGGACGCCGTGCTCGGCGTGCAGGTCGGCGAAGACCCGGCCCAGCTCCGGTCCGAGCACCCCGTGCAGGGGGGTCGCCTCCGGCTCCACGATGGTGACCTCGGCGCCGTAGCCGCGGGCGGCGGCCGCCACCTCCAGGCCGATCCAGCCCGCTCCGGCGATCAGGAGGTGGCCGTTCTCCCGGCCCAGGGTGGCCAGCACCCCGCGCAGCCGCTCCGCGTGGGCGAGGCGGCGCAGGTGGTAGACCCCGGCCAGATCGGTGCCCGGGATGTCGAGGCGGCGCGGCTCGGAGCCGGTGGCCAGTAGCAGCCGGTCGTAGTGCACCACGGTGCCGTCGCCGAGGACGACCTTCTTGGCGTCCCGGTCCAGCTGGACGGCGGGCTGGCCGAGATGGAGTTCGACGTCCGCACGGGCGTACCAGGCCGCCTCGTGCACGAAGACGCTCTCGCGCTCCTCCTTGCCCGCGAGGTACCCCTTCGAGAGGGGCGGCCGTTCGTAGGGGTGGTCGCGCTCGTCACCGATCAGGATGACCCTGCCGGTGAACCCTTCTGACCTCAGCGTCTCAGCCGCTTTCGCTCCGGCCAGCCCTCCGCCGACGATGACAAACGTCCGGTGTGCGTCGACCACCTGATGCCTCCTCATAACCTCTCCGCCACATGCGACCACATGCGAGCGTCCCGCACTGAGCCTGCCGCGTGAAGGGGGAGTGGCGCGATCGGCTCACCTCCCGGCGCGTCGCGGGCGCAGCGCGATGCGGGAGTGCAAGGAGCGGGCCGCGGCGTCCGTGAGGCAGGCGATCTGGTCGATGACCGCGCGTTTGCGGGCCTTGTCGTCCGGCGCGGTGTCGAAGATCGCTCGGAACTGGGGGTCCAGCCCTTCGGGGGCGCGGGCGCTGAGCGCCTCGGCGAGTTCGGCCAGGACGATGCGCTGGTCCGCCCGCAGGCGCTCCTGTTCGTCGCGCTGCATGACGTACAGGTCGGCGACCGCCTTCAGGACGGCGCACTCGTTGCGCGCCTCGCGGGGGACCACCAGTTCGGCGGAGTACCGGGTGAGCCGGCCGGTGCCGTAGGCGGCGCGGGTGGCGCCTTCCGCGGCCAGGCAGAAGCGGCCGATCAGCTGGCTGGTGGCGTCCTTGAGGCGGGCCTGGGCGACCGCCGAGCCGTCGTAGCCGTGCGGCCACCACTCCTGTTCCATCAAACGGTCGAGGGCCGCGCGCAGTTCCTCGGGATCGGTGTCCGCCGGCACGTAGCGCCCGATGGCGACCCGCCAGATCTCGGCCCGCTCGGGCTCGGCGAAGAGCAGGTTGGGGTCGAGGTGGCCCGCGTGCAGGCCGTCCTCGAAGTCGTGGACCGAGTACGCCACGTCGTCGGCCCAGTCCATGACCTGGGCCTCGAAGCACTTGCGGTCGGCCGGCGCGCCGCGGCGCAGCCACTCGAAGACCGGCAGGTCGTCCTCGTAGGCGCCGAACTTCACCGAGTCGGGGTCGGTGGGGTGGTCGCCGCGGACCCACGGGTACTTGGTGGCGGCGTCGAGGCAGGCCCGGGTGAGGTTCAGGCCGACGCTGACCAGCTCGCCCGTGTCCGGATGCGGGGCGAACCGCTTGGGCTCCAGCCGGGTCAGCAGGCGCAGGGACTGCGCGTTGCCCTCGAAGCCGCCGCAGTCCTTGGCGAACTCGTTGAGCGCTTCCTCGCCGTTGTGCCCGAAGGGCGGGTGGCCCATGTCGTGCGAGAGGCAGGCGGCTTCGACGAGGTCGGGGTCGCAGCCCAGCGCCCAGCCGAGCTCCCGGCCGACCTGGGCGCACTCCAGGGAGTGCGTGAGCCGGGTACGGGGGCTGGCGTCCCAGTCGTAGGAACGGGTGCCGGGGGTGACCACCTGGGTCTTCCCGGCGAGGCGGCGCAGCGCGGCGGAGTGCAGCACGCGGGCCCGGTCGCGCTGGAAGGCCGTACGGCCCGGGCGTTTGTCGGGCTCGGTGGCCCAGCGCTCGATCGCGGCCGGATCGTAGGAGCCGGGTGAGGGGACGGGGGTGGTGCCTTCCATGCCTTCCATGCTCAGACGTTAACCGGAGACACCGACAATCGGAGCAATCCGAACGAAGGCGGTCCTCCGGCGGTCCCACTGCAGCCCTACGCGGCAGCCCTGCGCGTGGCCAGTTCCCGCGGGTCCGGGTGGCCGGAGCGGCGGTCCGCGGCGGTCCGCGCGCGGTCCGCGAGCCACCCGGCCAGTGCGTCGTCGTAGCGCCGCAGGACGAGCCGGGCGAGCGCCGGGTGGGCGCCCAGCGGGTCGGCGGCCGGGCCGGGGGCGACCGCCGAGCACTGGGCGGCGAAGCGGCCCGGCGCGGTGAAGTACGAGGCCACGGCGGCCCGGTGGTGGCCGCGGGCGGCGAGGGAGCGCAGTGCCTGGGGCACGCTCGGCGCGGCGGCGGAGGCGTGGGCGGCGATGACGGGGACCCCGCCGAGGCGTTCGGAGAGCAGCGCGGCGGTGCGGCGGGTGTCGGTGGCCGAGTCCGGGTCGCGGGATCCGGCGGCGGCCAGGACGGCGGCGGTGCCCGGGGTCCAGCCCGCTTCGAGCAGCCGGTCGCGCAGCACCTCGACGAGCAGCGGGTGCGGGCCGAGCGGGGCGGCGACGCGCACGTGCAGGTGGGGGGCGCGGGCGGCGGCCGCCGGCAGGTCGTGCTTGACGTGATGGCCGCGGCCGAGGAGCAGCGGTACGAGCACCGCCGCGCCGGGGTCGAGGGCGTCGAGCACGGTGTCCAACAGGGGTTCGTTCAGCTCGATGTGGCCGAGCCGGACCCGTAGTCGCGGGCGGAGGTCGCGGACGCGGTCGAGCAGGGCCGAGACGGTGTGCAGGGCGCGGGGGTCGCGGCTGCCGTGTGCCACGGCGACGAGGGTGGGCTGCATGTGTGGGCTCCGTGGGGCCGGGCCCGCGGCGGTCGCACGCCGCGGAGCTGGGTGCCGAGCTGGGCCGTGATCCGGGTCAGCAGATCCGTGGTGGAGGCGGGGGGAAACGATTCGGGAGGGTGCGCGGGCTCCGTCATGGACCGATCCTGACGGGTGCAGGTTGCCGGGTCGTTGCGTCGGGGTGACGGACGTTTTCCAGGTGCTCACCCGCTCATTCGTACGAGTGAAAGGCGCGGCGGGTGGAACTGGGGCGCCGGTCCGGTTCGTCAACTTGTGCGAATGGTGTGGATCGCGGCGAGCGGACCGCAGGGAGTGGGAGTGGACCGCAGGGAGCGGGCCGCGAGGAGAGGGCACGGGGGGATCGGTCATGGGGTTCAGGTCGAGGTTCAGGTCGAGGCTCGGTTCGGGTTCGGGTTCGGGTTCGGGTTCGGGTTCCGGCTCCGGCTCGGGTTCGGGTTCGGGTTCGGGTTCGGGGGTGAGTGTCGGGTCGGGTTCCGGTGCCCGGTCGGGATGGGGCACGGTGCGGACGCGGCGCAGGGTGGTCCAGGGGGTGATGCTCGGGTGCGTGCTGGCGCTGCTGCCTTCGGCGTGGACGCACGCCGTGGCGGGGGACCGGCTGCGCACGACGGCGGATGCGCCCGCCGCCGAGGTGGCGGTGGTCTTCGGGGCGGGCCTGTGGGACGGGCAGCCGACCCCGTACCTGGCGAACCGGCTGGACGCGGCGGCCGCGCTGTACCGGGCGGGCCGGGTCAAGGTGGTGCTGGTGACGGGGGACAACAGCCGCAGCGACTACGACGAGCCGGACGCGATGCGCGCCTACCTCAGCGGCACGGGGTGCCGGACGGGCGGATCGTCAGCGATTTCGCCGGCTTCGACACCTGGGACTCCTGTGTGCGGACCCGGGAGATCTTCGGGGTGCGCCGGGCCGTGTTGATCAGTCAGGGCTTCCACATACGCCGGGCGGTGGCGCTCTGCGAGTCGGCGGGCGTCGAGTCCTACGGGGTGGGGGTCGACCAGGCGCACGACGCGACCTGGTACTACGGCGGCGTCCGCGAGGTGTTCGCCTCGGGCAAGGCGGTGGTGGACGCCGTGTTCGAGCCGCAGCCGCACTTCCTGGGACCCAAGGAGGAGGGGGTGTCGCGGGCCCTGGCCGCTCTGGCAGACTGACGCCGCTTCGGCAGCTATGCCGATTAGTCATATCCCTATCTGTAAGAGGTGTGCAACCGTGGCTGTTGTGGATCTGAGCGGCAAGGTCGTCGTCATCACCGGTGGGGCCCGCGGGCTGGGCGCCGCGGCGGCGCAGGCCGTCGTCGACGGCGGCGGCCGGGTGGTGATCACCGATGTGCTGGAGGCCGAGGGAGCCGCCACGGCCGAGAAGCTGGGCGACGCGGCGCGCTTCCTGCGGCACGACGTGACCAGTGAGAGCGACTGGCGGGCCGCGCTGGACCACGCGCTCACCGAGTTCGGCCGGATCGACGGGCTCGTCAACAACGCGGGGATATCCACCGGCCAGTTCCTGGAGCACGAGAGCGTCGAACACTTCCGCCAGGTCGTCGAGATCAACCTGGTCGGCGTCTTCATCGGCATCAAGACCGCGATCCCGCTGCTCCGGGCCCAGGGTGGCGGCTCCATCGTCAACATCTCCTCGGCCGCGGGCCTCACCGGCCTCGCGCTCACCGCCGGGTACGGCGCTTCCAAGTGGGGGGTGCGCGGCCTGTCGAAGATCGGCGCGGTCGAGCTGGCCGAAGCGAAGATCCGGGTGAATTCCGTCCACCCCGGCATGACGCTCACCCCCATGACCGCCCCCGTCGGCATCGAAGCGGGCGAGGGCAACTACCCCGGCACCCCGATGGGCCGGGTCGGCGCCCCCGAGGAGATAGCCGCGGCCATCGCCTTCCTGCTCTCCGACGCCGCGGGCTACATGACCGGAGCCGAGCTGGCCGTGGACGGCGGATGGACGGCCGGGCTCACCGTCCGCTACCTCACCGGGCAGTGATCGGGCCGCCTCACCGGGCGGTGGGGCGGGCGCTGAGGTCGACGTACCCGACGCGTAACGGGGAGCGGCGGCCCGCGTAACAGCCCGCCCGCAAGGTGGCTCCATGCACCCTCGGGACCCCGCCACCGCCACCATCGGCAGCACCCCGGCCCCGGCCGGGGCCGCGGCCGGTGTCACCGCCACGCACTGTCCGTACTGCGCCCTGCAGTGCGGCATGAACCTCCGCCCCGGGCCGGGCGCGGAGGGCGAGGGCGTCACCGTGACGGTGGAGGAGCGGGCGGACTTCCCCGTCAACCGGGGCGCGCTGTGCGGCAAGGGCCGCACCGCCCCCGCCGTGCTCTCCTCCCGGGTGCGCCTGACCCAGCCGCTCATCCGCACCCATGCCGGGCAGCTGGAACCGGCCACCTGGGAGGAGGCCCTCGACGCCGTCGCCGAGGGCCTGGCCCGCACGAGCCGTACGCACGGGCCGGACGCGGTCGGCGTGTTCGGCGGCGGTGGGCTCACCAACGAAAAGGCCTACGCGCTCGGCAAGTTCGCCCGGGTCGCCCTGGGCACCTCGCAGATCGACTACAACGGCCGCTTCTGCATGTCCTCGGCCGCCGCGGCCCACCAGCGCGCCTTCGGTCTCGACCGGGGTCTCCCCTTCCCCCTGGAGGACATCCCGCGCACCGGCTGCGTGATCCTGGTCGGGTCCAACCTCGCCGAGACCATGCCGCCCGCCCTGCGCTACCTCACCGAGCTGAAGGAGAACGGCGGCACGCTGATCGTCATCGACCCGCGCCGCACCCGCACCGCCGAACAGGCCGACCTGCACCTCGCCCCGCGCCCCGGCACCGACCTCGCGCTCGCCCTCGGCCTGCTGCACCTGGTCGTCGCGGAAGGGCGCACCGACGACGCCTTCATCGCCGCCCGCACCACCGGCTGGTCCGAAGCCCGGGCCGGCGCCATGGCCCACTGGCCCGAGCTGGTCGAGCGCCTGACCGGGGTGCCGGTGCCCCGGCTGCGCGAGGCGGTCCGGATGTTCTGCGCACCGGAAACCGCCATGGTGCTCACCGCGCGCGGCCCCGAGCAGCAGTCCAAGGGCACCGACACCGTCGGCGCGTGGATCAACCTGTGCCTGGCGACGGGCCGCGCGGGGCGCCCGTACTCCGGCTACGGCTGCCTCACCGGCCAGGGCAACGGCCAGGGCGGCCGGGAGCACGGCCAGAAGGCCGACCAACTCCCCGGCTACCGCAAGCTCACCGATCCGGCCGCCCGCGCACACGTCGCCGGGGTCTGGGGCGTGGACCCGGACAGCCTGCCCGGGCCCGGGCGCAGCGCGTACGAGCTCCTCGACGCGCTCGGCACCGACGTCCGGGCCCTGCTCCTCATGGGCTCGAACCCGGTGGTCTCCGCGCCGCGCGCCGCCCACATCGAGGAACGCGTGCGCGCCCTGGACTTCCTGGCCGTCGCCGACGTGGTGCTGTCGGAGACGGCGGCCCTGGCGGACGTGGTCCTGCCGGTCACCCAGTGGGCCGAGGAGAGCGGCACCACCACCAACCTGGAGGGCCGCGTCCTGCTGCGCCGCCAGGCCCTCACCCCGCCGCCGGGGGTCCGCAGCGACCTCCACGTCCTGCACGGACTCGCCGGCCGGCTCGGGGTGGAGAAGGGGTTCCCCACGGACCCCGAGGAGGTCTTCGAGGAGCTCCGCCGTGCCTCCTCCGGCGGCCCGGCGGACTACGCGGGCATCTCCTACGCCCGCATCGAGGCGGAACAGGGCGTCTTCTGGCCCTGCCCCGCCGCCCCGGAACCGGACGCCGACACCCCCGAATCCGCCCCCGCCGCCCCCACCGCACCGCATCCCGGGACGCCGCGGCTCTTCCTCGACCGCTTCGCCACCGACGACGGGCGGGCGCGGTTCGTCGCCGTCTCGCACCGGGACGCCGCCGAGGTGCCGGACGAGGAGTACCCGGTCCTGCTCACCACCGGGCGGGTGGTGGCCCAGTACCAGTCGGGCGCCCAGACCCGGCGGGTCGCCGAGCTGAACGCGGCCGCCCCCGGGCCCTTCGTCGAACTCCACCCGCGGCTCGCGGCCCGCGTCGGCGCGCAGGAGGGCGCTCCGCTGGCCGTGGTCTCCCGCCGCGGCCGGGTGGTCGCCCCGGCCCGCATCACCGACGCCATCCGTGCGGACACCGTCTTCATGCCCTTCCACTGGCCGGGCGAGGGGCGGGCCAACACCCTCACCAACGCCGCCCTGGACCCCGTCTCCCGGATGCCGGAGTTCAAGGTCTGCGCGGTCCGCGTCGAAGCCCTCACCGACCCGCCGGCCCCGCGGACGGGGTGAGCCTCCCCAGGCCGCCCTAGGCCGCGCCCTCCGCGAACACCGGCGCCAGGAGGGCGAGCAGGCGCCGGGCGTGCCCCTCCGCGGTGGCGTCGGGTCCGGCGGTGAGCGCGGGGTACTCCTTGCGGAACTCGGCCCAGTCCGCCTCGGCGAGGCCCGCGAAGGCCTCCGGGTCGACGGGCAGCAGGACGCCCCCGGCCCCCTCCCACTCCCCGGACCGGCGGAAGACGTCCTCCAGCAGCGCGTGCGGCAGCGAGCAGTGCTCGGCCAGCAGCGTCGCGTCGTAGAGGTCCTTGCCCTGCGGGTACAAGTCGCAGGCCAGCCACATCAGCTTCCAGGCCAGCGAGAGTTCCTTCGTGGCCCCGAGCAGCCGCACCCCGGCGACCCGTACCGGTTCGGGCACGACCGGCAGCGCCTCGTTGAAGACGAAGTCCAACTGGACCTGCCCGCCGGGCAGGCCGGGTGCGGACCAGGGCAGCACCAGACGGCGGCCCGGGACGCGTTCGTAGGTCCAGATGTACTCCGAGACGGCGTCGCGCGCCGCGAACACCAGCGCGCCGCCCGCTTCCCGCGCCAACTCCTCGGCCGCCGCCGCGACGGCGTCGAGCATCCGGTCCGTCCGCTCCTCCTCGATCCGCCAGTCCGCCGGTACGACGACGAAGTCGAGGTCGTGCGGCTCCCGCGCGGCCGGGCCGAACCACTGCTTCATCAGCATGCTGCCGCGCAGGACGAGCGAGTCCGACCAGCCGCTGGCGCCGACGGCCCGCAGCGCGATGTCCATCGCGCCGCGCCGGGCCCGCTGCCAGGCCTCGTGCACCGCGGGGTCGGAGATCTCCGGGTCGAGCGGGCGGAAGGCGCTCGCGAAGTGCTTGAGGGCCGGGTCGAAGCCCAGGCCGCTCCCGCCGGCGGGAGCGTCGGCGTCGGCGTCGGTGTCGGAGCGGCCCGTCGCCAGGGTCCGGGGGTAGCTGTCCGCCCGGCGCCGCCCCTCCGACTCCGGCTCCGCCGGGTCGTCCGGCCCGCTGCGGATCGACGGCTTCCACTCGGTACCGCTCATCGTGCGTCCCCCTCCTCGTGCCCCGGGGCCTCCGGGCTCGCCGGCCTCTCCGGGATCTCCTCGATCCAACCGTCGTCCACCGACAGGTCGCTGTCGTACAGCACGAACTCCCGCTCCTGCGCGCGGATCTCGTACCCCGCCCCGCCCAGTTCCGCGGCCAGCGCGGCGCAGGCCGCCGCGGCCGCCCGCCGCGATCCGCGCCACCGCTGGGTCACGAACCGCTCGTGGTGCTCCCCGCCGGTCAGCAACTGCCGTGCGTTCCACGACAGGTGGGCCCCGTGCGGGGCGACCAGCGCCTCCAGGGCCGGCCGGTCGAAGCCGGTCGGCAGGCGCAGCTTGAGGTGGTGCTCGAAGTACCCGCCCCCCGGACCCGGGAGGTCCGTGGTCCAGGGCACCGTCTCCACCTTCACCCGCACCGGGTCGAAGCCGGCCGCCCGCAGCTCGGGCAGCAGGCTCCGGTGGCCCGTGCGGTCGGGCAGGGTCAGCATCGGCTGCGACACCATCCGGCCCCGTGCCAGGACGATGTGGGTCACCTTCAACCGCCGCTCGCCGGACCACGCTTCGAGGCGGGCCAGGGTCGTCGGATCCGGGCAGCGCACCGTCACGTGGGTCTCGTACGAGGACATGGTGTCGATCATCTCGGACATGCGTCCGATCCGCATCGGGGTTCTCGTCGGGGGGTAACCATCCGGTCACGCACCGGACTCAGAAAGTGTCCGCACGCCCCTCGTGGCAGCGATGTGTCGTACCCCACACTGAGTTGCGGTGCCTGAGTCCTCGGAGCCCTGGAGGTCGCCCCCGTGCAGACCCAGACCCTGTCCGTGACCGAACCCGCAGCGGCGCCGGAAGCCGCAGGCGCCGCGGAAGAGCCCGAGCCCGAGGTCGAGGCCGTGGACGAAGAGCCCGAGGCGCCGGAGCTGATCGAGCTGGTGCCGACGCAGCGCAGGCGCAACGACAGCAGCGCTGGGAGCGGGCCGTCCGCCGACCTGTTCCGGCAGTACCTGCGCGAGATAGGCAGGATCCAACTGCTCACGGCGGAGGAGGAGGTCGAACTCGCCCGGGCCGTGGAGGCGGGGCTGTTCGCCGAGGAGAAGCTGGGCACCGCGACCGGCCTGGACACCCGCCTCGTCCTGGACCTCGACAAGCTGGTCGTCATGGGCCGGATGGCCAAGCGCCGCCTGATCGAGGCCAACCTGCGGCTGGTCGTCTCCGTCGCGAAGCGGTACGTGGGCCGCGGGCTCACCATGCTCGACCTCGTGCAGGAGGGGAACCTCGGGCTCATCCGGGCCGTTGAGAAGTTCGACTACGCCCGCGGGTACAAGTTCTCCACCTACGCTACCTGGTGGATCCGGCAGGCCATGTCCCGCGCACTGGCCGACCAGGCCCGCACCATCCGCGTGCCCGTCCATGTGGTGGAGCTGATCAACCGGGTCGTCCGCGTGCAGCGCCGCATGCTGCAGGAGCGCGGGTACGAGCCCACGGCCGAAGAGGTCGCCGCCCACCTGGAGCTGACGCCCGAGCGGGTCCTGGAGGTGCTGCGGCTCGCCCAGGAGCCGGTCTCGCTGCACGCCCCCGTGGGCGAGGAGGACGACGTCGCCCTCGGCGACCTGATCGAGGACGGGGACGCCGCCTCGCCCGTGGAGTCCGCCGCGTTCTTCCTGCTGCGCGAGCACCTGGAGGCCGTGCTCTCCACCCTCGGCGAGCGCGAGCGGAAGGTGGTGCAGCTGCGGTACGGGCTCGCCGACGGCCGCCCCCGGACCCTGGAGGAGATCGGGCGGATCTTCGGCGTGACCCGCGAGCGGATCCGCCAGATCGAGTCCAAGACCCTCAACAAGCTGCGCGACCACGCCTTCGCCGACCAACTGCGCGGCTACCTGGACTGACGCGGCGACGCCCGGGGCGGCCGCGGCGTCGCCCGGGACGGCGCCGAAGAGGGCGCCCGGGACGGCCGAAGGGGGCGTCCCGAAGGACGCCCCCTGGCCCACCACACCCCGCGCCGGACCGGCGCGCCGGGTCAGTCGACCTCGGCCACCGCCTGCGCGAACTGCGCCGCGTACAGGCGCGCGTACGCACCCTCCGCCGCCAGCAGTTCCTCGTGGGTGCCCTGCTCCACGATCGTGCCGTTCTCCATCACGAGGATCACGTCCGCGTCGCGGATCGTCGACAGCCGGTGCGCGATCACGAAGGACGTACGACCGGCGGCCAGCCGGGCCATCGCCTTCTGGATCAGCACCTCCGTACGCGTGTCGACCGAGCTGGTCGCCTCGTCCAGCACCAGGATCACCGGATCGGACAGGAACGCCCGCGCGATCGTGATCAGCTGCTTCTCGCCCGCGCTGACGCCCGCGCCCTCGTCGTCCAGCACGGTGTCGTAGCCGTCCGGCAGGGTGCGGATGAAGCGGTCCGCGTGCGCGGCGCGCGCGGCCTCCTCGATCTCCGCGCGCGTCACCGTGCGCTCCGAGGAGGCGCCGTACGCGATGTTCTCGGCGATGGTGCCGCCGAAGAGCCAGGTGTCCTGGAGCACCATGCCGATGCCCGAGCGCAGCTGCTCGCGGCTCATCTTCGCGATGTCCACCCCGTCGAGGGCGATCCGGCCGCCCGTGACCTCGTAGAACCGCATCAGCAGGTTGACCAGCGTGGTCTTGCCCGCGCCCGTGGGGCCGACGATCGCGACCGTGTGGCCGGGCTCGACGGACAGCGACAGGTTCTCGATGAGCGGCTTGTCCGGGTCGTAGCGGAAGGAGACCTTCTCCAGCGAGACCGCCCCGCGGACCTCCTCCGGAAGGTCCTGGACCACCGAGTCGGCCTCCTGCTCCTCGGCGTCGAGCAGCTCGTAGACCCGCTCCGCCGAGGCCACGCCCGACTGCACCAGGTTCGCCATCGACGCGAGCTGCGTCAGCGGCATCGAGAACTGGCGCGAGTACTGGATGAAGGCCTGCACGTCACCGATCGACAGGGTGCCCGAAGCGACCCGGAGCCCGCCGACGACCGCGACCAGCACGTAGTTGATGTTCGAGACGAAGAACATCACGGGCTGCATGATCCCGCTGACGAACTGCGCCTTGAAGGAGGCCCGGTACAGCGCCTCGTTCTGCTCGGCGAAGGTGGCCGCGGACTCCTGCTGGCGCCCGAAGACCTTCACCAGCGTGTGCCCCGAGTACATCTCCTCGATGTGCGCGTTGAGCGTGCCGGTGACCTTCCACTGCGCCACGAACTGCGGCTGCGACTTCTTGCCGATCTTCGCCGCGATGAAGATCGCCATCGGCACCGTCACCAGCGCGACCAGCGCCAGCAGCGGCGATATCCAGAACATCATCGCCAGCACGCCGACGATCGTCAGCAGCGAGTTCAGCAGCTGCCCCATCGTCTGCTGGAGCGTCTGACCGATGTTGTCGATGTCGTTCGTGGCCCGGCTGAGCACCTCGCCGCGCTTCTGCTGGTCGAAGTAGGCCAGCGGCAGCCGCGAGAGCTTGCCCTGGAGCTCCTCGCGCATCCGGAACAAGGTGCCGTTCATCACGTGGTTCGCCAGCCGGGTCGCGACCAGCATCAGCAGGCCGGCCGCCGTGAAGGCGGCCAGCGCCCAGAGCGCGACCGTGCCGACGCCGCCGAAGTCGATGCCCTGACCCGGCGTGAAGTCGGTCCCGGACAGCATGTCGGCCATGCCGCCCTCACCCTTGGCGCGCAGCCCCTCCAGGGCCTGCTCCTTGGTGATGCCGCGCGGCATGTTCCGGCCCACGAGCCCGGCGAACACCAGGTCGGTGGCCTTGCCGAGGATCTTCGGGCCGACCACCGAGCAGGCGACGCTGCCGATGACCGCGACGACCATGCCCCACAGCGGGGCCCGGTCCTTCGTCAGCTGCGCCAGCAGCCGCTTGCCGGAATTCTTGAAGTCCAGGGACCGCGTCGTCGGCGGTCCCATCATCATCCGTCCACCGGGCCCGCTCATGCGGCCTCCGCCTCCGTCAGCTGGGAGAGCACGATCTCCCGGTAGGTCTCATTGCCGGCCATCAGTTCGTGGTGGCGCCCCTCGCCCACCACCCGGCCCTCGTCCAGCACGATGATCCGGTCCGCGTCGCGGATCGTGGACACGCGCTGGGCGACGATGACGACGGTCGCGTCCTCGGTCTCGCGGGCGAGCGCCGCGCGCAGCGCCGCGTCCGTCGCGTAGTCCAGGGCCGAGAAGGAGTCGTCGAAGAGGTAGATCTCGGGGCGCTGCACCAGCGTGCGGGCGATCGCCAACCGCTGGCGCTGACCGCCGGAGACGTTCGTTCCGCCCTGGGTGATGGGAGCCTCCAGGCCGCCCTCCAGCTCGGACACGAACCCCTTGGCCTGGGCCACTTCCAGGGCCTGCCACAGCTCCTCGTCGCTCGCCCCGGGGCGCCCGTAGCGCAGGTTGGAGGCGACGGTTCCGGAGAAGAGGTACGGCTTCTGCGGCACCATGCCGACCGTCTTGGCCAGCAGCGCCGGATCGAGGCGCCGGACGTCCTCGCCGTCGACCAGCACCTCGCCGCCCGTCACGTCGAAGAGCCGCGGTACGAGCCCCAGCAGCGTGGACTTGCCGCTGCCCGTGGACCCGATGACCGCGGTCGTCTCGCCGGGCCGCGCCACGAGGTCCACCCCGCGCAGCACGGACGCCTCGGCGCCCGGGTAGCGGAAGTCGGCCCCGCGCAGCTCCAGCTGCCCGTGCCGGGCCAGTTCGCGCACCGGATCGGTGGGCGGCGTCACGCTGGTCTCGGTGTCCAGGACCTCCTGGACGCGCTCCGCGCAGACCTCGGCGCGCGGCACCATCATGAACATGAAGGTGGCCATCATCACGGACATGACGATCTGCATCAGGTAGGCGAGGAAGGCGGTCAGCTGACCGATCTCCATCCCGCCGCTGTCGATGCGCATCGCACCGAACCAGATCACGGCGACGCTGGAGATGTTCACGACGAGGATGACCGTCGGGAACATCAGCGCGAGCAGCTTGCCGGACGCCAGGGAGACCGCGGTCAGGTCGGCGTTGGCCTGCCGGAAGCGGTCCTTCTCGTAGTCGTCGCGGACGAAGGCGCGGATCACGCGGTTGCCGGTGATCTGCTCGCGCAGCACCCGGTTCACGGTGTCCAGCCGCGTCTGCATGAGGCGGAAGAGCGGACGCGTCTTCCAGACGATCGCGCCCACCGCGATGCCGAGTACCGGCACGACCGCAGCCAGCACGCTCGACAGCTTCAGGTCCAGGGACAGGGCCATCCCGATGCCGCCGACGCACATGATCGGCGCCGAGACCATCAGGGTGAAGGACATCAGGACCAGCATCTGGATCTGCTGGACGTCATTGGTCGTACGGGTGATCAGCGAGGGCGCACCGAAGTGGCCCAGCTCCCGTGCGGAGAAGCTCTGTACCCGGTCGAAGACCGCGCCGCGGATGTCACGGCCGACGGCGGCCGCGGTGCGGGCACCGAAGTACACCGCGCCGACGTTGCACACCAGCTGCACGAGCGACACACCGAGCATCAGTGCGCCGAAGGACAGGATGTAGCCGGTGTCACCGTTGACGACACCGTTGTCGATGATGTCCGCGTTGAGCGTGGGGAGGTACAGGCTGGCGCTGGTCTGCAGCAGCTGGAGCAGGACCAACAAGGCGATGGGTTTCCGGTACGGACCCAAATAGGTCCGCAGAAGTCGTATGAGCACGCGCAGGCTCCGGTCGGCAAGATCGAGGGGGTTCACTCCATCTTCGGCCAACCGGGGACGTGATCCCCACCCTTTTTCGCAAAGCCGGGTCAAAAGGAGTACGCCGGGACCGCCGGTCCTAGGGCGTGTTTCGAAAGTCCCGCCTGGCTCGCGACGCCTGGTACCGCACCTCGCGGCGTTGTCGGAACGCCCGATTACGTCCAGTAGCCGGGCATTCCTCCGCCTTGCGATGCACGGCACCAGACGCCGCGAGCCGCGCCCTTCGGGCGCCCGGCGCCACTTTCGAAACACGCCCTAGGGCCTGTCTCCCGCCCTACGAGCCCCACGCGGCCCGCGCCGCCCTCAGGCCTTGAAGGCTCCGGGGTGGATCTGCTCGCGCGTCGCGACGTACTGCTGGCGCACGGCCTGCCACACCGCGAGGTCCTCGCCCGGTTCGAAGACCTGCCCCGCGGGGGCGGGCCACACCGGCGGGGTGTGCGGGGCCAGCGTGCCCTGCGCCACACCGAGCGCCCACGCCGCCTGGCGCGCCGCACCCAGCGCCGCGTAGTCCGCGGGCTGCGGTACGACGATCTGCGTGCCGAACAGTCCCGGCGCGGCCGCCTGCACCGCGGGCAGCTCGGCCGCGGCGCCCAGCAGGAAGACCCGACGGATCTCCACGCCCCGGGTGCGCAGCACGTCGAGGGCGTCCACCAGCCCGCACAGCATGCCCTCGAAGGCCGCCCGCGCCAGGTGTTCCGGCTTCATCGAGTCGCGCCGCAGCCCCGACAGGGTCCCGGCGGCGTGCGGCAGGTTCGGGGTCCGCTCGCCCTCCAGGTACGGCAGGAGCACGAGGCCGTGCGCGCCCGGCGTCGACTTCAGGGCCAGCTCGGACAGCTCTTCCAGGTCGGTGCCCAGCATCTCGGCGGTGCCGCGCAGGGCCCGTACCGCGTTGGAGGTGTTCACCACCGGCAGGTGCATTCCGGCGGCGTCGGCGAGCGAGGTGATCAGGCCGTTCGGCTCCGACAGCGCCTCGTGGTGCACGGCCATCACGGAACCGGACGCGCCCAGGGAGACCACCGCGTCGCCCGGGCCGAGCCCGAGGCCGAGGGCCGCGGCCATGGTCTCGCCCGTACCGGCGGAGATCAGCAGGCCCTCCGGGGTGGTGCCCGCGGCGTCGGACGGACCGAGCACCTCGGGCAGCATCGCCCGGTGACCGAGCGCCAGCTCGACGAGGTCGGGGCGGTAGGAACCGGTGGCCGTCGACCACCAGCCGGTGCCGGAGGCGCCGCCGCGGTCGGTGGTGCGCCGCGCCGGGCGGCCCAGCAGCTGCCAGACGAGCCAGTCGTGCGGGGACATCAGGAGCGCCACGCGCCGCGCCGCCTCGGGCTCGGCGCGTGCCAGCCAGGCCAGTTTGGCGATCGGCTGCGCGGAGTGCGGGACGGATCCGACGGCTTCCGCCCAGACCCGACGCCCGCCGTGGCCCTCGGTGGCGAGTGCCTCGATGAGGTCGGCGGCGGCGACCTGGCCGCGCTTGTCGTTGCCGACGAGGGCCGGACGTACGAGCGCCCCCTGGTTGTCCAGCGCGAGCAGCCCGTGCTGCTGCGCGGAGACGCCGATGGCCTGCACCCCTTCGAGCAGCCCGCCGCCCGCGGCTTCGCCGAGCGAGAGCAGCCAGGCCTGGGGGTCGGTCTCGTGGGGATTCGCGCCGTCGGGTTCGGACCCGCCGTGCTGCGGATGGGGTGCGTACCCCTGGCGCAGCACGGCGCCCGTGTCCGTGTCGCAGACGACGATGCGAGTGAAGGTGGAAGAGCTGTCCAGCCCGGCGACTATCCCCATGGGGTGAATTCTGCCGCACCGCCGGACGGTCGTGTCCGCCGCGGTCCGGTGGGCCCCACTCCGCTTCGGCCGCGGCCGCCAGCTGTCGCCGTGAGGTGTCGCTGTCAGGTGGGGCCGTCAGGTGTTGCTGGTGCCCCACTCGTCGTCGGCGCCGGAGCCCCGGCCGCGCAGCCCCCGCACCCGGCCGACCAGCGCGTCGGGCACGGCGTCCCCTACCTTGTCGCTCACCGCGGCGAACGCCTTGCCCGCGAACTGCCGCCCGCTCTGCCCGGCGGTCTCGGCCGCGTTGCGCACGGCGGGGTTCTGGGCGAGCTCCCGCGCCGACTTCTTGAGCTGTTCGTAGCGCTCGCGCCCGGCCCGGGTGCCCAGCACGTAGCCGAGGGCCAGCCCCGCGACGAACGTGACCTTGTACCGCATGTCTGCCGCCCTTCGAAGTGTCGGTGCCCGGCCCGCCCGGCCCTGCGCGATACCGATTGGCGGAGCACCCCCCTGCTTGCGCTAATCTATGTCTCGCAACGAACGAGCGCCCCTCGGCACCACCGATGGTCGGCTGTTTGGCGCACGCAGCAATCCCCTGTAGCTCAATTGGCAGAGCAGCCGACTGTTAATCGGCAGGTTACTGGTTCGAGTCCAGTCGGGGGAGCGCGATCCCCTGTAGCTCAATTGGCAGAGCAGCCGACTGTTAATCGGCAGGTTACTGGTTCGAGTCCAGTCGGGGGAGCGGTGAAGAGGAGGACCCCGATGGGGTCCTCTTCTTTTTTGTCCCGCTCGGGAACCGGGCAGCCCTCGGTACGGTCTCTCTGAGCAGGCGAAGCCGATCATGCGAGGCATCCGAGGCAGGAGATCGTATGAGCGGCTATGCTGCGGCAGACGGCGCGTACAAATGTGCGCGACGCGCCGTGAGGGGCGGTAGCTCAGCCGGTTAGAGCAGCGGACTCATAATCCGTCGGCCGTGGGTTCGAGTCCCACCCGCCCCACTGCGAGCCGCAGGTGAAGAAACGATCTCACCTGCGGCTTTGTCGTTTCTGGTGTTCTCCTGCGGTCGTCCTTCGGCGGGCTGTGTCAGGTCGGTTCTGCGGGGGTGGGCCATGGGCTTGGCTGGGCTGCTGAGATGGAGGCGAGGGGGGAGCCCGGGTCGCGTTCGATCTCCAGGTCGCCCAGGGCGACGATGCCGACTAGGTCGCCGGACGGGGTTCGCACCGGTAGGCGTCGCAGGGCGTGGCGGCGCATGAGGTCGAGGGCCTGGTCCACGCCGTCGTCGGGGGCCACGGTGACCGGGTCGGTGGTGCAGACGGCCCGGACCGTCGTTTCCGTGGGGTCCCGGCCCTCCGCCAGGGCGCGGACCACGATGTCGCGGTCCGTGAGGATGCCGTGCAGCCGTCCTTCCGCGACGACGAGCACGTCCCCGATGCCCGCGTCCCGCATCACGCGCGCGGCCTCGGCCAAGGAGGTCAGCTGCTCGACGGTCACCGGATTCCCGGTCATCACCTCGTGCACTCGGCGGATCATGGGTCCTCCCGCTGGCCGGAAGCCGCACCTGTACGCGGCGCCTACCCGCCCTCGCACCGGGTAAGCGTCACGGCCGCCGCGGCCCCCGATCGGCTGCTGGTCAGAAGTCCTCCGTCTCGTCGGCCAGCTGGCGCAGTACGTCGTCCAGGTTCTCACGGCGGGCGAAGGCGACGCGCTGGCGCTGGGCGCCCGAGCCGTCGCGCAGGAGTCCGGCCAGGGCCTTGGCCGCGTGGTCGAGGTCTCCCGCGGCCGCCAGTTCCGGGGCGATCAGGTCGAGCATCGCCTCCGCCAGGTCGGCCGCCGGCACCTCCGCCCCGCTGTAGGGGTCCAGGCCGAAGCCCTCCAGCCCGTCGTGGGCCGCGCGCCAGCGCGCGAGGCGCAGTACGTCCTCCCGCACGACCGGGTCGGGACGGCCCTCGGCCAGCTCGCGCAGGGCGGTGGCGACCAGGGCGCGGGCCAGCTCGGCCTGGAGGACGGCGCCGTCGACGTCCGGGGACATGTCGGGGGCCCGGATCTCCAACGTCGGCCAGTTCCCCGAGGGGCGCAGGTCCCAATAGACCATCTTGGTGTCGAGGGCCGCCCCGGAGCCGAGCAGCGACTGGACCGAGCGCCGGTAGTGCGCGGTCGAGCTGAAGTGCGGGGGCAGTCCGGCCGAGGGCCAGGTGGACCAGGCCATCGCGCGCCAGCTGGCGTGCCCGGTGTCCCGGCCGTCCCAGAAGGGCGAGTTGGCCGCCAGCGCGATCAGCGTGGGCAGCCAGGGCCGGACCCGGTTGGCCACCGCCACCGCCGTGTCCACGTCCAGCGTGCCGACGTGGATGTGGCGACCGCAGCTGACCAGGGTCTGGGTGAGCGAGCCGTAGCGACGGGCCTGTTCGCGCTGGCGCGGCTCGTCGTCGCTCAGGTGCAGCGGCCCCGACGCGGCCATGACGGGCGAGGGGCTGGCCAGCAACCGGCAGCCGTTCGCGCGGGCGGCCTTCGCGAGGCTGCGCCGCAGCGCGGTGAGGTCCTCGCGCAGCCCGGTGGCCGAGTCGGCGATCGGCGAGGAGATCTCCACCTGGTAGCGGGTGCCCTCGGCGTGCAGGTGGGTCGGATCACCGGCAGCCGTCGCGAGGACCAGAGGGGCGGTCGGGGCCAGTCGGAACGTGCGGGCGTCCACGAGGAGGAACTCCTCCTCGACGCCGACCGTCAGGGGGACCGTCGCGGTGCGCCCCAGCACCCCGGGGCCGCGGACGATGTTGCTCGGTGTGCTCTTGCCAGGTTCGATCACTGCGCCTCCCTGGACATTCGAGTCGTTTCATCATGAGCTGAACGACAGGGGGTGAGCGCACGTCGATTCGGTCAAATGTCCGGTGATAGTGGCGAGTTAGCGGCCGGAGGGCGGGTCCTACGGGGGCCCGGAGCCCGCTGGTGACGAAGGGGAGGGAGGGGCACCCCGCAGGGCGCCCCGGCGGGGCGGGAGCGCGGGCCGCGTCCACGGGCCGGAATTCGATCGAGCGCCACGGGGGCGGGCGGTTAGCATCCGATGTGACCCGTACGACCCCACGGACCCAGTCCGAAGACGCGGCCCCCGACGGCCCTGGCCCCGCCCCCGCCGCGGGCCCGAAGCGGCGCATATTCGCCGACCTCACGCCCCTGCGGACCTCCCCCGACTACCGGCGGCTGTGGGCCGGCAACACCGTTTCCTGGATGGGCCAGGCGATGACCGCCCTGGCGATCTCGCTCCAGGTCTACGACATCACCCGCTCCAGCTTCTACGTCGGGCTCGTCGGGCTCTTCTCGCTGGTCCCGCTCGTGGTCTTCGGCCTCTACGGCGGCGCCGTCGCGGACACCGTCGACCGGCGCAAGCTGGGCCTCTACAGCTCCTCGGGCGCCGCCGTCCTGTCGGTGGCGCTGGCCACCGCGGCGCTGCTCGACTACCACCGGGTCTGGTTCCTCTACCTGGTGGTCGCGCTCCAGGCGGTCTGCGGGGCGCTCACCTCGCCCGCCCGATCCGCGATGATCCCCAAGCTGGTGCCGCCGGAGCAACTGCCCGCCGCGAACGCGCTGACCTCCCTGACCACCACCTTCGGCTTCACTGCGGGCCCCATGCTCGGCGGCCTGATCGTCGGCTGGTGGGGGTACCAGGCGGCGTACCTGATCGACGCCGTCGCCTTCTCCGCCGCGCTCTACGCGATGTGGCGGCTGCCCGCCATGCGCCCCGAGCGGACGGACGACGGCCGGGGGCGCGCCTCCGTCATGGACGGGCTGCGCTTCCTCGGTACCCGCCCCAACATCCGGATGACCTTCTTCTCCGACCTGTGCGCGATGGTGCTGGCCCAGCCCAAGGCGCTCTTCCCGGCCATCGCCCTGCTCTGGTACGGCGGCGACGCCAAGACCGTCGGCCTGCTGGTCGCCGCGCCCGCGATCGGCTCGCTGCTCGGCGGGCTCCTCTCCGGCTGGCAGGGCCGGATCCGGCGGCACGGTCTGGCCATCCTGCTCTCCGTGGGCGCCTGGGGCCTGGCCATCGCCGTCTTCGGGCTCACCCGGAACCTCTGGCTGGGCCTGCTCTTCCTCGGCCTCGCGGGCTGGGCCGACACCATCTCGATGGTGTTCCGCACGACGATGCTCCAGGCCGCCACCCCCGACGACATGCGCGGCCGCCTCCAGGGCGTCTTCATCGTCGTCGTCGCGGGCGGCCCGCGTCTCGGCGACTTCCTGGCCGGCTCCGTCGCCCAGCTCACCTCGCCGGGGGTCGCGATCACCGCCGGCGGGCTCGCGTGCGTGCTCGGGCTCGTCCTGCTGGGGCTGCGCTGGCGCGGCTTCGCCCGTTACGACGCCCGCTCGCCGCAGCCCTGAGCGGGACGGCCCGTCAGGCCGGGACCGGTTCGCGGGTGCGGTCGCCGCCCGCGCCACCGGTGTTGACCGTGGCCGTCGGCTCGAAGAGCAGGACCGAGACCTCTTCCTCGGCCACCGGGCAGTGCTCCGTCCCGCGCGGTACGACGAAGAGCTCGCCGGGACCGAGCACGACCGAGCTCTCGCCCGTGCCCGCCCCGTCCGCGTCCCGCAGCAGGATGGTCAGGGTCCCGCTCACCACGAGGAACAGCTCGTCGGTGTCCTCGTGGGAGTGCCAGACGAACGAACCGAGCAGCTTGGCCGCCCGGACGTCGTAGTCGTTGACGCGGGCGATCCGCCGGGGCGCCCAGTGGTCGTCGAACCCGGCCAGCTTCGCCGCCACATCGACCTTCGAGACCATCGAGACCTCCGCCACCTCCGCCACCTGCGAGACCGTCTGCTCCGAACTGCCGTGTGTCGTCATGGGGGAAGCCTGCCCGGGCCCCGCGGGAGCCGTCTTGTACGTTGTTGACGTGAGCGTCCACGCGTGGCATCCACCGGTCCCCGGCATCGCCGAGGTGTTCCACGCCCGGTTCACCGCACACGCGTACCCCGCCCACGTCCACGACACATGGACACTGATGGTCCTCGACGGCGGGCGGGTCGACTTCGCCCTGGAACGCGAACGGCACGGGGTCGGGGTGCCCCGGGCCGGGGCGTCGGACATGGTGATCCTGCTTCCGCCCGGGGTCGCGCACGACGGGCGGACCGTCACCGAGGCGGGCTTCCGCAAGCGGGTGCTCTACCTCGACGCCGACGTCCTGGCCCCCGCGCTGACCGGAGCCGCCGTCGGGTCCCCGCTGCTGCGGGACGCGGTGCTGCGGGAGCGGGTGCACGGGCTGCACCTGCTGCTGGGGGAGGCGGCCGCCGCGCCCGAGGGCCCCACGGCCGAGCGGCTGGAGGCGGAGTCCCGGCTCGCCTTCATCGCCCAGCGGCTGCGGGAGCGGCTGACCGGGCGGCAGCAGGCGCCGTACGGGCCCCCGGGCGCGGGGCTCGGCGTGCGGTTGCGCGAGCTCCTGGACGCGCGCCTGGTCGAGGGGATCACCCTGGCGGAGGCGACCGCGGTGCTGGGGCACGTACACCCCACGCACCTGATCCGGGTCTTCCGGCAGGCGTACGGGCTGCCCCCGCACGCCTACCTGACCGGGCGGCGGATCGAGGCCGCGCGGCGGCTGCTGCTCGCGGGGATGGCGCCGGCCGAGGTGGCGGGGGCGGCGGGCTTCTACGATCAGGCCCACCTGACCCGCCACTTCCGGCGGCACGTGGGGACCACCCCGGCGCGCTTCGCCCGTTCCGGCCGCGCCGGCTGACCCGGCGCCGCCGCGCGGGTCAGGCGAGCCGGAGGGCGCCGCGGCGGTGTCGGGCCGGCTGGACGTCCGGGTCGCCCGCCCCGGCCGTGCGCACCGCGGCGCGCAGGGCCGTACGCAGCCGGGCGCGGGCGCGCCGTTCGTCCTGGGCGGCCCAACGGGCCACCGAGGGGTCGCGCAGCAGCCGCGGCAGTCGGCGGGTGGCGGACCGGTGGCGGCCGTGCGCGGGCCGGACGCGGCGGCCCGCCCGCTCGGCCTCGGCGCGCAGCCGGGCGCTGAAGCGCAGGTCGTAGAGGGTGACGGTGAAGGTGAGGGGGGCCGGGCCGTCCTGGCAGAGGGCGGCGCCGAGGGACCTGCGGTGGTGTGCGGTGCGTGCCATGGGGGCTCCCGGGTCAGCGCCGCCGGGCGGTTCTCGGCGGTACCTACCGGAAGCCGCGCGGTCCGCGGCCGGGGCGCGTCACGGCTTCGGGGTGACGATGCCGCGCGCCACCCCCAGGTCCACCAGGTCCTGCGGGCGCAGGCGCAGCTGGTCCGCGGTGGCCGGGGCCCGCTCCGCGGGCCGCTTGAGGATGGCCGCCGCCAGCTCCGGCGCGATGACGGAGAAGTAACTGTCCGGGGTGACCCAGGTGTTGCCGGGCGCGGCCAGCGCCAGTGCCCCGCCCGAACCGCCCTCGCCGATCAGCAGGGTGGTCACCGGCACCGTGGCCGCCGCCAGCGCGGCGAAGGCGTCGGCGATGGCCGCGCCCGCCCCGGCGTGTTCGGCCGCCGCGTCGTTGGCGGCGCCCGGGGTGTCGATCAGGGTCAGCACCGGCACTCCGAGCCGGTCCGCGAGGCGGATGACGCGGGCGGCCGTCCGGTACCCGGCCGGGCGGGTCGCGGTGCCGCACTGGGCGGCGTACGCGACGGCCCGGCCGGCGCGCAGCCCGAAACCGCACAGCATCCCCGGGTCGGTGCCGCCCGCCCGGTCCCCGGAGAGGGGCAGCCGCAGGTCGAAGTGGGCGTCCAGGTAGGCGGGGGCGTGCGGCCGCCGCGGATGACGGGCCTGGCGCACGGCTTCCCAGCCGGTCGCCGGAGGCGGTACGTCCGCCAGCGCGGCCGGCGGATCGACGGGCCCGGGGTGCGGCGAGCCGAGCAGGCGCAGCCAGTCGCCGACGGTCCGGGCGAGTTCCCCGGCCGGCACGACGGCGTCCACGTGCCCGGCGGCGTACTGGGCCTCGGCGGTGTAGGCCGCCGGATCCGCGTCCGCCGGGCGCACCCGGGACCCGGCGAACCCGACCTGCGCTCCGGGCAGGGCCAGCACGACGTCCGCGCCGGCGCCGAGGGTGGCCCAGCCGCCGCCGGTCGTCGGGTCGCGCAGCACGGCGATCTGCGCCAGCCCGGCGGCCCGGTTGAGGACGGACTGGCGCGCCACGCGCTGGAGTTGGGTCAGTGCCAGCATGCCCTCCTGCATCCGGGAGCCGCCGGTGGCGATCAGGGAGAGGAGGGGGAGGCGGTGGGCCCGGGCGTGGGCGTAGGCGGCTTCGAGGCGGTCGCCGGTGCGCTCGCCGAGGGAGCCGCCGAGGAAGCCGAACTCGAAGGAGATCAGGGCGGTTTCGCGCCCGCCGACGCGGGCGGTACCGGTGACGACGGACTCCCGCTCGCCGGTGCGGGCGGCCGCGCGGGCCCGGGAGTCGTCGTAACCGTCCCAGCCGAGCGGTCCGTCCGGGCGGGACTCCCGCTCGGGGACCGGGAGTTCGGTGAAGCTGCCGGGGTCGGCGACGGAGTCGATGGCGGCGCGGGCCGAGAGGCGGGTCGTCACGGCGCCAGCGTACTGGGTGGTCGGACGGTCGGGCGGGGTCAGGGGAGGGGCAGGGCGATCTTGACCGCGTAGAGGACGATCAGGCCGTAGCCGAGCCGGAAGGTCCAGGTGCGGGCGGCGTCGGAGATCCTGCTCCCGGCGAAGGAGCCCACGGCGGCGAGCAGTTGCTGCCACAGGAGGGAGGCGAGGAGCACGCCCCCGACGAAGGCGGCTCCGGCGGGGCCGGTGCCGATGCGGGCGCCCTGGGCGGTGGTGAGGGCGGCGAAGTAGAGGGCGGTGGTGGGGTTCACGGCGGTGAGGCCGACGTACCGGGTGAAGGCCCTGCGCGCGGTGGTGGTGGCCGTTGCGGTGGCCGTGGCCACGGGGGTGGCCGCGGCGCCGGGAGCGGGTGCTCCGGTTCCGGCGGGGCCGGGGGGAGCGGGGGAGCGGTGGTGGCGCCGGAGGCCGTGGGCGGCGATCGTCAGGAGGATCGCGGCGGACAGCAGGCGGACCCAGGCCTCGACGGGGGCCAGGGACGCCGCGACCCAGGGGCCGACCGCCGTGGCCAGGGCGGCGTACGCGAAGTCGACCACGGCGATTCCCGCGGCCCCGGCGACCGCCGCGCGGCGGGAGCGCATCGCCTCCTGGAGCAGGAGCACGCTCATGGCGCCCATCGGCATCGCGACGCCCAGTCCGGCGGCCGCGCCGGCGAGGGCGGGGTTCATCAGGTCCATGGGCCGAGCGTCGGGCGGCCGGGGTGCGGGACGGCGGTGGATATCGGCCGCGGCTGCGACAATCGCGGTATGGACCGCCTCGACAGGGAGATCCTCGGCATCCTGCAACAGGATGCGCGGATCTCGTACCGCGACCTCGGCGTCCGCGTCGGGCTCAGCGCCAACGCCGCCGCCGACCGGGTGCGCCGGATGCGCCGTGACGGGGTGATCCTCGCCTTCACCACCGTCGTGGACCCGGCCGCCGACACCCGCGGCGGTCTCGTCGTCTTCATCGACGTCACGCTGCGGCCCGACACCACCAACGAGGAGTTCGAGCAGCGGGTGACCCGACTGCCCGGGATCACCGAGGTGGTGCACGTGACGGGCGAGCACGACTACCTCGTCCGCGCCAGGGCCGCCGACCCGGCAGCCCTGGACACCCTGCTGCGCCGGCTCAAACGGGAGGCCGGGGTGGCCCAGTCCAGCACCCGCATCGCCCTGCGCGCCGCCAGCCGGCCACAGGGCTAGGGGGTGTCTGGCGGATCAGGGCCGGTCACAGCACCAGGAACGCGCTACAGCGCCGACCGCCAGGTCACTTCCGTGCCGCGGGCGCCCGGGTCCGTGATGCCGTCGTCCGAGACCGTGAGGGTGACCCGGCCGGGGCCGGCGGCGGACTCCGCCTCCGCCGTCACGGCGACCTCGATCGAGGTGACCTCGCTGCGCCGGTGCGCCGCCGCCAGCGCTCCGCGCAGGGCCGCCAGCAGGGAGCCCGCCACCGGATCCGGGAGCAGCGCGTCCACCGCCCCGGTGAAGTGCACCGACGGTTGGAAGCCGAAGAGGACCGCCGCGCCCCCGGTCTCGCGCAGCACCCGGCCCCGGAAGGTGGTCGGTGCGTCGGTGGGCGGCTGCTGGAGGGCGAAGATGGCGGTCCGCACCTCCTGGATGGTGGAGTCCAGCTCGTCCACCGCCCGGCCCAGCTCCTCGCCGACCGTGTCCCCGGAGGGCGCGGTGGAGGAGCGGCGCCGCGTGCTCTCCAGCATCATCTCCGTCGCGAACAGCCGCTGGACCACCAGGTCGTGCAGGTCCCGGGCGATCCGGTCGCGGTCCTCGTAGACGGCCAGCTGCTCGCGGTCGTACTGGGCGTCCGCGAGGACGAGCGCCAGCGCGGCCTGGGAGGCGAACTGCGAGGCCAGCAGCCGGTCCACGGCGTCGTACGGCTTCCCGCCCCGGTGCCGGGGGAGCGCCAGCGTGCCGATCAGCTGCCCGCCGCTCTGCAGCGGGAGCATCATGCTCGGTCCGAACCGCACCCGGACGTGCGTGGTCATCCGGGGGTCGGTCGCCGAATCGTCTATGAAGACGGGCTCGCCGCCGAGCAGCTGTTCCAGGACGGCCGAACCGGGCGCGATCGCCGTGCCGACCAGGTCCCCGGGATCGCCCTCGGTGGAGGCGGCCACGATCTCCATGCCGCCCACCGCGGTGGGTTGGAGCACCACACCGGCCGCCGCGTCCGCGAGGATCCGGGCCCGCTCGGCCACGCACATGAGCGCGTCGGCGGCCGGGCGCCCCGCGAGCAGGGTGGTGGTCACGGCGGCCGCGCCCTCGATCCAGCGCTCCCGGCGGCGCGCGGTCTCGTACAGCCGGGCGTTGCCGATCGCTATGCCCGCCTGCGCGGCCAGGACCCGGACGAGCGCGAGGTCCGCCTCCGTGAAGGGTCCGCCGCCGCGCTTCTCGGTGAGGTAGAGGTTGCCGAAGACCTCGGTGTGCACCCGGATGGGCACGCCGAGGAAGGTGCGCATCGGCGGGTGGCCGGGCGGGAAGCCGGCCGCGCGCGGATCCTTGCCGAGGTCGGTGACCAGCAGCGGGCGCGGATCGCTGATGAGGGTGCCGAGCAGGCCCGAGCGGCCGTCCGGCAGCCGGGGGATCGCGTCCCGCTCCGCCTCGGTCATCCCCGCCGTGAACAGCTCGGTGAGCCGGACGTGCTCGGGGTCGACGACCCCGAGCGCTCCGTAGCGCGCCGTGCACAGCTCGGCCGCCGAGTCGACGATGTGCTGGAGGGTGGCGTGCAGCTCCAGGTCGGAGCCGACGCTGAGCACCGCCTCCAGCAGGACCGGGAGTCCCGCTTCCGGATCGCCCGGACCGCCTGGCCCGCCCTGATCGCCCGGACCGCCTTGATCGCCCGGCCCGCCCTGATCGACCGGACCACCCGGATCGCCCGACCGGTCCGCCCGGCTCGTCCGGCTCATTCGGCTCATTCGGCCAGGGGGTTGAGAACCATGGGGGTGATCTTCCCTTCGAGCATCGCGCCGAGACCGAGTACGGCGCACACGTCCGGCCGTTCCGCGATGTGCACGGGCATCCCGGTGGCGTCGCGCAGCATCTGGTCCAGGCCGGGCAGCAGGGCGCTGCCACCCACCATCATGATCCCCCGGTCCGTCAGGTCGGCGACCAGGTCGGGCGGGCAGTCCCGCAGCACCTTGCCGATGCCGTCCATGACGGCGGTCAGCGGGGTGTGGATGGCGTCGCGCACCGCGGCCGTGTCCACCTGCACGGAGCGCGCCAGCCCGGTCGCGACGTCGCGACCGTGGATCAGGGTGGAGGCGGGGCCGTCCTGGGTGATGCCGTTGCCGTGCAGGGCAAGCTGGAGCGGCCGGACCGCCTGGCTCGGCAGCATCAGCTCGTGCGCGTGGCGCAGGTGCTGGACGACGGCGTGGTCGATGGCGTCGCCGCCCACCGGAACCCGCTCGGCGGTGACGATCGAGCCGAGCGAGAGCACCGCGACCTGGGTGGCCGCGGCCCCGCACACCATGATCATCGTCGCGGTCGGCTGCTCCACGGGCAGGCCGCAGCCGACGGCCGCCGCGATCAGGGTGTCCACCAGCTCGACCCGTCGGGCGCCGAGTCCGACCAGGGTCTCCACGGTCGCCCGCTGGGCCAGCGGGTCCGCGTCGTGCGGGGTGCAGGCGGCGGCGCGCAGCCGGGGCTTGCGGCGCAGGGCGCGCCGCAGCTTCTCGCCGAGGAGGTGGCGCAGCATCCGCTGGGCCATCTCGATGTCGACGACGGTTCCGCCGGAGACGGGGCGGACCACCCGGATGTAGTCCGGTGTGCGCCCGGTCATCCGTTCGGCGAAGGTTCCCACGGCGATGAGGGCGCCGGTCCGCGTGTTCACGGCGGCGACACTGGGCTCGTCGACGACCAGGCCGGCGCCCTTGACGTAGACGCGGGTCCTGGCGGCCCCGAGGTCGACGGCGACGTGGCAGCGGCGCAGCTGCTCAAGACTGACGGTCACGACAGGTCCTCCCGAGAGCGCTGATGCAAGGGCCGATGAGTACCGGCCGTAATCAGTATCTTCTGGGGTAATTCGGACATATTGCCCGTTGTGCTGCTCCGGTCGGGGTGCGGTCAGGGGCGTTCCGGGGTGCGGGAGGGTGCTGCACGGGGGTGGTTTTCTGTACCGACAGGCGACACGATGCCCCCACATTCCGTGCTACCCGTGCGTAACAAGGTAAGGGGGACCCGATGCTGACGGCCCGCCAGAAGTTCCTGACCCTTCTGACGCTCTGCCTGACCTGCTGCCTCGCGCTCGTGGCGCCGCTCCCGGCGCTGGCCGCGCAGCGGGCCGAGCACCGGGCCGCCGCCACGGTGCAGCAGCACGTGCCGGTGATCTTCGTCCACGGCTACAACGCGGACCCCGGGGTGTGGGGCGCGCTGCGCGAGGACCTGCGCGCCGCCGGGTACGCGGACTCGGAGCTCTTCTCGTGGGGTTACGACACCCACCAGTCGGTCAACGAGGTGCTCTCGGACCGCTTCGCCGGCTACGTCGACCAGGTCCGCCGCCAGACCGGGGCCGCCCGGGTCGACGTGGTCGCGCACTCCTTCGGCTCGCTCGTCACCCGCTGGTACGTGAAGTTCGGCGGCGGCGCCCCCGTCGTCGACCACTGGATCTCGCTCGCCGGACCCAACCACGGCACCTACATCAGCTGGGGCTGCGTCATCTGGGACCAGGCCTGCCGTGACATGAGCCCCGGCTCCTACGTGCAGAAGAAGCTCGCGGAGGGCGACGAGACGCCCGGCGCGGTCGAGTACGCGACCTTCTGGTCCTCCTGTGACGAGGTCATCAACCCCGACAGCAGTGTGGCCCTCGCCGGAGCCCTCAACACCTACGCGGGCTGCCTCAAGCACAACGACTTCCTCGGCGACGACGGGGTCTCGGCCGGGGTCCGCGCCTTCCTCGCCACGTGAGACCCGGGCCACGTGAGACCCGGGCCGCCTGAGGCCCGGGCCGCCTGAGGTCCGGGCTGTGTGCGGCCCGGGCTACGCGCTGCCCCGGTCGGCCGGCGGCTCGTACGCGATGCGCTGGAGCAGGCCGTAGGTGAACTCCGCCACGCAGGGGCGCGGCGCCCCGGCGGCGTCGGGCCCGGTGAAGGCCAGCCGCCACCGGGTCGGCGCGGTGCCCTCCATCGGGCGGGCGGGCGCGAAGGCCCGCGCCACCTCGTCCACCGTCGCCGACCACGGCAGCAGGTCGTCCAGGGTCGCCAGCGCGGGCCCGGCCGCGCCCGGCGCCCGTACGAGCCACTCGTTCCACACCGCTCCGTCCGGCGCGGCCAGCACCTCGAAGCGGAGGTCCGGCCAGAGCGGTACGGGCCACAGCAGCGCCTCGCACTCCAGGTCCCCGATGCGGCGCCGGGCCACCGACTCGGCCGGGCCCAACACCGAGCGGTAGCGGGTCAGCGCCCCGCGCGCCCGGGGCGAGCGGACCATCGCCTGCCACCGCTTGTTCGCCTCCCGCTGCTCGGCGAGGGAGGCGCCGAGCCGGATCCGGGCCCGGTCGGCGAGCTCGGGCTGGAAGTCGGACATCCGGCGCAACAGCACCAACTGGAAGTCCTCCGGGCCGAAGCGGGACGTCGGGCGGGAGGCGGGGGCGGCGGCCATGCGCCCCAGAATTGCACACAGGATCCTTACACCCCCGCGATACGGATGTTGCGGATGACCACGTAGCCTGCGGGCGCCATGGACTATTGCCACGCCTGCCGGAGGCACCTCAACGGCGCACTGGCGTGCGCCGGGTGCGGAACTCCGATCGAGTACCTGACCGACACGCCCGCGCCCGCCGCCCCGCCCGGGTACGCCGGCCGGCCCACCCACCCCGGCGGCCCCGCCGACGGCCCCACCGCGCAGTTCGCCGCCGCGCCCGGCGCCGTTTCGTACGGCGCGCTTCCCTACGGCGCGGCTCCGGCCGACGTCGCGGGAGGGGGCGCGGGAGGGGACGCGCAGGCGAGCCGCCGCGCCGGAGCCCGCCGTCGGGTGCACCGGCGTCGCCGCCGGACCGCGCTGACCATGGGGCTGGGCCTGGTGCTCGCGGTCGGGGTCACCTTCGCGCTGGCCCGGCTCACGACCGACGGGCGGCAGGGCTCGTCCGACGTCATGCTCAAGGACGGCGCGGGCGCGCAGCAGCCGCTCTCGACCCGGGACCCGTCGGACGCGGGCGCGGCCCCGTCCTCCGGGAGCGCCTCCGCGAAGCCCAGCGGCTCGGCCTCGGCCAGTCCGTCGGCCAGTGCCTCCCGCTCCGCGAGCGCCTCGGCGTCGGCGAGCGCCTCGGCCTCCGTCCGGCCGTCCGCCAGCGAATCGGGGCCGGAGGGGCCGGTGGGCCCGAGCGCGTCGACGCGGCCCCCGCAGAGCCCGTCGGCCTCCACGAAGCCCTCCAAGAAGCCCAAGCCCTCGCCGAGCCCGTCGCCGAGCCCGTCGGACGAGTGCTGGCCCTGGTGGTGGTGCTGAGCCGATGCGCCGGGCCGGCCGCCAGGCCGTCTCTTTCGGATCCTGCCGGGCCCGCGGCGTCCGGCACCGCGCCTGGCCGCACTGCCGGGGCGACCGAGTACGTCCAGTACGCGGACGCCCCGGCAGCACGGCCATGCACGGCACCAGACGCCGCGGGCTCGACCGACAAGATCCGAAAGAGACGGCCCAGGTCAGCCCAGCATCAGCTTGAGCAGGTCCCGCAGGACCGCCCGCTCGGCCGTGGAGAGTCCGGCCAGCGGCTCCCGCGCGAAGTCGAGCGACTCGCGCAGCCGGTCGGCGGTCTGTAGTCCCGCGTCGGTGGCGGCGGCCAGCTTCACCCGCCGGTCGGCCGGGTCGGGGCGGCGCTCGACCAGGCCCCGGCCCTCCAGCCGGTCGATGATGCCGGTCACGTTGGACGGCTCGCACTTGAGCTTCTGGGCGATCCTGCGCATGGGCATCGGCTCCAGGGAGAGCAGCCCCAGGACACGCGCCTGGGCGCCGGTCAGCTGGTGGCTGGCGGCCGCGTGCTCGTACTCCTCGTGGTAGCGGGCCACGACGGTGCCGATGAGTTCGACGACCTCGACGGTCAGGGGGTCCGTGCGACGACTGGGCATGGAACCAGCGTACCCATTTACTTGACAACATGAAATATCCAGGAGCATGGTTGTTTCAGGTCGTTAAGTAATTTCTCTCCGGGAGCGCTTCATGTCTGAGATTCCTGCCGTCAGCCGCGAGTGGCATCTGGTCGCCCGTCCGCAGGGCTGGCCCGTCGCCACCGACTTCGCGCTGCGAGAGGTGCCGCTCTCGGCGACCCCCGGGGCCGGCCGCATCCTCGTCCGCAACCTCCACATGTCGGTGGACCCGTACATGCGCGGTCGGATGAACGACGTGAAGTCCTACATCCCGCCGTTCCAGCTCGATGCCCCGATGGACGGCGGCGCGGTCGGCGAGGTCGTTGCCTCCGCCGCCGAGGGCTTCGAGGTCGGGGACCACGTCCTGCACGGGCTGGGCTGGCGCGAGTACGCGGAGTTCGACGCGAAGCACGCCGTCAAGGTGGACGCCTCGCTCGCCCCGCTCTCCGCCTACCTGGGCGTGCTCGGCATGCCGGGCATGACCGCCTACGCGGGCCTCTTCGAGGTCGCCTCCTTCAAGGAGGGGGACTCCGTCTTCGTCTCCGGCGCGGCGGGCGCGGTCGGCAGCCTCGTCGGCCAGTTCGCGAAGATCAAGGGCGCGTCCCGGGTGATCGGCTCGGCCGGTTCGGACGAGAAGGTGACCACGCTCACGGAGAAGTACGGCTTCGACGCCGCCTTCAACTACAAGAACGGCCCCGTCGCCGAGCAGCTGAAGGAGGCCGCCCCCGAGGGCATCGACGTCTACTTCGACAACGTCGGCGGCGACCACCTGGAAGCGGCCATCAGCTCCCTCAAGGTGCACGGCCGGGCCACCCTGTGCGGCGCGATCGCGCAGTACAACGCCACCGAGCCGACCCCCGGCCCGCGCAACCTCGCGCTGGTCATCGGCAAGCGGCTGCGGCTCCAGGGCATCCTCGTCGGCGACCACGCCGGCCTCCAGCAGCAGTTCGTCCAGGACGTGGCCGGATGGCTGCGTTCCGGTGAGCTGACCTACGACGAGACGGTCGTCGAAGGCGTGGAGAACGCGGCCGAGGCGTTCCTCGGACTGCTGCGCGGCGACAACACCGGAAAGATGATCGTTTCCTTCACCGGTTAGGCTCACTCCAGACCGTCGCGATCGTGGGCGCGAGTCGCGGCGACTTACCAGGAGGATTTCCTTACATGTCGATCCAGCAGTCCGACGTCGTCTACACCGCTGTCGCCACCGCCGAGAACGGCCGTGACGGCCGCGTCGCCACCAGCGACGGTCAGCTCGACGTCGTCGTGAACCCGCCGAAGGAGATGGGCGGCAGCGGCGCCGGCACCAACCCGGAGGCGCTCTTCGCCGCCGGTTACAGCGCCTGCTTCCAGGGTGCGCTCGGCGTCGTCGCCCGCAACGAGAAGGCCGACATCTCGGGCTCCACCGTCACCGCCGAGGTCGGCATCGGCAAGAACGACGAGGGCTTCGGCATCATCGTCAAGATCTCGGCCTCCATCCCGAACGTGGACGCCGCCACCGCCAAGGACCTCATCGAGAAGGCCCACCAGGTCTGCCCGTACTCCAAGGCGACCCGCGGCAACATCACCGTCGAGCTGGCGGTCTGATCCCACCGCGGTGAAGCGTGCGGCGCGCGACACGATGCGCGCGGCACGCACGCGGTGACCACGCAGTACGCAGCACGGGCCGCACCCCCGCCCAGGGGGTGCGGCCCGCGCCGTAAGCTGGCCGGATGAGTGATCTTGCGGGGGGATTCCGCTACCTACTGGCCGGACAGCGCTGGGTGCTGGGACACGGGCGTTGGCTCGGCTTCGGCCTGCTGCCGGGACTGGTGTCCCTGGTCCTGTACGCGGGCGCGCTGATCGGGCTCGGCTTCGGCGCCGACGACTTCGTCGCCTGGGTGACCCCCTTCGCCGACGACTGGTCCTCGCCCTGGCTCGCGGTCTTCCGCGGCTTCCTGACCGCCCTGGTCTTCGGGCTCGGCCTCTTCCTCGCGGTGATCACCTTCACCGCGGTGACCCTGCTGATCGGCCAGCCGTTCTACGAGTCCCTCTCCGAGGAGGTCGACCGCGGCGAGGGCGGCGAGGTGCCCGAGTCCGGCCTCTCCCTGTGGCGGGAGCTGTGGATCTCGGCCCGCGACAGCCTGCGGCTGCTCGGGCGGGTGCTCCTCTACGGGGTCCTGCTCTTCGCCCTCGGCTTCATCCCGGTGATCGGGCAGACCGTCGTCCCCGCCATCGGCTTCTGCGTCTCCGGCTACTTCCTCACCCAGGAGCTGACCAGCGTCGCCCTCATGCGCCGCCGGGTGGAGCTCCCCGGGCAGCTCGCCCTGCTGCGGTCGCGGCGGATGCTGGCCCTCGGCTTCGGCGTACCGCTGGTGCTGGCCTTCATCGTGCCGCTCGTGGCGGTGTTCCTGATGCCCGGCGCGGTCGCGGGCGCCACCCTGATGGTCCGGGACCTCACCGCGGACCCGGAGCCCGATTCCGGTGCCACCCCCGGCACCGATGCGGGCGAAGGCGGCCGCGCGCAGGGCTTCGGCCCGCCGCCCGAGGGCTACGGTCCGCCGGCCACGGCGTACGGCGCCCAGGCCGCGGGATACGGCCGCCCGGCCGGTGGGACCACCGGCGGGGTCGACAGCGGCTTCAAAGGCTGAGCAGCCCGATCGCGCCGGCCGTGTCCTCGGCCCCGTACGCGGGGTCCGCGGCCAGCCGGCGCGCCATCAGCTCCAGGTAGGGCGCGATCAGCTCCGCGCTGACCCCCTGCTCCTCGGCCGTGCGCAGCAGCGTCGGGGCGCCCGCCACCTGCATGGCCAGGTTGGAGACCACCCCCGAGGTGAAGTCGCCCGACTCCAGCCGCTCGGCCGCCCCCGGCACGAAGTGCCCCATCGCGCCCAGCCACTCCGACAGCAGCGGCGCCAGCGACGAGGGCGCGATCCCCTCGCTCCGGACCAGCGCGTAGGCGTGCGAGACCCCGGCGAACAGCCCGTACATCGCGCTCAGCAGCGCCACGTCGTGCAGGGCCGCGTGACCGGGGTCCGTACCGACGAACCGGGCCCCGGCCGGGACCTCCAGGGCCGCGCGGTGCTCCTCGTACAGCTCCTGCGAGCCGCTGTAGAAGACGTAGCCGCCGGCCGCGGGGACACCGATCATCGGCGGCACCGCCATGATCCCGCCGTCCAGGAACCGGGCCCCGCGGGCCGCGGCCCGGGCGGCCTGCGCCCGCGCCGCCGACGGGGTGCCGGTGGTCAGGTCCACCAGGTCCTTGCCCGTCAGGTCGACCCCGTCGAGGGCCTCCCGCACCGACGCGTCGTCCAGCAGGCACAGGACCACCAGCGTGCCCGCGGCCACCGCGTCGGCGGCGCTGGCGGCGACCGTGGCGCCCTCGGCGGCGAGCGCCGCGGTGCGGGCGGGCGTGCGGTTCCAGACGGTCAGGGGGTGCCCGGCGGCGAGCCAGGCGCGGGCCAGGGCGGAGCCCATGGCCCCGGTGCCGAGCAGGGTGACGGGGGTGGGTGCGGACGGTGTGGTGTGTGTCGTGGTCATGCCCCTTAGCCTTGGGGCGGGCCGAAAGATGATCAAGTACGCACTTCGGAGTGGGTGCTTACCCCGAGGTGGGTGCCCACCTGCGGGTACGTGCGCGGACGAGGGGGAGGGCGCGGGATGGCGGCGACGAACAGGCCGGGATCGAGCCACTGCGGGATCGACGCGGCGATGGACGTCATCGGCGGCAAGTGGAAGGTGCTCATCCTGTGGGCCCTGGGCGAGGCGCCGCAGCGCTTCGGCGCGCTGCGCAGGCTGATCCCCGGAGTCACCGAGAAGGTGCTCGCCGCGCAGCTGCGCGAGCTGGAGGCCGACGGCGTCGTGCACCGCGAGGCCCACGACGAGGTGCCGCCCCGGGTCGAGTACTCCCTGACCCCGCTGGGCGTCGAGCTGAACGGGGCGCTGGCCCCGCTGGGCGCCTGGGGCCGCAAGCACCTCGTACCCGGCGCCCCGGGCCCGGCCGAAACGGGCCCGGCCGAAACGGACCCGGCCGAAACGGGCTCGGCCGGAGCGGGCCCGGCCTAGGCGGGGTCCGCTGCGGCCGGACCCCGCAGCAGGGTCAGGAAGGAGCGGAAGGCCGCCGGCATGTCCACCGATTCCGGGGCCAGCAGCCACTGGTACTGGAGGCCGTCCATGACCGCGGTGAGCAGCGGGGCCGCCTCCTCGGGGGTGAGCCCCGACGGCAGCCGGTCGCCGAACTCGGCGCGCAGCGCCGCGCCCATCTCCCCGCGCACCTGCGCGTAGCGCGCGGTGAAGAACTCCCGCGCCGGGTGCTCGTCCGTCACGCTCTCGCCCAGCAGTGCCGAGAAGGTCTGCACGATCCCGGGGCGCATCGCGTTGTACTCCACCAGCGAGGCCAGCAGGTCCAGGCGCCAGTGCTCGGCCGAGGTCCGCGAGCCGCCGCCGGTGTCCCAGCGGTCGCGCTCCTCCAGGACCGCGACCAGGAGGGACTCCTTGGTGGGGAAGTAGTGCAGCAGGCCCTGCTGGGTGAGCCCCACGCGCTCGGCCACGGAGGCCAGGGACGCGCCCCGGTAGCCGCGTTCCGCGATGACCTCGACCGCGGCGCGCAGGATGTCCCCGCGCCGCTCCTCGCTCCTGGCCCTGGCCATCCGCCCCGCCTTCCTCCGTGTCGATCGCGCCAGCAGGACCGTACGCCATGCCGATAAAATAACGAACACATCACGAACCCTACCGTTCAACAGGGAACGGGTCCACGATGGGGTCACCCGCACCCAGCAGCACCCGACGAGGAGGCAGGCCGTGGCAGGCGACGCCCTCACCACCACCCCCCAGGCACCCCGAGCCGACCGGATCCGCGAAGACGCGGTGGACGCCGCGCTCGGCAAGCTCGATCTCGACACCAAGGCCCGGCTGCTCGCCGGCCAGGACATGTGGACGCTGCCCGCCCTCCCCGAGATCGGGCTGGGCTCCCTGGTCTTCTCCGACGGGCCGATCGGCGTCCGCGGCGTCCGCTGGACCGCGGACGACCCGTCCGTCGCCCTGCCCTCGCCGACCGCGCTCGCCGCCGCCTGGGACCCGGCGCTGGCCCGCCGGGCCGGCCGACTGCTCGCCCAGGAGGCCCGCCGCAAGGGCGTGCACGTCCTGCTGGCGCCCACCGTCAACCTGCACCGCTCCCCGCTGGGCGGGCGCCACTTCGAGTGCTACTCCGAGGACCCGTACCTGACCGGCGCCATCGGCACCGGCTACGTCCAGGGCGTCCAGGACGGCGGGGTCGGCACCACCGTCAAGCACTTCGTCGGCAACGACGCCGAGACGGACCGCTTCACCGTCGACAGCGTGATCGCCCCGCGCCCGCTGCGCGAGCTGTACCTGGCGCCCTTCGAGGCCATCGTCACCAACGCCCACCCGTGGGGCATCATGACGGCCTACAACAAGGTCAACGGCAGCTTCATGTCCGAGCACCGCTACCTCGTCAACGAGGTGCTGCGCGGCGAGTGGGGCTTCGACGGCGCCAACGTCTCCGACTGGATGGCCGCCCGCTCCACCACCGGCGACATCCTCGGCGGCCTCGACGTCGCCATGCCCGGACCGCAGACCGTCTACGGGCCCCCGCTCGCCGAAGCCGTACGGGCCGGGGAGGTCCCCGAGTCCGCGGTCGACGACGCCGTGCGCAACGTCCTGCGCCTCGCCGCCCGGGTCGGCCTGCTCGAAGGCGCCCCGGCCGTCGTCACCACCGCCCCGGCCGCCGTCGACGGCCACGCCCTCGCCCGCGAACTGGCCGCCCGCGGCATCGTCCTCGTGCGCAACGAGAACGGCGCGCTGCCGCTGGCGACCGGGCAGCGCGCCAGGATCGCCCTGTCCGGAGCCGCCGCCCGCGACGCCCGGATCCTCGGCGGCGGCAGCGCCACCGTCTTCCCCGAGCGGATCGTCTCCCCGCTCGTCGGTCTGACCGCGGCCCTCCCGCAGGGCGCGCTGACCTTCAGCGTCGGCGCCGACCCCAGCGAGGAGCCCACCCCCGCCGACGCCGGCTTCGAGCTGCGCGCGGTCTGCCGGGACGCCTCCGGCGCCGTCATCGGCGAGGGCAGCCTGCCGTCCGGCCAGGTCCAGTGGATCGGCGACGACCTGCCCGCCGGGGTGACGTACGCGACGATGGCCTCCATCGAGGTCACCGGCACCTTCGTCCCCCGCGAGAGCGGCGAGCACGCCTTCGGCACCCGGGGCCTCGGCGCCTTCGCCCTGGCGGTGGGCGGCGCGGCGGTCTGGGAGGGCGCCCAGCTCCCGGGCAGCGAGGCCGACCCCTTCGAGGCGTTCTTCGGCGCGCCCACCGTGCGGGCCCGCGCCGTCCTCGCGGCGGGCGAGCCGGTCGAGGTCTCGCTGACCTATCAGGTCCCGGACATGAGCGCGCTGCCGCTGCGCGCGATCATGTTCTCGCTGCTCCACCTCGGGCCGCGGCGCGACGCGGACGAGCTGATCGCCGAGGCCGTGGCCGCGGCGCGGGAGGCGGACACCGCCGTCGTGGTCGTCGCCACCACCGAGCGCGTCGAATCCGAGGGCTTCGACCGCACGGACCTGGAGCTGCCCGGGCGCCAGAACGACCTCGTGCGCGCCGTCGCCGCCGCCAACCCGAACACCGTGGTCGTCATCAACACCGGCTCCCCGGTCGAACTGCCCTGGCGGGACGAGGTGGCGGCGATCCTGCTGACCTGGTTCCCCGGGCAGGAGGGCGGGGCCGCGCTGGCCGACGTGCTCCTGGGCGAGCGCGAGCCCGGCGGGCGCCTGCCCACCACCTGGCCCGCCGTGTTCGCGGACGCGCCGGTCACCGAAGTCGTCCCGGGGGAGGGGCGGCTGGAGTACCGCGAAGGGCTCCACATCGGCTACCGGGCCTACGAGAAGGCCGGGGTGAGCCCCGCCTTCTGCTTCGGGCACGGCCTCGGCTACACCGACTGGGCCTACGAGTCCCTGGAGGTGACCGCCGACGCGGCCCGGGTACGGATCCGCAACACCGGTGCCCGCCGCGGCCGCGAGGTCGTCCAGGTCTACCTGGCGCCCGTGGGCGACCCGGTGGAACGCCCGGCGAGCTGGCTCGCGGGCTTCGCGAGCCTGGAAGCGGAAGCCGGCGAGAGCGTCGAGGTCGAGATCGCGCTGCCCGCGCGGGCCTTCGAGATCTGGGACGAGGAGGCCGGTGCCTGGCGGCGCGTGGGCGGGACGTACGAGGTGCGCGCGAGCCGTTCCCACGTCGACGCGCGGCTGACCGCGACCCTTGAGGTCGGCGCCTGATCTCCGCCGACGGCCGCCTGGCCGGAAATCACCCATGAACCGGACCGGGGGCGGGCCCTGACACCCACCCCCGGTCCCTTTGTACGACCACGGGCCGGTCGAGGGGGCCGGGTGGGATCAGATGGGCGGCTTGGCCGAGGTCACCTGGCGGTGCGCCAGTTCCGCCAGGCGGGCCTGACCGTCCTTGCCCGGGTGGAACCAGTCCCAGTGGCTCAACTGCTCGGTCGTGAAGGGGTACTGGAAGACGGCGCCGCCGTCGTAGCGGCACAGCTCGTCCTTCGCGCAGACCTGCCGCAGCGCCTCGTTGTACTCCACCACGCGCGCCCGCACCTTCTCGCGCCGGGCCGTCGCCGCGGGAGCCACCGACTCGGCGTCCGCCAGCATCGACTGACAGATCCCCAGCTTCCAGATCTGCCGGCCCATCGCGCTGCCCTTGCCCTGCTCCCACAGCCGTTGCAGGTCCGGCACGCTCGACACGTACACCTGGGTCTCGGGCGCGGCCGCGCGCAGCCCCGCCAGGGCCTTCTCGAAGCCCTCCCGGAAATCGGCGACCGAGGTCATCGAAGAAGCCGTGGGCCGGCAGGCGTCGTTCGACCCCACCATCACCGTGACCAGGTCGGGACGGTGCGCGGCCGCGGCCGTCAGCTGCCCGCCCAGGTCCGCCATCCGGGCCCCGGTGACCGCGTAGTTCCAACTGCGTTCGGGGGTCAGGGCCTCGCCGAGCAGTCGGGTCGCCAGCGAGTGCACCTCGGGATCGTTGCCGGTGGCCCACGAGACCTCGGGGCAGTCCGCCAGCACCGAACAGGCGTCGAACCCGCGGGTGATGGAGTCCCCGACGGCGGCGATCGACGCGGGAGCGGTGTTCCAGCGCGGCGCGGCCTGCGCCCCGCGCTCGCCGCCCGCGGCGTCCCCGCCGTCCTGGCAGCCCGCGGCGCCCAGCGTCAGCACGGCCGCCGCCGCGCCCGCGCGCAGAACGGACTTCCGACTGCGGCGCCGCGCGGAGGTGGTGGTGCGCATGGGTGAGGTCCCTCCCTCGTCGCCCGGCGTACCCGGGGGCGTCCTGCTGAGTGAAAAGCTGTGTGTTTACGGGGCTCGGAGCGACCGTACGTCACACCACGACCCCCGGCGCACGGTAGCTTTTTCCCGTGGCGTTTCGGCCGCACGTCCCTTGCCGCAATGTCAGATCATTTCCGGTAAATTACATCACGTCACAATCTGTCCGTTTTCTGGAGTTTATTCCCGACCTCGTCCCACACTGGAGGTCCCGGTGACGACACGTGGAGTTCTGTACGTGCATTCCGCACCGCGCGCGCTCTGCCCGCATGTGGAATGGGCGGTCGCGGGCGTACTCGGGGTGCGGGTGAACCTCGACTGGATCAGGCAGCCCGCCTCTCCGGGCACATGGAGATCCGAGTTCTCCTGGCAGGCCGAACCGGGCACCGCCTCGAAGCTCGCCTCCGCACTGCGCGGCTGGCACCTGCTGCGCTTCGAGGTGACCGCCGAACCCTGTCCCACCGCCGAGGGCGAGCGCTACAGCTCCACCCCCGAACTCGGCATCTTCCACGCCGTCACCGGCATGCACGGGGACATCCTCATCCCGGAGGACCGGCTGCGCGCCGCCCTCGCCCGGTCCGTCCTCGGCGAGAGCGACCTGGAGGCGGAGGTCGCCGCCCTGCTCGGGAAGGCCTGGGACGACGAACTGGAACCCTTCCGCTACGCGGGCGAGGGCGCTCCGGTGCGCTGGCTCCACCAGGTGGTCTGAGCCTCCCCCGCGTATACAGGTGAAGGCCCGCCCGGATCACCGGGCGGGCCTTCACCTGCGTGTACTACTCGACGACGAACACCTCAGCCATCAATTGAGGAACTCCGACGGCGAGCAACCAGCTCCGCGAGAGCGGCGCCGGTTTAGGCGCACTAGACAGTGCGGAAGGCGAGCGACACGTTGTGGCCGCCGAAGCCGAACGAGTTGTTGATCGCGGAGATCGGACCGTCCACGGGCAGCTTGCGCGGCTCGCCGCGGACGATGTCCGCCGTGATGTCGTCGTCCAGGTCGTCGAGGTTGATCGTCGGCGGGGCGATCCGGTGGTACAGCGCCAGTACCGTCGCGACGGTCTCGACACCGCCCGCGCCGCCCAGCAGGTGACCCGTCATCGACTTGGTCGCGGAGATCGCGATGTGGTCGAGGTCGTCGCCCAGGACCTTGCGCAGGGCCTTCAGCTCGGCCGTGTCACCCTGCGGGGTCGACGTGGCGTGCGCGTTCAGGTGGACCAGCTCGGCCGGGTCCAGACCGGTGTTGTCCAGCAGGTTGCGCAGCGCGGCCGCGACACCGCGGCCGGTGGGCTCGGGCTGCGCGATGTGGTGGCTGTCCGCGGACAGACCCTGGCCCAGCACCTCGCAGTAGACCCGGGCACCGCGCGCGGCGGCGTGCTCGGCGGACTCCAGGACCACCACGCCCGCGCCCTCGCCGAGGACGAAGCCGTCGCGGGCCTTGTCGTACGGGCGGGAGGCCGTGGTGGGGTTGTCGTTGTTCTTGGACATCGCCATCATGTTGGCGAACGCGGCGATCGGCAGCGGGTGGATCGCCGCCTCGGTGCCGCCCGCGATGACCACGTCGGCGCGGCCGGTGCGGATCATCTCGACGGCGTAGCCGATGGCCTCGGCGCCGGAGGCGCACGCGCTGACCGGGGTGTGCACGCCGGCCTGGGCGTTGACCTCCAGGCCGACGTTGGCCGCCGGGCCGTTCGGCATGAGCATGGGGACCGTGTGCGGGGAAACCCGCCGCACGCCCTTCTCCTTCAGTACGTCGTACTGGTCGAGCAGGGTGGTGACGCCGCCGATGCCGGAGGCGATCACGGTGCCGAGACGTACGGGATCGACCGCGGGGTCCTCACCGGCCGGGCCGGTGTAGCCCGCGTCGGCCCAGGCCTCGCGGCCCGCGATCAGCGCGAACTGCGCCGAGCGGTCGAGCTTGCGGGCGAGCGGGCGGGGCAGTACCTCGCCCGGGTCCACGGCGGCCAGAGCCGCGATGCGGACCGGGAGTTCGGCGAAGCGCTCGCCTTCGAGGGGCTTGACCCCGGAACGACCGGAAAGCAGACCTTCCCAGGTCGAAGCGCTGTCGCCACCCAGCGGAGTGGTTGCGCCGATACCGGTGACGACCACGGTGCGATTGGTCGGGCTCACAGGAATTCTTTCTCCACGTGTAAGAGGGTGCTGAATTGTCACGGCGCCACCGCCGGGTGGCGACAAACGCTCGTCAGGCTCAGGCAGCCTGGTGCTTCAGGATGTAGTCCGCGGCGTCGCCGACCGTCTTGAGGTTCTTGACGTCCTCGTCCGGGATCTTGACGTCGAAGCGCTCTTCGGCGGCGACGACGACCTCGACCATGGACAGGGAGTCGACGTCCAGGTCGTCCGTGAAGGACTTCTCGATCGCGACGTCTTCGGTCGGGATACCGGCGATCTCGTTGACGATCTCCGCGAGACCCTCGACGATCTCGGACTGCGTGGCGGCCATGTGGCGCTCCTTCTTAGATAGCTAACTCTGGTGGTACAGGTCGGGAAAGGATCCCGGGCCCTAGGGGAGGGTAACGACCGTGGCTGCGTAGACGAGGCCCGCCCCGAAGCCGATGACGAGCGCGGTGTCGCCGCTCTTCGCCGCCCCGGTCGCCAGGAGCCGCTCCATCGCGAGCGGGATCGAGGCGGCCGAGGTGTTGCCGGTGGTCTCGACATCGCGGGCGACCGTGACGTGTTCCGGTAGCTTCAGAGTCTTCACCATCGAGTCGATGATCCGCATGTTCGCCTGGTGCGGGATGAAGACGTCCAGGTCGTCGACGGTGATCCCGGCCGCGTCGAGCGCCTGCTGGGCCACCTTGGCCATCTCGAAGACGGCCCAGCGGAAGACCGCCTGACCCTCCTGCGTGATGGCCGGGAACTTCTCGCCGCCGTCCTTGCCGAGCCACTCGTCCCACGGCACGGTCTGCTTGATGGTGTCGGACTTGTCGCCCTCCGAACCCCACACGGTGGGGCCGATGGCCGGCTCGTCCGAGGGGCCGATGACCACGGCGCCCGCTCCGTCACCGAAGAGGAAGGCCGTCGCGCGGTCCTCCAGGTCGGTCAGATCGGAGAGCCGCTCGACACCGATGACCAGGACGTACTGCGCCGAGCCCTCGACGACCAGGCTCTTGGCCAGGGTCAGTCCGTAGCCGAAACCGGCGCAGCCGGCGGAGATGTCGAACGCGGCGGGCTTGCCCGCGCCGATCCGGTGCGCGATCTCGGTCGCGACGGCCGGGGTCTGCTTGAAGTGCGAGACCGTCGAGACGATCACGGCGCCGATTTGCTCCGGCGAGACCCCGGAGTCGGCCAGCGCCTTGCCGGAGGCCTCGACCGACATCGCGGCGACGGTCTCCTGCGGCGAGGCCCAGTGCCGGGTCGCGATGCCGGAGCGCGAACGGATCCACTCGTCGGACGAGTCGATCGTCTCCAGGATCACCTCGTTGGGGACGACCCGCGTGGGGCGGTAGCCGCCGACACCGAGGATGCGCGCGTACGGGGAACCCTTTGCAGGCTTGATCTTCGACATGCTGTGTGGGCTCCTTCTCTCAGACCGCGTGCTCGGCGATGAGCGCAGCGGCCTTCTCGAGATCGTCGGGCGTCTTCAGCGCCACGGTCGGCACACCCTTGAGGGCGCGCTTGGCCAGCCCCGTCAGGGTGCCGCCCGGGCACAGCTCGATGATCCCGGTGACGCCTTGCGCGGCGAACGTCTCCATGCACAGGTCCCAGCGGACCGGGTTGGCGACCTGGCCGACGAGGCGGGCGACGACGTCGGCGCCCGTGCTGACGATCTGCCCGTCCTTGTTGGACACGTACTTCAGCACCGGGTCGGCCGGAGTGAGGGCCTGGGCGGCCTTCTCCAGCGTGGTGACCGCGGGTGCCATGTGGTGCGTGTGGAAGGCGCCCGCGACCTTGAGGGCGACGACCTTCATGGTGCCTTCGGGCTTGTCGGCCACCAGGGCCGCGATCTGCTCCACGGTGCCCGCGGCCACGATCTGGCCCGCGCCGTTGACGTTGGCCGGGGTGAGGCCCATCGCGGTCAGGTGTGCGACGACCACGTCCGGGTCACCGCCGAGCACGGCGGCCATGCCGGTCTCGGTGACCGCGGCGGCCTCCGCCATGCCCAGCCCGCGGGTGCGGACGAAGGACAGCGCGTCCGCCTCGCTCAGCACACCGGCGTACGCGGCGGCGGTGATCTCGCCGACGCTGTGACCGGCGACCGCGCCGAAGGCGGCCGGGGAGCCCAGCGCGGAAGCGGACAGCAGACCCGCCGCCACCAGGAGCGGCTGGGCCACGGCGGTGTCGCGGATCTCGTCCGCGTCGGCCTTCGTGCCGTAGTGGGCAAGGTCGAGCTCGATGGCGTCCGACCAGGCGGCGACGCGGTCAGCGGCACCGGGGAGGTCGAGCCAGGAAGTCAGGAAGCCGGGCGTCTGAGCGCCTTGGCCGGGAGCGACGAGTACGAGCACCCTCACACTCTCTCTTGAGTTCGGCCTGCGCCGCCCGTGGGGACAGGGACGAAGAACCGTCGGGGTAATTGTTGATGTCCGACAAAAGTCTAGGACGGCTGTTCGCCGTCGGCCAGACGCCCCAGGATCAGGGCGATCCTCAGAGTGAACGCCGAGCGGACATCTGACGGCGACCAACCGGTGACGTCGGTCACACGTCGGAGCCGGTACCGCACCGTATTCGGGTGCACGAAGAGCATCCGGGCCGCCCCTTCGAGGCTGCTCGCCTGCTCCAGGTAGACGCTCAGCGTCTCCAGCAGGGCGGATCCGGCCTCTTCGAGCGGTCTGTAGATCTCCTCCACCAACTGCTCCCGCGCAGAAGGGTCGGAGGCGATCGCGCGCTCCGGAAGGAGATCATCCGCGAGGACCGGCCGCGGGGCATCCTGCCACGCCGTGCACGCCTTCAGTCCGGCCGCGGCGGCCTGCGCCGACTTCGTCGCGTTGAGCAGGTCGGAGACCACCGGACCGGCCACCACCGCCCCCGCCGCGAACGGCCCGATCAGGGACTTCGCGACCTGCATCGGGTTGTCGCTGCCGCCCGCGATCACGACCAGCCGGTCGCCGAGGACCCCGGTCAGCACCTGGAGCTTGTGGTGCCGCGCGGCCCGCCGGATCGCCTCCACCGTCAGCTCGCTGTCCCCCTCGGGGGCGGTTCCCAGCACCACGCACACGTGGTCGGGGGAGCTCCAGCCGAGCGCCGCGGCACGCGACAGCGCGCCTTCGTCCGCCTCGCCGGACAGCACCGCGTTGACCACGAGGGACTCCAGCCGGGCGTCCCAGGCGCCGCGCGCCTCGGCCGCCTGCGCGTACACCTGGGCGGTCGCGAAGGCGATCTCCCGGGCGTAGACCAGCAGCGCCTCGCGCAGGATCGACTCGTCGCCCGGGGCCGCCACCTCGTCGATGGCGGACTCCATGACCTCGATCGTCGTACGGACCATCTCGACGGTCTGGCGCAGGGTGATCGCCCGGGTCAGCTCGCGGGGGGCCGTCCCGAAGACGTCGGTGGAGATCGCCTGGGGGGTCTCCGGGTGCCGGAACCACTCGGTGAAGGCGGCGATGCCCGCCTGCGCGACCAGGCCGATCCACGAGCGGTTCTCCGGGGGCATGGCCCGGTACCACGACAGCGTTTCGTCCATGCGGGCGATCGCGTTCGCGGCGAGGCGCCCGGAGGACTTCTCCAGCCGCCGCAGGGTCGCCGCATGGGGATGGGCGGGATGCACCTGGTGGGCGGGGTGCGTGGGATGCGCGGGGGGCTGCTCACGTTCGGGTTGGGGCACGGGACAAGACTGCCCTATCCGGACCCCGCCGCGGAGTGCCGGGTCGGCGGCCCGGCCCCGGGGCCGGGAGCGACCGGGCCGCTACGGTGGCCCCCATGATGGAAGTACGTCGTGCCGCGGACCGGTACCCGGGCGGGGACCAGGAGGCCGGGATCAGCACCCGGCACGCCTTCTCCTTCGGCAGTTTCTACGATCCGGACAACCTCGGCTTCGGCCCGGTCCGGGCCTGCAACGAGGAGTTCCTCGCCCCCGGCGCGGGCTTCGAGGAGCACGCCCACCGGCACACCGAGATCGTCACCTGGGTCGCCGAGGGCGAGCTCACCCACCGGGACAGCACCGGGCACGCCACCGTGGTGCGGGCCGGTGACGTGCAGCGGCTCAGCGCGGGCGACGGCGTCCGGCACGTCGAACGCAACGACGCGCAGGTGCCGCTCCGTTTCGTCCAGATGTGGCTGACCCCGACGAACGCCTTCGACCCGGACGGCGCGGGCGACGGCGGGGCCGGCGGGCCGGACGGGCAGGGGCCCGCGTACGAGATCGTCCGCGAGGTCCCGGACGACGCGCCCTACGCGGTGCCCGCCGCCGGTGCGGCGCTCCGGGTGCGCAGGCCCGGTGCGGGCGAGCGGATCGCCGTACCGGCCGCGCCCCGGGTCTACCTGCACGTGGTCCGCGGGGACCTGCGGCTCGACGGCGCGGTCGACGGCGCGCCCGGCGTGGAGCTGGGGCCCGGTGACTCGGTGCGGATCACCGGGGAGAGCGGTCTGGAGGTCGTCGCGGGCTCCCCGGGGGAACTGCTCCTGTGGGAACTTCCCTAGGGCCCGCCGCTCAGCCGTGGTGACCGGCGAGGGAACCGATCAGCCCGTCCAGTGAACCGCCCAGCGGGTCCCCGGCCGGATCGGCGGCGCGGGAGCGGATCGTCGGGAGCCGGCGGTAGAGGGCGGTGCCCGGACACTCGGTGGCGAACGCGTCGCGGTGGCCGGAGATCCGCTCGAAGCGCGCCTGGACGCCGGTGCGGAACGTGCCGTTGTCGAGCCCGGACGTCAGCGTGACGCTGCCCTGCGGGTCGTACCCGTACCGGCCCAGCTTCCAGGCGGCGAGCCGGGCCACCGCGGTCATCGCGGCGTCGGAGGGTTCCTGCGTGGAGTACTCGCCGATGACCGCGACGCCCATGGTGTCGGTGTTGAAGCCGAGGGTGTGCGCGCCGGTCACCGGCCGGTCGACGCCCCCGCGACGGCCCTCGAAGACGGTGCCGCACTTGTCGACGACGAAGTTGTAGCCGAGGTCCTTCCAGCCGTTCGTGCGCACGTGCAGGGTCTGCAGGCCGCGCATCAGGGCCGCCGAGTCGATGCAGTCGTAGGCGTTGGTCTGCGCGGTGTGGTGCACGAAGACCGCCTTGACCTCCTTGCCGTACACGGGGTCGTTGCCCGGTTGTTCCCGCGCGCCCCAACCGGAACGGGACACCACATCGGGGCGGGCGGCGCCGTCGCGCCGGGCGGCGGGGGCGCCCGCCGGGTACGCGGCGGGCACGGCGTCCCCCGCGGCCCCCGTGTCCGTGTCCGGTGCCGCCGGGTCGGCTCCGGGGTCGACCAGGTCCAGTCGCAGTCCGGCGGGCAGCGCGGCGCCGTGGCCCGCGACCTGGACCTCGACCCCGGTGGAGGGCCCGGCCCACAGCGGCTCGGACACCCCGCGCACGCCCTCGCCCCGCTCGGTGCCCAGCACGGTCCAGGGCGACCAGTCCCCGGTCCGCGCGGACTTCGTCCGGACCCGGATCTCTCCGTCGAGGGCCCGGTCGGGCTCGTCCCAGGAGACGGCGAGCATGCTGAAACCGGCGGTGTCCCCGTCCTCGAAGGAGGCGCCGGACCCGTTCGCCCGCAGGGGTTCGGTGCGCAGGGCGGCGCCCGGCACCCCCCGTACGGCGAGCAGTCCGACGATGCCGGTGGTGAGGGCGGCGGTGGCGGCCGTCACCACGATGCTGCGGGTGCGCACCCGGTTCTCCCCGAAGATCAACGGTGGATGGGAACCGGAATCTATCGATGCGGCGGGGCCGGAACCGGGACGCGGGTCCCGGCAATCGGGTCGGATGGGGTCATAGCCCCGGCGGCATCACCCGTTCGACACCGCCGTCGAACGTCCTTTCAGCGGCGCCCGGTCAGCGCGGCGAGCACCCCGTCGGTGAACGGCGGCCAGGCCTGGACCGCCCACGGCCCGAAGGGCCGGTCGGTCAGCGCCACGCAGGCGGCGCGGGCGTCCGGGTCCACCCAGAGGAAGGTGCCGGCCTGCCCGAAGTGGCCGAAGGTGCGCGGGGAGGAGCCGGCGCCGGTCCAGTGCGGGGACTTCCCGTCGCGGATCTCCAGGCCGAGGCCCCAGTCGTTGGGGGACTGGTGGCCGTAGCCGGGCAGGACGCCCTTGAGGCCCGGGTGCACCACGGCGGTGGCCTCGGCGACCGTGCGGACGTCCAGCAGCCGGGGGGCCTGGAGCTCGGCGGCGAAGCGGACGAGGTCGGCGACCGTGGAGACGCCGTCCTTGGCGGGGGAGCCCTCCAGGGTGGTCGAGGCCATGCCCAGCGGCTCCAGCACCGCCTGGTGCAGGTACTCGGCGAAGGCGATGCCGGTGGCCTTGGTGATGTGGTCGCCGAGCACCTCGAAGCCGGCGTTGGAGTACAGCCGCCGCTCCCCGGCCGGGGCCATCGCGCGGTGCTCGTCGAAGGCGAGGCCGCTGGTGTGCGCGAGGAGGTGGCGCACGGTCGAGCCCTCGGGGCCGGCCGGTTCGTCCAGCTCGATCGCCCCCTCCTCGTACGCGACGAGCGCGGCGTAGGCGGCGAGCGGCTTGGTGACGGAGGCCAGCGCGAAGCGGTGGTCGACCGGGCCGTGGGCGCCGGCGAGGGTTCCGTCGGCGCGTACGACGGCCGCCGCGGCGGTCGGTACCGGCCAGGTGTCGACGATCCGCAGGCTCTCCATGATCTCCGTGCTCTCCATGGGGCCGAGCCTACTTGCTTGGAGTGCACTCAAGGGTTTTAGCGTGGTGGTCATGAGCCTGACGCAGATGCAGTCGCAGTCGCAGACGCGGTACACGATCAGCGAGGTCGAGGCCCGGACCGGACTGACCCAGCACACCTTGCGCTGGTACGAGCGGATCGGGCTGATGCCGCACGTGGACCGCTCGCACTCGGGCCAGCGCCGGTTCAGCGACAAGGACCTCGACTGGCTCGCCTTCGTGGGCAAGCTGCGTGCCACCGGGATGTCGGTGGCGGACATGGTCCGCTACGCGGAACTGGTCCGCGAGGGGCAGCACACCTTCCGGGAGCGGCGGGAACTGCTGGAGCGGACGCGGCGGGAGGTGCGGGCGCGGATCGACGAGCTGACGGACGCGCTGGCCGTACTGGACTACAAGATCGGCTTCTACGCGGACACCGCGGACATCGCGGACACCGGGCAGGCGAACACCGGACAGGGGAAGGCACAGTCATGACGAACAGCTTCGAAGGCACAGGGAACACCCCGAGCACCTCGAACACTCCGGCCGACCGGATCGCCCGGGTCGAACTGGGCAAGGGCGGCCCGCTGGTCGGCGTGCAGGGGCTCGGCTGCATGGGCATCAGCGAGTTCTACGGCGACACCGACGAGGCGGCGGCCCGCGACACCCTGGGCGCCGCCCTGGAGGCCGGGATCACCCTCTTCGACACCGCCGACGTCTACGGGCGGGGGCGCAACGAGGAGTTCCTCGCGCCGTTCGTCGCCGCGCACCGGGACGAGATCACCCTGGCCACGAAGTTCGCGATCGAGCGGACCGACGACCCGCAGTACCGGGGCCTGCGCAACGACGCGGCGTACGTCCGCCAGGCCGTCGAGGCCAGCCTGCGGCGGCTCGGCGTGGACGTCATCGACCTCTACTACATGCACCGGCGCGACCCGCGGGTGCCGTTCGCGGAGTCCGTCGGCGCGATGGCGGAGCTCGTGGCCCAGGGCAAGGTCCGCCACCTGGGCCTGAGCGAGGTCACCGGCGCCGAGCTGCGCGAAGCGCACGCGGTGCACCCGATCGCCGCGCTCCAGTCGGAGTGGTCCCTGTTCAGCCGGGACGTGGAGCGCAGCGCGGTGGCCGCGGCGGCGGAGCTGGGCGTGGCCTTCGTGCCCTACTCCCCGCTCGGGCGCGGCTTCCTGACCGGGGCGTTCGCGGACGCCGGTGCGGAGCTGTCGGAGGGCGACTTCCGGCGCTACCAGCCGCGGTTCACGGGGGACAACGCCCGGGCCAACGCCGCGCTGCTGGAGCCGGTGCGCCAGGTCGCGGCGGCGCACGGTGCCACTTCGGCGCAGGTCGCGCTGGCCTGGGTGCACCAGCGGGCGTCGGTCCATGGCCTGACGGTCGTGCCGATCCCGGGCACCCGCAAGCGGGGCCGCCTCGCGGAGAACGCGGCGGCGACCCGGATCCTCTTGACGGAAGCCGAGCTGGCCCTGCTGGAGCCGATCGCCTCCCGCGTCGCGGGCGACCGCTACCCGGACATGACCTCGACCTCGGCGGCCCGCGAGTCCTGAAGGGCCGGGGCCGGGGCCCGACCCGACGCAGCGGTGGCCTACGCCTCCGCCGCGTACCGGTCCCGCAGGGCCGCGTACTCGGCGTCCGTCAGCAGCCCCGCCCCGTGCAGTTCGCCGAGGTGGCGCATCCGGTCCGGCTCCGGCGGGGACGGGGCCGAGAGCGGGCCGGCCGCCACCGGCGTCCGGCTGCGCACGGCCGCCAGCACCGCCGCCGCGAACGGCAGCGATTCGTGCACGGCCCCGTACCCCAGGGAGAACAGCACCGTCGCCGGGTCGTGCTCCGGTGCCCGCTCCTCCGCGTCGTCCTCGCGCGATCTGAGCCGCAGGTATCCGCCGGGATTCTCCGGCGTGCGCCACTCGACCCCGGTCAGCGCGGCCAGCGGGTAGTGCCGGTCGCCCGACTTCCACTTGGTGCTGGAGGCGCCGGTGCGCGACCAGCGCAGGCCCACCCCGCTCTCGTCGAGGGTCGCCCGGGCGTCGTACGCCTTGAGGTGGAGCGGCGGCTTCGGTGCCTCGACCAGGAAGCGCGGGGCCGGCTCGGCGGGGTCCGGCCCAAGCCGGGCGCGCAGCCCGTCGGCCAGCGCGGTGGCCAGCGGCGCCCGGTCGGCGGGCAGCACCAGCCGGTAGGGGTCGCAGAGGTCCTTCAGCTGTCCCGCCGCGGCGTCCATCAGCGGATCGGCCCCGGGCCGCGGGACGGCACGCAGGACCACCGTGTCCCGCTTGCCCGCGGTCACGGTCACGCTCACCTCGGACAACGCCTCGTGGGGAATGCGGCGCTGGCCCAGCGCATGCCAGAGCCGCGGCATCCGCAGTGCGGACATCCCCCGTTCGAAGCGGATGAGCACCGAGTCCGAGTCGAACTCCCAGACGGCATGGTTTCCGGCCAGTACGTCACCCATGCGGCTCATCGTAAAGGGCGGCGGGCCTGTGCGTCCCCTGACTGTGGGGGTCGTTTTCCAGCCGTCTACGTGCTTCAGCCCGCTTCTGTGCTGGAAATTCCCCGTCGGCAGGAGTCGTCCCCGCTCGCGCATACCGCGGAAGCGTACGAACCGGTTCCGATTCGCGCGAAGTTCTCCAATGAGCCGGTACCCGGCTCGAAATAGCCGGTGTGGCTCTTGGCCCCGGCCGCCGAGAGCCGCCGCGCGCCGAAGGCGGCCGAGACCGGATCGGCCCCGTGCCCCACCCCGCCGAGCTCCAGGTGCGGCACGTCCGCGATCCAGTCCCCGGAGTCCCGCATCGCCCACACGCGCGCCGAGGTGTGCAGCTCGGCCGCGTTCTGCACGCGCATGCCCGGGCTGCCCGAGACCACCACGTCGGTCACCCGGCGCGGCAGGTCGGGGGCGGCGACCCCGCAGACCACCGATCCGTAGCTGTGGCAGAACAGCGTCACCGGCGCCGCGCCGGGCAGTGCCGAGGCCAGTGATTCCAGTCGTACGGCGCCCTGCGCGGCCAGCCGGCCGGTGGCCGCGTCCACGCCGAGCCCGTCGGGGCTGACGTAACCGGCCCAGGCGATGACCGCGGTCCGGGTGTCCGGAGCGGTCGCGCGCTCGGCCTCGTAGAGCGATTCGGCCATGCCGACCGGAGCGCTGTAGCGGCGCTGGGACCGCTCGAAGGTGATCAGGTCGGTGTCGACGCCCGGCACGACGACCGAGACGCGCTGCGCCCGGTCCAGGTCGCCGAAGACCTCGGCCACCAGGCCCTCGCCGGTCGGGTCGAAGACGAGGATCTGCCGCGAGGGGTCGGCCAGGGACTCCAGGCGGTGCAGCCGCCGGGTCGCCTCGTCCCGGTCGGCCGGGGTCAGCGCCACGTCCTGGGAGCGGACCTCCTCGGTCCGGCCCGCCTGGACGAGGGAGCGCCGGTTGGCCCGGAAGCGGGTCTGGGCGGGTACCCCGTCGAGGTTGCCGACGACCAGCGGATAGGTGTCGGCGAGCCGGCCCCGCTCCGCGCCGTCGAGTTCGGAGAAGAAGCGCGCGACGGTCCGTACGGGGGCGTCGGCGGGCGGAACCGGGCGGCCGCCGATCCGGGCGCCGGCCCAGGCGGCCAGGGCCGTTCTGCGGACGGAGACGCTCTCCTCGGGCCGGTGCACGGCCGTCCAGCCGGTCGTCGCCAGCATGACGAAGACCACCGCGAGCGCGAGCAGGGCGTGCACCGCGCCGGGGCTGGGCGAGGTGGCGGGGGAGGCGGGGCCGTGCAGGCCGGAGAGGTTCACTGGGAGACAGCCTAGGAGACCATTCCGGCCTGCGGGACGCCGGGTGACAGGGGTCACGGGTCCTCGGGCGCGGCCGTCACCGAGGGGTTGCGGACCGTCTCGTTCAGGTACGAATCGGGCGCCAGTCGGCGGCCAGGGCGGGGCCGATCTGGTCGAGGTAGTCCTCCGTCATCCGGCGGATCGCGGCGACGCTCGTGTCCTCGCCCTGGCCCCAGAGCCGCCCGGTCACCCGCATCACCCCGGAGAACGCCGCCACCACGACCCGGGGTCGCGGGTCGGCGTCCACGTCGAGGCCCTCGCGCGCGGCGATCAGCCGGGCGGTGCGCTCCTCCAGCTCGGTGGAGCGGCGCAGGTGGACGGCGAGCAGCGCGGGCGTGGACTCGATGAGCTGGTAGGCCCGCATGTGCAGGTCGACCGGGACCACCTCGCCGACGGCCTCCTCGATGGTGTCCCAGGCGGTGAGCACCGCGGCCCGCAGGGCCACCAGCGGTCCCTCGGCGGCCGGCCGGGCCGCGAGCGCGGCCACGAAGTGGGACTCCACCAGGTCCTGGACGGCGAAGGCGACCTCCTCCTTGCTGGCGAAGTACCGGAAGAAGGTGCGCTGGGAGACCTCGACGGCGTCGGTGATCTCGTCGACGGTCGTCTCCTCGTAGCCCTGCGTGGTGAAGAGCACGAGGGAGGCGCGCAGCAGGGCGTCGCGGGTGCGGCGCTTCTTGCGTTCGCGCAGGCCGGCGGGGGCGGGCGGCGGCGGGGTGGGGGGCGCGGGGGGCGCCGTCGGTGCGCCGGTCCGCTGGTCGGTCATCACCGCGGGGGTCCTCTTCTTCGGGCCGCTTCTTCGGGCTGCGGGGCGGGGTGGGCGGTCAGGCTACCTGTGACCGACGTGACAGTGACTGTCTTGTTGGGCCGTCTGTGAAGTGTCAGTCGCTGTCACTACCCTGTTCTCATGACTCGTCAGATCAGTCTCGACAAGCAGGTGCCCGACCAGGACACCGCGGCGGGAAGGGTTTCAGGTCTGCGCGGCCACCCCTGGCTGACCCTCTTCGCCGTCGCGATCGGCGTCGTGATGGTCACCCTCGACGGCACGATCGTCGCGGTCGCCAACCCCGCCATCACCGATGACCTCCACGCCACCCTCGCCGAGGTGCAGTGGATCACCAACGGCTACCTATTGGCCCTCGCGGTCTCCCTGATCACCGCGGGCAAGCTCGGCGACCGCTTCGGCCACCGCCAGACCTTCCTCATAGGCATCGCCGGATTCGCCGCGTCCTCCGCCGCGATCGGCCTCTCCTCCAGCGTCGAGCTGGTCATCGGCTTCCGCGTCGTGCAAGGCGTCTTCGGCGCCCTGCTGATGCCCGCCGCGCTCGGCCTGCTGCGCGCCACCTTCCCCGCCGAGAAGCTCAACATGGCCATCGGCATCTGGAGCATGGTCATCGGCGCCTCGACCGCCGCCGGTCCCATAGTCGGCGGGCTGCTCGTCGAGCACGTCAACTGGCAGTCCGTCTTCTTCATCAACGTGCCCGTCGGCATCGTCGCCCTCGGGTTCGGCCTGTTCATCCTGCTCGACCACCGCGCCGAGAACGCCCCCCGGTCCTTCGACATCGTGGGCATCCTGCTGCTGTCCGCGGCGATGTTCTCGTTGATCTGGTCCCTGATCAAGGCCTCCGGGTGGGGCTGGGGCGACAGCAGGACCCTGCTCTTCCTCGCCGGGTCCGTCATCTGCTTCGCGCTCTTCGCCCTCTGGGAGAACAGGGTCGCCGAGCCGCTGGTCCCGCTCGGCATGTTCCGCTCGCTGCCGCTCTCCGCGGGCACCGTGCTCATGGTCCTGATGGCCTTCGCCTTCATGGGCGGGCTCTTCTTCGTCACCTTCTACCTGCAGAACGTGCACGGCATGAGCCCCGTCGACAGCGGCCTGCACCTGCTGCCGCTCACCGGCATGATGATCGTCGGCTCGCCGCTCGCGGGCCTCGTGATCACCAAGATCGGCCCGCGCCTCCCGCTGGTCGCGGGCATGGTCGTCACCGCCGTGGCCTGCTTCGGAATGTCCCGGCTCACCCCGGACACCGGCACCGTCACGATGTCCGTCTGGTTCGGCCTCATGGGCCTGGGCCTCGCCCCCGTCATGGTCGGCGCCACCGAGGTCATCGTCGGCAACGCCCCGCTCGAGATCTCCGGTGTCGCCGGCGGGCTCCAGCAGGCCGCCATGCAGGTCGGCGGCAGCCTCGGCACCGCCGTGCTCGGAGCGGTCATGGCCAACGAGGTCTCCTCCTCCTTCGCCGGGAACTGGACCGCGGCGCACCTGCCGCCGCTCACCCCCGAACAGTCCGAGCAGGCCGCGAGCGCCGTCACCGTGGGCGTGGCGCCGGTCCCCGAAGGGGCCCCCGAGGCCCTCGCGCGGGCCATCACCTCGGTGGCCCATGACACCTTCGTGTCAGGCATGAGCACCGCCTTCGTCGTCGCCGGCTGCGTCGCCGTGGTCGCCGCCGTGGTCGCGGGCTTCACCCGGCGCGGGGAGAACGCGGCCGCGGGCGCGGGCGCGGCGCACGTCTGACCCGCTACGGAGGCGTCAACTCCGCGGCCCGCGCAGCCCCGCCGGACCCGTCCGGCGGGGCTGTCGCCTATCCGGGTGGACCGGCCCGATGGGTCTTCCGCCCGACCGTCGTCGCAGGTCAGCGTGGTGTCAGCAGCACTCGCAACGGACCTCTCGGCCCACCGGGCCACCCGTAGGAGTGCCTTGTGACCACAAGGAGTTGACCCGTCATGCGTACGAGTTCCACCGTGCTCGCCACCGTCTTCCTGGCCGCCACCATCCTGCTCCCCGGCGCGGCCTCCGCCGCCCACGCCGCCGGGCCGCCGCCGCTCGGGGCCTGCGCCACCGGGCAGCTCTGCTTCTGGGCCAAGCCGGACTTCAAGGGCACCAAGCAGATCCACGAACTGACCGACCTGACGACCAACGACTGCGTCTCGCTGCCGCCGGGCAAGAGCGCGCAGGCCCTCGCCAACCGCACCGGACGGCCGGTGACCACCTACCAGTCGGCCGAGTGCATCGAGACCGGCGAGTTCCAGACCTACCCCGGCGACGGCACCTGGCTGCCCCAGTCCCCCTACCAGGTGAGGGCGTTCAAGGTGTGGGAGCGATAGCCGCCGCGGGCTCCGGGTGCGGAGCCGGTACGTCGGCCCCCGCGCCCGGGGTCGCCCCGCCCAGCCGGGCGACCTCGGCGCGCAGGGCCCGTACCTCCGCGGTCAGTTCGAAGAGGGCGGCCGCCTGCAGCCGCTCCGCCTGGTCGTCGCGCTCGAACCGGGAGATGAACCAGGCCGCGATGTTCGCGGTCACCACACCCAGCAGCGCGATCCCCGACAGCATCAGGCCCACCGCGACCAGCCGCCCCAGACCCGTCGTGGGGGAGTGGTCCCCGTAGCCCACGGTGGTCATCGTGGTGAAGGACCACCACACCGCGTCCTGGAGGTTGCGGATGTTGCCGCGCGGGGCGTCGCGCTCCACGCTCAGCACGGCCAGCGAGCCGAACATCAGCAGCCCCACCACCGCCCCCGCCACATAGGTGGTCAGCCGCACCTGCGGGGCCATCCGGGCCCGCCGCCCCACCAGCAGCAGCGTCGACACCAACCGCAACAGCCGCAGCGGCTGGATCATCGGCAGCAGCACCGCCGCCAGGTCCAGCCAGTGCGTGCGGACGAACAACCGGCGGTCCGCCGCCAGACCCAGCCGCACCGCGTAGTCCCCCGCGAACACGCTCCACACCACCCACTCCGTCAGCAGGCACGCCTCGTGCACGGAGCGCTCCGCGTCGGGAACGATGATCGGAACGGCGTACGCGACGCCGAAGGCCACCGCGCACACGAGCAGGGGGAGCTGGGTGCGGCGCTCCCAGCGGAGCTGCGCGGGCTGTTCCTTCATGCGGGGCATCGTAGGGAACGACGGCGGGGCGCCGGGGACCAGCCACCTGTTGGGTCCTCGGCGCCCCGCCGGGCAACGCACTCGTGACGGCTAGGCGTCCCCGCCCGCCGCGCCCGGGTCGGCCGCCGTGACGTCCAGCAGCTGGTAGCGGTCGATGGCCTGCTTGAGCACCGAGCGGTCGACCTGCCCGGCCTTGGCCAGCTCGGTCAGCGTCGCCAGCACCACCGACTGGGCGTCGATGTGGAAGAAGCGACGGGCCGCGCCGCGCGTGTCCGCGAAGCCGAAGCCGTCCGCGCCCAGCGAGGTGTACGCACCGGGCATCCAGCGCGCGATCTGGTCCGGGACCGCCCGCATCCAGTCCGAGACGGCCACGAACGGCCCCTCGGCGCCGGCCAGCTTGCGCGTCACGTACGGGACGCGCTGGTCCTCCTCCGGGTGGAGCAGGTTGTGCGTCTCCACCTCGACCGCGTCGCGGCGCAGCTCGTTCCAGGAGGTCGCCGACCAGACGTCCGCCCGGACGTTCCACTCGGCGGCCAGGATCCGCTGCGCCTCCAGCGCCCACGGCACCGCCACGCCCGAGGCCATGAGCTGCGCCGGGACGCTGCCCTGGGTGCCGCGGGAGATCCGGTGGATGCCCTTGAGGATGCCGTCCACGTCGACGTCCGCCGGCTCGGCCGGGTGCTGGATCGGCTCGTTGTAGACGGTCATGTAGTAGAAGACGTCCTCGGCGGCCGGGCCGTACATCCGGCGCAGGCCGTCCTTGACGATGTGCGCGATCTCGTACCCGTAGGCCGGGTCGTAGGCGACGCAGCCCGGGTTGGTCGAGGCCAGCAGCTGGGAGTGACCGTCGGCGTGCTGGAGGCCCTCACCCGTCAGGGTGGTCCGGCCGGCGGTCGCGCCGAGCACGAAACCGCGCGCGAGCTGGTCGGCCATCTGCCAGAACTGGTCACCCGTGCGCTGGAAACCGAACATCGAGTAGAAGACGTAGACCGGGATCAGCGGCTCGCCGTGCGTCGCGTACGCCGAACCCGCGGCGATCAGCGAGGCCGTGCAGCCGGCCTCCGAGATGCCGTCGTGCAGCATCTGGCCGGTCGGGGACTCCTTGTAGGCGAGCAGCAGGTCGCGGTCGACCGCCTCGTACTGCTGGCCCAACGGGTTGTAGATCTTGGCGCTCGGGAAGAACGCGTCCATGCCGAAGGTGCGGTACTCGTCGGGCGCGATCAGCACGAACCGCTTGCCGATCTCCTTGTCCCGCATCAGGTCCTTCAGGATGCGGACGAAGGCCATGGTGGTGGCGATCGACTGCTGTCCCGAGCCCTTCTTGGCGGCCGCGTACGTCTTGTCGTCCGGCAGCTGGAGCGGCTTGGCCCGCACCACGCGGGTCGGTACGTAGCCGCCGAGCGCGCTGCGCCGGTCGTGCATGTACTGGATCTCGGGGGAGTTGCGGCCCGGGTGGTAGTACGGCGGGGCGCCGCCTTCGAGCTGCTGGTCCGTGATCGGGATGTGCAGCCGGTCGCGGAAGCGCTTGAGGTCGTCGACCGTCAGCTTCTTCATCTGGTGGGTCGCGTTGCGGCCCTCGAAGTTCGGGCCCAGCGTCCAGCCCTTGACCGTCTGGGCCAGGATCACGGTCGGCTGGCCCTTGTGCGCCTTGGCCGCCGCGTAGGCCGCGTAGACCTTCTTGTGGTCGTGTCCGCCGCGGCCCAGGTGCTGGATCTGCTGGTCGGACATGTTCTCGACCATCGCGCGCAGCCGGTGGTCGCCGCCGAAGAAGTGATCACGGATGTACGCGCCCGACTCGGTGGCGTACGTCTGGAACTGCCCGTCGGGGGTGGTGTTCATCTTGTTGACCAGGATGCCGTCGCGGTCCTGGGCCAGCAGCGGGTCCCAGGAGCGGTCCCAGATCAGCTTGATGACGTTCCAGCCGGCGCCGCGGAACTGCGACTCCAGCTCCTGCATGATCTTGCCGTTGCCGCGGACCGGGCCGTCGAGGCGCTGGAGGTTGCAGTTGACGACGAAGGTCAGGTTGTCGAGGTTCTCGCGGGCGGCGATGGACAGCTGGCCGAGCGACTCCGGCTCGTCCATCTCGCCGTCACCGAGATACGCCCAAACGTGGGACTTGGAGGTGTCCGCGATCCCGCGCGCCTCCATGTACCGGTTCATCCGGGCCTGGTAGATCGCGCCGAGCGGGCCGAGGCCCATCGAGACGGTGGGGAACTCCCAGAAGTCCGGCATCAGCCGCGGGTGCGGGTAGCTGGAAAGGCCGTACGGCGCCTTCGACTTCTCCTGGCGGAACGCGTCGAGCTGCTGCTCGGAGAGCCGGTCCAGGAGGTAGGCGCGGGCGTAGATGCCGGGGGAGGCGTGGCCCTGGAAGAAGATCTGGTCGCCGCCGTCGCCCTCGTCCTTGCCCCGGAAGAAGTGGTTGAAGCCCACGTCGTAGAGGGAGGCGGAGGAGGCGAAGGTCGCGATGTGGCCGCCGACCCCGATGCCCGGGCGCTGCGCGCGCGAGACCATCACGGCCGCGTTCCAGCGGGTCGCGTTCAGGACCTTGCGCTCGATCTCCTCGTTGCCGGGGAAGAAGGGCTCGTCCTTGGTCGCGATGGTGTTCACGTAGTCCGTGCTGCGCATCTCGGGCACGGCCACGCGCTTCTCGCGGGCCCGCTCGATCAGCCGCAGCATCAGGTAGCGGGCACGCTCACGGCCCCGCTCGTCGACCGCTGAGTCGAGGGAGTCGAGCCACTCCTGAGTCTCCTCCGGATCGAAGTCCGGGACCTGACTCGGCAGGCCGCCAATGATGATCGGGTTGCGATCGGATGCGGAAGCCACGCTGTTCCTTCGCTGTCGGGGGAGTCGTGCCTTGGGGCGCCGGCTCCCATCGTCTACCGCTCGGCCGAAATCGTCATCTGTACCGCTGGGTAACAGCTGGAATATCAGGCCACACTCAAGGGGTGGGGAGCGGGTCCGGCCAAATCGCAACCTTACGCCCAAGTCGTTCGGCGCCTTCGTAAGGCCGTTCGTCCTTCAAACAAGTGCCAAAGTCCCCATCGCGTGCCGAATGCGTCCCAATGGTGTGGGATGAATCACGAGGGGTTCGCGCGGGCAGGCTTAAAGTTGCGGCGAGACCGCCGCAATCGTCACCGTTTCGACGGTCTCGGCTGCCGGGTACTTGCGCGATCCGCCGCGTCCGTGTGGACTACGCCCAATGCTGCGCGTACGCGCGCCGCCGAAGACATTCACCGATACATGAGCAGGAGGCACCCCGTGAGCGCGACCGCGGACCACGCGGAGACCAGTCTGGTTTCCAGGCTGGGTTTCGAGTCCGAACAGGTGGTCCAGGAGATCGGCTACGACGACGACGTCGATCAGGAATTCCGTGAGGCCATCGAGGACCACATCGGGGGTGATCTCGTCGACGAGGAGTACGACGACGTCGCCGATGCGGTGCTGCTCTGGTTCCGGGACGAAGACGGCGATCTGACGGACACGCTGGTCGACTCCATCAACTTGGTGGAGGACGGCGCACTGATCCTGCTGCTGACCCCCAAGACCGGTCGTCCCGGTTACGTCGAGGCCAGCGACATCAGCGAGGCCGCCCAGACGGCGGGCCTGGCGCAGACCAAGAGCGTCAGCGTCGGCAAGGAGTGGGCCGCCAGCAAGCTGGTCACCCCCAAGGCCGCCAAGTCCAAGCGCTAGCCACGCGCCCAGACGAAGTGGAGGAACCCCGTCGGCCCCGGCCGGCGGGGTTTCTGCTGTTCCTACCCCCGGGCGCATACGGTCCTGTCGGGGCCTCGCCCAGGGCCTGTCGTCGAAGTCGGGTCGTCGCCCGCGAGGCAGACATGACTTCGACGACAGGCCCTAGGCTGGGCCTCACCCGAACGGCTCAATGAAGGGATATGAGAGATGGCGATCGAGGTCGGCACCAAGGCCCCGGACTTCGCACTGAAGGACAATCACGGCGCCACCGTGCGGCTCGCGGATTTCCGCGGCGAGAAGGCCGTGGTCCTGCTCTTCTACCCCTTCGCCTTCACCGGCGTCTGCACGGGTGAGCTGTGCGAGCTGCGCGACCAGCTGCCGCGGTTCCAGAACGACGACGTACAGCTGCTGGCGGTCTCCAACGACTCCGCGCCGACCCTGCGCGTCTTCGGCGAGCAGGAGGGCCTGGAGTACCCGCTGCTGTCGGACTTCTGGCCGCACGGCGAGACCTCCCGCGCCTACGGCGTCTTCGACGAGGAGAAGGGCTGCGCGGTCCGCGGCACCTTCATCATCGACAAGGACGGCATCGTGCGCTGGACCGTCGTCAACGGGCTGCCCGACGCGCGTGACCTGAACGAGTACATCAAGGCGCTCGACAGCATCTGAGCCGCTATCGCACGTTTCCGTACGAAAACCCCGTACGGGCGGGAACCCGTCACTAGGATCGAAGCGTTGATCCGGTAGCAACCGCACGACGGGGCCCCGCCCCACACGAAACCAATGGAGGACCCGTGGGAGTCAGCCTCAGCAAGGGCGGCAACGTCTCGCTGACCAAGGCCGCGCCGAACCTGACGGCGGTCATCGTCGGTCTGGGCTGGGACGCTCGCACCACCACCGGTGTCGACTTCGACCTCGACGCCAGCGCGATCCTGACCAACGACCAGGGCAAGGTCGCCAGCGACGCCAACTTCGTGTTCTTCAACAACCTGAAGAGCCCCGACGGTTCGGTCGAGCACACCGGTGACAACACCACCGGTGAGGGCGAGGGCGACGACGAGGCCATCAAGGTCAACCTCGCCGGCGTCCCGGCCGACGTGAACAAGATCGTCTTCCCGGTCTCGATCTACGAGGCCGAGGCCCGCCAGCAGAGCTTCGGCCAGGTCCGCAACGCGTACATCCGCGTCGTGAACCAGGCCGACAACACCGAGCTCGCCCGCTACGACCTCTCCGAGGACGCCTCGACCGAGACCGCCATGGTCTTCGGCGAGCTGTACCGCAACGGCGCGGAGTGGAAGTTCCGCGCCATCGGCCAGGGCTACGCCTCGGGCCTGCGCGGCATCGCGCAGGACTTCGGCGTCAACGTCTGAGACGTCCGAGGCCGAGCGTGAGCCCGGGCCCGAGGGGGTCCGGGTCCGAGGGGCAAGAACAGATCACCGTCCGGCGCCGTGCACAGTCGTGTACGGCGCCGGATGTTCTTCATCGGCGTACCGTCGCCGGCACATCTCCGGGGAGGACCACATCATGGGCGTCACACTCGCCAAGGGGGGCAATGTCTCCCTCTCCAAGGCCGCACCGAACCTGACCCGGCTGCTGGTCGGCCTCGGCTGGGACGCGCGCTCGACCACGGGCGCGGACTTCGACCTCGACGCCAGCGCCCTGCTGTGCGCGGGCGGCCGGGTGCTCGGTGACGAGTACTTCGTCTTCTACAACAACCTGAAGAGCCCCGAGGGCTCCGTCGAACACACGGGGGACAACCTCACCGGTGAGGGTGAGGGCGACGACGAGTCGGTGCTGATCGACCTCACCAAGGTGCCGGCGACCTGCGACAAGATCGTCTTCCCGGTCTCGATCCATGACGCCGATGCCCGCGGGCAGTCGTTCGGCCAGGTCACCAATGCCTTCATCCGCGTCGTGAACCAGGCGGACGGACAGGAGTTGGCGCGCTACGACCTTTCGGAAGACGCGTCCAGCGAGACCGCGATGATCTTCGGAGAGGTCTACCGCTACGGCGCCGAATGGAAGTTCAGGGCGGTGGGGCAGGGGTACGCGTCGGGCCTGCGGGGCATCGCTCTAGACTTCGGGGTCAACGTTTCGTAAAGCCGTACAAGACGATGGGGTGCCCGTGGTTCTGAAAACCTTCGGCTGGTCGTTCGCGATTACCGCGCTCGGCCTGGCCGCGGCGGTTCTCTACGGGGGGTGGAAAGGGTTCGGGATCGTGGCGATCCTGTCCATCCTGGAGATCTCGCTGTCCTTCGACAACGCGGTGGTCAACGCCGGCATCCTGAAGAAGATGAATGCCTTCTGGCAGAAGATCTTCCTCACCATCGGCGTCCTCATCGCCGTGTTCGGCATGCGCCTGGTCTTCCCCGTCGTGATCGTGGCGCTCACCGCCAGCATCGGTCCCTTCGAGGCCGTCGATCTCGCGATGACCGACAAGGATCGCTACCAGCAGCTCGTGACGGACGCCCACCCGTCCATCGCGGCCTTCGGCGGCATGTTCCTGCTGATGATCTTCCTCGACTTCATCTTCGAGGACCGGGACATCAAGTGGCTCGCCTGGCTCGAGCGTCCGCTCGCCAAGCTCGGCAAGATCGACATGCTGTCCGCCTGCATCGCGCTGATCGCCCTGCTGATCACGTCGTTCACCTTCGCCGCCCACGCCCACCAGCACGGTGGCCTGGAGGTCGACAAGGCGCAGACCGTACTGGTCTCCGGCATCGCCGGTCTGATCACCTACATGATCGTCGGTGGTCTCTCCGGCTACTTCGAGAACAAGCTCGAAGAGGAGGAGGAAGCCGAGCACGAGGCCGAGGAAGAGGCCAAGCGGACCGGCAAGAGCGTCTCGGCGGTCGCCATGGCCGGCAAGGCCGCGTTCTTCATGTTCCTCTACCTGGAGGTCCTGGACGCGTCGTTCTCCTTCGACGGGGTCATCGGCGCCTTCGCGATCACCAACGACATCGTGCTGATGGCCCTCGGCCTCGGCATCGGTGCCATGTACGTCCGTTCGCTGACGGTCTACCTGGTCCGCCAGGGCACCCTCGACGACTACGTCTACCTGGAGCACGGCGCGCACTACGCCATCGGCGCGCTCGCCGTCATCCTGCTCGTCACCATCCAGCACGAGATCCCCGAGATCGTCACCGGAAGCGTCGGCGTGCTGCTGATCGCCTGGTCCTTCTGGTCCTCGGTGCGCCGCAACAAGCGCCTGGAGCTGGAGGAGTCCGCCGCCGAGGCATGATCACGGCGGTAATGCGGAACGCTCAACTGCGGGGCGGCTCACGGGTCCACGGATCCCACGGGCCGCCCCGTCCCGTACCGGGCCGACCAGGGGGATGGACATGGGCTTCACCGATTTCTTCGACGGTCTCAGGGGCGCTCGCGCGTCGCAGTTCCAGTCGGGCAGCGCCTCGTCGAACGCGATAGAGCTGACGAAACGCCACCCGACGATCTCGCTCACCAAGCAGGGGGCGGTGCACGGGAACCTGCGCGTCAACCTGTCCTGGCGGATGCGCACCTCGGACTTCGGAGGGTCGTCCGGCGCCGGCGGACAGCGCCTGCGCCATCCGTTCAAACTCTTCAAACCGGACATGGTGCAGGCGCACACCCAGGGCGTGGTCAACGTCGACCTGGACCTCGGCTGCCTGTACGAACTGACCGACGGCACCCGGGGGGTCGTACAGCCGCTCGGCAAGCTGCTCGGCGACATCAACGACCCGCCGTACGTCAAGCTCAGCGGCGACGACCGGTTCGGTTCGGCCTCGGGGGAGACCCTCTACGTCAACCTCGACCACGCGGACGAGATCAAGCGGCTCCTGGTCTTCGTCTACATCTACGACCAGACCCCGGCCTTCGACCGGACGCACGCCCTGGTCACCCTCTACCCGATCGCCGGGCCCCGGATCGAGATCTCCCTCGACGAGCGACAGCCGCAGGCACGTTCCTGCGCGGTGGTCTCGCTGGAGAAGGTCAAGGGGGAGCTCGTCGTGCGGCGCGAGGTCAAGTTCGTCTACGGCTTCCAGGCCGAGCTGGACCGGCTGTACGGCTGGGGGCTCCAGTGGGGGCGGGGATACAAGACCACCAAGGCGTGAGGGCGGCGGCCCTGGCGGCCGCGAGGCCCGCGGCGCCCGCGACGCCCGCGGCCGCCGCGGGGCCTCCGGTCGGAACGGGGTCGCCGGTCGGAATGGGGCCTCCGGTCGGAACGGGGCCTGCGGCCGGTGCGGGGCTCAGCGGCGGAGGAACTGCGGTCCCTGGACGGGCATCCGGAAGGACGGGTCGCCGACCGGCGCCGGCGACACGTGCTGCGGGTAGCCGTAGGCGGGCTGCGCGGCGGGCGGGGCCTGCGTGGGCCCCACCGGGGGCGCCGTCGGCGCCGTGGCGGGCGTCTGCGGCCGCATCGCGGCGGTCCGGTCGGCCTGCCCCGTCGGCGCGGCCTCCGGCTCCCCCGCGCCGTCGTCCACCGAGATCCCGTGATCGGTGGCCAGTCCGACGAGGCCGTTGGAATACCCCTCGCCCAGGGCGCGGAACTTCCACCCCTCGCCCCGGCGGTAGACCTCCCCGCACATCAGGGCCGTCTCCGCACCCGTCTCGGGCCGTACGTCGAAGTAGGCGAGCGGCTCGGCGCCCCCGCTGACCGTGGCGTCGTAGAGCAGGATCCGCAGGTCCCCGACGCGCTGGAAGGGCACGTCCTCGGCCGAGACGACGACCAGCACCCGGTCCACCCAGGCGGGCACTGAGACCAGGTCCATCTGGACGGCGTCGGTGATCGCGTCGCCGACCCGCTTCTTGCCCAGCCGCCAGACGGCGCCGGAGGGGTGCCGGGGCTGGTTGTAGAAGACGAAGTCCTCATCGGAACGCACACGGCCGTCCGCCCCCACGAGCAGCGCCGAGGCGTCCACGTCCGGCACCTCGGGTCCACCGGTCCAGCGCAGCACCGCCCGGACCGCAGCGGCGGTCACCGGGACGTTGGAGCCCTTCTGCATCGCGTGCGTCATGCCGGTCATCCTGCCCTCCCGGGGCGGGCCTGGACAATGCGGGCCCCCTGGAGTGTCGTGCCCGGCCCTTGTGAGTGGTCGCCGAGCTGTGCATGGTGCAAGAGGGTTACCCGAACTTCATGTGCTTGAGGAACTCTTGGAACTCATTCGTACGTACTATTACCGGCCATGCCACTGGGGCCGCCGAGGCAGTACGGGGGAAGCACATGCGTCATTTCGGGCACATATCGCCCACTGTCCGTGAGGGCCTCTTCCATCAGGAGCCGGTCGAGTTCACCGCCGACTCGCCCGCCCGTACCCTCGCGGCGGCGCTGGGAGCCACCCTCTACAGCCCCGCCACCCGACCCCACCTCGCGGCCGACGTGGCCAAGCAGGCGGACCGCGGAGTCGTCTCCATGGTCCTCTGCCTGGAGGATTCCATCAGCGACGCCGATGTGACGGGGGCCGAGGAGAACCTGATCCGGCAGTTCGCCGAGATCGACGCGAGCGCGGAGGAGCCCCCGCTGCTCTTCATCCGGATCCGCGAACCCGAACAGATATCCGATCTCGTGCGGCGCCTCGGCCGGTCGGCGCGCCGATTGGCCGGATTCGTACTGCCGAAATTCACGGAGAGTCGCGGAACCGCCTTCCTCGACGCCGTGCGGCAGGCGCAGGAGGAAGGCGGGCGCCACCTCTACGCCATGCCCGTCCTGGAGACCCCCGACCTGCTCCACCTGGAAACCCGGGTGGAGGCCCTCGCGGGCATCTCGCGCACGGTCAACGCCTACCGCGACCAGGTGCTCGCCCTGCGGCTGGGCGTGACCGACTTCTGCTCGGCGTACGGGCTGCGCCGCACCCCCGACATGACGGCCTACGACGTCCAGATCGTCGCGGGCGTGATCGCCGACGTGGTCAACGTCCTGAGCCGGGCCGACGGCACCGGTTTCACCGTCACCGGCCCGGTCTGGGAGTACTTCCGCAGCCAGCAGCGCCTCTTCAAGCCCCAGCTGCGCCGCAGCCCCTTCCTGGAGGAGGGCGTCGAGGAGCTGCGCACCGCGCTCATCGAGCACGACCTGGACGGCCTGCTCCGCGAGATCGAACTCGACCGGGCGAACGGCCTGCTCGGCAAGACCTGCATCCATCCCGCGCACGTCACGCCCGTGCACGCGCTGTCGGTGGTCTCCCACGAGGAGTTCAGCGACGCCCAGGACATCCTGCGCCCCGAGCGCGGTGGTGGTGGAGTGATGCGGTCGGCCTATACGAACAAGATGAACGAAGTGAAGCCCCACCGGGCCTGGGCCGAGCGCACCATGCTGCGCGCGGAGGTCTTCGGTGTGGCCAAGGAGGAGGTCGGCTTCGTCGATCTCCTCACCGCCGGACTCAAGGTCTGAACCGGGGTCCGGCCGGTGTCGTCGACGAGGAAGGGCAAGAAGATCGAAGCGGTGTGGTCGGGAGCAGGGGTGCCGTCGGGCGCCGAGGGGCGGCCGGGAGCCGAGGTGTGGTCCGGGACCTGGGTCGCGGACCGGCTGGGCGTCGCCCTGGAAGAGGCGCAGGCCCCGGCCGGTCCCGGCACCCCGGACGCCCCGGCTCCGGGGCCCCGGCTCGACGAGCTGCTCGGGCTGGCGCTGCGCCGCAACCCCAAGCGGGCGCACCTGCTCGTGTCCCAGGTGCTCGGCAAGCACGTCCCGCAGTCCCCGGCGCTCGTCCACGGCGCCGGCTACGGGCTGGGGCTGCGGGTGCGCGAGCTGCTGGGTGACGCGGCCGCCTCCGCCGTGGTGCTCGGGTACGCCGAGACCGCGACCGGGCTCGGCCACAGCGTCGCCGACGGCCTCGGGGCGGCCCCCTACCTGCACTCCACCCGCCGCCCGGTGCCCGGCGTCGCGCCCGCCGGGGGCTTCGAGGAGGCCCACTCGCACGCCACCTCGCACCTGCTGCTGCCGCAGGACCCGCGGCTGCTGGCGGGCACCGGCCCGCTGGTGCTGGTCGACGACGAGTTCTCCACCGGCAACACCGTCCTGAACACCATCCGTGACCTGCACGAACGCCACCCCCGCGGCCACTACGTCGTGGTCGCCCTGGTGGACATGCGCTCGGCGGCCGACCGCGCCCGGCTCACCGCCTTCGCGGACGGACTCGGCGCCCGGGTGGACCTGATCGCCCTGGCGAGCGGCACCGTACGGCTCCCGGAAGGGGTTCTGGACCGGGGCACGCGGCTGGTCGAGGAGTACGAGTCCCGCACCGCCGACGCGGCCCCGGCGGCCCCCGCGCCCCCCGTCGCCCCCGCGGACCGGATCCGCCTCGACTGGCCCGCCGGGCTCCCCGACGGGGGGCGGCACGGTTTCACGCCCGCCCACCGGGCCCGCCTGGAGGCGGCCCTGCCCGCCCTCGGGGCCCAGCTCGCCCGCGCCCTGGGCGAGCGCCCCGGTCGGGGCCCGGGCCGCGTTCTCGTACTGGGCAACGAGGAGCTGATGTACGCCCCGCTGCGGCTCGCCCTGGCCCTGGAGGAGACCGGCGCCGCCGCCGAGGTGCGCTTCTCCACCACCACCCGCTCGCCCGTCCTGGCCGTCGACGACCCCGGCTACGCGATCCGCACCCGACTGGTCTTCCCCGCCCACGACGACCCGGCCGACGGGCCCGGCGAGCGCTACGCCTACAACGTCGCCGCCGGCACCGCCGGAGCGCGCTTCGACACCGTGGTCGTGGTCGTGGACTCGGTCGGCGACACCCCGGCCCTGCACGCCCCGGACGGCCTCCTGGCCCGCCTCGCCCCGCACACCGACCGGGTCGCGCTGGCCGTCGTACCGTCCTACGCGCCCGTACCGGCGCACGCGCCCGCCCCCGTACCCGCCCCCGTACCCGACGACCGGCGGGAGCCGATCATGCTGCCCGAGCCCCTGCGCGGACCCGCGTTCTCCTCCTACCCGGCCGAGGACGTCGGCTGGCTGCTCCAGGACCTCTCGGACCTGGAGCTGGAGGCGCCCACCGAGGAGCGCGAGGAAGCCATCCAGGCGGGCGGCGCGCACTACGCCGAGTCCCTGCCCGTCGAGTACCAGCCCAGCCCGCAGTACCAGGAGATGTACCGGAGCGCGCTGAGCGCCTCCGCCGCCCGCATCGCGCGCGCGGTCGCCGTGGTCACCGAGACGGTCCTCGCCGAGCGGTCCCCGAGCCCCGTGCTGGTCTCGCTGGCCCGCGCGGGCACCCCGGTCGGGGTCCTCATGCGCCGCTGGGCGCAGCACCGGCACGGCCTGGACCTGCCGCACTACGCCGTCTCCATCGTGCGCGGCCGGGGCATCGACGCCAACGCCCTGCGCTGGCTGGCCGCCCACCACGACCCGGCCGACGTCGTCTTCGTCGACGGCTGGACCGGCAAGGGCGCCATCACCCGCGAACTCAAGGCGGCCCTCGACGCCCACCGCGAGGAGACGGGCGGCCCCGGCTTCGACCCGGAGATCGTCGTCCTCGCCGACCCCGGCGGCTGCGTGTCGACGTACGGCACCCGCGAGGACTTCCTGATCCCCTCCGCCTGCCTCAACTCGACCGTCTCCGGGCTCATATCCCGGACCGTGCTGCGCTCCGACCTGGTCGGCCCGGACGACTTCCACGGCGCGAAGTTCTACCGCGAGCTCGCCGGGGCCGACGTCTCCGTCGACTTCGTCGACACCGTCGCCGCCCGCTTCGACGAGGTCGCCGACGCGGTCGACGCCGAGGTCAAGGAGCTGCTGGCCGCGGACCGTTCGCCGACCTGGGAGGGTTGGGCGGCGGTGGAACGGATCAGCGAGGAGTACGGCATCCACGACGTGAACCTGGTCAAGCCGGGCGTCGGCGAGACCACCCGGGTGCTGCTGCGCCGCGTGCCGTGGAAGATCCTGGCCCGGCGCGGCGCCGGAGCCGACCTCGACCACGTGCGCCTGCTGGCCGAGCAGCGCGGGGTACCGGTCGAAGAGGCCGACGGGCTGCCCTACACCTGCGTAGGACTCATCCATCCCCGCTTCACACGTGGCGCCACGGGCGCCGACGGAAAGGCCGTGTCCTCCAAGTGACCGTTCTGGTAGCCAGTGATCTCGACCGTACGCTCATCTACTCGGCGGCCGCCCTCGGGCTGACCATGCCGGACCCGGTGGCCCCCCGGCTGCTGTGCGTGGAGGTGCACGAGAGCCGTCCGCTGTCCTTCATGACGGAGACGGCGGCCGCGCTGCTCGCCGAACTCACCGCCGACTCCCGCGTGGTGTTCGTCCCGACCACCACGCGCACGCGCAAGCAGTACCAGCGCATCCGCTTCCCCGGACGGCCCGCGCCCTACGCGATCTGCGCCAACGGCGGGCAACTGCTGGTCGACGGCGCGCCCGACCGGGACTGGCGGCGCCAGGTCGGCAAGCGGCTCGCGCAGGAGTGCGCGCCGCTGGAAGAGGTGCACGGACACCTGCTGGACACCGCCGATCCGCTGTGGCTGCGCAAGGCCCGGGTCGCGGAGGACCTCTTCGCCTACCTGGTGGTGGAGCGGGACCTGGTGCCCGAGGAGTGGCTGAAGGCGCTGACCGAGTGGGCGGGGACGCGCGGATGGACCGTCTCGCTCCAGGGCCGCAAGATCTACGCCGTCCCGCGCCCGCTGACCAAGAGCGCGGCGATGCGGGAGGTGGCCCGGCGCACCGGCGCCACGCACACGCTCGCCGCCGGGGACTCGCTGCTGGACGCGGACCTGCTGGAAGCGGCGGACGAGGGGTGGCGCCCGGGCCACGGCGAGCTGGCCGACGCGCGGTGGCACGCCCCGCACGTGCGCGCACTGACCACCGAGGGAGTCGTGGCGGGTGAGGAGATTGTCCGTCAGTTCGGCCGCGCGGTGGGCAGACTGAGCGCATGAGCAAAGGCAACAGCACCAAGATCACCGATGAGTTGTACGCGTACGTGCTCGCCCACAACCCGCCGCTGGACGAGGTCCAGCGCGGGCTGGTCGTCACCACGGCCGAGAAGTTCCCGGACGACGCCGGAATGCAGTCGGCCGAGGAGCAGGGGCCGCTGCTGGCCTTCCTCGTCCGGCTGACGGGTGCCCGTCACATCGTGGAGGTCGGCACCTTCACCGGTTTCTCGTCCCTGTCGATGGCCCAGGCGCTGCCCGCGGACGGCCGGCTGATCGCCTGCGACGTCTCCGAGGAGTGGACGGCGTACGGGCGCGAGGCCTGGGCGGCCGCCGGGGTCGCGGACCGCGTCGACCTGCGGATCGGGCCCGCCCTGGACACGCTGCGGGCGATGCCGTTCGAGGAGCACATCGACCTCGCGTACCTCGACGCCGACAAGCAGAGCCAGATCTCCTACTGGGAGGAGCTGGTCCCGAGGCTGCGTCCGGGCGGCCTGATCGTCACCGACAACACCCTCTTCCACGGCACGGTGCTGGACGAACACGCGACGGGCTCGGCGGCCGGGGTGCGCGCCTTCAACGAGCGCGTGGTGGCGGACAAGCGGATGGAGTCCGTGATGCTCGGCATCTCGGACGGCCTGACGCTGTCGCGCAAGCGGGCCTGAGGGCTCTCCGAGGGCTCTCCGAGGGTGGAGCGGCCGGCGGGGTGGTCGGCTCGGTGATCGCCCCGCCGGACGCGTCGCTCAGCCGCAGCCTCCGCCGCCGCAGCAACCGCCTCCGCCCCCGCCGCCCGCGCGTACGGGCGCGGGGGCGGAGCTGGTGCCGCCCACGGCGACGGCCGACAGCAGCTTGACGGTGTCGCCGTGTCCGGCGGGGCAGCTCGCGGGCGCGGCGGACTCGGCCATGGGCCGGCTGACCTCGAAGACGTCCTCGCAGGTCCGGCAGCGGTACTCGTAACGGGGCATGCGCACAGGCTAAGCGCTCCGGGGCGCCCTCGGGGAAACCGGGACGAAGGCCCGCGCCCGGTCCTCCCTGGCCGCCTGCTCGGGGTGGCGGGCGCGCCAGTACGGATTGTCGTGCGGCAGGGCGCTGCCCACCCGCCCGTACATCCCGAACCACATCAGCATCACGCCGACGACGAAGCTGAAGAGCACGTTCTGGATCCGGAAGGCCAGGAAGTTCAGGCCGGTGTCCAGCAGCGCGAGATTGACGAACCCGCTCGCGATGAACAGCAGGCCCAGCGTGATGTTGAGGGTGGAGGCGAAGCTGCCGCCGATCACCATCCCGAGCACGAGCAGCGCGCCGATGCAGATCGACAGGATGCTCAGCGTGCCGTTGGTGTTCAGGGCGAGCACCGTGTCCCCGCGGGTGTCGAAGAACCCGATCTGGTTGATGAGCCCGAGGATCCCGAAGACGATCAGCAGCAGCCCGGTCAGCCCGGCGCCGACGCGGTAGACCTTGCTGAGCTTGTGATCGGCGGGCAGGTGCTCGTCCAGCTGGGCGTTGACGGGATTGAGCAGCCGGCGCGCCAGCCCGGGGGAGCCCTGTGGGCCGTGGGACGCGTAGGGCTCGTGGGCCACGTAGGGCGCGTAGTGCTCGTGGGCCTCGTGGCACCCGTAGAGCGCGTGGGGCGCGTAGGACCCATCAGGACCGGGGGGCGCGGGGGATGCGGTGGGGGACACGGGGGACACGGGGGATGTAGGGGACACGGGGTCCACCTGCGACTTGCGGGGCCTGTGGAAACTGTGGGCGGCCATGACGCCCTCCTCTGCTCCGTTGCGGCTGCTCCGTTGCGGCACCTCCAGCATCCGCCGATGCCCACAGCCGGACAACCGGGGCCGGGGGCGGGGCCTCAGGCGGTGCCGCGCCGCCCCCGCATCTCGTGGACGACCCCGGCCACGGCCGCCCGTACGCCCTCCATCTCCTGGAGGAAGTGCCAGTAGTCGGGATGCCGCCCTTCCAGCCCGGCCAGCGCCCGCTCCACCCGCGCCACCGCCTCGTCCAGCGGCCGCGCGTGCCGCGGATCGGGCACGCTGCGCCCCTCCATCGCCAGCCGCTGCGCGTCCCGGATCGCGAACCGGGTCCGCTGGACCTCGCCCTCCGGATCCTTGGCCACCGCCTCCAGCCGGGTCAGCCGGTCCTGGGCGGTCGACACGGCCTCGTCCACCGCGTCGAACAGCTCGCGGACGGTGGTGATCAGCTCGCTGGCGTCCTCCCACCGCTGCTCCTGCCGGGCCTGTCCCGCCTCCGTCAGCCGCTGCTCCGCCTGTCGTACGGAGGCCAGCGCCTGCTCCGGCACGTGCTGCAGGTCCTGCCAGCAGTCGGCACTGAACCGGCGCCGCAGCTCGCTCAGCACCGGATCCACCCGGTCCGCACGGTTGCGCAACGCCTGCGCCCGGGTCCGCAGGCTCACCAGCCGGCGGTCCATCTCGGCAGCCCGCTCCGGCAGCCGCGCCGCCTCCGCCCGCACCGCCTCCGCGTCCCGCAGGATCCGGTCGGCGCGCTGCACCGTGGCGGGCACCCCGTGCTGCGCGGCGCCCTGGTTCAGCATGGTCAACTCCGGGCCGAGCGCCGCGAGCCGCGCGGCCAGATCGTCGGCGCGCAGGCCACCGGCCCGTACGGCGTCCAGCGCGTTGGCCGCCGCGAGCAGCGCGGCCTTGGCCCGCTCCCGGGCGGGCGCGACCCGCGCCAGCTGCGACTCGGCGTTGTCCAACAGCGGCCGCAGCCCCTGGTCGAACCGCTCCAGCTCGCCCTTGACCCGCACCAGCTCGTCCCGGGCCCGCTCCAGCTCCCGCTTGGCGCGCGCGGCCACGGCGCCGTCGAGGTCGTCCCGGTCGAGGTCGTGCGCGTCGACGGCCTCGATGTAGACCTGACTGACCTCGTCGATCCGCCGGCCCAGCTCCGCGAACCCCTCGACGGCCCGCCGCCCGGCGGGAGACCCGTCCGCGGCCGTGATCGTCTCTATCGAGATCCGCAGATCCCGCTGAGCGGTGTCCAGCTCGTAGAACGCGGCGGCGGCCGCGTCCTTGGCGGCCTGTGCCTCCGCCCGCCGGCCCTCGTCCCGCCCACCGAACCACCGCCGGGAAGCCGTCGTCACAATCCCTCTCCCGTACCGCGTCCACCATGCCCTGGCCCATTCTCCCCCACGGGATCGCGTTTGCGTCCGGGGTCCGCCCGCCATGTAGGCTGTCCACTCATCCACGGGTGCGTAGCTCAGGGGTAGAGCGCTGCTCTTACAAAGCAGATGTCGGCGGTTCGAAACCGCCCGCGCCCACCAGTACAAAGGCCCCCTGCCGATCATGGCGGGGGGCCTTTGACGGTAGTTCTTGACGGCAATCAGCCCTTCGGGCCCCGTCGCCGCAGCATCCGGTCCATGTGCCCGATCGCCTCCCGCCGCGTCTCCTCCGACACGTGCGTGTAGATGTTCATCGTGACGGCGATCTGCGAGTGCCCCAGGATCTCCATGACCACCCGCGCGGGCACCCCCGCCGCGAAGAGCAGGGTGGCGCACCCGTGCCGGGCGTCGTGCAGCCGGATCCGGGGGAGACCCGCCCCGTCCCCGATCCGCTCGAAGGACCGGCTGATGTTCCGCGGCTCGACCGGGCGGCCGGACCGCGTCGTGAACACGTAGTCGTTCTCCTGCCAGTCCTCGCCGGCGGCTTCCCGCTGCGCGGCCTGGCGGAGCCGCTGCCACCGGAGCGGGGCCACGGTCATGAGCGGGATCGGGATGACCCGGCTCCGCCGGTTCTTCGTGGAGTCCGCGTACAGCTCCTTCTGCACCCGCTGGATCTGGTTCCGCACGGTCAGGGTCCGGCGCTCCAGATCGATGTCCTGCCAGCGCAGCCCCAAGACCTCCCCGCGCCGGAGCCCCATCGTCACGGCCACGACGAAGGCGGCGTACAGCGGGTCCCGCCGCGAGGCCTCAAGGAAGGCGACCGTCTGATCGAGGTTCCAGGGCTGGAGTTCCCGCGGCTGCACCCGGGGCGCCGGTACGAGCTGGACCACGTTCCGGCTGATGAGTTCCTCCCTGCAAGCCGCGGAGATCGCACTGCGCAGCACGCGGTGTGACTCCTTCGCGGTGGCGGCCGACGCCTGGGTCGTCACGGCGGCGAGCATGCGCCGGACGTCCGTGACGGCGAGGCTCTCGAGCCGCTTCGACCCGAGGTTCGGGATCAAGTACCGCCGGACGTGCGTCTCGTACTTGGCGTACGTCGTTTTCTTCCGCTCGCTCCGCACGAACTCCTCCAGCCAGTGCGGCAGCCACTCGGAGAGTCGGGCGGACTTGGTGGGCGTCGGCACGCCCTGGCGGTCCCGGAGGACCAACTCCTGCCGCTTGGTGTCGCACTCTTCCCAGGTCTTGCCGTACACGGTCTTCCGCGCTCGGGTCCCGTCGGGCTGCGGCACGTAGACCCGGGCCTCGTAACGGCCGTCCGAGCGCTGCCAGATGCTGCCAGCGCCGTTCGGATTCCTCTTGCGTGCCATCAGGCTGCTTCCTCCAACTTGTGCTGCATGAAGGTGCGAAGGGAGTCGGCGGGCACGCGACGGGCCCGACCGATGGTGATGCTCGGGAGCTGCTTCGAGCGGATGAGGTTGTAGACCATGAAGCGGCTGAGGCTGAGGGCCTCCATGACTTCCGGGACGGTCAGCGCGATGTGGGTTGTGGGCAAGGGCGAACTCACGACTGCCTCCATGGCGGTGGTGCCGATGGCTTCCTTCGCTCTGGGGGATCCGCAACAGCCGCCACGCCGCAACACCGCAGGTCAGCGGCTCGGATCTGTGGCGGATCGGGATTCTGTGGCGGATCGGTGCCGCCACACGCGGGGATGTGGCGGCACCGGGCGGTCGCGGGGGCTATCCGGCGACGGAGAAGAGCGGTGTGGCGGTTTCCGCGTGCGTGTGGCGGATGGGTGTGGCGGTATCCGCCACGGATTCACCCCCGCTGACCTGCGGTGTGGCGGACGTTGCGGCTGTTGCGGATGTCAGAAGGGGCGGGGGGCAGTACCGCTTCCAGGCGTCGGCGAGGTCCTCGGCGTAATACCCCTTGGGGGTCCCTGACCCGGTACGGATTCCCCGCGGCTGGATGGGCTTGTTGCCGGGGGTGACGTACTGCTTGAGGAGCTTGGCGAGGGTGCGGGAGGTGAGCTGCTTGTCGTCGAGGTCGCCCCAGGGGGCTTCGTCCATGCGGAGGAGGCATTCGAGGATGACCGCGGTGGGGAGGCGGTCGGCTCCGCAGAACACGTGGTCGCGCAGGTCGGTCAGGAGGCGGACGCCGATCGAGGACTCGTCGTTGTCCCGCTCTGCTGCTGCGACGAGTTCGAGGCAGGCGGCGCGGGCTCGGCCGGGCCAGTCGCCCCCGGCCGCGTCGGCGACGGCGAGCAGTGGCTCCCACACGTCAGCGGGCCGGTCCGTGACCCCTTCGGGCATGGTGGGCCAGGCGTCGGAGATCTGTTCGCGGACGCGGTCGGCCCAGGTGGCGAGCCGGTCGCGCAGGGCGTGGCCCTGCTTCTCGTGGGTCCGCTGACGGTAGGACTCGACGGTCTCGTTCGGGGCGCGCTTGCGCATCCGGATGATGACCGACCGGGTCAGGACGGTGTCGGGCAGCGAGCCGAGGCCCGCCATGGCCACGGCGCAGTAGGAGGGGAAGATCTGCGCGGTCTGGTTGGAGCCGTCCCCGACGCAGCGCAGCGCGCCGCCGTTGCGCCGGTAGCCGGCGTTGAGGAAGCCGCGCAGGGCTTCGTCGGGCCCGGCTTTGGGTCCGAAGATGGTGTCGACCTCGTCGAAGAGGACGGTGGGCAGCCCCTCGGGCGCGCCGACGAGCCGGTAGAGCCCGTTGGCAGAGGCGGACACCGTGGTGACCGGCCGCGGGGTGAGGAGTTCGATGATCTCCAGCGCCCGCGACTTCCCCGACCCGGGTTCGGGGGAGAGGAACGCGATCCGGGGCGTGGTCTCGAAGCAGTCGATCAGGTGCGCGTGGGCGTCCCACAGGGCCACGGCGACGTAGGCGGCTTCCCTGGGGAAGATGTTGAACCGGCGGTGGAATGCCTCGACTTCGTCGAGCAGAGCGGCCCCGTCGATGGGGACGACCGTGGGCTTGTGGTCGCTCATCAGGCGGCCTTCCCTTCCTGGAGTGCGCGCAGCTTGCAGTCGGCGCGGTGCTGGTCGTGATCGGCGATCAGGGCGAGGGCGCGTGCCTGTCCGGCGGCGAAGAGGTCGCGTCCGCAGGAGCACCAGGACCGGGCGGTCGGGGTGGTGCCGCGGCCGGGGGCGACGATGTGGAGCCAGGCGACGGGCCGACGCCCGTCGTCGCCGCTCAGGTCAGACCGAAGGGATGAAAGGACGCCTTCGGCGACGACCTTCGGCGCGCTATTGCAGTCCAGGGCGCGCGTCGGTTCGGCGGGGCCGGGGCCGGTGGGGGCCGGGGTGAGGCTCTTCAAGGAGGAGCGGGGGAGGTGGCTCATGCCGCTCGCCTCATCGCGTTGTGGGCGATGGACCAGTTCAGACCGGAGCGGATCGTGCTGCGGCACTCGGCAGCCGGCAGTCCGGTCGACTCCCCCGCCCATTGAAGAGCCTCCTCCACCACGTCCCGGGGAAGGTCGCCCGCGGCGATGAAGCGCCCCAGAGCGCGGGCGGCCCGCAGCAGAGTCCCGTTGCGCTCCCCGGCCGGGGCCGATTCGACCGACGTGGTTTCGGCCCTCAGCGCGGCGCCGGCGTACTTACCAGCACGGTGGATCGCGGGGCGGCCGCTGGGCTCGCGCGGGGCTTGGCGGAGGACGAGCAGGGAGAATAGCCACGCGGGAAGCGGGGCGGGGGCGAGCGGGGTGGTGACTTCGTATGCTCCGGCAGGGGAGACGCTGCCCGGGGCGACGACGTACCCGCCCCACGCCCGGGTGTCGATCAGCCTGCCCAGACGACCGGCCGTGTTCGCCAGCCGGAGCCCTTCCGGGGCGGTGAAGTACAGGTGGGATCCACCGGTGGGCGTCCGCACCGTGAGGGTCGCCGGGACGGTCTGTCCGGCGCGCTCGTAGAGCACTTTGAAGGTGTCCGCGCCGCATGGCGTGTCCGAACTTCCTTTGCTCTTCGGCATGTCGAGGTCGACGACGAGCAGGGCTGAGGGGCCGGTGGCGATGCCGACGTTGAAGGGGAGGCGGTCCCACGCGCGGCGGATCCGGTCCGGGTCGTTGGTGGCCCGGTCCTCCCACTTGCGGTGGCCGCCAGCGCAGTCGCCGAGGGCGGGGCAGTGCTCCTCGCGATGGAGCGCGGGCCGCTTCTGCCCGGGCCGCAGCGGGAACACGCGCCATCCGCGTGCGGCAGCATCAAGCGCGGCAGTCAGCAGCGCGGATGCGGGGTGATGGGTCATGCTGGGTTCCTCCAGTGGTTGCTGGAAGAGAGCGGCCCCAGTTCATTGGCGTGAGTGGGGCCGCTCTCGGCTGTGCGGGCCCCCGCTGTGTGGCTAGCGGGTGTAGGCGCGCAGGAGGTCTTCGAAGCCGTCGTCGTCGGTGTTGGGGTCGCGGTAGTAGCCGCTGAACGTGACGTCGCCGCGGAGAGGGGCCGTGAGTCCTTCGCGGACGGCGGTGGTGATCTCGGCGGGGCTGGGCAGGACGTTGGAGGCCAGGGCGTGGGAGAAGTCGTAGCCGCTGGTGTGTCCGTCGGGTCCCCAGACCAGGCTCCATCCGCGTGCCTCGTCCCAGACCAGGGCCACGTCGTCGCCCGGATAGACGGGGGTGCTTGCGGGGTCGAGGGCGAGGATTCCGGTGCGCGGGTCGTCGGGCTCGGCGGTCCAGTCGCTGACGGTGATGCCCGCGAGGGCGAGGGCGGCAACTACGGCAGCGAGGTAGGGGGAGTGCGCATCGTGGTAGTCCACAGGGCTCATTCCTTAGTGGCGGGTGTGGTCGGTGGCGTAGTCGATGAGGTTCATGGCCTCGCCGGGGGCCACGTGCCGGTAGCGGACGGACACCCGGCATGCGGGGTAGGGGCAGCGGACGGTGCGCTTCCCGGTGAGGAGCGCGACCGCGTCGGAGAGCAGCTCCGACAGCGGCGGGGGCTGGATCGGGTCCATGAGCAGTCCTTTCAGTGGTGGTTGGCGGTGCCGGTGGCGCGGCCGAAGAGGCCGGTGGCGGTGATGTGCTGGGTGATGTGGGTGGCCGGGCGACCGCGGCGGGGCCGGGCGAAGGCAAGGACGGCCCCGGCGGCAATGAGCGCGACGACGGCCCAGAGAGCTTCGGTGAGGGCGATCAGGCCGGGGGCGGCGTAGGCGATCCCGAACCCGGCGGCCGCGATGCCTCCGCCGATGGTCGGGGCGAGGAGCGCGGTGGTCTTCGCCCATGCCGGGATCGGCTGCACGGCCGGGGTGGGCACGGGCGTGGTGGGGTGGGTGTAGGCGAGGGTGCGGTTGCCGTCGGGCAGGGTGACGTACTGGATGCCGGGCGGTATCTCGGCGGGCAGGAACTGGGGGTCGGGGACGGCGGGCGGGTAGAGGATCGCGTCGCCGTACCGGACCGGGGCGGGGACGGCCGGAGGGGTCATGTAGTCGGGCATGAAGGCTCCCGGGGGAAGACCGACAGGACCCCGCCGCGGGTGGCCGGTCCTTGTCGGGGCGGGGTGTCAGGGGTGTCAGGCCGGGTGTCTGGTGGGGGTGTCAGACGCGTCAGACACCCGTCTGACACCCCTCGCGCACGCGTATGACCTGTGTTTGGGGCTCTGTCGCTGTCCGGGGTGTCAGACGCGTCTGACGCGTCAGGCCGCGATCGAGTCGGGGACGATCCGGTACCGGCCGACCTCGTTCGTCTCGGCGAGGCGACCGGCCATGACGAAGGTGGCGACCTGTCCGGAGACCCAGGAACGGCCCCGTCCGTGGCGGTCGCAGTGCTCCATGAAGTCGGCCGGGCCGACGATGTCGCGGCCCTCGTCCTCGAACTCCTCCAGCAGCTCCTCCATCGCCGCCCGCGCCTGGGCGGTGGTGAGCTTCACCGCGGGTGCGTCCGGCGGGCGGGTCGCGAACTGCACGACGTGCTCGACCTCCGGCAGCTCCTCGCTCGCGTCGATGAACTCGCCCTCGTCGTCCTCGTCCTGGACGTCGTGGCGGAACTGCGGGCGCCGCTCGTAGTCCTCGTACTCGCCCTCGGCGTCCTCGTAGTCGTCCTCGTCGTACGTGGCGGGCGCGTGTGCGTGGCGCACGGTGGTCTCCGGCTCGTTGGTGGTGCCGGGCATCGGGTAGCGGGTGCGGGCGGTGAACGCCCGGTCCACTGCGCGGGCTGCTGCTCCGGCGGTGACCGGGTCGATTCGGGCGCGGATGCTGGCGAAGGTGAGGACGACCCAGTGGAGGTAGTCGACGCCGGTCAGGTAGTCGCGGAGCGGGGTGGCCCACCGGTCGTCGGGGATGCCGTTGGCGACGAGGTAGGAGTAGCCGGGCTTCTTGTCCTTCCACACGTGCGGCGCCGCGCCCGCGTCGAGGACCTCGTCGTCGAGGGCGAAGCGGGCGTCCTGCTCGCTGCGGACGCCGTGGACCCAGGAGGATCCGAAGGAGGCGCGGGTGTCGGTGGAGACCTGGTTCCCGGATGCACGCTGCATGGAGATGACGAGGGATACGCCGGCGGAGCGGGCTTCCTGGGCGATGCCGGTGAAGACGTCGTCGTCGGTCTCGCGGATGGTCTTGGCCGCTTCCTCGAACCAGGCCAGGAGGTAGGGCATGCCCGGGGATCCGTCGGCCTGGACTTCGGCGCAGGCCGGGACCCACTGCTTGTACCCGTACTTCGCCATCCACGCGGTGCGGGCCGGGATCACGGCCTTGAGGGCTTCGATCATGGCCTTGGTGGAGGGCATGTCGAGGGCGGCCCAGTCGATCGCCGGGAGCAGCGGGCCCAGGGTCTGTTCGGCCTTGGACGGGTCGGATGCCCAGACGATGACGTCCTTGCGGGTCAGGACTTCGGCGAGGGCGGTCAGGCCGCCTTCGGATTTGCCTGAGCCGGTCATGCCCATGAGGAGGAGCATCATCGCGTTGCGGGCGGCGTCCGGGTCGCCGGGGAACCACAGGGTGACCGGGGTGCCGTCCTCGTAGATCCCGACGACCACGGGGAAGCTGATCGACTCACCCGGGGCGCTGGGGCCGGGGCAGGGGACGGTGTTCTTGAGGAGGTCGAGCGGGACCACGGTGAGCATGACCCGTGACGCCGAGTCGGGGTTCTCCTGGATCCGGATCGCTGTTTTGGGGACGTCGAGGGCGCCCGCGATGCGGGTGATGTTCTTGCTGACGTCGTCTGGGGTCAGCTCCCCACGCGGCAACTGGAGATCGAAGCTGGCCTTGTTCGGGCCGACCTCCGAGCGCAGTACCTGAGTCTTGGCCAAGCCGACTTTTTCCAGGAATCCGCCGTCGGCGTTGGCGGCGGGGCCGTCGACGTTCTTGCGGAGGATCTGGCGGATGTTCCACGACAGGGCGAGTGCGGGGGCGCCGATGAAGTACAGCTCCCCCAGCGGGCCCGCGGCCGGTCCCGCAATCGCCGCGGCGGTGAACCACGTCGAAGCCGCGGCGACCGTAACCGCGGAGTGGAGGCGGCGCTGCTGGGTGGTGGAGCGGCCGGCCCACCACGTCAGCCCGGTCAGGGCGACCGAGGCGAGGGTGAGGCCGGCGGTGACGCCGGGCTGACCGGACCAGAAGTAGTGGGCGGGCAGGGAGGCCAGACCCGTCCCCGCTCCGGCGAGCCACGGCGGAAGGTGCGGCTTGGCGCGGTGCAGCAGGTACTCGCCGATCCCGCCGCCCTCCCCGTGCGCCTCGAACTCCTGGCGCTGCTGGCGGGGGTCGTGGGTGGATGTGGTGTGGGGCATGCTCTGACCTCCCTACGATCAGTGCTGGTGGTTAGGCGTTGAAGTCGAACGAACGCGTCGGGCGGCGTCGGGCCTGCGGGGCGAGCTGGGGGTCGAACTCCCTCTGGAACGACGCGTAGGTGGCAGCGAGGTTCTTCGCGGTGCTGACGGCGTCCTCGGCGGCCTTCTTCATCCGCCGCGATACCCGCCGGGCCCGCGCCCTCGACCCGAACGGACGCCCGTCGGGGTCGGGGACCTCCTTCAAGACGGCGTTGAGCATCTCGGCGGCGTTGGCCAGCTCGAACGACATCTGCAGGAACAGGCCCCGGCCCTGCTCGCAGTAGTTCCGGATGTCCACGTTGTTGAAGAACTCCGGGTCCCCCAGCGGGGAGTGCATCCGGCGCCCGCCGCCGGCCTGCCCACGCCCACCACCCTGCTGCTGGCCACGGCCACCCTGCGGGCCATAGCCCCCGCCGTTCTGCGCGCCGGCGTCGTTGATGTGGAAGTGGTACTCCCGGGACCGGCTCGAGGTCCGGGAGCGGCTCGTCCCGCCGGACGCCGGGCCGGGGCCGAACGGGCCGTACTGCTGCCCGCCCTGGTCCTCCTGCCACCGGCCGCCCTGCGGGGTACTCCTCTGCGTTCCCGCACCCGGGGCGGCGCCGGTCCGCCAGTCGGTGCCGCCGCTGCCCCGTACCCAGGTGTTGTCCGACATCAGCAGGTCTCCTCAGTAGCAGTGACGGTCTTGACGGTGCGAGTGGTACGGCGGCCGATCAGCCACATGACCTGCGCGGCAAGGGCCGTCAGCGTCCACAGACCCATCAGGGCCGCACTGGCCGGGCTGAACCACACGGCCAGGCAGAACCAGGCCAGCGCGGCCAGAGCGAGGACACCCGTGGCGGTCCGCCAGGCGGAGACGCTGCGGGACGGGGCCGGGCTGGTCTTGGCCTTCCACCCCCAGACGCCCAGCGGGGCAAGGCCGGCCGGGGCGGCAAGCAGTGCCGCCCACGGGGCGAACCAGTGGACAATGCCGGTGATGGCCAGGAGCAGCACGGCCAGGCCGGTGGGCGCCCAGGTCCGGCGGTGCTTCCACACCCACCGGCCGGACGCCGCGGTGGCGCGGGCGGTCAAGGTCGGCTGCTCGGAGACGACCACGATCACCTGCGGGCCCTGCTTCCCGCGCTGGCGCGGGACGTGAACGGTGCGGGGCGCGGCCGACTGCACGGCCGACGTACGGATACGGCGGGACACGGCGAACTCCTTCAAGCAGACGGGGAGGTTCAGGCGGCGCACTGGTCTTCGGGGTAAGCGCAGGTCACGCACATGCCGAGCGAGGCCGGTATGACGTATCCGGCGTCACGCGAGCAGGCGGGGCAGGTGCGCCGGGCCGTGTTCGCCTTGGCGAGGGCGGCCCACCGGCCGGGGGTCATCGGCCGAACCGGCCGCGCCAGGTCGACGCGGTAGAGGTAGGCGACGAGCGGCCCGCGCCGGTAGCGGGGCCGCTCAACCTGGGCCACGACGTCCTGTCCGCCGGGCCGCAGGCCAAGGGCCCGCAGCTGCCGGCGGGTGGCGAGGCCGTCCGGGGCGAGCCGCCAGCAGTAGACGGCGGTCACCGGGGGCTCTCCTCCTGTGCCATGAGGGTGGCCCAGGCGTTCCGGATGCGGGCTTCGCCGCCGGTGAATCCGCTCTCGCGGAACGCTGCGGCGGTCTGCCGGTAGGACAGGGGCGGGTCGGTGGAGTAGCGCAGATAGCGGAGCACGACCACGATCTGCTCATCGGTCAGAGGCTCATCGGTCAGGGGTGTCGGCACCCCGGCGATGGCGGCGACTTCGTCGAGCGTCACGGGGGTGACGGCAGGCGTGACGGAGGGCGTGACGGGCGTGACGGCGGGCGTGACGCCCGCTTCCTCGACACCGGTCAGCGGGTCGTTGACCTGCGTGTCTTCCCCGTCACGCCCACCCGTGACGGCCCCCTGCTCAGGGGCCGGTTCGGGCGCGGGCGGAAGGGCGGGAGTCACGGTCGCCGTGACGGCGTCACGGGCACCTGTGACGGGCTCGCTCGGGGGTGTGACGGTGATCGCGAACATGTCGCCGAGGGCGACGTCCGCACCGGTGGTGATCCGTTCCCGCTGGACCTCCAGCAGCCGGGCGCCGAGCGTGGTGTCCGCGGTACCGACCTTGCGGGCCAGGCGCCACGACGCCCGGTCCGAACGCTGGCGGATCTTCTTGTCCGGGTGGTTCTGGGCGCGGGCCCGGTGGTAGGCCAGAGCCTGGACCACGGCGGCCGCCCTGGCTTCCGTTTCGGCGTCGCGGCCATCGACGTGGACCACGATCCGGCGGGCGAGGAAGGCCATGCCCTCGGCCGACACCGACATGCCCAGCGGCGTGATCGCGTAGATCACGGTGCGGGGCCCGTCCGGCGCGGCGACGGCGGACATGGCCGACGCGGCGGCGGGTAGGGCCCATAGGCCGGCGCGGACCACGGCCGGGGAGGGCTGGCCCAGCATGGTCAGCCCCAGCAGCACCAACGCCAGGACCGCGGTCGCGCCCTCGCCCGCGGCGACCGCGCCGAGCGCGGTACCGGAGTTGTAGGCGCCCTTGATGTTGGAGAAGGTCCCGTACCCGCCCGCGCCGCCGGTGGCGAGCATCGGGACGAACGCGAGCCCGAGTACGAGCTTTTGGGCGGGGGTCAGCGGGCGGCCGCTCACCGCTCGTCCTCGCTCTTCTTGCTCTCCCACGGGGTGTAGGTGACGGGCTCTTCGGCGGTCCGGCGGCGGATCGCGTCCGCCGCCCACTGCGGGTCCCGGCTCACTGCGCGGTTCGCCTCGATGGCAATCCGCACCGCGAGGGCCCGGCGCTCCAGCAGCCGGCAGTACAGGTGCTCGTCCGCATCCGCGATCGACGGAAGCGGCAAGTTCAACGCCTCCGCGATCACGTTCAGCAGGTCGACGTGGGCCGCGTCGGTGCGCTCGTTCATGCCGCGTCCCCCGAGACCTGCGTGCCGACCGTGCGGTTGGCCGCGTCCTTGCGGGCGGTCAGCACCCGGTGGTGGGCCCGGCGGATCCGGCGGGCGTCGAACTCCGACGCCGGTCGGTCCAGCAGCACGATCAACGCGTCCAGCAACTCGACCTCGGCGACGATCAGCGGCATCTCGGCCTCGATCGCGTCCAGCTCCGCGTCCGACGGCTCCAAACCGTCCGGCCACGGGGTAACGATGCTCTGAAGTGCAACGATTGACTTCATGGGCCTTGCTCCTTCTACGGAGGAACGGGACTCAGCAGCCTTCGGCGTTGCCGCGCCGGGGGCTGCACTGCGTTTGGTGAAGCGGAAGATTCCGGCTCCCCTCGACCGCGCCCGTACAACGCCGATGGCGCCGTACGGGCGGAGGAGGCAACCGGCCGCCTCACGAAAGAGGCGGAAGATTGATCACTTGCTTTGTGTCTCTTTCCGGGAACACGGGCTCCCGCTGGTAGGCAGAGACTCGCCGTCCGGTTGACCAGGGGTCCGGCTCCCTCGGCCCGCTCTGTCCCGGGCCCCTTGACGTGCTCCTCTGAGCAGCCCAAAGAAGGCCACCAGAGGAGTCAGCCCCGCTGTCCTAGGACTGCGTTGCCGTCTGGGAAGACCATGCACCTTCAGTCCTAGGACTGTCAATGTCCTAGGACTGTGTGAAACTGGCGTATGTCGAGAGGAGCCCCGCATGGCAGCGAAGTGGCGAGAGCTGGCAGACAAACTGGCCGAGCAGATCAGGGATGGTGTCGACTACCCGCCGGGCGCGCACCTGCCGCAGATCCGAGAGCTGGTGGAGGCAGGGGAAGGGTCGAAAGCCACAGTTCACAAGGCGTACACGGCTCTTGAGGCAGAGGGGCTGGTCACGTCGTTGCGTGGAGTCGGGACCATCGTCCGGGCGCAGACGCCGCTGAAGCGGCTAGGGGTCGATCGGTACGACAAGGCGAAGTGGCGGGATGGGGACGAGGTCGCGTTCATCGCCGACCGCGTCGCATCCGGCCGTCCGTACAAGCGGGGTGAGCAGACTCAGTCGGTCAGCCTTACCGAGGCAACTGAGGCGATCGCGGCGGCTCACGGGCTTTCGGTGGGGGCACCCGTGTATGCCCGTGCACGGCTCGTGAAGGAGGGGGAGCAGCCCACTCACACCCTGACGAGCTACTACCGTCCCGAGCATGTCGAAGGAACCCGACTGGTCGACCCGACGCCTGGCCCCGCTGGGCGGGGTGGTGGATTTCGTGTGCTTTACGACGCAGGGTACGAGATCGATCACATGAAGGAGCATCTCTTTGCCCGAGTCCCAACCAGCGATGAAGTGAAATTGCTGAAACTTCCGACTGGTGAGCCTGTGGTGGAACTGCACCGCACCACGTATACCGCAGACGGGACCGTCGTCGAGTTCGCCGTCGGGGTGCATGCTGCATCGCGATTTGCCTGGGAATATGACTTTCAGGTTCCCGACTCGGCGCGCAGTGAGGATCAGTAATGGTCTCTGCGCGAGCGTGGGCGGATGCGAAGCGTCTCTGGGACTTCCTTCAGATGCACCATGAGCCCCGGCCGTGCTCTGTTGCCGTGGGGCTCGGTAGTCACGATCTTGGCGTTGCGGACACCACCGTTGATCTCTATCGGCGCGGCATGGCTCCCCTGATCGTCTTCACGGGAGCCACCAGCCGCACGACACGGGCCCGAATGCCGCGCGGCGAGGCCGTCCACTACCGGGAACGCGCTCTCGAGCTTGGCGTCCCCCCGGCCGCCGTTCTTGCGGAGCCACGAGCGACGAACACAGGGGAGAACATTCTCTTCACCAGATCACTCCTACAGGAGAAGGGGGTTGAGGTCGAGGACGTTCTCTTGGTGAGCAAGCCGTATGAGGAGCGTCGCGCGTATGCCACGGCCCGAAAGTTGTGGCCACTCGTTGAAATCGTCAGTGCGTCGAGCCCGATTCAATTTGAGCAATACGTCGACTCCATTGGCGAACCAAATTTGGTCTTCGAAATGCTGGTTGGCGCCCTTCAGCGCCTACTGCTATATCCTGCAATGGGTTTCATGATCGCGCTCCCCGTGCCCGATGAAGTCGTGGCTGCATATGAGCGCCTACGTACCGGTGGGTTCATCGGGCGCATTGTGCGTTCCGTGGACTCCTAAGTCAATCTCGACTTATTTCGCCCGTCAGGAAATCCAAACCTCAATCTCTGTAGAAAATAGCCCATTGGTGACTCGGCGCAAGTTTGCATGCCCAATGGCTGTGCCAATTGCTGTATTTCGGCAGTGCATCAGAGATTTTTCTGCAAATGCTTCGATCGCGTCACTCAGGTCGGGTCTGGCCGCTCCGAACTCGGCTGAAACCACAGCTTCTTGGACCATTGTATTGGTTGTCGCTTCAGTAAGGCCCGTTTCGTGCCCCAGGAGATTATTTTCTGCGAGCAGTTGATGTAGCGCAGCAAAATTTACGGCAGCAATCTGCCACTTGCTTGAGTCTCTTAATGCTGGAACGAGTGCAGATGTACCAGTTAGGGCACGGAAAGGTGATGCTTCATCTACAGTGAATCCAGTGGTAAAGAATCCCGGGTAGGTCTTCGAGAGTGCATCTCCGAAGGTGGTTCTTCCTACGGACATTGTCGTGCATCCCAAGCCGACCAGATACTGGATGTCTGCTGGCGTTAGGCGGGTGATTTCTACGCTTAGCGGCTCGTATAGCTTGGCAATTCTCTCGTACAGTTCCTCGAGCCTGGTAACTCCTACTTCCCTCGTCTCCTTTACCGCAAAGATGAAGCTCAATGCTGCAAGTTGGCTAGTCGTCAGTTTTGGGGCAACGGAAATTGCTGCGCTGAGGGCGAGTGTGGATAGGTTCCTGTCGGTCCGCATGCAGCGATCGACCAGAAGGTCACATAGGACCTCTCCCAGGTCTCGGTCGCCACTCTTGGCGTACCCGGACTGGGCCTCTAGGAGATCGGATTGGACTCCAGGGTCCTGAATGTTCTGGATGGCTTGTGGTGCTCGATCCTTCATTTCTGTAACTAGGTTATCGATAAAATCCTCGGCGCGAGCGAAGGCGATGGAATGGGCTTGCGCTGATAGCTTTGCGAAGTTCTCCCTAAAGACGTCCATTGCGATCTCGCGCACATCGGCATAATTTAGGCCGATATTGAGAGATTGCGTCTGGATGTTAGTTGACGAATCGCCGCCTACTTGACGCTGTAGCCATTTCATTGATTTTCGCCAAACTTGTTATTGTTGCCGATAGTGATATCTCCCCCGCTCTGGATATTTGTTGAATTATCTCCCGCGCGTTGCACCTGATGAGGTACAGGTTGGCGGCTGCGGTTAGGTTGCAGCTGATGGATGCCGATGCCTATGCCGATCAACCCCGCCAGGCCACTGAAAATGCTGAACACCTTGTCCGCCCGATCTAGCCCCAGGAACGCCGCCAGGCCGAGGAGCGCAAGGCCCAGTGCTACAACGGAACCCCACAGCACTTGCTGTCTGCGTGTCATGCTGAGAGGTCTACCGCAGAGTGTGTTGCCTGTGCCGCGTTTTTGGCGTTTCAGTCCTGCCGAGCGAGGTGGGAAGGGGGTCCACTGGGCATCCCTTCGGGAACGCCCAGTAGATAGATCCAACTTGTGACGGCAGGAGTTGACGGCAACGCGGCCGTACCTTGACTGCTCTGAACGGCTCTGGCGGCCCAGGCCAACCCCAAGCGGAACTGCCGTGACCGGACAGCCTGCGAACCTCGGGGGAACTTACAAAGCAGATGTCGGCGGTTCGAAACCGTCCGCGCCCACCAGTACGAAGGCCCCCCGCCGATCATGGCGGGGGGCCTTCTGCATCCACAAGTGACGTCGGCCGTCACCCGAGACGGTGGCCCGTAGGGCCTGGCAGGATCGGCCCCTCGGCTTTACCGGGCCCCTGGGCCTGGCATTCGGAGCGAGCGCGCCTCGCCGGGTGACGCACCACCCGCCCTGGTCCTGAGGGGCGCCGGATCGGTGGTGACCTGGGGGAGGGCGGGCTTCGACTCGCTGTATCCGAAGTACTCCGGCGGCATGATCCGCCGTTCCATCATCTGGCGAAACCGTCACGCCGACGACCGGTTGCCCGACGCGGCACTAGTCACGGTCATCGGGTCCATGGTCCCTACTGCCGCGCCACGCAACCAAGGCGGAGACAGCTGCGGTTCCGACGCCAAGTACGGACGCCACGGCATCTGCGCTGGCCAAGCCGGAGGACAAAAGAACCGAAACCAGTGCACCAACTACAGCCAGCATGGCCGCGCCAACGGCGAGCACCAACGAAGGCGGCTTGCGATCCGGATTCCTAGCCATAGACCTTCACCCCGGCCGCTACTGGAGAGAGCAAAATGACCAACCCGGCAGCATTTGCGCAGACAATGTGGCTCCATCCCCTGAGGTCCCCTGCGCTGTCGTAGCAGAACTCCTGGACGACCTTGGGCATTACCGCCAGCCCAAGCACTAGAACTGCGAGGGTTACCCCCACCTGAAACGAATCAACAGGCTTGCCCTGCATGCTCGCGGTGACCAGCGAGACGCCCAGGGCCAGGGCTGCCGTCACGAGCCAATCGATCCACAAGAGCGCGTCATCACGCCGCAGCGCATGCCTTCGGCCCGTCGGCGCCTTCCGGGAGGCGTACTTGATCCACGTCTGCATGAGTGCGACTGGCGTAGCCAAGGCCAACGTGATGAGCGTCGCTTGCAATCATTCCCCCCGAAGGCGCATGGCGGTGCGACGTGCCCGTAATTCTAGAACCACATCGCATCCAGCACCGCACAACAGGCGCTCTTCTAGGCCCTGTTGAGCTACTTGGGGTCGCAACTTGCCGCAGCCTCATTGCCCAGTTCTTCCACAGCTCAGGCTTTGCGAACCGGCCGGCGCGTGCTTTCCCCTAGAGCTCCGCATCCCAGCGTGCTCGCAGTGACGCGCCGCCGACAAGGCTGTCGTCGAGGAACACCGACAACTCCTGCAGAGCATCCAAGGCGCGCTGAAGGCTGGGGCGACGTTCGCCGTTGGCTATGGCGAGGTGGAACCAGACGAGGGAGTCCGCCCACACCCTACGATCGGGTTGCGAAAGAAGTTCGCAAAATTCTCTGTAGCTCCTGAGTCGACCTTCGGGTTCCACGGCGACGTCGTTTCCGATGCTGGACTGTGTTGCGTAGTAGACGTCACACGCGGCGAAAGCCACATGAACCTTCAATATCAGGGCAGCCAGTCTTGTGTCGTCCTTACCCGGCAAGCGCAGAAACGGTATGTCGCGACGGGTGCGATTCATCTGGGCGAACAGGCAGGAAGTCATCCAGATGCTGGAAACCAGTGCGACGCCCATTCCGGCGAACCAAGCGGCGTCTTTCGAATCGAGCTCCTGCGGTTCATTGAGGACCTGAGCCGGGCGATAAGAGCCATGCTGGTCGACAGACGTGGCGTAGAGGGAAAGGCGGTGGTGTGCTTCAGCCGTGTGCCACCTGAGGGGGTTGAGATAGGACAAGTTGTGAGTCTCGCGCTGAGTTCTCTTGCCATCTCGCCATTGTTGCCGACTCGTCAGCCACATGAGCCCCATCGAGATGGCTCCTGACGTTAACGCCGAAACCAGCGTTACCGAGAGGGTGTTCACGCAACCGTCTCCCCGCAGTTGAACGGCGTCACCCCGCGCCGTGTGGACAGCCCCCTACCCATGGAGCCCACCGTCGTACACCGCGAGAGATGGGTGACGGCGCTAGCGTGGCGGCTTGCACCCGGCCTCGGGCAACAGTGCGGTACATGGGGGGATTCATGACTGATCCAGATCCGATTCGGTATGCAGTCACCGATGTTGGGATGATCTTTGTGAAGATGCTCGGGGTCGTCCTTCTGCTCATCCTCGTGGCGGGTGCGCTGGTGGCCATCATGGGCGTGTGGCTTTTCATCCACGGCGGCACGATGAGTCGCTGACCCGACTTGTGGATCGGTGGTTCGCCGGCTCAGGGCTACTCGCCTTCGAGTGTGGCCAGGTGTGCGCCCCTGAGCTTCCATCGGCCCTCCGTGCGCCCTCTTCGTGTCCGACTGGCCGCGCCACCGTGGTGGTGCTCACGGGACCTGGATGAGAGGGGCGGGATGACGCAGCCGCGGTGCGGGGCGGCGACGCAGGACGGCGGGCGTTGCCGGAACAAGGCAATCATCGGGAGCGGGCAGTGCGTGAAGCATCAGGGGGCCTGGACCGCCTACGGAGTGGCGCAGCGGAAGAAGAAGGAAGCCGAGGCGAAGATGCGGAAGCTTCGGAAGAAGTGAGCCCGGTCGCAGACATCCGTTGACATCCATAGCTGACATCAACGGGGATGGGCACCGGTGGATCTGGGCGGCCGGGGAGGGGCGTCGCGTCCGTGGTCGACCGGCCGCTTGATGGGGCTTGGGTGAGCTGGGGCGAGCTTGCACAGCAGATTTCGGAGGTTCGAAACCGTCGGCGCCCACCAGTACACAGGGCCCCCGCCGATCATGGCGGGGGCCTCTGGTGGCTACAGGTCGCGCTGCTCCCGTTTGCTTGGTCCTGCAAATGCGTTGCTGGGATGTCGGTACCGATGCTTATGGTCGTGGCCATGACGACGTTTGAGCTTGTGCCCGGAGTGATCACGACGCGTGACGAGGTCGTGGCAGCGTTCGGTGGTGGGAAGTTCCAGGGCATCGAGCCGGCCAACGAGGCGAAAAAGGTGTTCGTCTACTCCGACCCGTCCGCGGGTGAGGAGTACGGGTACACCTTCGACGGCCGCGCCGAGGATGATGAGTACGGTCCGCTGTACCTGTACACGGGCTACGGTGCCAACGGTGACCAGCAGCTGAAGAGCCGCAACAAGTCCCTGCGCTACCACGTCGAAGACGGCCGTGAGCTCCACCTGTTCGTCGCGCAGGGCAAGGTGCCTGGGGGGAGCAGCGCCATGCGCCAGCGCTACATCGGGCAGATGGTGGTGGACCCCATCAACCCCGTCGAGATCCGCCGCGGACCGGGCCAGGACCACAAGATGCGCAACGCCCTAGTGTTTCGGCTGCGGCCGGTTCCGGGGTCGGCGCCGGCCTGGAAGGACGAAGACTGGCTCAAGCCAGCAGCGGGCAACGACGTCGAGGACGTCGACACCGTCCCGGTGATCCCGGCGCAGACCAGTGTGAAGGACAAGAAGTCCGAGCAACACACGACCTCGGAGACGATCGCTGACGTTCCCGGTGGGCCGCGTACCGTTCTGCGCCGCGAAGGCCTACTGATGGAGGCGTTCAAGAAGGACCTTGAAGCTGCCGGCCACGTGCACAAGTCGTTCCAGATCACCATCGCCGGTGAGGTGGGTGCACTCACCCCTGACCTGTACGACTCCACGGACCACGTGTTGTACGAGGCCAAGGGGCTGACCACCCGCACCAACATCCGCATGGCGATCGGTCAGCTGGCCGACTACCGCAGACACCTCCCCAATCCGGAGGGCCTGCGGGCGGCTGTGCTGCTGCCCAGTGAGCCGAGCAAGGACGTGAAGGACCTGCTGGCATCGCAGAACGTGCACCTCGTCTACCAGGTTGAGGAAGGCTTTGCCGGCTTCCCCTTGGCGACCTGAGGTCCGACGTCAGACACCCCTTAGAGGCCGCTGCCGTGGCGACCATGGTCGGCTTGGCGCAGGATCGTCCAGTCCCCGGAAGCGCCGCGGTCGTGCTCAGGGTGTCGTCGAAGTCCATCGATCGGATCGATTGGATCGGTCCGGAGAGGTCATGCCCGTATGAAGTTGGTTGCCGTAACGCTCGATTGTGCCGATCCGCTTGTCCTGGCGGCGTTCTATCAGCAGGCCACCGGACTGGAACCGGATCCCAAGTCCGACGCCGATTTCTCGGGCCTCAAGGGTGAGCACGGGCTCTTCATCGGCTTCCAGCGGGTCGACGACTACCGGGCCCCGAGCTGGCCCGGCCAGGTCGTTCCGCAGCAGCTCCACCTCTGCTTCGCGGTCGAGGAGGACTTGGACGCGGCCGAGGCCAGGCTGCTGGGGTTGGGCGCCGGCAAGCCGGAACACCAGCCCGTGGGGGACAGGTGGCGGGTCCTCACGGATCCGGCCGGGCACCCCTTCTGCATTACGGCGAGTTGAGGCAGATGGCGCGAGGGATTCCGGATGGTGGCGTGCCGATCTCCGAGGACGAGGCCGCGCAGCGCTGGGCGGGTGCGTGGACGCCCGCCGAAGTGGCGGCGCGGCTGGCGGGTGTTTCGGCGCCCTGGTACGTGGCCGGGGGCTGGGCCGTCGACCTGTTCGTGGGCGAGCGCACCCGTGAGCACGCGGACCTGGAGATCGCCGTTCCGGCCGCTCGGTTCCCCGAGGTCCGGGACCGGTTCGTCGGGTGCGAGTTCGGGTTCGAGTTCGACGTCGTCGCGCACGAGCGGATCTGGCCGTACGCGCCGCAGGTGTCGGACCTGACCCACCAGACCTGGCTGCGCGATCCGTCGAGCGGGAACTACCTCGTGGACGTCTTCCGCGAACCGCACGACGGTTCGACCTGGGTCTGCAGGCGCGATCCGTCGATCCGTCTGCCGTACGCCGAGGTCGTCCGTCGCACGACGGACGGGATCCCCTACCTCGCACCCGAGTTGGTGCTGCTCTTCAAGGCCAAGGCGGTCCGTCCCAAGGACCAGCAGGACTTCAGCAGTGCCCTCCCCCTGATGGATGTGGTCCAGCGGCAGACCTTGGCCGAACTCCTCACCCGGGTGCACCCCGGGCACGGGTGGCTGACGTACCTCCGCAGTCCGTAGGGGCGGCGCGAGCTCCGGTCGTGGGATTCCCTGCGCGGGTACGGCGTGGGATCGTCGGGGGATGGCGGGGAGCTTCGGATGGGCCGACGCGGGGCTGAGTGCCGCGTTGGTGGTGGGTGTCGGGGTGGGCGGGCTCGTGCTGGCCCTGCGCGACGGGGTGCGCTTCGACCGCAAGCGGGACGAGGAGCGGGAGCGGCTGCTCGGTCAGGTCCACCAGGTCGGTCAGGTCGGCCAGCTGGGTGGGGACGAGGGCGAGGACGAGGACGAGGCCGGGGACGAGCGGCCCAAGTACACGGATGTCGGTGGGAGCCGGCCGGTCGTGCGCCGACCGGCCGGGCGACTCGGGGACCGGCGGGACGACTTCACCCCGCTCCTCGTCGAGTACTACGCCTACGGGCTGACCCAGGCGCGCAGCAGCTTCGCCATCAGTCAGCGGTTCGCCGGGTTCGGGGCGACGATCCTGCTGCTCGGGGTGGGGCTGGCGGTGTGGAAGGCCGAGAGCACCGGGGACCTGTACCTGGGGATCGTGACGAGTTCGGTCGGGGCGGTGGTCACGTTGATCGGCCAGCTGTTCCACCGGCGGGCCGACCTCGCGCTGCGGCACATGTCCGAGCAGACCGCCTCGCTCCGGGACGACCGGCGGGCCGCCGAGACCACGCAGCAGGCCATCGGGCTGCTGGCGGAGGTGGCGGATCCGGCGCTCAGGGCGCGGCTGCAGGCCGGCCTGATCATGAAGTTGTCCGGCGCCGAGCTGCCGCCGTCGGAAGGCGGGTGAAGGACCTGAAAACAGGGGGCTGGGGCTGGGGGCTGGGGCAGGGGGATAGTGGAGGCATGTGCCGGAGTATCAAGACGTTGCGACCGCCAGCCATCCCCGAGAAGGCCACCGAGGAGGAGGTCCGGGCCGCCGCATTGCAGTACGTGCGCAAGGTGTCCGGCTTCCGGGTCCCCGCCGCGCACAACCGGGAGGTCTTCGACGCGGCCGTGGCCGCCATCGCCGAGGCGACCCAGGCCCTGCTCGACGGGGTCCACGTACGCGGCCGGCCGCCCCAGCAGCAACAGGAGGCAGCCGCCGTCACGCCGTGACCGGCACCGCGTCCTCCTCCAGGGGGACCACGGCCGCCGGGCAGGCCGTGTGCAGCAGTACCGCATTGGTCACCGACCCCAGGTGCGGTGAGAGCAGCCGCTTGCGGTGGCGGCCGATGACGATCAGGTCCGCGGCCCGGGAGGCCGCGACCAGGTGACCTGCGGCATCGCCCGGCGCCGTGACCACTTCCACGACCACGTCGGGATACCGCGCCCGGTGCGGGCGCAGGTGCGCCTCGGCGAGCGCGGTCACCTCGGAACCGGCCGTCGTCTCGTCCTGCACCGCGGCGGCGGTGGTGAGGGTGCCGCCCGGGGCGAAGACGGGACCCGGCCACGTGTGCGCCACGACCACCCGGAGGCGGGCCCCGCGCCGGGACGCCTCGCGGAAGGCGAAGTGGCTGGTGCTGTCGTCGGGGGCGGCACTGTTCAGACCGAGCACGACCTGGTCGTACGGGTCCCGCAGCGCGGGCTCGCCGCTCGGCACCACCACGACCGGGCAGGCGGCACGGCTCGCGCACGCCAGACCGTTCGAGCCGAGTAGCAGGCTGGCGAAGCCGCCGCGTCCGCGTGAACCCAACACCATCATCTGCGCGCCCCCGCCCAGCTCCGGCAGCACGTTGTCGGGGGTGCCGGGGTGCGACGCGTACTCGATCACCGGCAGCCCGACGCGGCCCGCCAGGGCGGCCCGGACCCGGATCAGCACCGGGTCGTCGTCCTGGCCCGGCTGCTCGAAGGCGCTGGCCATGACCGAGCCGATCGAGGACGCGTAGAGGCGGGCGTGGACGATGCGCAGGGGCGCCCCGGACATGAGGGCCTGCGTGATGGCCCATTCCAGTGCCCGGTTGCCGTTCTCCGAACCGTCTACGGCGGCGATCACTGGGCGCTGGTCCATGGCGGGCTCCTTGCGAATAGTGCGTGGCCTCAGCCTTGCGGAGCGCGGTGCGCAGCGGGAGGGGGGAAGGTCCCGAAGCGACGGGACCATCGGCCATGCCTTGCCCCGTGGTCCTTTGCCCCTGTGGCCCCGTGGTCCCGTGGTCCCGTGTCCCCTTGGCCTTCGGGCCGGGGTGCTCGTCCGCCGCGGGGCTCAGGCGTCCGCTTCGGAGCGGCGCCGCATCACGTGGAACCCCGCGCCGAGCGCGCCCGCGACCAGTGCGCCGCCGACCGCGATCTGGCCGGTGCTCGTCGAGCCGATGCTGCCGCCCGATCCGCCGCGCGCCGCGCCGGCGATGACGGTCAGCGGGACGGTGACGCGGGTGCCGCCCGGGCCTCCGCACTCGAAGGTCACCGGGTGGGAGCCGACGGCCGCGGTGCGCAGGATGTCGGCGCTGCCGAAGAGGTTGCCGGCCTCTAGGTTGCCCGGGGTGAGCCGGACCTCGCCGAACGCCCGTGACGAGGCCCGGCCGGTCTTGGTGCCGCAGCCGCTGATGTTGAGGGCGATCCGCTGGCCCGGGGCCGGGGAGTCGGGGGACACGATGGCGGAGGGGGAGGCGTGCGCGGGGGTGGGCGCGGCGGCGAACACGGCGAACAGGGCGAGAACGCAGACGGAGGCGGCGGGGAGGGCGGCCGCGGCGGTCGGCGGCAGACGGCGGTGCGTGGCGGGCATGTAGGGGGACTCCTCGGCTCCTGGCACGGCGCAGCCGGTTGCGCACCGTGCTGTGGACGCTAGGAGCCGGGCCCCGGGGCGGCGATCGGGACCGGGTGAACGGGTGAGCGCACTGGTCCGCCCGAGGGAGCCGGGGCACGCGGAGCACCCGAAGCGCCTGGGGGTGCTTCGGGTGCGCCGGGTGTTCCGGGCTCTCCGGGTGCTCCCGGTGTGCCTGGTACCTCGGTCAGGAGGCCGGGGCGTGTACCGGGGTGGGGCGGCGGACCATGTACGCGGCCAGGGCGCCCGCGCCGAAGAGGGCGATCACCGAGACCGCCGTGCCGAGCCAGGTGGCGCCGAGCCACTGGGTGCCGTAGTAGCCGAGCGAGACGCTGTAGCCGGCCCAGGCCATGCCAGCCAGCAGCGACCAGGGCAGGAATTCCCGCACCTCGCGGTTGCGCTTGCCCGCGCCCAGCGACACCACCGAGCGGCCGGCCGGGGCGAAGCGGGCGATCACTACGAGGGCGCCGCCGCCGCGGGCCAGCGCCACGCCGAGTCGCTCTTGGGCACGGCTGAGCCGGCGCGAGCGGGAGATGGCCCGGTCGAGCCAGTCCCCGCCACGGCGGCCCGCCCGGTACGCGGCCAGGTCGCCCAGTACCGATGCACTGGTGGCCACGGCCAGTAGCGGCAGGATGTCGGGCACCTGGCCCGGCATCGCCACGGGCGCGCCGCCTCCGGTCGCCGCCGCGGCGGCCGCGGCGATCACCAGGACACCGCTCGGCAGTACAGGCAGGAAGACGTCGAGCAGCACGGATAGTGCCACTACGGCGTAGATCCACGGGCTCGTGGTCAGCGACCCCACAGTCTCAAACAAAACGGGACTCCCCAGTCCAGTGACGTGCTTCAGCGTTGAAGCGCCGCGACGTCGCGGGGGAGCGGCAGGGGCGGCTGACAGCCATACAGCGTACGCCGCACGCTGGCACCATGTGTCCCCGGGGCACCTCCTATGTCATGTTTGCTGTCACACCCGTACGTGCCCTGCTGCCACAGAGGGCGTCGGATCCGCGTCAGAACGGTGCCGGAACCGGGCCGCCACGCCCTCAGTCCCTGGTCGGGCACGGGCCAGCACGGCTCAACCCGGGTCGGCAGCGGTCAGCTCGCGGTCCAGGACGGTCACCAGCGTGGGCTCGCCCGCTCGTGGCCAGCGCTCCTTGTGCGCCTGGTCCAGCCGCAGCCGCGCGGTACGCCCCTCCAGGGCCAGGGTCATCAGCTGGTTGCCGAACCAGGGCCCGCCCGTACGTCGCCAGCTCAGCGGCGGTCGGCCCGTTCGCCCGTGCCGCGACAGCCCGCGCCCCAGCCACCGCCCCGTGCGGGACCAGCCGAGCCGGAAGCCGAGCTTCACCGCGGTGTGGATGGAGTTGTGCACCGGGGAGCAGGTCAGCTGGTAGACCCGGGACGTGGTGGGTATTCGGGGCTCGGCCACATACGCGTGGTGTACGTCTCCCGACAGGACGCAGACCGTCGCCGGAGCCCGTGGCCCCGTCCCCACCTGCTCGATCAGATCGCTCAGCGCCTCGAAGGAGGCCGGGAAGGCCGCCCAGTGCTCCAGATCGGCGCGCCGGCGCAGGTCCTCCGCGATACGCGCCCAGCGAGGCCCGCGCTCGCCCCGGCACAGCGTTGCGTTCCACACCTCGGCGTCATGGATCAGCGGTGGCATCAGCCAGGGCAGCGAGGAGCCGATCAGGAGGTGGTCGTAGCCTCCGTGCCCCTCCATCGCGTTGTCCCGGACCCACTGCTGTTCGGCCGGGTCGAGCATCGCCCGCCCGTCCTCCGCCAACACCCGCGCGGCCCGTGTGTCCACCATCAGCAGGCGCGTCCGTCCGAAGTCCCGGCGGTAGCTCCAGCGGACGGTGGACGGGTCGGCATCGGCCGCGGCGGCGAAGGCGCGCAGCGCCTCCGTCCCGTCGGGGGTCTGTCGAACGGCCTCGTAGAGCGGGTCGGCCTCCAGGTCGGCGGGGGAGAGGTTCCCCAGGTGCTGGTGCACCCAGTACGACATGAGCGCGCTCAGGATCCGTTCCCGCCACCACGGGGTGGCCCGCATCTGGGCCAGCCAGGCGGCGCTGGTGTTCCAGTCGTCGCAGACGTCGTGGTCGTCGAATATCTGGAGGCTGGGCACGGTCGACAGCAGCCAGCGGATCTCCGGGTCCAACCAGGATTCGTAGTAGAGCTGCGTGTACTCCTCGTAATCGGCGACCTGTGCTCCGGGCGCCTCGCGCAGGTCCCGGCGGGCTGCGAGCCACTGTCTGGTCGGCCGGGACAGCTGGTCGGCATAGACCTGGTCGCCCAGCAGGAGCAGGAGGTCGGGCCGCTCCGCCGCGGGATCGGCGGCGAGCCGCGCGGCGAGGGTGTCGAGGGCGTCCGCGCCGTGTGGGCCGCGGCGGCCGGCGGGCGGGGCGGCCTGACGGCAGGACCCGAAGGTGACCCTCAACCCGGGACCCGGGCCGGGGCGACCGCGGCCGGCAACGGCCGGGGTGCTGATGGTGCTCGGTGGGAAGCCGCTGTCGGGCTGCGGCCACACCCGGACGCCGTCCAGCACCACTTCGTACGTGGTGGTGCTGCCCGGGGTCAGGCCGGTCACCGGAACCAGCGCGTAGTGGTGGCCGGCTATCTGGAAGGTGCGCGCGCTCCCGCCCGCGCCGTCGGCGCAGCGCACCTCGGCCGTGGTCGGCCGGTCGGCCTCGACCCAGATCGTCGCCGAACCGCCCGTGTCCCAGTCGACGTACCTCAGCAATGGCCCCAGACGCAGTCCTGCCATCGAACTCCCCCTCCTCCATGTCCCCTTGGATCACAAGGTACGGCGTGGAGGAGGGAGAGCGGTTCCCCCTGGCGGGGGAGATCGATTCCCCGCACGGGGGAGGTGGGCGGTGGCGGCGATGGGCGAATGTTGAGGGGACAAGGACGAGAGGTGCCAGGGAAGAAGGGAGGCGTTGGGCGTGAGGTGCGAAGGGCGAGGTGCGAAGCGCGAACGTGAGGCGCGAAGGGTGCGGGAAGAAGGCGGTGGGGCGAGGGCTCAGCAGCCGTTGAGGACGTTCGTGAGGGCGGTCTTCTCGGCGGAGTCGATGCTCAGACCCCAGTACTGCTTCACGTTCACCCACATACGGACGTAGGTGCACCGGTAGGCGGTCCGGGACGGCAGCCAAGCCGCCGGATCCTTGTCTCCCTTGGCCTGGTTGACGTTGTCGGTCACGGCTATGAGCTGGGGGCGGGTCAGGTCATTGGCGAACTGCTGGCGCTTGGCGGTCGTCCAGGAGCTGGCCCCGGAGCGCCAGGCTTCGGCGAGCGGCACCATGTGGTCGATGTCCAGGTCGGAGGCGGCCGTCCAGGTGGCGCCGTCGTATTCGGAGTACCAACTCCCGCTGACGGCCGCGCAGGAGGAGTCCTGGACCACGTTCACGCCGTCGCGCTTGAGCACGACCTCGCGGGTGTTACAGGTGCCTGACTGGGTGATCCAGTGCGGGAAGAGGTCACGGCTGTAGCCGCTGGAGGAGCCTTCCGCCTTGGGGGTCACCGTGGCCAGGTACGAGCGGGCGGCAGCGGCGCTGATCGGCGCGGGCGGGGCGGCCTGGGCGGCCGGCGCGTTCACGAGGGCGGCGAGGGACGTGAGGGCAGCGGCTGAGGCGAGCATGCCAATGCGACGCGCGTAGATGGCGGGCATGAAGGACTCCCTTGGTGTGGGGGGACTGGCCGTACGGCCCCGGCGGGGCCCGGCCATGGTTGCGGCGCCGGGTTTCGCGGGGATGGGCGCCAGGTGACAGCGTGGCGACATGGGCACGTCACATCAAGGTGTGCAACGGCCTTGGCACAAAAGGAGGTTGTGATTCCGGATGGGGCGGGAGGTGATGCGGTGGCGAGAGAGGTGGTGGTGCGCGCGAGATGGCGGGGTCCGGAGGGGACCAAGGGCCTATTTCGGGCGGCGCCGGGGGTCGCGTAGGGTGTGTCGAGCAGAAGGGGAGTAGCTCTTCGCCGGACCGTCGACATACTGCTGGGTCATCCCAGCCGGCGCCCGGAGGCAGGCCGCGTCAGCGGTCGGCCAGCGAGACCTTCGGCCGCAGTGTCCTGTTTGCACACAGGGCGCCGCTGTGCCGAAGCGACCCCGGAAACACCCAGGTCTCTCGGTTCCGATGGCGTCCTGCCCGACCGATTGAGGTTTCACCCCGTGATCAGCTTCAGCATTTTGGCGATCGCATTCGGCGTCGTCTTCCTCGCCGAACTCCCCGACAAAACGGCCCTCGCCGGACTGATGCTCGGCACCCGCTACCGGGCGTCCTACGTCTTCGTGGGCGTGGCTGCGGCCTTCGCGGTGCACGTGGCGCTCGCCATCGCCGCGGCCAGCGTGTTGACCCTGCTGCCGCACCGTCTTGTCCAGGCGGTCGTGGGCGTCCTGTTCCTGGCGGGCGCGGCGATGCTGCTCTTGAAGAAGAACGAGGAGGACGAGGAGGTCAAGGAGCCTGCTGACCAATCCTTCTGGAAGGTGTCGGGGGCGGGCTTCATGTTGATCCTTGTCGCCGAGTTCGGTGACCTGACGCAGATCATGACGGCCAACCTCGCGGCCCGCTATGACGACCCCGTCTCGGTCGGCATCGGAGCGGTCCTGGCGCTGTGGGCGGTCGCGGGGATCGGCATCCTGGGCGGGCGCACGCTGATGAAGTACATCCCGCTGCGCCTGATCACGAAGGTCGCGGCGTGCGTGATGGCCGCGCTGGCCGTGTTCTCGCTGTACGAGGCGATCGCGGGCTGAACCGGGGGTTCCCGTGGGGGCGGGTAGCTCGGGCGGGCCCGGCTGCGCGCCGGGACCTATGCACCGCTGCGTCCGGGGTCCGGGCCGGGGTCGCCGGGCCCGGGTTCGGCTCGCTGAATGTGGACCCGGTTCGTCGGCCTCGGCCCCGGCTGGCTGGGGCTGGACCCGGTTCGTCGGCCCCGGACCCGGCTCGCTTGGTCTGGCTTCGGGGGCGGTGGCGGTGGCGGTGGTGGCGGCGGTGGCGGTCTCCCGGGTTCGGGCCCGGGGCGGCGAGCCGGGTCCGGCGTGCTCTGCCCGGTCTCGGTGTCCTGGGCCGCTCGGGCCTTGCTCCGGGTTCCGGGCTCGGCCTTGGCGCGCTGGCTTCGGTGCTCCGAGCCTGGCGGTGCTCTGCTGGCCTTCGCTTGCTGGGTGCGCGGGCTCCGGCTCCTCCGGCTCCGGTGCCTTGCTCCGGTGCCCTGGCCTCGGCTCCCCGGCCCCTGCCCGGGTTCCCCGGCACCGGCCCCCGGCCTCGGCTCCCCGGCCTCGGCCCCGGCTCCGGCTCCGGCCTCGGCTCCCCGGCCTCGGCTCCGGCTCCGGCTCCGGCCTCGGCTCCCCGGCCTCGGCTCCGGCTCCGGCTCCGGCCTCGGCTCCGGCTCCGGCTCCGGCCTCGGCCCTGGCTTCGGCTTCGGCTTCGGCTCCGGCCCCAGCTCTGGTGTTCCGGGCCTGCCCTCGCGCGCCCGGTCTCGGCGTGCTGGGGTCGGTGGTGGTCACCGTTGGACCCGCCCGGAGTGGATGACTCCTGAGGTAATCGACCGGCTCGGGGGCGCGGGGGCAGGATGGCCGTCGTACCGGGCCGCCGCTGACAGTCACTCCCCGAAGGGACCTTCGCCATGCCGTACTTCGAGTCCGCCTCCGACCGCACCCGCCTCCACTTCGTGGACTACGGGCCCTCGGACGGCCCGGTCATCGTCTTCGTCAACAGCTCGTACTTCGGTACCGAGATGTGGGAGTACCAGATGCTGCCGCTGGCGGCCGAGGGCTTCCGCTGCGTGGGCTTCGACCGCAGGGGGCACGGCAGGTCCGAGGACGTCTGGGGCGGCTTCGACCTCGACACCCTCGCCGGGGATCTGGCCGCGCTGCTCGATCACCTGGACCTGCGCGAGGTCACTCTGGTCGGGCATTCGATGGGCACGGTCGAGGTGGTCCGGTACCTGACCCTCCGCGGTACCGGCCGGGTGGCGCGGGTCGCCCTCGTCGGCGGGATCGCGCCGGGGCCGGCACGTTCCGCGGACCACCCGGAGGGGCTGGACCCGGAGCTGATCCGCGGATTCAACGAGACCTTCCGGCAGGACCGGGCGAAGTTCTTCGCCGACGGGGCCGACGCGTTCTTCGCCCGCCACCTGCCCGGGCCGCGGGTGTCGGACGCGTACGTGGCGTACATGGTGGACCGCTGCCTCGGGGCGACGGCGCGCGCCGGCAATGCCCTGGGGGACCTCGTCCCCGCCCTGAACCTCGTCCCGGAGCTGGTGAAGATCGACTGCCCGGTCCTGGTCATCCACGGGTCGGACGACGCCTCCGCGCCCCTGGCCCTCACGGGCCGCCGCGCGGCCGAACTGATCCCGGGGGCGGAGCTGCACGTGTACGAGTACGCGGGCCACGGGCTGTTCGCGACCCATGCGGACCGCCTCAATGACGACCTGCGCGCCTTCGCCCGCGCATGACGGTCCCGCGCATGACGGTCCCGTGCATGACGGTGGAGCCCGCGCCCGCCGGCGGGTGCCCGGGCTTCCGCCCTACGGGGCGATGGTGAGGGTGAGGGTGAGGGTGCCCGTGGGGGTGGTGGTGAGGGTGAGGGCGGTGAGGTCGGGGACGTGGGCCGTGGGGGCGTGGGCGGCGGCGCGGGGGCCGACGCCGATGACGCGCATGCCGGCCGCGAGGCCCGCCGCGATGCCCGCCTCGGAGTCTTCGAAGACGATGCAGTCGGCCGGGTCGATGCCGAGCTCGGCGGCGCCCTTGAGGAAGCCCTCCGGGTCGGGCTTGCTGGCCGACACCGACTCGGCCGTCACCCGGATCCGCGGCATCGGGAGGCCGGCCGCGGTCATCCGGGCCGTGGCCAGTGCCAGGTCCGCGGACGTGACCAGGGCGTGCGGGAGTTCCGCGAGGGCCGCCATGAACTCCGCGGCGCCACCGACCGGGACCACGCCGTCGGTGTCGGCGGTCTCGCGGGCCAGCATCACGGTGTTCTCGGCGTAGTTCTCCGCCATGGGGCGCTGCGGGAGGAGGATCGCCATGGTGGCGTAGCCCTGGCGGCCGTGGACCACCTTGATGACCTCGTGCGGATCCAAGCCGTGCGCCACCGCCCACTCGCGCCAGCAGCGTTCGACCACCGCGTCGGAATTGACGATGGTGCCGTCCATGTCCAGGAGGAGCGCCTTCGCGCTCAGGACGACGGGGGCGGCGGCGGTGGTGGCAGCGGCGGTGGTGGTGCTGGCCGGCATCAGGGGTCTCCAGAGGGGGCGCGGCAGTGGGGAAACAAAAACAAGTGGCTCCGCCTACCGGTCAGGGTATGCAGGCGGAGCCACTTTGTTCCATCAGGGTACAAAACAATTCCCCGATTCGGCCAATCCAGTGACCTAGGTCTCCCAGCAGGCCGTAACGGGACGTACCGCTCAGGATGGAGATGTCCTACCGCCGCCCGGTCCCCGAGGAGGAGCCGATGGCCCAGGAAGTGAGCCCCTCGGTCGCGGATCCCGCGCGCGGCCCGGGCGACGAACACGCCTCCCGCGAGGTCCTCGTCTCCATCGGTGCGCTGCTGCTCGGTCTGCTGATCGCCTCACTCGACCAGACCATCGTCTCCACCGCCCTACCGACGATCGTCAGCGACCTCGGCGGGATGGAGCACCTGTCCTGGGTCGTCACCGCCTACATGCTCGCCTCGACCGCCGCCACGCCCCTGTGGGGCAAGCTCGGTGACCAGTACGGGCGCAAGAAGCTCTTCCAGGCGGCCATCGTCCTGTTCCTGATCGGCTCCGCGCTCTGCGGCCTGGCCCAGAACATGCCCCAGCTCATCGGCTTCCGGGCGATCCAAGGGCTGGGTGGCGGCGGACTGATGGTGCTGTCGATGGCGATCGTCGGCGACATCGTCCCGCCCCGGGAGCGCGGCAAGTACCAAGGGCTCTTCGGCGCCGTCTTCGGCGCGACCAGCGTGCTGGGCCCGCTGCTGGGCGGCCTGTTCGTGGACAACCTGTCCTGGCGGTGGGTCTTCTACATCAACCTCCCCATCGGCCTCGTCGCCCTGGCCGTGATCGCCGCGGTGCTGCACATCCCCAAGCGCTCCTCCCGGCACACGATCGACTACCTCGGCACCTTCCTGATCGCTTCCGTCGCCACCTGCCTGGTGCTGGTCGCCTCCTTCGGCGGCACCTGGGGCTGGGGTTCGACGCGGATCATCGGGCTGGCCGTGCTCGGCCTGGTGCTGCTCGTCGTGTTCCTCATGGTGGAGCGCCGCGCGGCCGAACCCGTGCTGCCGCTGAAGCTCTTCCGGATCCGGACCTTCACGCTCTGCTCGCTGATCAGCTTCATCGTCGGCTTCGCGATGTTCGGCGCGATGGTCTACCTGCCGACCTTCCTCCAGGTCGTCCAGGGCGTCTCGCCCACCATGTCCGGCGTCCACATGCTGCCCATGGTGCTCGGCCTGCTGATCTCCTCCACGGCCTCGGGCCAGATCGTCAGCCGCACCGGACGGTGGAAGGTCTTCCCCATCGTCGGCACCGCCATCACCGCCGTCGGGCTGCTCCTGCTGCACCAGTTGCAGCGCACCAGCTCCACCTGGGAGATGAGCGCCTACTTCTTCGTCTTCGGCTTCGGCCTCGGCCTGGTCATGCAGGTGCTGGTCCTGGCGGTGCAGAACGCGGTCACCTACGCCGACCTCGGCGTCGCCACCTCCGGCGCGACCTTCTTCCGCTCCATCGGGGCTTCCTTCGGTGTGGCGATCTTCGGCACGATCTTCACCAACCGGCTCGACGAGAAGCTCGTCTCCGCCCTCGCCGGCGTTCCGCTGCCGCCCGGCACGGCGGCCCGGCTGAAGGCCGACCCCCGGGCCATCGGCGCCCTGCCCCCGGCCCTGCGCCCCCGGGTCCTGGACGCCTACGCGACCTCCATCACCGACGTCTTCCTCTACGCCGTCCCCGTCGTCCTGCTGGCCTTCCTGGTCGCCTGGTTCCTGAAGGAGGACAAGCTGCGCGGCTCGGTGACCGCCCCGGACGTGACCGAGACCCTCGCCTCCAACCCCGTCGAGCGCTCCTCGCACGACGAGGTCGCCCGGGCGCTGTCGGTCCTCGGCACCCGCGAGGGCCGTCGGCACGTCTACGAGGACATCACCGCAAAGGCGGGCTTCGACCTGCTCCCCGCCGCGAGCTGGCTGCTGCTGCGGATGAAGAAGTACGGCTCGGTCGAGCCCGCGATGCTGGCCGAACGCACCAACGTGCCGCTGAAGGCGATCACCGAGGCCGCCCGCCAGGTCGAAGAGCGCGGTCTCGCCGTCCGTGACGGGCTCCCGTTGGTCCTGACCGAGCCCGGGCGCTCGGCGGCCGTACGGCTGGCGGACGCGCGGCAGGAGTCCCTCGCGGAGCTGCTCGGCGACTGGTGGGGGCCCGACCGCCCCACCGACCTGATCAAACTGGTCGGCGAGATCAACGCCGAGCTGTGCGGTTCGGACGCGGAGGAGCCCTACGACACCCTGCCGCGCCGCGACCACGAGGCCCGCTGAGACCGGGACCGGGGCTGCTGGGGGCCCGTGCCTACAGGCGCTTGCCGAACCAGTGCTGGGCGTACTCGCTGTCGTTGTACGCCGGTATCTCGTCGTACCCGTGCTTCGTGTACAGGCTGCGGGCCTCCACCAGGTCGGAGCGGGTGTCCAGGATGACCCGCTGTGCGCCGAGGGACCGCGCCACGCCCTCCAGCGCCGCGAGGACCGCCGCGCCGCCGCCCGTGCCCCGGGTGCGGGGATCGACGTACACCCGGGTCAGCTCGGCGGTCTCCGGGTCCAGCAGCCGGAAGCCCCCGCACGCCAGCGGGCGGCCGGCCAGCCGGCCGACCACGAACTCTCCCGTGGGCGGGACGAGGTCGTCGTCCGGGAAGTCCACGATCAGGGCCTCGTCGATCTCGGCCTCCGTCATCGTGCGGTCGTAGTACCGCCCGGCGATCTCCGCGTAGTACGCGCGGCGCAGGACCACCGAGTCCGGGTCCGTGTACGGCTCCGGAGCGACCGACCAGCCTGCCCCGCCGACGCCCCCCGTGTTCGTGCTCGTGTCCGTGCTGTTCATGGCGTCATTCTGGAGGCTGCGGCCGCGCCGCCGCATGGAATATCCACAGCCCCGGGCCGATGATAGGAAAAAGGGCAATTCCCCCGTTCCTCATCACCGAAGGGTGTGAACGTCATGTCGGAGCACCCCGACTGCGCCCTGGTCCGTCGCGGCTACGCGGCCTTCAGCACGGGCGACATGGAGACGATGGCCACACTGCTGACGGCCGACGTCGTCCACCACGTTCCCGGCAGCAGCCCGCTGTCCGGGCACCACAAGGGCCGGGAGGCCGTGCTCGACCTCTACCGTCGCCTCGGCGCGGAGACGAACGGCACCTTGCGGGTGGACCTGGAGACGCTGCTGGCCGACGGCCGGGGGCACGTGATCTCGGTCCACCGCTCACGCGGTGACCGCGGCGACCGCGGGATCGAGATGCACGCCGGACTCTTCTTCACCCTCGTCGGCAACAAGATCACCGACATCGACGAGTGCGTCGCGGACATCGAAGAGTCCGACGCCTTCTGGAGCTAGGCAGCGAGGAGCCAGGGAGCCAGGGAGCCAGGGAGCCAGGGAGTCAGGGAGCCAGGGGCAGGGAGCACGGGGCCAGTAGGGCCGCGGCCCCGCCGCCCTACTGCTTCGGAGCCGCCTGCTGCACGACCTCGAAGGACCACACCTGGGACGCAGAAGCCGCCGGCTTCGGCCGCTCCCCGCCGCCCTGCGCGCCCTGCCCGCCGCCCTGTCCGCCGCCCTGGTGCGCCGCCTTCATGGGCCCTGCCATCCACGCCTGGAAGTCGGCCTCCGAGCGCCACCGGGTGTACACGAGGTACTGATCGGTGCCCTCGACGGGGCGCAGCAGCTCGAACCACTCGAACCCGTCCGAGTTCTCCACGGAGCCCGCCCGCGAGGCGAACCGCTGCTCCAGTACCTCCCGCTGTTCCGCCGGTACGGACAGTGCGTTGATCTTCACGATGCTCATGCCCGCCATCCTAGGTATCCCATGCGGGATATCGTCGTCCCGGGTAATTCATCGCGGCAGCCAGGCGAAGTCACGGTTGCAGTCAACAAGGGCGGGAGGCCGGCGGGGCGTGGCCAACGCGGCGGAGCACAGCGGTGTCAACGGACATGCCGGAGTCATAGGCGGTGGTGGTAGCGGCAGCAGGCTTGGCGCCGCGCGCCTCGTCCTATGGGCGCTGGCGGGCCTCCTGGCCGTCAGACAGGCGTCCGCCGTGCTGCGCGTGCCGCCCGGCGAGTGGCTCACCGGCTTCTACCTGCCGGGCCTTCCGGGCTCGCTCTACGACGCCGGACAGTTCACCGGGACCCCCTTCGCGGGCCTCGTCCTCAAGCCGCTGGTCGGGCTGGCCGACCAGTCGCTGGAGGTCGCCTGGACCTGCGTGACCCTGCTGTTCGTCGCCGCCATCGGGCTGGTGGCCGCGCGGGGGCTGCCGGATCCGGTGCCCCGGCGCACCGCGCTGCTGGCCGCGCCCGTGCTGGTCGCCCTGATGATGGTCTCGCTGCCCGTGCGCGAGGCGGCCTCCCCGGGCCAGACCGCGGTGCTGCCGGTGCTGCTGGTGCTGCTCGCCTTCTTCCGGGTGCCGGGGGAGCGTCCGGCGGGGTTCCTGATGGGACTCGCCGCCGCGCTCCAGCCCGCCCTGCTGCTCTTCGCGCCACTGCTGTGGCTCACCGAACGCCGCCCCACCGCGCGCACCGCCCTCACCACCTTCGCCGCCTGCACGCTGCTGTCCTGGGCCGCGCTGCCGCACGACTCCTGGACGTACTGGATCCACCACCTGGCCGGGACCGGCCTCGGCGGCAGCCCCAGCGGCCTCGCCAACCAGTCCGTCCACGGCGCGCTGCTGCGGTTCGGACTCTCCGGCCCCGCCGAGATCCTTCTGTACGTCGCCCTCGCGGCCGGGATCGCCTGGCTCGGCCTGCGCCGCGCGGCGCGCTACGCCCGCGACGGCCAGCTGCTGCTCGCGGTCGCGATCACCGGTTGCGTGGCCGTCGCGGTGTCGCCGACCGGCTGGCGCCACCAGCTGCTGTGGGTGCTGCTCGCGGTGGCGGGCAAGGTCGGCAAGCGGGCCGCCGACCGGCCGGTGTGGCCGGTGGCGGTGATCCTCGCCATGACGCTGCCCAGCGCGATGCTGCTGCCGAACATGGCCGCGCTGGCGCCCGTACGGGACAACGTGCTGCTGCTGGCGGCCCTCGCCGCGGCCTGCGCGGTGCCGTTCCTGCCGCGCAGCTCGCCGTACTGGCGCGAGCCCGTCCCGACCGCCTACGCGCGCCCCGCGGCCGCCCGCTGGTCGCGGATCCCGCTGCTGCCGTTCTGGCGGCGCGTGCTGGCCCGCCCCAACCTGCTGCTGGAGCTGCTGCTGATACGGGTCGGGTACTCCCTGTACTCGCACATCCGCGCCGCCGCGCCCACCAGCCGCTCGCTCGCCGAGGGCAACGGGACCCAGATCCTCTCGATCGAGCGGGCCCTGGGCATCGACATCGAGCACGCCGTGAACCACGCCGTGGTCAGCGTCCGCTGGCTGGAGGCGTTCTTCAACTTCTACTACACGTCCTTCCACTTCGTGGTCCCGCTGACCATCCTGGCCGTCCTGTACTGGCGCCGCCCCGCCGACTACCGCTGGGCCCGCGCCTCGTTGGGGCTGGCGACCGTCCTCGCGCTGGTCGGCTTCTGGCTCTATCCGCTGGCGCCGCCGCGGCTCATGCCGGGGCTCGGGTTCATCGACACCGTGCACGGCGTGCAGGACCTGGCCAACCCGCAGTACGGGGCCATGACCGCGATCTCCAACCAGTACGCGGCGATGCCCTCGCTGCACTTCGGCTGGTCGCTGTGGTGCGGCATCGTGATCGTCACCCTGGCGCCCAAGGGGTGGCAGAAGGTGCTGGGGGCGATGCACCCGCTGATCACGGTGTGCGCGATCATCGCGACCGCCAACCACTGGGTGCTCGACGCGGTGGGCGGTGCGGTGGTCGTGAGTGCGGGATTCGGGCTCGTGTACGTGCTCTCCGGGCCCCGGGGGGCGGCCGTGTCGGCCGGGGTGGCGGTGCCTGGGCCGCGGGTGCCGGTCGCCTCGGGCGGCGGTGGGGGTGCCGGTGGTGGTGGTGACCGGAAGGCGGGGGAGCGGAGTCGGGCGTGACGTGACGCGTGGCGTGGCCAAGGGGCGTCGGAGCGGTGGTTGGTACCCGCTCCGGCGCCCCTTTTGTGGATCGCCGCGTCCTGTCAGGATCCGCCCGGCGGGGGCGGGCCGCCAGTCGGCCGGACGTGGGGGTGGCCCTCAAGCGCCGGGCGGGCTGGATTTGGGCGGGGTGCCGCCGGCGGCACATCCGAGGGGTGCGTCTGGTGGTCGTGCCTCCGGCGGGCCCTCAAATGCCGGGCGGGCTGGATTTGGCCGGGCCCGGTTGGGTGGGGCGGGCTGGATTTGGCCGGGCCCGGTTGGGTGGGGCGGGCTGGATTTGGCCGGGCCCGGTTGGGTGGGGTCAGCCGTGGCTCACTCGGAGTTCTTTGATGCCGTTCAGCCAGGCTGCGCGGAGGCGGCGGGGTGGGGGGCCGGTCAGGCGGAGGTTCGGGAGGGCGTCGGCCAGGGCGTTGAAGATCAGGTCGATCTCCATGATCGCCAGGGACTTGCCGAGGCAGAAGTGCGGGCCGCCGCCGCCGAAGCCGAGGTGGGGGTTCGGGTCGCGGGTGATGTCGAAGACGTCCGGGTTCTCGAAGACCTCGGGGTCGTGGTTGGCGGAGGAGTAGAACATCCCCACCCGGTCGCCCGCCTTGATCTTCTGGCCGCCCAGTTCGGTGTCCTGGGTGGCGGTGCGCTGGAAGGACACCACGGGGGTGGCCCAGCGCACGATCTCCTCGGCCGCCGTCGAGGGGCGGGTCGCCTTGTAGAGCTCCCACTGCTCGGGGTGGGTGAGGAAGGCGTGCATGCCGTGGCTGATCGCGTTGCGCGTGGTCTCGTTGCCCGCGACCGCGAGCAGCAGTACGAAGAAGCCGAACTCGTCCGAGCCCAGGTTGCCCTGACCCTCGGCCGCGACGAGCTGCGTCACGATGTCCTTGGCCGGGCACTCCTTGCGCGCGGCCGAGAGGTTCATGGCGTAGCCGATGAGTTCCATCGCCGCCGTGGAGCCGACCTCCTCGGTGATCGCGTACTCCGGGTCGTCGTAGGCGATCATCTTGTTCGACCAGTCGAAGATCCGCGCGCGGTCCTCCTGCGGTACGCCGATCAGCTCGGCGATGGCCTGGAGGGGCAGCTCGCAGGCGACTTGGGTGACGAAGTCGAAGCTCCCGTCGGCCGCGGCGTCGGCCGCGGCGGCCGCCTCTTCGGCGATCTTCGAGGCGCGGGCGCGCAGGGCGGCCTCCAGGCCGCGGATGGCGCGGGGGGTGAAGCCGCGCTGCACGATCTGGCGGACCCGGGTGTGTTCCGGCGGATCCATGTTCAACATGATCAGGCGCTGGGCATCGATCTGTTCACGCTGGATGTGCTCGTTGAAGCGGATGATCGCGGTGTTGGTGGTGGAGGAGAACAACTCCGGGTGCGTGGAGACGTACTTGACGTCCGCGTGCCGGGTGACGACCCAGTAGCCCTCGTCGTCGAAGCCGGTGATGCCCCGGGACTGCGGGCACCACCACACCGGAGCGGTCTGCCGAAGCTGCGCGAACTCCGGGAAGGGGACGCGGGCTTGGAGCAGGTCGGGGTCGGTGGCGTCGAAGCCGTCGGGCAGTGCGGGGCAGGACATTCGGCAACTCCAAAGTCTGACGGCCCATCAGAAGTTGGCTCGAAGGTAGTAACGAGTTCTAGAAGTGACAAGGGTAGGCGCGGCAACTGTTGCGTGTGGAATCCGTGCAAGCCGTGTGCAAGACCCTTGCGTGCGGGGCCCGCAGGTCATAAAACTGCCAGAGAACTAGAACGCGTACTAGTTCAGGCGCGCCGCCGGGACGGCCGCCGCAGTGGAGGAGAGGACGGCTCATGGCCGCGGAACCCGTCATCGTCGAAGCCGTACGCACGCCCATCGGCAAGCGGGGTGGCGCGCTCGCCAACCTCCACCCCGCCTACTTGCTCGGTGAGACCTACCGCGAGCTGCTCGCCCGTACGGGGATCCAGCCCGACTGCGTCGAGCAGATCGTCGGCGGCACCGTCACCCACGCGGGCGAACAGTCGATGAACCCGGCCCGCAACGCCTGGCTCGCGATGGGTCTGCCCTACGAGACCGCCGCGACCACGGTGGACTGCCAGTGCGGCAGCTCCCAGCAGGCCAACCACATGGTCGCCAACATGATCTCCGGCGGGGTCATGGACATCGGCATCGCCTGCGGGGTCGAGGCCATGAGCCGGGTGCCGCTCGGCTCCGGTTCCAAGCACGGCCCGGGGAAGCCCTTCCCGGACGAGTGGAACGTCGACCTCCCCAACCAGTTCGAGGCCGCCGAGCGGATCGCCCGGCACCGCGGACTGACCCGCGAGGACGTCGACCGCCTCGGCGTCCTCTCCCAGCAGCGGGCCGCCACCGCCTGGGCCGAGGAGCGCTTCAAGCGCGAGACCTTCGCCGTCCAGGTGCCGACCACCGAGGCCGAGCAGGCCGCGGGGCAGGGCATGTGGCGCCTGGTCGACCGGGACGAGGGCCTGCGCGACACCAGCATGGAGGCGCTGGCCCGGCTCAAGCCCGTCATGCCGACCGCCGTGCACACCGCGGGGAACTCCTCACAGATATCCGACGGCGCCTGCGCAGTGATGTGGGCCTCGCGCAAGATGGCCCGCGCGCTCAAGCTCAAGCCGCGCGCCCGGATCGTCGCCCAGACCCTGGTCGGCGCGGACCCGCACTACCACCTCGACGGACCGATCGACGCGACCCGCGCGGTCCTCGGCAAGGCCGGGATGTCCCTCAAGGACATCGACCTCGTCGAGATCAACGAGGCCTTCGCCTCCGTGGTGCTCAGCTGGGGGCGGGTCTTCGAGCAGGACATGGAGAAGGTCAACGTCAACGGCGGGGCGATCGCGCTGGGCCACCCGGTCGGGGCCACCGGCGCCCGTCTGATCACCACGGCGCTGCACGAGCTGGAGCGTCGAGACAAGGAATTCGCGCTGATCACGATGTGTGCCGGCGGCGCCCTCGCCACCGGCACGATCATCCAGCGCCTCTGAGCCCCGTGGGCTCCCGAGCCCCCGTGGGATGGGAAACAGAAGGCCCCGGCGGCCGGACCTGGGGAGGTCGGCCGTCGGGGCCTTCGCACGCGCGGTCGCCCGCCGTGACGTCTGCTGCTCGGGGTGGCTTAGTACCAGTGGTGCGAGGACCAGAAGTTCCACGCGCCGACGGGGCTGCCGTAGCGGGAGTTCATGTAGTCCAGGCCCCACTTGATCTGGGTGGCCGGGTTGGTCTTCCAGTCCGAGCCCGCCGAGGCCATCTTGGTGGCCGGCAGGGCCTGGACCAGGCCGTACGCACCGGAGGAGGAGTTCGTGGCCGTGTGGTCCCAGCCGCTCTCGCGGGAGACGATCTTGGCGAACGCCGCGTACTGGGCCGGGTTCTTGATCATCTGCTGCGCGATGGACTTCGCGTCCATCGGGGCCGCCTGGGCGGGAACCGCGGCGAGCATGGAACCGGCCACACCCAGGGCGAGCACGGTACCGGCGAAGGTCTTCTTGGAGGCGGCGATGCGGCGGATGACGGCGTTGGACACGGAAAACCTTCCGTAGGGAACAGGGACGGTCGCTCGCACGTCGAGGACGTACGTGAGCCACTCACGCAGTGGAGAGGGGTTCGTCGGGCGGGGGCGAGTGCCCCTGCCGCCGTGGCGACAACACCAGTTAGCCAGGCTGCCGAGGGCCTGGCAATGCCCCCCTCTTACTAGTGGAGGTCGCAGCCGGGGCTGAACGACCCCTCCCCGGGTGGAAGGGGATCGGTGCAGGTGGGAGCCGGTTTGAGCGGGTGGATATGGAACATTTAAGGACTACTATTCCGGGCCGTATGTGACCAAGGTCCTGTGGGGCGGGTCACCGCTCAGGGCCCCGGATCTCACGTTCCGTGGCCGCTCGTACCCCTTTGGGGCGTGTGTCCGGGGCCACTATCGGCCCCAGAATCGAAGGAAACCGGGGCGTCGAAGGCAGCTTTCCTCGTCGCCCGGCGCAGCGCCTTCAGCAGCGTGGCGCCCAGCGTCATGGTCAGTACGACGGTCAGCACGGCCCGGCCCAGGTCCCAGCCCAGCGAGGTGGCCAGGCAGTACGCCAGGAACCGCGCGAGGTTCGCGCCGACCGGGTCGCCGGGGTGGAAGGAGATCCCCTGGCCCATGCCCTGCAGGATCACCCACCCCTGGAGGTTCATGACCGTGCCGTAGGCGAAGGACCCGGCGAAGCCGTACGTCGACAGCATCACCAGCTCCGCCCGCCCCCGGATCCGGTCCGGGCCCGGCAGCAGCCCGGCGCCCAGCGAGAACCAGCCCAGCGCCAGCATCTGGAACGGCATCCACGGCCCCACACCGCCCGTGAGCAGCGCGGACGCGAACATCGTCACGGACCCCAGGACGAAGCCGAAGCCCGGCCCGAGCACCCGGCCGCTCAGCACCATCAGGAAGAACATGGGCTCCAGGCCCGCCGTGCCGGCCCCCAGCGGCCGCAGCGCGGCGCCCACCGCGGCCAGCACGCCGAGCATCGCCACCGCCTTCGCGTCTATGCCGTTGTCGGCGATCGTCGCGACCACGACGGCGACGAGGAGCGGGAGCAGCGCGGCGAACAGCCACGGGGCGTCCTGCGAGTGCGCGAGCCCCGACTGGCGGTCCGCGAGCAGCGGCCAGCCGAAGGCGGCGATCCCGACGAGGGTGACGAGGACCAGGGCGGCGGCGCCGCGCGGGCCGATCCGGACGGGGCGGCTCACGGGGCGGTCCCGGGGTCGGACTCGGACTTGGACTCGGGTTCGGGTTCGGCCTGCTCGCGGGCGGCCAGGGCGGCGGCCACCTGGGAGACGGTGAGCCAATGGCCGGGGGCCAGCACCTTCGCGACCTGCGGGGCGAAGGCGGGGGAGGAGACGACCACCTCGGCGGTCGGCCCGTCCGCGACGATCTCGCCGCCGGCCAGGATCACGACCCGGTGGGCCAGCTCGGCGGCCAGTTCCACGTCGTGGGTGGCCAGGACGATCGCGTGGCCGCGTGCGGCGAGGTCCCGCAGGATCTCGATCAGGCGGGCCTTGGCGGCGTAGTCCAGACCGCGGGTCGGCTCGTCCAGGAGCAGCAGGGCGGGCCTGCCGGTGAGGACGAGGGCCAGGGCGAGGGCGAGGCGCTGGCCCTCCGAGAGGTCGCGGGGGTGCGTGTCGTCGGGGACGTCGGGGAGGAGGGACGACACCAGTGCGCGGCAGGTGCCGGGCGCGGCGGCGGCGTCCGCGTCGGCCGCCGCGCACTCGGCGCCGACCGTGTCGGCGTACAGCAGGTCCCGGGGCTCCTGCGGTACGAGGCCCACGCGGCGGACCATCTCCGCGGGCGGGGTGCGGTGCGGGGGCCTGCCGCCGACGCGGAGGTGGCCGGAGGCGGGCTCGATCATGCCGACGAGGGTGGCGAGGAGGGTGGACTTGCCGGCGCCGTTGCGGCCCATGAGGGCGAGGGTTTCGCCGGGGGCGAGGGTGAGGGTGATGTCGTGCAGGACCTCTGCGCGGGCGCGGCGGACGGAGAGGTGGGTGGCGGTGACGGGGCTGGCCGGGGGCGCGGGGTGTGCCGGGTCTGCCGGGGGCTCGGGGTTTGCCGGGGGCGCGGGGGTGCGGCGCAGCAGGTGGCGCAGGGTGCGGGTGCGCGCGGCCCGAGGTGTGTTCGCCTCAAACGCCGGCGGGGCTGGATTGGGCTGGGCCGCAGCCGCAGCCGAAGGCGCAGCCGCAGCCGAAGTCGCGGTCGGGGTGGCCTCCGGCGGCGCCTCAAACGCCGGCGGGGCTGGGTTGGGCCCGTCGGAGGCTGCGGAGGTCGTTGCGGGAGCCGGGGTGGAGAGGAGGGTGTGGAGGGGGGTGGCTCGGCGGCGGGCGTCGCGGACGGAGAGGGGGAGGGGGGTCCAGTGGGCCAGGCGGCCCAGGGCCACCACCGGGGGGTGGACGGGGGAGACGGCCATCATGTCGGCCGGGGGGCCCAGGACGGGGGCCGCGCCCGGGGCGGGGATCAGGAGGACCTGGTCGGCGTACTGCACCACCCGCTCCAGCCGGTGCTCCGCCATCAGGACCGTCGTACCGAGGTCGTGCACCAGGCGCTGGAGGACCGCCAGGACCTCCTCGGCCGCCGCCGGGTCGAGCGCGGACGTCGGCTCGTCCAGGACGAGGACCTGGGGGTGCGGGGTCAGGACGGAGCCGATCGCGACCCGCTGCTGCTGGCCCCCGGAGAGCGTGGCGATGGGGCGGTCGCGGAGCTCGTTCAGGCCCAGCAGGTCCAGGGTCTCCTCCACCCGGCGCCGCATCACCGCAGGTGCGAGCCCCAGGGACTCCATCCCGTAGGCCAGCTCGTCCTCGACCACGTCCGTGACGAAGTGGGCGAGCGGGTCCTGGCCCACCGTGCCGACGACATCGGCCAGCTCGCGCGGCCGGTGGGTGCGGGTGTCGCGCCCGGCGACCGTGACCCGGCCGCGCAGGGTGCCCCCGGTGAAGTGCGGGACCAGCCCGGACACCGCGCCGAGCAGGGTCGACTTGCCGACGCCGGACGGGCCGACCAGGAGCGTCAGCTCGCCCTCGGGGACGGTGAAGTCCGCGTGGTGGAGCGTCGGCCCGGGCCTGCCGTCGTAGGTGATGGACACCTGGTCGAAGCGGATCACGTGACTAGCCCTCCTTCGGGGGGACGGGGGCCACCACGGCGGGCAGCAGACCGATCAGCACCGCCGCCGCGGGCCACAGCGGCAGTCCGGGCGCGACCAGCGGCACCACACCGGGCCGCAGCCCCTCCGGGTCGACGGACCCGGCGTAGATCATCAGCGCGGCGACGGCCGCGCCGGAAGCGGACACCAGCCAGGCGCGCACGCCCCACCGGTCGGGGCGGTAGCGGGTGCGGACGCTGCGCCGCCCGCCCAGGCGGAGGCCGCCGAGGGCGAACGCGAGGCCGATCAGGAGGACGGGGAGCCCGTACCCGGCGCCTTCGGCGGCGAGCAGCCCGTACGTTCCGGCGCACACGCCGAGGAGCCCGCCGAGGGTGAGGACGTTGGTGGTGTGCCGGACGAGGGCCGGGACGTGGGCGCTGCGCCCGTACCCGCGCGCGTCCATCGACGCGGCCACGGCCACCGAGCGCTCCAGGGCGCCTTCGAGGACGGGCAGGCCGATCTGCAGGATCGCCCGCACCCCGCCGGTGGGGCGCCCGCGCAGGCGGCGGGCGGTCCGCAGGCGGACCACGTCGGCGACCATGTTCGGCGCGAACGTCATGGCGACGACGACGGCCACGCCCGCCTCGTACAGGGCGGCGGGCAGGGACTTCAGCAGCCGGGCCGGATTGGCGAGGGCGTTCGCGGCGCCGACGCAGATGAGGAGGGCGGCGAGCTTGGCGCCGTCGTAGAAGGCGAAGACCAACTGCTCGGCGGTGACCCTCCCGCCGAACCGGATGCCCTGCGCCCAGGCCGGCAGCGGGAGCTCGGGCAGGGTGAACAGGACGTGCGCCCCGGGGATCGGGGAGCCGAGCAGCATGGAGAAGAGCAGCCGCAGGCCGATCACGACGAGGCCGAGCTTGACGAAGGCGCCGTAGGACCGGGCCCAGGGGGCGGCGGTCCGCCGGGCCGCGACCACGTAACCGGCGACGCCGACGATCAGGCCGAGCAGCAGCGGATTGGTGGTCCGGGACGCCGCCGTGGCCAGCCCCAGCGCCCAGAGCCACCACGCACCGGCGTGCAGCGCGTTGCGCCGCGCGGCGGCCGGCGCCTCCCAGCGGTCCCGCCGCCGGGGCCGGACGTACGACGAGGCGGCGGGCGACCGGCCGGGCGGCTCCGGCCGGGCGCCGGTCGCGGCGGGGCCGGCCGGTTCGGTCGGGCCGGTCCGGTCGGCCGGGTGGGTCACCGGGCGCGGCGGCGGCGGGACTGCCACACGGCCGCCCCGGCCAGGGCGATCACGGCCGCGATCCCCGCCAGGAGCCCCACGGAGGGACCGCCCCCGTCGTCGGACGCGGCGGCGGAAGGCGACGCCGAGGCATCGGCCGGCGCCGCCGCCGAGCCGGACGGCTTCGGTTCGCTCGCGCCGACCTGCTCGCCGCAGCCCTGCTTCGGGTACCCGGAGATCGCGCACATCAGCGCCGCGCTGTTGTACCGCAGCGGCTTCGCCACCTCGGCCAGCGCGTCGGCGGCCGTCGCGTCGGGAGCCACCACCGCGCAGGCCGTGCGCGGCGCCTCCTGCGGCGGGGTCTCGCCGGCCGGAGCGTCCGCGGGGAGGCCGAAGTCGACGACCAGGGCCACCCGCTTGCGGCCCTCGACCGGAGCGGTGCCCGAGCAGATCGCCCCGAAGTCGGCGGCTGCGCGCGGTGTGGCCGCCTGGTCGGCCGCGTCCTTGCTGACGGCGAAGCGGAAGCCCTGGACGGCGCCGTCCTTGGGCCTGACCAGGGAGGATCCCTGGGTGGCGTACGTCCACGAGCCGCTCGTACCGTCCCAGAACGACCAGTACCGGTAACCGGCCGCGAGCGCGGGGCCGGCGCCCAGCAGGGTCAGCGCCGCGCCCAGCGCCAGCGCCAGGGACAGGGCCGCCGACAACGACCGGGAGCCGGTGCGGGACGAGCGGGTGCGGGACGAGCGGGTGCGGGACGAGCGGGTCCGGTCCGGACGGGGCCGGCGGATCACGGCTGCTGCTTGCGGCGGCTCATCACGAAGCCGATGCCGATGCCGGCCACGGCGCCCAGACCGATGACCCACCAGATGCCGACGCTGGAGGAGCCGGAGGACTTCGAGGAGTCCGCCCCCGCGTCGGCGGCGGCCGACTGCCCGGGCGTGGCCGCGGCGGTGTCGGTCGGGCCGGTCGCGTTCAGCGCGGACACCAGGTCGGTGGCGCCGAAGGCCTTCGGGTCCGTGCCGGTCGCGTGCGCGGTCAGGACCAGGGTGGCGAGGGCGGCCGGGTTGCCCTTGGACCACTCGGCCGAGTTGGCCTTGAGCCACTCCAGCGCGCCCGTGGCGGACTGCTTGTGGCCGGCGGCGGCCAGCGCGATCACGGCGTCGGCGGTGTTGCCGACGTCCGCGGTGACCGTCTCGGCGCCCGGGGTCTTCACGACCAGGTGGCCGTCCTTCTTGAGGGCCTCCGCCAGGTAGCCGGCCGAGGCCTGGGCGGCGGCCGCCGGGTCCTTCGCTCCGGCCGGGCATTCCAGCGCCGCGGCGGGGGTGTCCGCGGCGGCCGGGGCGACGACCGGGCCGGCGCCGAGCCCGGCGAGCACCGAGGCGGCCGAGGCGCCGGCGTTCGCCGGGAGCTTGCCGTCCTGGAGCTGGTAGCCGAAGGCGCCGCGGTCGGCGGCGGGCTCGGCGGCGCAGCCGAGCTGGAAGGAGAGGAGGGCGTCGTACGCCGACTTGCCCGCCTTCGACTTCACCTCGGCCGGCTTCTCACCGGCCGCGGTCAGCGCGCTGATCACGAGCGGGGTGGAGCTGCCCTCGCTCGGGGCGCCCGGGTTGTAGGACCAGCCGCCGTCCTCGTTCTGTACGGACTTCAGCCAGTCGGCGCCCTTCTTGACGGCCGCGTCGTGGCCGCCCAGCGCCCCCAGTGCCTGGACCGCCACGGCGGTGGCGTTCGTGTCGAGCACCGTCTTCGCGTCGCACGCCGCGCCGGAGTCCGCGCGGAACGCGGCGAAGGCGCCGTTCGCGCACTGCTGGCCGGTCAGCCACCCGACGGCCTGAGGCGCGGGCCGCACGCCGGCCGCCTGCTGGGCGAGCAGGGCGAAGGACTGGCGCCAGACACCGTCGAAGGTCGGGTCGCCCTTGCCGAACAGCCCGGAGGGGATCACGGGGGCCGGTGAGGGCGAGGGGGCGGCGAGGGCGGCGGGAGCGGCGCCCAGACAGAGCACGGCGGAGGCGGCGAGCGCGGCGGCGCTGCGGCGGACGTTCATGGTGGGGCGGGTGCCTCTCCTGCTGGGGAGCGGGAGGCAGGCACATGGAGTACCGGGCTCCGGCTCCGTTTACCTCGACGGTGCCGGCCACCGGAGGATCCGGCGGCGCGAGCCGCGCACCTCCGCCACGGGGCAATCCGGCTCCCCGCCCGGCGGCGCCGGAGGCGGGACACGGTTGCGGGTCAGCGCCGGATTCGCACCGGCTTCCCCCCGTACGGAAGTGTTGACGACCCGGTCACTCTACCGGCCCGTAACCCGCGCCCCCTTTGACGGCGGGCCGGTCCACCCGCGTGCGGGGCCGCCGCCGTGCCCTCGCCGTGCCCTCGTCACGCCCTCGTCGCTGCCTCGCCGTAGCTCCGTCGCGGGCGTTCCGCTTGCTGGCGGGTCCCGACTACAGGGCCCGGTACGTCACCGGGTCACTGCCGGGGACGGCCTCGGCGCGGCCCTGCTTCACCAGCCGCCGCAGGTGCGCTTCCGCCTCCGACACGGCGATGTTGCGGGAGCCGTACGGGATCTGCGCCCAGGGGCGGTTCCACTCCATCCGCTCGGCCAGCTGCCAGGCGGTCAGCGGGCGCGCGAGCAGCTCCCACAGGCCGACGAGGCGCTCCTCGTGGTGGGCCAACAGCTCGCGGACCCGGGCCGGGGCGTCGGTGAAGGCGTGCTGGTGGGCCGGGAGCACCTCGGCGGGGTCCAGGCGGCCGATGCGTTCGAGGGAGTCGAGGTAGTCGCCGAGGGGGTCGGTGGCCATCAGGTCCTCGGGGGCCTCGTACAGCCCGATGTGGGGGGAGATGCCGGGCAGCAGGTGGTCACCGGAGAAGAGGCGGCCGTTGCCGGGGAGGTGCGCGGGGTGCTCCTCCTCCAGGTGCAGGCACACGTGGCCCGGGGTGTGGCCCGGGGTCCAGATCGCCCGGAGCCGGCGCCCGGCCAGCGGCAGCAGCTCGCCGGGGACGATCTCGCGGTCCGGGACGGCCGCGTGCATCCCGGGCAGCGTGCGCATGCGGCCGCTCTCGCGGGCGGCGCGCAGCGGGGCGATGTGTTCGTCGGGGGCGCCCGCGGCGAGGAGCTTCTCGCTCATGTAGTCCAGCCAGACGCCGGGGTCGGAGCCGCGGGTGCGCGTGACGACCTCGGTGTCGGCGGCGTGCATCGCGATCCAGGCCCCGGACGCCTCCCGCACCCGGCCGGACAGGCCGTGGTGGTCGGGGTGGTGGTGGGTGATGACCACGCCGTGGACGTCGGCGACGGGGATCCCGAGTGCGCCGAGGCCGGCGACGAGGGTGTCCCAGGAGGTGGGGTCGTCCCAGCCGGTGTCGATGAGGACCGGCCCGCGGTCGGTCTCGACGACGTGGACGAGGGTGTGGCCGAGCGGGTTGTCGGGGATGGGGACCTTGATCCCCCAGACGCCGCCGCCGTGGTCGATGGTGCCGGGGTCGCCGACACCGTGGTCGCCGACACCGGGCGGTTCGGGTGCGGCTGCGGCTGCTGACATGTGGTGGCCCCCAGACGGAGTGGTGCGGCAGGTCGCAGGTGAACGCGACGAGTGCTGTGACGGCTGACGAGAACTCGTTCCAGTAGTAGCCCAAGTCGACCATCTGCACGGCTTCCTGACCAGTCGTCTGTTGCGTTGCCGATCTCTCCGCACTCTTGGGGCGGTCTTCTGTCTGCGCCGTGGACTCCTGGAACTAGAACTGGTATCAGTTCTGGCATCCGGTTCTGAACCGCAGGAGGCATCAGCCATGACCGAGCTCGTGGAACACGGAAAGCTGTTCATCGGCGGGGAGTGGACCGATCCGCTGGGCAGCGACACCATCGACATCGTCTCGCCCCACACCGAGCAGGTCATCGGCCGCGTACCGCACGCTTCCCGGGCGGACGTCGACCGCGCCGTCGCCGTCGCCCGCAAGGCCTTCGACGAAGGCCCCTGGCCCCGCGCGTCCCTGGACGAGCGGATCGCGGTCATCGCCCGGATCAAGGACGCGATCGCCGTCCGGCACGAGGAGATCGCCCGCTCGATCAGCTCGCAGAACGGATCGCCGTACTCCTGGAGCGTCCTCGCCCAGGCGCTCGGCCCGATGATGGTCTACGACGCCGCCATCACGGTCGCCCGCTCCTTCCCGTACGAGGAGCACCGGCAGGGAGCGCTCAGCCCGATCATGGTCCGGCGCGAGCCGGTGGGCGTGGTCGCGGCCGTCATCCCCTGGAACGTCCCGCAGTTCGTGGCCGCGGCGAAGCTCGCGCCCGCGCTGCTCAGCGGCTGCACCGTCATCCTCAAGCCCTCGCCCGAAGCGCCGCTCGACTCCTACATCCTCGCCGACATCGCGCGCGAGGCCGGGCTGCCGGAGGGCGTGCTGTCGATCCTGCCGGCCGACCGCGAGGTCAGCGAGTACCTGGTCGGGCACCCGGGGATCGACAAGGTCTCCTTCACCGGCTCCGTCGCGGCGGGCAAGCGCGTCATGGAGGTCGCCGCCCGCAACCTCACCCGGGTCACCCTGGAACTCGGCGGCAAGTCCGCGGCCGTGATCCTGCCGGACGCGGACCTGGAGAGCACCATCGCCGGGATCGTCCCGGCCGCCTGGATGAACAACGGGCAGGCGTGCGTGGCCCAGACCCGCGTACTGGCCCCCCGCAGCCGCTACGAGGAGATCGCCGAGGCGCTCGCGGCGGCGGCCGGAGCCCTGGTGGTCGGCGACCCGTTGGACCCGGCGACCCAACTCGGCCCGCTGGTGGCCAAGCGGCAGCAACAGCGCTCCTTCGACTACATCAAGATCGGTCAGGAGGAGGGCGCCAAGATCCTCACCGGTGGCGGGCGCCCGGCGGGCTTTGACCAGGGCTGGTACGTCGAGCCGACGCTCTTCGGGGACGTCGACAACTCCATGCGGATCGCGCGCGAGGAGATCTTCGGGCCGGTCGTCTGCCTGATCCCGTACGGGGACGAGGCCGATGCCGTGCGGATAGCCAATGACTCGGACTTCGGGCTGAGCGGCAGCGTGTGGACCGGCGACGTCGAGCACGGCATCGACTTCGGTCGTCGGATCCGCACCGGCGTCTTCAACGTGAACACCTTCAGTCTCGACATGCTCGGACCGTTCGGCGGCTACAAGAACAGCGGCCTCGGCCGCGAGTTCGGCCCGGAGGGCCTGAGCGAGTACCTGGAGGCGAAGATGATCTGCCTCCCGGGCGGCTACCAGCCGCCGGCCGCCGGTGCCGATGCTGCTGGTGCTTCTGGTGACGGTGCTTCCGCCGGTGGTGAGTGATGGGTGACCGCTGGCACGTCGAGGTGGACAGAGGTGTCTGCATCGGCTCGGGCATGTGCGTGAACCACGCCCCCACGGGCTTCGCCCTCGACTCGGCCCGCCAGTCCCACCCGAGCTCACCGGACACGGACGCGAACGAACCGGTCCTCACGGCAGCCGAGGGCTGCCCGGTCGAGGCCATCACGATCACCTTGGCCACGAGCGGCGAGGTGGTCTTCCCACCGGAGGAGTGAGGGACGGCGAGGGGTTGGGCGGTGGTGGGCGCGGCTTCGCCGCGGGTTGGCGGGTGCTTCGGCGGGGCGGGGTCGGGGTGTGCGGCTTTGCTGTGGTTGGCGGGTGCTTCGGGTGGGGCGGGGTCGGTGGGGTTCCGGGGGCTGCCCGTCAGTTCCACTGTCTCTCCGCGCCGGGGCGACCTGTCAAGGGCGCTCCCTGCGGTCGCGTCGCTGCGCGATGGCCTGCGGCCACCCTTGACAGGCCACCCCGTCACGGAAAGCCAAGAACTGTCGGGCGGCCCCCGGGGGAAGGCATGGGGGACCTGACCCTGTGCGACTGGATTCCGAGCAGTGAGGCAGCCGCTCCGAGTGCGGCCTTGCCGCGCCCTCCGGGCGAACAGCGACAGACGACAAGCCACAAGCCACAAGCGACAGGCCACAAGAGCGCTGTCAGATCGCTACGTGCTTCTCCGAGAGAAGCGTCTGCGGGCTGATTTGGGCTGGTGGGGGGGGTGGTGAGTGGTGCGGGAGGGTGGATGCTCGGCCCCACCGAGCAAGAGTCGGGTCAGGAGGCGGTGGGGACTCCACACCCCTCCAAGATGCCCCTTTTGTAGGTATTTGGAGCCCTCGTGTGAGGGGCGGACGGCTTCAGACCCGCCCATTGCTCGGCCTCGCCGAGTTCCCACCCCGAGCAGCCCCCGGCAGGCACCCAACAGCCCTCATCGCCCCCCACCAGCCCCTATGCAGCCCCCACCAACCTCCACCCCAACTTCCACCCCAACCTCCACCAGCCCCGAACAACTCGCTGACGCTTCTCTCGGAGAAGCGCGTAGCGATCTGACAGCGTTCTTGTCGCTTGTCGCTTGTGGTCGTTGTCTTGTCGCCCGGAGGGCGCGGCAGGGGCGCACTCAGGGCCGCTGCCTCATTGCCCGGAATCTAGTCGCACAGGGTCAGGTCCCCCCTGCCTTCCCCCGGGGGCCGCCCGACAGTTCTTGGCTTTCCGTGGGGACGGGGGCTGTCAAGGGTGGCCGCAGGCCATCGCGCAGCGACGCGACCGCAGGGAGCGCCCTTGACAGGTCACGGCCCCACGGAGAGACAGTTGAACTGACGGGCAGCCCCCGGAACCCCTCCGACCCCGCCCCACCCGAAGCCCCGCCCACCGCGGCGAAGCCGCGCCCGCCCCCGGATACCGCCCTGTTTCGGCCGATCCTTGAGCGTCTGTGCCCGATGGCTTCGGCGCCGGTTACTTCGGTGGGGCCGTGAGGTCGATCAGGCGGCAGACCGTTTCGATGTCGATCTTCACCTGGGCGATCGAGGCGCGGCCCGAGAGCCAGGTGATCAGGGCCGAGTGCCAGGTGTGCTCGATGACGCGGACCGCCGAGAGCTGTTCCGCCGTGGGCGGGGCGTCCAGGCCCATCGCGTCCAGGATGATCGCCGTGGTCAGCCGGGAGACGGTGTCCACCTCGGGGCTCACGCTGCGGTCCGCGAAGGTCAGGGCGCGCACCATGGCGTCGGCCAGGTGCGGTTCGCGCTGGAGGGCGCGGAAGGCGCGCATGAGCGTTTCCGCGACGGCTTCGGCGGGGCTGTCGGCGGCCGGGGGGCGTTTGCGCAGCGTCGTGTGCATGTGCTGGAGCTGGTCCTGCATGGTCGCCACCAGGAGGTGGACCTTGGAGGGGAAGTAGCGGTAGAGCGTGCCCAGCGCGACGCTGGACGACTCGGCGACCTCCCGCATCTGGACCGCGTCGAACCCGCCCCGGCTCGCCAACTGCGCGCTGGCGTGCAGGATCCTGCGACGGCGGGCTTCCTGCCGCTCCGTCAGGGGCGGGGACGCCGGCGTGGCGAGGGCCTTGGCTTCCGCTGTCATGTGTCCCGTTCCGTGGCGTTCCGAGGTATCCATTCGCACCGCTCCGAGGCTGTTGCGTGGTCAGCATGGCAGGCGGGCCTGCCGTGGCGCGAATCACCTGCTCCGGCTCTTACGGTGTGGTTTCCGGCCGGTAGATTCAATGGTCTTCAACGGATCAAGTCTGAAACTTGTTCTACATTATCCGAGCGGTTACGCTCCGGCGAAAGTGCAGCGAGAAGGGGGCCGGGAGTGACCGCTGAGGCCATGGTGACGAGCCCTTTCCAGGGTTCCGCCACTGACGGCGACCGCCCGTTGCGCATCGCACTCCTCACCTACAAGGGGAACCCGTTCTGCGGTGGCCAGGGCGTCTACGTCCGCCACCTCGCGAGGGAACTGGTGGCCCTGGGGCACTCCGTCGAGGTCATCGGTGCGCAGCCCTATCCGGTGCTCGACACCGGCGCCACGCTCACCGAGCTGCCCAGCCTGGACCTCTACCGCCACCCCGATCCCTTCCGCACCCCCAAGCGCGGTGAGTACCGGGACTGGATCGACGCCCTTGAGGTCGCCACCATGTGGACCGGCGGCTTCCCCGAGCCGCTGACCTTCTCGCTGCGGGCCCGCCGCCACCTGGCGGCCCGGCGCGGCGAGTTCGACGTCATCCACGACAACCAGACCCTCGGCTACGGCCTGTTGGCCGACCTGGGCGCGCCCCTCGTCACCACCGTCCACCACCCGATCACGGTGGACCGCAAGCTCGACCTCGCCGCTGCCAAGGACCGCAAGAAGCGTGCCTCGGTGCGCCGTTGGTACGGCTTCACCCGCATGCAGGGGCGCGTCGCCCGCAGGCTGCCCACGGTCCTGACCGTCTCCGGTTCCTCGCAGCAGGAGATCGCCGACCACCTGGGCGTCCGCGACGACCGCATCCACGTCGTGCACATCGGCGCGGACACCGACCTGTGGTCGCCGGACGCGTCCGTCGCCGAGGTCCCGGGCCGGATCGTGACCACCTCCAGTGCGGACGTACCGCTCAAGGGCCTGGTGCACCTCGTGGAGGCGCTGGCCAAGCTGCGCACCGAGCAGCCCGCTGCCCACCTCGTGGTGGTCGGCAAGCGCGCCGAGCGCGGGCCGGTCGCCCGGGCGATCGAGCAGTACGGGCTCCAGGACGCGGTGCAGTTCGTCAAGGGCATCACCGACGCCGAGCTCGTCGACCTGGTGCGCAGCGCCCAGGTCGCCTGCGTGCCCTCCCTCTACGAAGGCTTCTCGCTCCCCGCGGCCGAGGCCATGGCCACCGGCACCCCGCTGGTGGCCACCACCGGCGGGGCGATCCCCGAGGTGACGGGCGCCGACGGCGAGACCTGCCTCGCCGTGCCGCCCGGTGACGCGGGGGCCCTGGCCGCCGCGCTGGGCCGGCTGCTCGGTGATTCCGAGCTGCGGGCCCGTCTGGGCAGTGCCGGGCGCGCGCGGGTGCTGGACCGTTTCACCTGGGCCAGAGCCGCCCAGGGCACGGTGGCGCACTACCGGGCCGCGATCGAACGGGCCGCCATCGAACGGGCCGCACGCGCCGGTCGTTGACGGCCGCAGGGGCGCCGCACCCCGTGAAGTACCTCGTGAAGTACCTCGTCACATACCTCGTCTCCACCCACCATCACCCCCACCTCGACCGCGAAGGCAGGACCGCGTGCTGACCGTCGATTTCTCCAGGTTCCCGCTGGCCGCAGGCGATCGCGTGCTCGATCTGGGCTGCGGCGCGGGCCGGCACGCCTTCGAGTGCTACCGGCGCGGCGCCCACGTGGTCGCCGTGGACCGCAACGGCGAGGAGATCCGCGAGGTCGCCAAGTGGTTCGCCGCCATGAAGGAGGCCGGTGAGGCCCCCGCCGGTGCCACGGCCACCGCCATGGAGGGCGACGCGCTCGCGCTGCCCTTCCCCGACGACTCCTTCGACGTCGTCATCATCTCCGAGGTGATGGAGCACATCCCCGACGACAAGGGCGTGCTCGCCGAGATGGTCCGGGTCCTCAAGCCGGGCGGCCGCATCGCCATCACCGTCCCGCGCTACGGCCCCGAGAAGATCTGCTGGGCGCTCAGCGACGCCTACCACGAGGTCGAGGGCGGCCACATCCGCATCTACAAGGCCGACGAGCTGCTCGGGAAGATGGAGCAGGCCGGCCTCAAGCCGTACGGCACGCACCACGCCCACGGCCTGCACTCGCCCTACTGGTGGCTCAAGTGCGCCTTCGGCGTGGACAACGACAAGGCGCTGCCGGTGAAGGCGTACCACAAGCTCCTGGTCTGGGACATCATGAAGAAGCCGCTCGCGACCCGGCTCGCCGAGCAGGCCCTCAACCCGGTCATCGGCAAGAGCTTCGTGGCCTACGCGACCAAGCCCCACCTGCCCGTCGGCGCCGCCAAGTGACCTCGCCCGGGCGCACCGAGCACCTCGTCCTGGACGGTGTACTGACGGCCGAGGAGGCCGCACAGACCGTCGCCGGGATCCTGGCCGCGCAGCGCGCGGACGGGGCGATCCCGTGGTTCCGCGGTCACCACCTCGATCCGTGGGACCACACCGAGGCCGCGATGGCCCTGGACGTGGCGGGCGAGCACGAGGCCGCGGCGCGGGCGTACGCCTGGCTGGCGGCCCACCAGAACGAGGACGGTTCCTGGTACGCCGCCTACGCGGACCGGCCCGAGGGGGTGGACACCGAGGACCCGCAGGACGCGGGCAAGGAGTCCAACTTCACCGCCTACATAGCGGTCGGGGTCTGGCACCACTACCTGGCGACCGGGGACGACCGCTTCCTCGACCGGATGTGGCCCGTCGTCTTCGCCGCCGTCGAATTCATCCTCGGGCTCCAGCAGCCCGGCGGACAGATCGGTTGGAAGCGCGAGGCGGACGGGACGGTGGTCGCCGACGGCCTGCTGACCGGTTCCTCCTCGATCCACCAGGCGCTGCGCTGCGCACTGGCGATCGCCGAGTGCCGCGAGGAGCCGCAGCCCGACTGGGAGGTGGCCGTGGGCGCGCTCGCCCACGCCGTGCGCCGTCATCCCGAGCGCTTCCTCGACAAGAACCACTACTCGATGGACTGGTACTACCCGGTCCTGGGCGGGGCCCTGACCGGTTCCGAGGCGAAGGCGCGGATCGAGGAGCGCTGGGACGACTTCGTCGTGCCGGGCCTCGGCGTGCGCTGCGTGCTGCCCAACCCGTGGGTGACGGGCGGCGAGAGCTGTGAACTCGCCCTCGCGCTCTGGGCGATGGGGGAGTCCGACCGGGCGCTGGAGATCCTGCGCTCGATCACCCACCTGCGGGCCGAGAACGGCATGTACTGGACCGGGTACGTCTTCGAGGACGAGAAGGTCTGGCCGGTGGAGCAGACGACCTGGACGGCGGCGTCCCTGCTGCTGGCCGTGGCCGCGCTGGGCGGGGACGAGCCGACCACGGCCGTCTTCGGAGGCACGACCCTGCCGGACGGACTCGACCCGGACTGCTGCTAGTCAGTCCGGGCCGACCAGGCCGACTGGGCAGTCCGGGCCGTCCGTGCCGGCTTTCGCGGGGTGGCTCAGCGGCGGGCCAGCCAGCCCGCGAGGGCGTGGCCGATGAAGAGGTAGGCGACGGCGGCGATGCCGTAGCCGACGACGACCTGGACCCAGTCGCGGTCGAAGGTGAAGAGGTCGTAGGACCAGGTCGCGAGCCAGGTGGCGGCGTCGTGCACCAGGTCGACCAGGCTGTTGTTCTGGTTGGCGTCCAGCAGGTACAGCAGGATCCACGCGACGATCACGAAGGCCAGTACGTCCGCCACGATCGCGACGATCCGTCCGGCGGAGCTGCTTCCCCGGGTTCTCGCTCGCATGTGTGCTCGACTGTTTGTGGGCATGGCCCGCGTCTTGCCGCTGCGGCGCGGGCCAAACCCGAACGGCTTCCCCAAGTGGCGCAGTGGGTGGGCCGGGGTGAGGCTGCCTGGGACACCTCAGTCCCCGGAGGAAACCGTGTCCATACCCAGAACCGCCCGATTCCGTCGTGGCTGCACGGCCCTGATCCTGTCCACCGCGCTGCTCGCCGGAGGCGCCACCGCCTGCGGTAAGGGCGGCGACCGGAGCGACCGGAGTACGGACGTCTCGGTCCAAGGGGCGCCGGCGGCCGTCCAGGTCGACGCGGCCGAGGAGGCCCTGCGCGTCGCGGACGCCGCGCCGTCGCCCAGCCCGTCCACCGAGGCGCAGAAACAGAAGTTCGCCAAGACGCGCTTCGTCGCCAACGCGGGTCTCGCGGCCGGTGCCACCTACCAGTGGATCATCAAGCCGTACCGCGCGGGCAAGTTCAAGAAGGGCGCGAGCGGGCGCAAGTTCGCCCTCGTGAAGGCGGGCCTGGCGGGCGCGTTCGCCTACAACCGGTTGAAGGCGGCGGCCGACAACGCCAAGGGCGACCCGCTGCTGTCCAAGGCGGTGGGCCCGCTCACCGCGGGGATCGACTCCCTCAAGGGACTCGGCAGCAAGCTCCGCAAGGGCGACGCGAACGACGCGGACATCGGCGCCTTCGAGAAGATGATCAACGGGGTCAAGGACGCGGGCAAGAGCGCGGGCGCCCCGGTCACCGACCAGGTCCCGAGCCTTTCGCAGTTGGGCCGCTGAACCCGGGACACCGGACGCGCGACATGGTGAGGACCCGCCGGGCGACCGGCGGGTCCTCACCACGTGGTGCGTACGGCGCATCAGCGGGTCGTGTCCCGGTTGAAGACGGACCGCGCCCACAGGTAGCCGACGAGGGCCAGGGCCGCGCACCAGGCGAAGGCCAGCAGCCCGTCGTTCCCGATCGGCGTGCCCATCAGCAGGCCGCGCAGGGTCTCGATGATCGGGGTGAAGGGCTGGTACTCGGCGAACCAGCGCAGCCCGGTCGGCATCGAGTCCGTCGGGACGACCGCGCTGCCGAGGAGCGGCAGGAACTGCAGCGGCATCGGCAGGTTGCTCGCGGTCTCGGGGGTCTTGGCGACCAGCCCCATCGCGGCGGCCAGCCAGGTGAGGCCCAGCACGAGCCCGGTCAGCAGCCCGCCGACGGCCAGCCACTCGACGGGGGTGGCGGTGGGCCGGAAGCCCATGAGCAGGGCTATGCCGGTCACCAGGGCGACGCTGATCAGGGTCTGGATCACACCGCCCACGACGTGCCCGGTCAGGAACGAGGCCCGGGATATCGGCATCGTGCGGAAGCGGTTGACGATGCCTTCGGTCATGTCGACGCAGACCCCGACGGCCGTGGCGACCGCCCCGGCGGTCGCCGACATCAAGATGATGCCGGGGGCGATGTAGTCGATGTAGTGCTCCGAGCCGGTGCCGGTGCCGAGGGCGCCGCCGAAGACGTAGGTGAACAGGAGCAGCATCAGTACGGGCATCACGGCGACGGAGATGGTCATCGACGGGTAGCGCAGGGCGTGCCTGAGGTTGCGCCGCAGCATCGTCGCCGAGTCGGTGACGGAATGGGCCAGGGTGGTCATCGCGCGTTCTCCCGCTTCGGTCCGGTGAGGGTGAGGAACACGTCGTCGAGGTCGGGGGTGTGCACGGAGAGCTCCTCGGCGCGGACCCCGCCGTGCTCCAGGACGTCCAGGACGGCCCGCAGGGTGTCCGGGCTGCCGTCGCCGGGGAGGTCCAGGGTGAGTGCCTCGCGGTCGAGGTCGAGGGCGGCGAACAGGGCGTCGGCGGCGTCCAGTTCGGCCGCCGTGGCGAACCGCAGCCGGATGTGGCTGCCGGGTATGCGCCGCTTGAGCTCCTCGGCGGTGCCCTCGGCGACCAGCTTGCCGTGGTCGAGGACGGCGATCCGGTCGGCGAGCTGATCGGCCTCGTCCAGGTACTGGGTGGTGAGGAAGATCGTGACGCCCTGCTCGGTGACCAGATTTCGGATGATCTCCCACATCGTGCGGCGACTGCGCGGGTCGAGCCCGGTGGTCGGCTCGTCGAGGAAGATGACGCGCGGGTCGCCGACCAGGGTCATCGCCAGGTCGAGCTTGCGCCGCATGCCTCCGGAGAAGGTGGAGACGGGCCCCCGGGCGGCCTCGGTCAGGTCGAAGCGGTCCAGCAGCTCGGCGGCGCGGCGCCTGCCTTCCCGGCGGCCGAGGTGGAGCAGGTCTGCCATGAGGATCAGGTTCTCCTCGGCGGTCAACAGATTGTCCACCGCCGAGAACTGGCCGGTCACGCCGATGACGCCACGGATGGAGGCGGCCTCGCGGGCCAGGTCGTGGCCGCCGACGCGGACCTGACCGGTGTCCGCGGGTATGAGGGTGGTGAGGATCTGCACGGTGGTGGTCTTGCCCGCGCCGTTCGGCCCGAGGAGGGCGAAGACGGTGCCGGGGGCGACGTGCAGGTCGATGCCGTCCAGCACCTTCTTGTCGCCGTAGGACTTGGTCAGACCGGTGACGCTGATCGCGGGCGACGTGCGGGAGGTGGCGGTCGCTGTCGCGACGGCTGTGGGCATGGCGGGGTCACTCCTCCGGGGCTGGGGCTGGGGCTGGGACTCGGACTCGGACTCGGACTGGGGCTCGGACTGGGGCGGGTGTTGGGACTGGGGCTGGGGATGGGGATGGGGATGGGCCGGTGGGCCGGTGGGTCAGGCGCGGTGGACCTCGATGTTGCCCGCGCCGCTGCGGGCGCGGACCTCGACGGTCTCGTCGGTGTCGGCGGGTCCGTCGGTGGTGGTGAGGCCGTTGCGCACGCTGCCGACGCGGGTGTTCACGTCGAGCCAGGCGGCGGTGGAGCGGGCGATGCCGACCGAGATGTTCCCGGCGGCGGTCTGGAGCGCGACCTGGCCGCGGGCCACCTCGCCGATCTTGATGTGCCCGTTCGCGGACTTGGCCTCGACCCCGGCGTGTGCGGAGCCCACGGAGACGGAGCCGTTGGACGTGGTGGCCTTCAGGTGGCCGTGGACCTCGCCGAGGGCGATGTCGCCGTTGGAGTTCTTGACGATCGCGGCGCCGCCGATGACGTCGGCGCTGATCCGCCCGGACCCGGACAGCTCGGCGTTGCCGGTGACGGTGTCGACGTGCGTGTTGCCGTGGCCCGTGGTGAGGTGCGCGGCGGCCGCCTCCTCGACGCGCAGGTCGCCGAGCGAGGTCTTCAGCCGGACCTGCCCGAACGGTCCCGAGCACAGGAAGTCCGCCATGGGGCAGTCGCCGCGCAGCTCCGAGCCGGCGGGCAGGGCGATGACGATGTCGAGCGAGCCGCTGCGGCCGAACAGCGAGCGCTTGCGCGGCCCCTTCACGAAGAGCTGCCCCGCCGAGTAGTTGATCTTGGTCTGCTGGGCCGTCCACACGTCGATGTCCGCGCCCGGGTTGCTCGGCCGGACCTCGACGACGGTGTCGGAGCGCTTGGTGGCGGTGACGCGGATGGTGCCGAGCTCGAACTCGACGGAGGCGGAGATCGGCTCGGGGGTCTGGAAGGTCTCGGTGAGGTGGGAGATCTGGAATGCAGACATGGTGGTGCCGTCCTCTTGGCTCGGTGGAGCGGAAGTGGTGAGAGGTGCGCTGCTACGGCGGTGCGGTCGTGCCGCGGTCGTCTAGCGGACCCAGCCCGTGAAGCCCTGCTGGCCGCGCGAGCGGCCCGGGGAGAGGGGGGCGGCCGGGGCGGCCGGTCCGGCCGGTTCCAGGGCCGCGGCGACGGCCCGGACCAGCCAGGCGTTGACCGACAGGCCCTCCTGGCCGGCGGCGTCCTCGACGCGGTTCTTGAGGTGGGCGGGGAGGCGGAAGTTGATGCGGGCCGTGCCGCCCTCGTCGCCCTCGCCGGCCGGCGCCGCGACGGGGACCGGAGCCGCCGCGGGAGCGGAGTGCTCCGGCAGGGTGCCCCCGTACACGAAGGGCTCCTGGGCCGGGGGGGCGGTCACCACGAACTCGGGGTCGAGCCCGCGCAGCCGTACGTCGACCGAGCCCGGGGCGAGGTCCTGGGTGACCTCGCCCATGGCGGCGGACAGGGCGTTCAGCAGGGTCAGCCGGGCGGCCGACTCCAGGGGAGCGGTGAGCCGCTCGGCCAGGGCGCGGGATTCGGCGCCGCCCGCTTCCGCGGCTACCGCGAGTTCGTTCCGGAGGTGATCGACGTAGGGCGTGAGGTCCATGGCGAAAGCATGGCACACGAATGGCGCCACAGCCAGCTTTTGTGGCGCCATTTTGGCGCCGCATGGCGCCACGGGAGGTCGCTCTGGGGTTCTGTTGATCAAATCAGCGCATGAAAGTGCAGCTCAGGGGCCTATAGGCCGATAGGGAAGGTGGCCCCAGGTGGCGCCACCCGGGCAAACAATGGCGCCACCGTGGCGCCACCTCACCTCCACCTCACCTCCGCCGCGCCCACGCGGGCGTCCACGTCCGGCGGTCGGGGCCCTCCGGGCCACCGGTACGCGCCGCCGCGAGGTGTTCGCGCAGCGCCGCGAGCGCCGGCTGGGGGTTGTCGCGGCGCCAGATCAGGGAGTGCGGGTAGACCGGCGTCGGGTCGATCACCGGGATGCGGCGCAGGCCGTGTCCGTCGGGCCAGACGAGTCGGGTGTGCTCGCCCATGAAGGTGGCCAGGGCCGGGGTGTCCGCGATGGTGTCGAGGAGGGCGTCGGAGCCGAAGTTGGGGCCCGTCGCCTCGATGGTGAGGCCGAACTCGGCGACGAGGTCGTCGTAGTAGGCGGCCCACTCGGTGCCGGGGACGAGGCCGGGCATCCAGATCCGGTGCCCGGCGAGCTGCGCGAGGGTCACCGACCGGGCGCCCGCCAGCGCGTGGGCGGGGCCGGTCAGGAGCTGGAGCGGTTCGTCGAGCACGCGCACGGACGCGACGTCCCCGGGCAGCGGCCGGCCGGGCGCGGACACGGCGCGGAAGGACGCGTCGATCTCCCCGGACCGCACGGCGGCCACCGCCGCCTCGATGTCGAAGAGCATCAGCACGTCGAGCTCGAACTCGGGGTGCGCGCGGTGGAACTCGCGCATCAGGCCCGACGCCGCCACGCGCGAGGCGATCACGTCGACCCGCAGCGCCCGGCGGCCGGGCCGTACGGACGCGACCGCGCGCTCGGCGACGCGCAGCAGCTCGCGCGCGTGCGGCAGGAAGGCCCGCCCGTCGATGGTGAGCTCGGCGCCGCGCGCCGTGCGGGCGAAGAGCTGCGCGCCGAGGCCCTTCTCCAGCGCGGCGATGCGTTTGGAGACGGCCTGCTGGGTGACTCCCAGGTCGGCGGCGGCCGCCTGGAAGCGGCCGGCGTCCACGATGGTGACGAAGGTGCGTACGGCTTCGAGGTCCACGTCGGGGAGGCTACTCCACAACGCACGGTTGTGTACGGATCGCGGATCGGTTGTTTGACCGGCCGCCCTCCCGCTCGCTTAGCTCTGGGGGAGGCGGAGCGGAACGGGGTGATGGGCGTGGGTCGGAGGTTCGGGTGGCTCTGGGCGGCGTACGGGATCAGCACCCTCGGCACCTGGCTCGCCTTCGACGCGTTCGCGCTGATCGCGATCCTCGCGCTGCACGCCGGGCCGTCCCAGGTGTCGGTGCTGGCGGCCGTCGGTCTCGCGGTGGGGGCCGTCGTGGCGGTGCCGCTCGGGCCGTGGGTGGAGTTCCGCCGCAAGCGGCCGGTGATGGTCGCGATGGACCTGGTCCGCTGCGCGGCGCTGCTGAGCGTCCCCGCCGCCTACGCGCTGGGCCTGCTCGGCTTCGCACAACTCCTGGTCGTGTCCGTCGTCGTCGGCGCGGCCGACATCGCCTTCGGCGCGGCCAGCGGCGCCTATCTGAAGGGGCTCGTGCGGCCCGCGGACCTGCTCGTCGCCAACGGCCGCTTCGAAACCACGAACTGGACCGCCTCCGTCCTCGGGCCGCCGCTGGGCACGGCCGCGATCGGGCTCTTCGGACCGGTGCTCACCGTGGTGGCCAACGCGGTCAGCTTCCTGCTCTCCGCCGCCGGGATCGCCGCGATCTGCGGCAGCGAGCCCCGACCCGTGCGCACCGCAGGCCACAGAATGAGCCCCCGCGACCTCTTCGAGGGCTGGCGGTACGTCCTGACCCACTCCACCCTGCGCCCCCTGTTCTTCAACACGGTCCTCGTCGGCGGCCTGATCATGGCTACCCTGCCGCTGCTCGCCGTGCTCATGCTCGGCGACCTCGGCTTCGCCCCCTGGCAGTACGGCCTCGCCTTCGGCCTGCCCTGTGTCGGCGGCATCATCGGCGCCCGGCTGGCCCGCCCGCTCGTCGCCCGCTTCGGGCGGCGCCGGGTCCTGCTCACCACCGGGACGCTGCGCGCCTGCTGGTCCCTCGGGCTGGCCTTCGTCCGCCCCGGCGCGGCGGGGCTCGCGCTCGTCGTCGTGGTCGAGTTCGGGCTGATCGCCTGCATGGGCGTCTTCAACCCGGTCTTCGCCACCTACCGGCTCGAACGGCTCCCGGCGGACCGCATCGCCCGCACCCTGTCGGCGTGGTCGGTCACCAGCAAGCTGACCATCGCGGCCATGACCGGGCTGTGGGGCCTGCTGGCGGGCCTCACCGGCCCCCGCACCGCGATCGCCGTGGCCGGCCTGCTGATGCTGGGTACGCCGTTGCTGCTGCCGCGGCGGGACGAACGCGTGCCGGTGTCGCCCGGCGGGGATCCGGCCGTCTAGGTCCCTCCGGGGGCGCCTCAAACGCCGGCGGGGCTGGATTTGGCGGCCCTATCGGTGAGTTCCTCATTCGCCGGCGGGCTGGATTTGAGGGCACTGTCGGTGGGCGCCTCAAACGCCGGCGAGGCTGGATTCGGCGGCCCTGTCGGTGAGTGCCTCAAACGTCGGCGGGGCTGGATTTGTCGGTCCTGGGCGATTCAGCCTCGCCGGCGATTGAGGCGCCCCCAGAGGGGGGTCATGCGTTGAGTTCCGCCAGTACCCGCAGGGTGTGCGGGTCCGGGGCGGTCAGGAGGAGGTCGGTCACCGGGCCCTTGCGCCACAGTTCCAGCCGCTCCGCGATCCGCTCGCGCGGCCCGATCAGCGAGATCTCGTCCGCGAAGGCGTCCGGTACGGCGAGCACCGCCTCCTGCTTGCGGCCCGCGAGGAAGAGCTCCTGGATCCGGTGGGCCTCCTCCTCGTACCCCATGCGCGCCATCAGATCGGCGTGGAAGTTGCGGGCCGCGTGGCCCATGCCGCCGATGTAGAAGCCGAGCATGGCCTTGACCGGGAGCAGCCCCTCGGCGACGTCGTCGCAGACGTGGGCCCGCGCCATCGGCGCGATCATGAAGCCTTCGGGCAGCTCGGCGAGGGAGGCCTGGTAGACGTCGGTGCGGGTCGGGGACCAGTACAGCGGGAGCCAGCCGTCCGCGATCCGGGTGGTCTGGGCGATGTTCTTGGGGCCCTCGGCCCCGAGCAGCAGCGGCAGGTCCGCGCGCAGCGGGTGGGTGATGGGCCGCAGCGGCTTGCCGATGCCGGTGCCGTCGGCGCCGCGGTACGGGTGGGTGTGGAAGCGGCCGTCGAGCGCTACGGGCGCCTCGCGGCGCAGCACCTGGCGGATGACGTCGACGTACTCGCGGGTGGCGGTCAGCGGGCTCGCGGGGAAGGGGCGGCCGTACCAGCCCTCGACCACCTGCGGGCCGGACAGTCCGAGGCCGAGCATCATCCGGCCGCCCGAGAGGTGGTCCAGGGTGAGGGCGTGCATGGCGGTGGCGGTCGGGGTGCGGGCGGCCATCTGCGCGATGGCGGTGCCGAGCCGGATCCGGGTGGTGTGCGCGGCGATCCAGGTGAGCGGGGTGAAGGCGTCCGATCCCCAGGCCTCGGCGGTCCAGACGGAGTCGTAGCCGAGCCGTTCGGCCTCGGTGGCGAGGTCGAGGTGGGCCGGGTTGGGGCCGCGGCCCCAGTAGCCGAGTGCGAGTCCGAGGCGCATGTACGGTCCCTCCGCGAGCCTTATCTGACGGGGCGTCAGGAGACTGTAGGCCAACGGCCCCCCGCCCGGAAGGGCGGGGGGCCGTCGGTCCAGCGGTACGGGCGGGCGCGGGCTCAGCCGCGCTGGATGCCCGAGGTGTCGTTCAGCACGCCGCGCCGGTTGTCCGGCGTCTGGGCCACCAGCGCGGCCGGACCGCGCTGGTCCACCGCCAGGTACCAGGTGCCCGGCACCAGTTCGGCGATCGGGGTCGGCGAGCCGTCCTCGGCGAAGAGGGGGCGCGCCACCGGCACCGCGAACCAGAACGGGGCGAAGTCGCCGCCCGGAGCGCCCGCGGCCGGCTGCGAGTCCTGCGGGGCCACCGGGCCCGGGGTGGGCGCCGGGGCGCCGTGGCCGGAGTACGGCGGTGCGGGCTGCGGGGTGGTCCCGTACGGCGCGGGCTGCTGACCGCCCGGGTAGCCGTACCCGGCGCCCGGCTGCGGCTGGCCGCCGTAGGGCTGGGCGACCTGCGGCTTCGGCGCGGGCACCAGGGAGCCCGCCAGTGCGGGGATCTTCGACCCGGCGAGGGTGACGACGGCGAGCGCGATGTTCGCCAGGAAGGCGATCACGCTGCCCGCCCCCAGCCCGGCTCCGGGCGGGCTGACGATCAGCGCCCACAGCGAGGACCACGCGGCGGCGACGGCGAGACCGGCGCCCCAGACCTCCAGGCCCTGCCCGGCGACCTTGCGGCCCGCCGGCAGCAGCCGGGTGGAGATGATCAGCGCCGCGGCGGCGATGCCGGTCAGGAAGACCGAGGGGAGGACGATGTTCAGCCGGTCCGTGTCCCACGCGTTCGGGATCCGGGCCTCGCAGGCCGCGAGCCCGGCGCAGTCCACGGAGTAGAAGTTGAGGAACGAGGCGATGAACAGCAGCACCGCTGCTCCGATCACCACGCCGTCGCCTCTAGTGAGGGAGCGGATGTTCACTTGGATGTCCTTCTCGGTCGTCTCGTCGTCTCGTCGTCTCGTGGCGCCGACGGTGCCGCGGTCCACTGCGGAGCGGGGCGGCGGGCGGGCACCATCGTACGGACGTTTCGCGCGCCCGAGGGGTCAGGGGTCGTAGCCGGCCCCCTCTCCTACCCGCCGAGGAAGCCGACGATGCCGTTCGCGATGCCCTGGGCCGCCTTCTCGCGCCAATCCGGACTGGTCAGCAGCGCCGCGTCCTTGGGGTCGCGCATGTTCCCGCACTCGATGAACACCTTCGGACGCGTGGAGAGGTTGAGCCCGCCGAGGTCGTCGCGGACGACCAGGCCGGTGCCGCCGCCCACGTAGTTGGAGGGTGCCGAGCCCGTCGAGCGGGTGAAGTTCCCCGCGATCCGCTCGCCCAGCTCGCGCGAGGGGCCGACGATCTTCGCGGTGTCCGCCGACCCGCCCTTGACCTTCGCCGGCAGGATCACGTGGAAGCCGCGGTTGCCCGCGGCGACGCCGTCGGCGTGGACCGAGACCACCGCGTCGGCGTTCGCCTCGTTGCCGATCCGGGCCCGCTCGTCGATGCACGGGCCGAAGGGGCGGTCGGCGCGGTGCGTGAACACCACCTTGATCCCCTTCTCTTGCAGGATCGTGGCCATCCGCCGGGAGACGTCGAGGGTGAACTCGGCCTCCATGTAACCGGCGTTGGTGGTGGTGCCGGTGGTGTCGCACTCCTTCATGTTCGTGCCGATGTCGACCTGCTTGTCGATCTCGCTCGTGTGCTTGAAGTTGCCCGCGTTGTGCCCCGGGTCGATGACCACGACGCGTCCGGCCAGCGAGCCCTTGCCGGGGACCGCCGCCGTGGACGCGCCCGGGGAGGCGGACGCCGACGGCGACGCGCTCGCCGAGGCGGACGGGCTCGCGGAGGCGGAGGCGCTGCCCTGCGGGCGCGGCTGCGAGGAGGGCGGGGCGAGCGGCGGCTTCGCGGCGGCCGGGGGCCGACCGTCGTCGGCGCCGGCCCCGGAGGTCACCTCCACCAGCACCCACCCGGCGAGGCAGAGGGGCGCGAGGGCGGCGACGGCCACGGCCAGCGTGGAGCGGCGCGTGAACCAGGGCCGGTCGGGGGCGACCGAAGAGGCGGACTCGGGCTGCGGGGCACTGTCGTCGTACGGCACGTCGGCGATGCTAGACCCCGCCCCGGCTCCCCGTCCGGATCCTGACCCGTCCGAGGGCCGGGCGCACGGCCGGATGGAGTCCCGCCGCGGCGCGTCGCCCCAGGTCAGACGGCCGGAAGCCCAGCAGCCCAGCAGGCCGTGAGGTCAGATGCCGGGGCCCGTGCGGCGCAGGACGCGCAGCGAGTCCGTCACGGAGACCTCCTCGAAGGCCCCGGACGCCAGCGCCCGCAGGTAGATCCGGTACGGCGCCTGCCCGCCGTCCGCCGGGTCCGGGAAGACGTCGTGGATGACCAGGGTCCCGCCGGGCGCGAGGTGCGGGGCCCAGCCCTCGTAGTCCCCGGTGGCGTGCTCGTCGGTGTGCCCGCCGTCGATGAAGACCAGGCCCAGCGGGCCCCCCCAGGCCGCCGCTACCTTCGGCGAACGCCCGACGATCGCGATCACGTGCTCCTCCAGGCCCGCCGCGTGCAGGGTCCGGCGGAAGGTGGGGAGGGTGTCCATGAGCCCGACCTCCGGGTCCACGACCGTCGGGTCGTGGTACTCCCAGCCCGGCTGCTGCTCCTCGCTACCGCGGTGGTGGTCCACGGTGATCGCGCTCACGCCCGCCTCGCGGGCCGCGTCGGCGAGCAGGATCGTGGAGCGCCCGCAGTACGTGCCCACCTCCAGCAGCGGCAGCCCGAGCGAGGCGGCCTCCGCGGCCGCCGCGTACAGCGCGAGGCCCTCCCGTACGGGCATGAACCCCTTGGCCGCCTCGAAGGCGGCGAGGGTCTCCGGCTTGGGGCTGGCCATGGTGTTCCTCCTGGTGGGACGGGTGCGGGCGGGTGCGCGCGGGGCGGGTGGCGGCCCATGCTGCCCTACTGCCCGGTAGGGCGCTACGGGCGGGTCCCGCGGGGTGCTCTGCGCGGGCTGGGCCGGTCGCACTCGAACCACACCGTCTTGCCGCCCGCCGTCACGGCCGAGCCCCAGCGGTCCGTGACGGCCTCGACGAGCAGCAGCCCGCGCCCGCCCTCGCCCAAGGGCGCCGGGTCGCGCGAGAGCCGGGGAGGGGAGGGGGACCCGTCCGCCACCTCTACCCGCAGCCCGCGCGGCCGCAGCAGGATCACCACCGCGCAGCCCCGCCCCGGCACGTGCCGCACCACGTTCGCGACCAACTCGGTCAGCGCCAGCTCGGCCCCGTCGGCCAGCGCGGCCAGCTCCCAGCGGGCCAGCAGCATCCGCAGGATCCGCCGCATGTGCCGGGCCGAGTGCGCACCCACGGTGAAGCCCATCCGGTAGGTGCCGTCAACTTGCGTCGCGGAGTAGTCAGTTACGTGATTCACGTCACCAGGGTGGAGCGGTCTCACTACGCTCGGCTACGGACCGAAACGAACGCCTCACGGCGTGTACTTGGGGGTGACCGCTCATGGTCAACATCCGCGACCTGGATCCCAGCGCCTCGCCGCTGGACTACTACGGCTTCGAACTGCGCCGCCTGCGCCAGGAAGCCGCACTCAAACAGCACGCGCTCGGCAGCATCATCTTCTGCACGGGCTCCCTGATCGGGCAGATCGAGACGGCGCGGAAGGTCCCGACCCGGGACTTCTCGGAGCGCGTGGACGCGGCGCTGGGCACGGACGGGATGTTCTCGCGCCTGGTGGGGCTGGTGCTGCGGAGCCAACTCCCGACGTGGTTCCAGGCGTACGCGGAGATGGAGGCGAAGGCCGCGTACATCTCTTCGTTCCAGGCGCAGCTGGTGTACGGGTTGCTCCAGACCCCGGAGTACGCGCGGGCGCTGTTGGGCGTGCGGACCGATGACGGGCTGGACGCGAAGGTCGAGGCTCGGATGGACCGCCAGCGGATCCTCCAGCGCGAGAACCCGCCACTGATGTGGGTCGTGATGAGCGAGGCCGTGCTGCATCAAGAGGTGGGTGGCAGGGAGGTCATGAGGAACCAACTGGCCCACCTGTTGACCCTTGAGCGACGGGAGTGGGTGCAGGTGCAGATCCTGCCGTTCGGCGTGGGCGCCCACGTGGGATTGGACGGCTCGTTCACGGTTCTGCGCTTCGATGACGACCCTGACATCGTCTACACGGAGGACTTCGTCCAGGGTCATATGACGGCCAATCCACAAGCTCTCAGGGAGGGTTCGCTCCGTTACGATCACTTGCAGGCCACTGCCCTATCCGTTGGGGATTCGGCTGCCTTGATCGCCCGTGTAATGGAGGAACGTTATGGACACCATCCAGGACCTGTCGGGCGCACGCTGGCGTAAGTCTTCGTACAGCGGAACGACCGGCGGCGAGTGCGTCGAGTGTGCCCCCCTCGGCGGCGCCACCTGGCAGAAGTCCTCGTACAGCGGCGACACCGGCGGCGGGTGCGTCGAGGTCGCCGCGCAGCCCCACCGGATCGCCGTCCGGGATTCCAAGAACCCCCAGCTGCCCGCCTTCACCGTGAGCCCCGCTGCCTTCGCGGAGTTCGTGCGCGGGCTCTGAGGACACGCGTACCGCCCGCCCCGGCCGCCTCAGCGGTCCGGGTCGGGCGGCGGGATCCGGCGCGGGTTGCTGGTGCCGCAGCTCAGGCAGACCATCCAGTCCCGCCACTCGCCGTCTTCCTCCCGTTGCCAGGGTTCGCCGACCCAGGTGGTGTCGTCGTCGCCGCAGAAGAAGCAGCCGCCCGGCCACAGCCGCATCGTGTGCAGCGGCCCGGGCCCCCTGTTCGGGTTCTGCCAGCCCAGCCAGTCGCCCGCCGGGCAGCTCCACCACAGCTCCGACCTGGGGCGTGGTGGTGCGCCGCGCCAGCGGTTGCGCATGTAGTAGACGGGCAGCGGTTCCAGCTCCCGGCCGCAGCGGGGGCACGGCGGTGCGCTCACGGTGATCGGTGATCCTTCCTGACGTGGGCCTGCCTTCATCCTGCACGGAACTCCCTCTACCCTGGGGCGTGTTCGAACGCACGGGGAGTCGGTTCGGGCGACCACAGGGGATCACCGGGGGCGGGCAGCATGGGCATCGCGTTAAACAGTGACGACAATGTCGACGGGGGCATCAAACCGCTCACCGCCACGGATCCGCCCCGGATCGGGCCGTACCTGCTGCTCGGGCGGCTCGGCGCCGGGGGGATGGGGCGGGTGTACCTGGCCCGGTCCGAGAGCGGGCGCACGGTCGCCGTGAAGGTGGTGCACGAGGAGCACGTCTCGAACGCGCAGTTCCGGGCCCGCTTCCGCCGCGAGATCGACGCCGCGCGCAAGGTCGGCGAGGCGTACACCGCACCCGTCCTGGAGGCGGACCCGGAGGCGGAACGGCCCTGGGTGGCCACGGGGTACGTGCCCGGGCTCTCGCTGGAGCAGATCGTACGGCGGCACGGCCCGCTGCCCGTGGACTCCGTGCACGCGCTGGCCGACGGGCTGTTGCGGGCGCTCAAGGACATCCACGCGGCCGGGATCGTGCACCGCGACCTCAAGCCGTCGAACGTGATGCTGACCGTCGAGGGCGTCCGTGTCATCGACTTCGGGATCTCGCGCGCCCTGGAGACCTCCGTCGAGTCGCTGCTCACCAGCACCGGCATGGCCATCGGTTCGCCCGGTTTCATGTCGCCCGAGCAGGTCCGCGGGCAGCGGGCCGGGGCGAAGAGCGACGTCTTCACCCTGGGCTGCGTGCTGGTGTACGCGGCCACGGGCAAGCTGCCGTTCGGGGACGGGGCCAGCAACCAGCACGCCGTGATGTTCCAGATCGTGGAGGGCGAGCCCGCCCTGGAGGCGGTCGAGGACGAGGCGCTGCGCGCGTTCATCGCCCGGTGCCTGGTCAAGGACGTCGACGAGCGGCCCGGGGTGGAGGAGCTGCTGGCGGATCCGGAGCGGGTGCGTCCGAAGAAGTCCGGCGGGGCGTGGCTGCCGCCCAAGGTGGTGGCGCGGCTCGCCCAGCAGGCGGCGCAGCTGCTCGACGCGGAGGCGGCGCCGCCCGTACGCGAGGAGGCCCCGGCCACCGACCGGGCGACGGTCGACCTGCGGAAGAAGGGCGCGGCGGACGGGCCCCCGGCTGGCCCGGTGGTCGTTCCCGTGGATCCCGGCAGGGCACCGGGGGGCGAGCGCAAGGCGCGGCGGCGGTGGACGATCGCCGTCCCCGCCGTGCTCGTCTTCACGGTCGGCGGTGGCACGGTGGCGCTGATCCAGCCCTTCGGGAACGCCAGGGACGCGGACAAGGCGTCGCCGCCGGCCGCGAGCGCTCCGGTGACGCCGGGTGCCGGGAGCGGCTCGCCTTCGGGGTCGGCGGCCGGGTCGCCGCCCCCGGGTGCCTCCGCTTCCCCGGGGGCATCGGTCCCGGGGCAGCCCCCGGGCCAGGTCGGCGGGGCGGCGGGCGGTGTCCCGGGCGGCGCCGCTCAAGGGGGCGCGCAGGGCGGGCCCGCCGCGGGCGGCGCGGCCGTGGGCGGCGGTGCGGCGCCCGGGGGCGCGGGCAGCCCCGGCGGGGCCGGTGGCAAGGACCCCGCCCCGACCAAGGGCTCCGGTGCGGCGGCCGGCGGGGCCGCGGCGGGGGGCTCGACCCCCGGCGGCTCCGGTTCGCCGAGCGGCGGCGGCTCCTCCGACGGCGGCCTCGTCCCCTCGTACTTCGTCGGCTCCTGGAACTACGCGGGCCAGTTCAACATCGGCCAGCCGGACACCGTGGTCATCACCAAGTCCGGGTCCGTCCGACTGATCGCCGAGACCCAGATGGGCCACTGCGAGTACACGGCGCGGGTGACGTCGGCGAGCAACGGCGGGGCCCGGATCAACCTCAGCGCCGGGGCGGAGGACCAGGGTCGGTCGAACGGCCAGTTCTGCGGGACGCTGGACGCCTCGTTCTTCACCAGGAGCGATCCGTCCGGCATCCAGCACAACGTGGGGGCCGCGCACGGGGACGGGTACTACTACTCGCGCTGATCCGGCGGCCCGGGCCGCGCACGCCAGTGGAGAACACGTTTCATTTCTGACCTTCCGTCAGAATGGAACGTGTTCTACTCTGCCGCGCATGGGCATCGGAATCACACAGGAACAGCGGGAGTTGGCCGACGCGATGCGCGGCTGGGTGGCGCGCGCCGTGCCGCCCGAGGAAGTGCGCAAGCTCCTCGACACCGCGCCGCGGGCCGGGGAGCGGCCCGCCTACTGGGACGCGCTCGTCGAATCAGGGCTGCTCGCGCCGCACCTGGAGGGCGGCACCCTGCTCGACCTCGCCGTCGTGGTCGAGGAGGCCGCGCGCGGGGCGCTGCCCGGGCCGTTCCTGCCGAGCGCGCTGGCCTCCGTACTCCTCCAGCGGGCCGGGGCCGAGCCGCTGGACGGGCGGGTCGGGGCCGTGGCGCTGGGGCCCGGGACGCTGACCGCCGTGGCCGTCGAGGGCGGCGGGCACCTGCTCGACGGGACCGCGCCCCCGGTGCTCGGCGCGGGCGAGGCCGATCTGGTCGTGCTGGCCGCCGAGGCCGCGCACGGCACCCTGTGGTTCGCGGTGGACGCCGCCGCGCTGGACATCCGCACCCACGAGAGCGCCGACCCGACCCGGCCCACCGCCGAGGTGCGGGCGCGCGGGGTCGCCGTACCGCCCGGGCGGCTGCTGCCGCTGGAGGCGACCCTCGTGCGGGACGCGGCCTGCGCTCTCTTCGCCGCCGACGCCTGCGGCACCGCCGCCTGGGCGCTGCACACCGCCGCCGAATACGCCAAGGTGCGCGAGCAGTTCGGCCGGCCCATCGGGCAGTTCCAGGGGATCAAGCACCTGTGCGCCGACATGCTGGTGCGCCTCGAACAGGCCCGCGCGCTGGCCTGGGACGCGGCGCAGGCGCTGGACGAGGAGCCCGACGTGCGCTCGCTCGCCGCGGCGCTGGCCGCCGGGACCGCCCTGGACGCGGCCTACTCCTGCGCCAAGGACTGCATCCAGGTCCTCGGCGGGATCGGCTTCACCTGGGAGCACGACGCCCACGTCTACCTGCGCCGCGCGCTGGTCGCCCGCCAGCTCCTCGGCTCCGGCGACGGCCACCGGGTGCGGGCCGTGCGGCTCGCCGCCGGTGGCGCGCGGCGCGAGCTGCGCCTGGAACTCCCGGCGACGGCCGAAGCCCACCGGGAGCGGGCCCGTAGCGCCATCGCGGACGCGCGCGGCCTCGACCCGGCCGCCGCCCGCCGGCTGCTGGCCCCCACCGGTTACGCCGCCCCCTACCTGCCCCCGCCCTACGGGCTCGGGGCGGGCCCGGTCGAGCAGCTCGTCGTCCAGCAGGAGCTGAAGGAGGCCGGGGTCAAGCTCGCCGACCTCGGCATCGCCACCTGGGTGGTGCCCTCGCTGCTCGCCTACGGGACGCCCGAACAGCGCGAGCGGTACCTGCTGCCCACCCTGCGCGGGGACGTCACCTGGTGCCAGCTCTTCTCCGAGCCGGGCGCGGGCTCCGACCTCGCCTCGCTGCGCACGAAGGCGGAGCGCACGGAGCGGGGCAGCTGGTTGGTCAACGGACAGAAGGTGTGGACGAGTTCCGCGCACAGCGCCGACTTCGGGATCCTGCTGGCCCGGACAGACCCGGCGGCGCCCAAGCACAAGGGGCTCGGGTACTTCGTCGTCGACATGAAGGCGGCCCGGGGGATCGACGTGCGCCCCCTGAAGGAGATCACCGGCGAGGCCCTCTTCAACGAGGTGTACTTCGACGACGTCGAGCTGCCCGCCGACGCGCTGGTCGGCGCGGCCGACGGCGGCTGGAAGGTCGCCCGCAACACCCTCGGCAACGAACGCGTCCACATGGCCGACCAGATGACCTTCGACACCGGCCTCGAAGCGCTGATCGCCCGCTGCGCCGACCTCGACGGCGCGGGCCGGGCCCGGATCGGCGCACTCGCCGCCGAAGCGCACGCCCTGGCCTGCATCGGGCTGCGCACCACCCTCCAGCAGGTGTCCGGGCTGGAGCCGGGCGCGGGCGCGTCCGTGCGCAAGCTCGTCCAGACCCCGCACCAGCAGCGGACCGCCGAGCTCGCGCTCGAACTGCTGGGCCCGGCGGGAGCGGTGCGCGAGGGGGCGGGGGAGCGGGCGGTGCACGGGATGCTCATGTCGCGCTGCCTGACCATCGCCGGCGGCACCACGCAGGTCCAGCTCAACGTCGTGGCCGAGCGCATCCTCGGCCTTCCGAGGGACTGAAGGGGCAACTCCAGATGAAGTCGTACATCGTGGGCGTCGGCATGACGAAGTTCGAGAAGCCGGAGTCGCGGGACTGGCAGTACTGGGACATGGTGAAGGAGGCCGGGACCGCGGCGCTCGCGGACGCGGGCGTGGACTACGGGCTGGTCGAGCAGGTGCCGGTGGGCTACTGCTTCCAGGCCTCCACCGCCGGGCAGCGGGCCGCGTACGAGCTGGGCCTGAGCGGGGTACCCGTCTACAACGTCAACAACAACTGCGCGACGGGATCGACGGCGCTGATGATGGCCCGGCAGTTCGTCGAGGGCGGTCTCAACGACTGCGTGCTCGCGCTCGGCTTCGAGAAGATGAAGAGGGGCGCGCTGGGCGGCGGCGCGGACGGGGGCGACTTCAAGACGTCCCCGGTGGCGCGGCACTACGGGATCATGGCCGCCGGGCACGGCTTCGAGATGACCCCGCCGACGGCGCAGATCTTCGGGAACGCGGCGCGCGAGCACATGGAGCGGTACGGGACCACCGAGGCGCAGCTGGCGGCGGTCGGCGCGAAGAACCACCGGCACTCGGCGAACAACCCGAACGCGCAGTTCCAGGACGTCTACACGGTCGAGGAGATCCTCGCCGCCAAGACCATCCACCGGCCGCTGACCAAGCTCCAGTGCTCGCCGACCTCGGACGGCGCGGCGGCGGCGCTGGTGGTCTCGGAGCGGTTCGTGGAGGCACACGGGCTGGGGGAGCGGGCCGTCGAGATCGTCGCGCAGTCGATGACCACGGACACCGGCGAGTCCTTCGCGTCCGGGTCGTGCATCGACGTGGTGGGCAAGCCGATGACGGCGGCCGCCGCGCGGCAGGTCTACGAGCGCTCCGGGCTCGGGATCGAGGACGTGGACGTCATCGAGCTGCACGACTGCTTCTCGGTCAACGAGCTGCTGACCTACGAGGCGCTGGGCATGTGCGAGGACGGGGCGTCGGGCAAGCTCGTGGAGAGCGGCGCGACGACCTACGGCGGCCGCTGGGTGGTCAACCCGTCGGGCGGCCTGATCTCCAAGGGCCACCCCCTGGGAGCCACCGGCCTGGCCCAGGCCGCGGAGCTGGTGTGGCAACTGCGCGGCCAGGCCGGCCCCCGTCAGGTCCCGGGCGCCTCCGTGGGCCTCGCGCACAACATAGGCCTGGGCGGCGCGGCGGTGGTGACGCTGCTGCGCAAGTAGCGGGCCCTGCGGGGGAGGGGGCGATGCCTTGGCCTTCGCCCGCGAGGCTCCCGGGCAGGCCGAGGGCCTCGCCCTGCCCGGGGGTCGAATGGCGGGGCTACGTCATGCCGTACCGAGCCGGCGGAATTCATGTACGGCGAGGGGGAAGAGGGACGAGAGGATCGTCGACCTGAGCTCGCGGTCAAGGGCCGACGCGAGGAACTGCGTGCAGGACAACGGGAAGTGCTCCCAACGGTCGCCGCGGGCCTCGTTCACCATGACGGTCCATTGGTCCGGCTCAATGCCGGGGCGGGCGAGCCAGTAGAGGCATTCCCCGTTGTCCGTGGTCGCCCACGGCACGACCCGGGTCCCTTCGACCTCCAGCTCCGCCGGCTTCTTCTCGAACTCCCACAAACCCTCAAGGGCTTCGGTCTGGTCTTCCGACCACTCGATGAGGTCATAGTTCTCGTTGGGGCAGTCGGGCTCCAGGACGTACAGGTAGTCATCCCAGTTGCTTCCACCGTAGATGTGGATGAGTTCCTTGTAGTCCGAGGGGAGTTGAACCCCGAGGCGATCCTCTGCCCCACTCCATTCTTTTCGGCGAGGCTCGCTCGGGGCTGGGGCGATTTCAAGAAGGCGCCTGAGGCCGTTGGTCATGCCGGGTCCTCTCCGGGGGATGGGTGGATCCGCGTCGGTCACACCGCGTGCGGGTGCCGCCTCGGCGGCGCCTCGCGGCCGGCGTCGGCGCAGCCCCCTCAGGACGGGCGCAGGGCCGGGTCGATGACCGTTTCGCCCATCGAGGCGCGGCGGATCGAGTCGGCCAGGTCCTCGATCGGTACGTCGCGCAGGACGAGCCCGGCCGCGCCCGCGGCCAGGGTCGCGTCCAGGAGGCCGGGGTGGGCCGAGCCCGTCACGACCAGGACCGCGCACTCCGGGTCGTCCTCGTGCACGGCGGCCACCGCCTCGGGCTCCTGCACCAGGGCCACCATCGGGCGGGCCGTCGTGGAGGGCACCACCTCGATGTCCGGCTGGAGGCCGAGCCGCAGGGCCAGGGCCGGGTCCGGCGGGAGCAGCAGGACCCGCAGGGACTTGGTGGGCCGGTGCTCCCGGGGCATTTCGTTCACGGGGTCAGGGTAGGTCGCCGGGTGCGCGCGCAGGCAGGGAACACACCCGGCCAAAGGGGAAACTGACGAGAGGTCAGGAGTCTTCCCAAGTGCTGGGACGTGCGTTATACATTCCTTCATCGGTCCTAGAACGCGTTCTAGAACGTCGTGAACGCGTCGGGGCCGACCCGCATACGACCTCGGTGCGGCCGACGGTGCGGACGGTCGCACCGAGGTCTTCCACGAACAAGGAGCAGCATCCTCAATGCCGATCGATGCCGCCAAGGCCCTCGCCGCCGACCCCCGTGTAGGGGAGATCGGCTGGGACCACAAGGACATCCAGCTCTACCACCTCGGCCTCGGCGCCGGCCTGCCGGCCACGGACCCCGACGAGCTGCGCTACACCCTGGAGTCCAAGCTCCACGTCCTGCCCAGCTTCGCCACGGTCGCGGGCGCGGGCATGGCCATGCTCGGGGGCCTCGCCGCCCCCGGGATCCAGGTCGACCTGACCGCCGTACTGCACGGTGGCCACTCCATCGAGCTGCACCGGCCGATCCCCGTGAAGGGGCTGGCCACCTCCACCTCCAAGGTCGCCGCCGTCTACGACAAGGGGAAGGCGGCCGTCATCGTGCTGCGCTCCGAGGTCGCCGACGCCGACGGTCCGCTGTGGACCAGCGACGCGCAGCTCTTCGTCCGCGGCGAGGGCGGCTTCGGCGGGGAGCGCGGCCCGTCCGTGCGCGGCGAGACGCCCGAGCGCGCGCCCGACCGCGTCGAGGAGCGGCGCATCCGCGAGGAGCAGGCGCTGCTGTACCGCCTGTCGGGCGACTGGAACCCGCTGCACGCCGACCCCGAGTTCGCCAAGCTGGCCGGCTTCGACCAGCCGATCCTGCACGGGCTGTGCTCGTACGGCATGACCCTCAAGGCCGTCGTCGACACGGTCCTGGGCGGGGACGTGAGCCGGGTGCGCGCCTACCGCACCCGCTTCGCCGGGATCGTCTTCCCCGGCGAGACGCTCCGCATCCGGATGTGGCAGGAGCCCGGCCGCGTGCAGGTGACGGTGAGCGCGGCCGAGCGGGACGACGCGCCGGTCCTCGCGGACACCGTGGTCGAGCACGCGTAACGACAGCACGCGTAACGACCGTACGAGCTACGAGCCACCAGCTACGAGCGACAGAACCAGTACCTCCAGCAGAGGAGCCGCACCGTGCGCGCAGCACTCCAGAGCCAGATAGGCCAGGACAAGCTCGAAGTCGTCGAGGACATGGAGGCCGTGGGCTTCGGCCCCGGCAAGGTGAAGATCCGGATCAAGGCCACCGGCCTGTGCCACTCCGACCTCTCCGCGATGAGCGGGGTGCTGCCGCAGCCCGCGCCCTTCATCCCCGGCCACGAGGGCTCGGGCGAGGTGGTGGACGTCGGCGACGGGGTCACCAGCCACAAGATCGGCGACCGGGTGCTGGTCTGCTGGCTGCCGCCCTGCGGCCACTGTCCGTCATGCAAGCGCGGCCAGGGCCACCTGTGCCTGGAGGCCTTCGGCAACGTCGCCACCCCCAACTTCCGCCGCGGGGACAGCGACATCTTCGGCTTCGCCGGCACGGGCACCTTCGCCGAGGAGATGGTGGTCCCGGCGGGCTGCGCCGTACCGATCCCCGACGACGTCCCCTTCGACATCGCCGCCCTGATCGGCTGCGGGGTGACCACGGGCCTCGGCGCGGCCATCAACACGGCCAAGGTGGAGGCCGGTTCCACGGTCGCGGTGATCGGCTGCGGCGGCGTCGGCATCTCCGTCATCCAGGGCGCCAAGGTGCAGGGCGCGGCGCAGATCATCGCCGTGGACCCGGTCGCGTCGCGGCGCGAGGCGGCCCTGCGGTTCGGGGCGACCGAGGCGGTCTCGCCGGAGGCGTTCGCCGACGCCAAGAACCGGATCACCGCCGGCGAGGGCTTCGACTACGTCTTCGAGGTGGTCGGCAAGTCCCAGACCACGCAGACGGCCTACGAGATGACCCGGCGCGGCGGTTCGGTCGTCGTGGTCGGCGCGGGCGCCCTCGACGACAACTACTCGATCAACATGTTCTCGCTGTTCTTCGACGAGAAGAAGATCCTGCCGTCGATGTACGGCGGCGGGGACGTCCTGCGGTCCTACGAGCGGACCATCAACCTCTGGCGGGCCGGCCGGGTGGACCTGGCGGGCCTGATCACGCACCGGGTGCGGCTGGCCGAGATCAACGACGCGCTCGACCAGATGCGCACGGGCGTGGCCCTGCGCACCTGCATCGAACTCTGACCCGATCCGAGCTGAGCGGATCCGACCCGATCCGAGCGGATCCGACCCGATCCGACCCGAGAGGAAAGAGCACCATGTCGCTCCCCCTAGAGGGACTTTCCGCGATCGTCACCGGCGCCGGGCGCGGGCTCGGGCGCGCCGAAGCGCTCGAACTCGCCCGCCTCGGCGCGAGCGTGGTCGTCAACGACTTCGGCCAGCCGGGCCGCGACGGCTCCGGCGAGGCCTCGGCCGCCCCGGCCGAGGAGGTCGCGGCCGAGATCCGCGCGGCGGGCGGGCAGGCGGTGGCGCACCTCGGTGACGTGGCCGACTTCGAGCAGGCCCGCGAGCTGGTCGAGCTGGCGGTGAGCAGCTTCGGCAAGCTCGACGTGCTGGTCAACAACGCGGGCATCCTGCGCGACCGGATGGTCTTCTCGATGTCGGAGGCCGAGTGGGACTCGGTGATCCGGGTCCACCTCAAGGGCCACTTCAACACCACGCACTTCGCGTCCGTGCACTGGCGGGAGCGTTCGAAGGCGGCGGGCGGACCGGTCTACGGCCGGATCGTCAACACCTCCTCGGAGGCGTTCCTCGGCGGCAGCGCCGGCCAGCCGAACTACGCGGCGGCCAAGGGCGGCATCGTCGGGCTGACCACCTCGACCGCGCTGGCGCTGGGCAAGTACGGGGTCACGGCCAATGCCATCTGCCCGCGGGCCCGTACCCGGATGACGGAGGACGTCTTCGCGGGCTTCCAGGTGCCGGAGGAGGGCAAGCTCGACGCGCTGGCGCCGGAGCACGTCTCACCGCTGGTGGGCTACCTGGCCTCGCCGGCCTCGGCGAAGGCGAACGGGCAGCTCTTCGTCGTGCACGGCGGGATCGTGGTGGTGATGGAGCGGCCGAAGGTGGCCGCGAAGTTCGACACGACGAAGGAGTCCTTCTCCTACGAGGAGCTGGACGAGCTCCTCACCCCGCACTACGAGGCCCGCCCCGCGAACGAGACCTTCGCCGCGACCGAGGTCCTCAGCCTCAAGCACGACTAGCGGGACCCGTACGCCCGTACGCCCGTACGCCCGCACGCCCCGGCCGCCGTCACCTCGATGACGGCGGCCGGGGCGCGCTCGTGTGCCGTCAGCTCGACAGGGCCGCGATCACCGTGCGGGCGGCGTCGTGGGTGTTGCGCGGGAAGGACAGCTTCAGGGCCTTGTCCGAGCCCTCGACCTGCACGTGCACGGTGAGGGCGAGCAGGAACTTCTTCGTGGAGGCGATGCTGAGCCACTCCCGCTGGAGGGTCATGACCGCTTCCTTCTTGGGCCGTCCGGAGAGCTCGTCGCAGCCGAAGAACAGCACGCGGTCCGTGGTCAACGCGACGTACATGGGCCGGGGCCGGGCGATCGCCGTGAACATGCCGGCCGTGGCGATGCCGACGACGACCGCGGTTCCGATCAGTCGCTTGGCGGAGACGCTGCCGACATTGGCGAAGGTCGCCACCTCCACGCTCTCGCCCGCTGCGAGCAACGGAGCGACGACTTCGAGCACTTGCTGGACACGCTTGGCCTTCACGGCTGATCTCCCCCGATGGTGGCGTCGCCCGCGCATGTGTGCAGGGCGGGCGGCAACGATGAGCGCAGCTTAGGAGCGTGGTGCGGGAGATCCGAGAGGGTTATCGGCCGACCCCGTAGCGCCCCGGCCGGACGGCGACGCACGCGTGCCGGGGGCGGACGCCGCCCCCGGCACTTCGTGCGGTCCGGCCGAGGATCAGCCGGGGTGGGATCAGCCGATGTGGTACGAGTCCCCGTAGACCTTCCAGTCCAGCGGGGTGTTCAGGGCGAGGTTGCCCTTCTTGAGCCAGACCCGCTGCGCGGTGTCGACGCGGCTCGTGTCGCTGTGGGCCTCCTCCTGCTTCATCGCCCAGACGCGGGCGTCGAGGAAGGCGTTCAGCCAGGTGGTCTCGTTGCCGCCCTGGGCCGGGGGCTTGGCCTTGGTCAGGGCGCGCTTGCGGATGTTGCGGAAGCTGGTGGAGTCGGTGCCGTCGCCGTGCATGACGATGGCGTCGTAGTAGGCGAACTGGCCGAGCGCGCCGACCCCGTCGGACTTGCCCTGGTTCACGGCCGGGTTGAAGTACACCCGGTCCCGCTCGTGGTCCTGGGCCTGCTTGAAGGTGGAGTCGGCCGCGGCCTTGGCCCAGTCCTTGGTGAAGTTCGGGTCGAGGCCCTTGTGCGAGGGGGTGCCGTCGACCTTGCGCAGGGCGGGGAGGTACTTGGCGAGGATGTTGTCCGGCTTGACGCTCGTGTAGTACTCGATGAGGTCGAGCATGTCGCCGGTGCCGGAACAGAAGCCGATGATCCCGGCGGTGTAGCCGCGGTCGTCGTCTATGTCCTCGATGTACTTGTACTGCGACTTCCAGTCCAGCGAGGAGTTCTCCGCGCTGGACACGATCTGCATGGCGACGTCCTTCTTCGCCGGGTCGTCCAGGCCGGTGGCCTTGGCGCCGAAGGCGGCCGCCGCGAGGGGGGCGGTGGCCGCGGGGGAGGTGGCGGGCGAGGCGTGGGCCGCGACCGGGACGGCGAGGACGGCCGCGCCGAGGAGGGCCCCTACGGCCAGCCTCGTGCGACGCGCGTTAATGGTGCGGAAATGAGGGGTGAACACGACGCCTCCAGGGGGGAGTTGGTGCGCTCCGCTTATGTTAGTAAACTTACCTATCATATAAATGGGCGCGCCGAACAGCCCTCCGGCACGGTGTGACGGTGGGTCAACGGGGCTTACTGGAACGACTCCTACCGCAGGAACTCCTACCGCAGCGGCGCCTGCTGGAGCGGTACGGGCCGCTGCGCGGCGGCGGGCGCCGGCTCGGGATCGAGCCGCAGCGGCGGCGGCGGGCCCTGCGGGAGCCCCAGGCTCACGACGCCGCACGGCACGGCCCCGGTCGCGTACGGCAGCCGCAGGCGGCCCTCGCGCGACCACAGCCCCGTGCCGACCCAGCCGGTGGGCGCCCCGAGCCGGAAGACGTACCGGTCCGCCGGGCGCCACAGCGCGATCCCGGCCGCACCCGCGGCGGCCCCCGGACCCGGCTCGTCGATCCGCAGCGCCACCGCGCAGCTCTCCGGCATCAGCATCTGCCCCGGCTGCACCGCGAACGGCACCGCCGTCGCCCCCTCGGCCCGCAGGCACTCCGGGAAGCGCACCGGCCGCGAACTGCCCAGCACCCCCCAGCCCAGCCGGGCCCCCTCGCCCGGCGACGGCGCGTCCGAGCGGATCAGCAGCAGCCCGCTGTCCGGGTCGGCCAGCAGCAGGTGGTCGTCACTGGCCTCGGTGATCTGGAGCAGCGGCGAGACCTCGCCGCCCCGCCCCAGGTCCACCACGACGGCCTTGGTGCGCCCGTCCCGCTCCCGGTCCAGGGCCAGCAGCCGCCCCTCCCGGTCCAGCCAGACGCCCCCCGAGCAGTGCCCGGGCACCTCGGCGACCCACTCGGGCCCGAAGCTGCCGCCGGCCACCTGCCACACCGTCGTGGAACGCTCGCCGACGGCCAGGGCGTAGGCGCTGCGCCCGTCCGGCGCGGGCGGCAGCAGGGTCAGGCGCCCGCACTCCAGGGCGCCCAGCGGCAACTGCCCGGTGCGCGGACCGCTGTGCGGCCCCGCGTGCGGCCCGCCGTGCGTGCCGGTGGGGTAGAGCAGGGAGAAGGCGTGGTGCCCGGCGACCCGGCGGTGGATCAGCACCCGCCCGTCGGCCAGCGGGAGGACCTCGCTGTCGGCCTCCTCGGGCTGCTCCAGCGGGAGCGGGACGGCGTACGGCTCGGGGCCGTCCAGGGTCCAGCGCTCCGGGTAGCGGGCCTGCCCCTCGCCGGCCAGCCGGGCGGCGTACGAACCGTCCGCGGCCACGACGAACCCCGGGCCCGCGGCCACGGGCGGCACGGGCGGCCCGGGCGGCATGGGCGGCGCGACCGGCGCGACCCGCGCGGTGTCCGCGTCCGCGTCCTCGGCCGCCGGCCCGTCGGGCCCCGCGGCGGCCCCGGCCGCGCCCTCGTCGGCGCCTCCGGCGGCCTCCGCCGCCGCTCGTGTCACCGGCTCCTCAACAGCACAGGCAGTCATCTGTGCGTCACCTCCGGTGAGGAAGCTAGTTTTCGTACTCCTTGCCGAGCGGCACGACCCAGCCCGCTTCACACGTACGGGTGGCCGCCCGGCGATTCTGCTGTGGTGGGGGAGACGATTGTGCTGTGCGATATCGGGGCGTTTAGGGTTAGGCATGCCTAACCGGGGCCCTCGCCCCGTCTCCGCCCCCACCCCCAGGAGTTGTGACATGTCCTTCCGACGCCGCGGCGCGGCCGCCGTCGCCCTCGCCACCGCAGCCACGCTCGTCCTCACCGCCTGCGGCGGTCAGGACGACAAGGCGGGCAAGGACGCCCCGGCCGGAGGCGGCGGCGACAAGAAGGCCGTCGCACAGGGGGGCAAGGACTTCTCCGACGCCGCGAAGAAGACCGCGGCCTTCGGGACCACCGCCGCGGCCGGGCAGTTCCCGCGCACCATCAACCACGCGATGGGCGCCACCGAGCTCAAGGCCGCGCCCCAGCGGGTGGTGGTCCTGGACGTCGGCGAGCTGGACAACGTCGTCTCCCTCGGCCTCCAGCCCGTCGGCTACGCGCCCACCGAGGGCGACGAGGGCATCCCCGGCTACCTCAAGAAGGACGCGGGCACCCCCAAGTCCGTGGGCACCATCAACAGCCTCAACCTGGAGGCGATCAACGCCCTCAAGCCCGACCTGATCCTCGGCAGCCAGCTGCGCTCCGCCGACAAGTACGCGGCCCTGTCGAAGATCGCCCCGACCGTCTTCTCCATCCGCCCGGGCTTCCCGTGGAAGGAGAACTACCTCCTGAACGCGGCCGCGCTGGACAGGACCGCCGAGGCCAAGACCAAGCTCGACGCCTACCAGGCCAAGGCGAAGAAGCTCGGCGACGACCTCGGCGAGCAGAAGCCCACCGTCACCATGCTGCGCTACATGCCGGGCAAGACCCGCCTGTACGCCGGGGCCTCCTTCATCGGCACGATCCTCAAGGACACCGGCATCCCGCGCCCCAAGAACCAGCAGGCCGAGGAACTGGCCGTGGAGGTCAGCCCCGAGCGCATGGACGAGGCCGCCGCCGACTGGATCTTCACCGGTGTCTACGGCGCCAAGGACAAGACCAAGCGGGACTCCGCCGAGGACAACCCGCTCTGGAAGGACCTGGACGCGGTCAAGAAGGGCCAGGCCAAGGACGTGCCGGACGAGACCTGGTACCTCGGTCTCGGCGTGACCGCCGCCGACAAGGTCCTCGACGACCTGCGGACCTTCCTCGGCAAGTAACACCCCGGGCCCCGGAGCACCCCCCGCTGGTCGGCGGGGGGTGCGCCACGGACGGTAGCCTTGGCCCGTGCCCCGTCTCTCTGAAGTCATCGCCGCGCTGGACGCTCTGTGGCCCCCCTCGCGGGCCGAGCAGTGGGACGCCGTCGGAACCGTCTGCGGCGACCCCGACGCCGAGGTATCCCGGGTCCTGTTCGCGGTCGACCCGGTGCAGGAGATCGCCGACGAGGCGCTGAAGCTGGGCGCCGACCTGATCGTCACCCACCACCCGCTCTACCTGCGCGGCACCACCACCGTCGAGGCGGGCACCTTCAAGGGCCGCGTCGTGCACACGCTGATCAAGAACGACATCGCGCTGCACGTCGCCCACACCAACGCCGACAGCGCCGACCCCGGGGTCTCCGACGCCCTCGCGGGCGCGCTGGACCTGCGCATCACCGGGCCGCTCGTGCCCGACCCCACCGACCCCGAGGGCCGCCGGGGCCTGGGCCGGATCTGCGCGCTCGACCACCCCGAGACCCTGCGCGAGTTCGCCGCGCGGGCCGCCGCCCGGCTCCCGCACACCGCGCAGGGCATCCGCGCGGCCGGCGACCCGGACGCACTGATCCGCACCGTCGCCGTCAGCGGCGGCTCCGGCGACAGCCTCTTCGACCAGGTACGGGCGGCCGGCGTGGACGCCTTCCTCACCGCCGACCTGCGCCACCACCCGGTGTCCGAGGCGCGCGAGCAGTCCCCGCTCGCCCTCGTCGACGCCGCCCACTGGGCCACCGAGTGGCCCTGGTGCGAGCAGGCCGCAGCGCAGCTCGACGCGATCTCCGAGCGCCACGGCTGGGGTCTGCGTACCCACGTCTCGCGCACGGTCACCGACCCCTGGACGGCGCACGCGCCGTCCGTTTCCGCCCCTTCTCTCCCTGGAGCCCCCAACTGAACGCCGAGCCCGCCGACCAGATCCGACTTCTCGACGTCCAGGCCCTGGACGTGCGGCTGTCCCAGCTCGACCACAAGCGCACCTCGCTGCCCGAGCACCTGGAGCTGGAGTCCCTGACCAGCGACCTGACACAGCAGCGCGACCTCCTCGTCGCCGCGCAGACGCAGGAGAGCGACGCCGGCCGCGAGCAGGTCAAGGCCGAGCAGGACGTGGACCAGGTCCGCACCCGCACGGTGCGCGACCAGGCCCGCCTGGACTCCGGCGTGGGCGTCTCCGCCCGCGACCTGGCGAACCTCCAGAGCGAGCTGGTCTCCCTCGCCAAGCGCCAGGGCGACCTGGAGGACGTCGTCCTCGACGTCATGGAGCGCCGCGAGGCCGCCGCCGAGCGCGTCGCCGCGCTGACCGGGCGCGTCACCGAACTCCAGGGCAACGCCGACGACGCCACCGTGCGCCGTGACGCCGCCCTCGCCGCCTTCGACGCGGACACCGCGAAGCTCGCCAAGGACCGCGAGCTGATCGTCGCCTCGATCCCGGCGCCGCTCATCGCCCTGTACGAGAGGATCCGGGCCAAGCAGAACGGCGTCGGCGCGGCCAAGCTGTACCAGCGCCGCTGCGAGGGCTGCCGCCTGGAGCTCGACCTGGCCGAGGTCAACGAGATCAAGAGCGCGGCCCGCGACGAGGTCGTCCGGCACGAGAACTGCGGCCGCATCCTGGTCCGTACGGCGGACTCGGGCATCTGATGCCGCGCGTGGTCGTCGAGGCGGACGGCGGCTCCCGGGGCAACCCGGGGCCCGCCGGCTACGGCGCGGTGGTCCTCGACCCGACGACGGGGGAGACCCTCGCCGAGCGGGCCGAGTTCATCGGCGTCGCCACCAACAACGTGGCCGAGTACAAGGGCCTGGTGGCGGGCCTCACGGCGGTCCGCGAGCTGTTCCCCGACGCCACGGTGCTGGTGCGGATGGACTCCAAGCTCGTCGTCGAGCAGATGTCCGGCCGCTGGAAGATCAAGCACCCGGACATGAAGCCGCTGGCGGCCGAGGCCGGGCGGATCCTGCCGCGCGCCCAGGTCACCTACGAGTGGATCCCGCGCGAGCGGAACAAGCACGCCGACCGGCTCGCCAACGAGGCGATGGACGCGGGCAAGCGGGGCCGCCAGTGGGAGCCGTCCGCTTCCACGGCCGCCCTCGACCGCGGCGCGGCCCGGGCGCTGGCGACCCCGCCGCCCGCGGGTCCGCCCGGTGACGCCGCGGCGGGCGCCGCGGCCGCGCGCGCCGCGCTCTCGGGGGCCCGTACGACCGCCACAGCCGCCGCGGTCGGCTCCGGCGGGGCGGACACGTTGTTCACGGAGACGATCGCCGACACGGGCGCGGCCACCGCGGCTTCCGCACCCGGCTGGGGGGCGCCCGACCTCGGGACGCCCGCCACCTTCGTGCTGCTGCGGCACGGCGAGACCGCCCTCACCCCGCAGAAGCGCTTCTCCGGGAGCGGCGGCAGCGACCCCGAGCTCTCCGCGGCCGGGCGCCGCCAGGCCGAGGCCGTCGCCGCCGCACTCGCCGCCCGCGGCACCGTGCAGGCGATCGTCAGCTCCCCGCTGCGCCGCTGCCGCGAGACCGCGCAGGCCGTCGCCGACCGGCTCGGTCTGCCCGTCACGGTCGAAGAAGGGCTGCGCGAGACGGACTTCGGCGCCTGGGAGGGCCTCACCTTCGGCGAGGTGCGGGAGCGCTACCCGGACGACCTCGACGCCTGGCTGAAGTCCGCGAAGGCGGCCCCCACCGGCGGCGGCGAGAGCTTCGCCACCGTCACCCGCCGGGTCGCCGCCACCCGTGACCGGCTGCTGGCCGCGCACGCGGGCCGCACCGCCCTGCTGGTCACGCACGTGACCCCGGTCAAGACCCTGGTCCGGCTCGCCCTGGGGGCCCCGCCGGAATCCCTGTTCCGGATGGAACTGTCCGCGGCCTCGCTCTCGGCGGTCGCCTACTACGCCGACGGCAACGCCTCGCTGCGCCTGCTGAACGACACCTCGCACCTGAGGTAGCCAGGACGGACCCGGGTGAGAACAGGCTGCGAAAACGCCTCCGGCCCGCACTTCTCGGTGCGGGCCGGAGGCGTTCTTCGGCAAAACGTTCTTCGTGAAGGCGCGCAGACCGACACAGGCTGTACGCCGGGTTCTGTCGCCCGGTGATCTCGCGATCGCCGGGGAGACGGCCATCCATCTAGGACCGGCGTTGCCGCCGGCCTCGTGCGGTCTACCCGCGGACTCGGGCGAGCAGCCCTCGAACGTCCGCGCAGAGCCGTCCGGAGACGACTCCTCTTGACCTTGCTCCGGGTGGGGTTTACCTAGCCGCCTGAGTCACCTCAGGCGCTGGTGGTCTCTTACACCACCGTTTCACCCTTACCCGGGACCGGAGTCCCGGGCGGTCTGTTTTCTGTGGCACTGTCCCGCGGGTCACCCCGGGTGGCCGTTAGCCACCACCCTGCCCTGTGGAGCCCGGACGTTCCTCGGCGGGATCCGAAGACCCCGACGCGGCCGCCCGCCTGTGTCGTTCTGCGCTGCGACCATGCTACCCGGCCCCCGGGCCCGGCCTAGGCCACGGTGAACAGCACGCCCGTCGCGCCCGCCGGGTCCGCCGAGGTCAGCGTGACCCGGATCCGGGAACCGAGGGGGAGCGGGGCCGCGGCGGACTCGACCCGGCCCACCACCGCCGGTTCCTCCAGGTGGACCGTGCCCACCCTCGGCTCGTGCTCCTTGACGTCGATCACCGTGGCCTCGAAGGTCTCGCCCACGTGGTCCTTGAGGAGCGCCGCCTCCACCAGGTCCACCGAGCCCCGCTCCACCGCGTTGGCCAGCCGGGTGCCGTCCGCCATCTCCTTCGGCAGGGTCGCCAGCGCCTCCACCGCCCACGCGGGCGGAGCCGTGCCCGCCACCGCGGCCAGGCACAGCTCGCCGCTGTAGCGGTCGACGAGCCGCCGCAGCGGGGCCGTGCAGTGCGCGTACGGCGCGGCGACCGCCGCGTGCAGCGCCGGGGAGGGGACCTCGCCGCCGGTGAAGGCGGTGTACCCGGCCCCGCGCAGCAGGGCCGTGCACTCCTGGAGGAACGCCGCGTGCGCCGGGCGGTGCGGGTCCAGGGAACGGACCAGCTGCGCGTACGGCACGTGGTGCGGCCAGTCGATGCGCAGCGCCCGCGCGGTGCGGCGCAGCCGGCCCACCGCGCCGTCGGGGGCCGAGGGCAGGGTGCGCAGGATGCCGGTGCCCGCCGCGAGCATCAGGTCCGCGGCCGCCATGCCCGTCATCAGGGAGATCTGGGCGTTCCAGCCGTCCGCGGGCAGCGGGGCCCGGTAGACCAGCGCGTAGCCGCCGTCGCGCTCGACGATCTCCTGCTCGGGCACGTTCAGCGAGATCCCGCCGCGCTCGGTCTCCAGCGCCTCGCGCAGCGTCCCGATGTCCCGGAGCAGGGCCAGGGGTTCTTCCGCGGTGCCGTCGTCGATGGCGCGCTGGACGCCCTCGTAGTCCAGCTTGGCCCGGCTCCGTACGAGCGCGCGGCGGACGTCGGTGGTCACCACCCGGCCGTCCGCGTCCAGGTCGAGCCGCCACAGCAGCGCCGGGCGGGTCCGGTCCGGCAGCAGACTGGCCGCGCCCTCCGAGAGCACCGGCGGGTGCAGCGGGACCTTCCCGTCGGGGAAGTACAGGGTCATCACGCGGCGGTGCGCCTCCGCGTCCAGGGCGCCGCCCGGGGTGACGAAGGCCGCCACGTCCGCGATGGCGTAGTGCACCCGGAAGCCGCCGCCCGGGCGCCGGGCCAGGTGCATCGCCTGGTCCAGGTCGACGGAGGTCGGCGGGTCGATGGTGAACAGCGGGACGTCGGTGGCGTCCAGCTCGGGCAGCCGGGGCGCTCCGGCGGCCTCCTCGGCCTCCGCCCGTACGGCCGGGGGGAAGTCCTGCGCCGCGCCCAGCCGCGTCCGCAGGTCGCGCAGCGCGGCCGACAGAGCGGCCCCGTCCGCGCCGGTCATGTGCAGGTGACGGCGTGGCATGGACCGAGCCTATGGCCGGTGCGGCGGGGCGGCGCGGCGAGCCGTCTACTCTGGCCGGGGGGCCGCACCCCCCGCAAGGCGCCGGACCGGTCGTACCGGCCGCATAGAAGGAGAACCACCGTGCTCGTGCTGCTGCCGCCGTCCGAAGGAAAGGCCGCCGGCGGCTCCGGCGCACCCCTGAAAGCGGAGGGGCTGTCCCTGCCGGGGCTGGCCGCCGCCCGCGCGGCGGTGCTGGAGGAACTGGTCGAGCTGTGCGCGGCCGACGAGGACAAGGCGCGCGAGGTGCTCGGGCTCAGCGAGGGCCTGCGCGGCGAGGTCGCGAAGAACGCGGGCCTGCGCGGCGCCGCCGCCCGGCCGGCCGGGGAGATCTACACCGGGGTGCTCTACGACGCCCTCGGGCTGGCCGATCTGACGCCGGGGGCGCGGGAGCTGGCGGACCGCTCGCTGCTGGTCTTCTCCGGCCTGTGGGGCGCGGTCCGGATGACGGACCGGATCCCCTCCTACCGCTGCTCGATGGGCGTCAAGCTGCCGGGGCTGGGGGCGCTGGGGGCGTACTGGCGCACCCCGATGGCGTCGGTGATGCCGGAGGCTGCCGGGGACGGGCTGGTCCTGGACCTGCGGTCGGCGGCGTACGGCGCGGCGTGGAAGCCGAAGGGGGAGGTGGCGGGGCGGACGGCGACGGTGCGGGTGTTGCACTCGCAGGTGGTGGACGGGGTGGAGAAGCGGTCGGTGGTGAGCCACTTCAACAAGGCCACCAAGGGGCGGCTGGTCCGTGACCTGCTGTCGGCGGGGGCGGTCCCCGCGGGCCCCGCGGAGCTCGTCACGGCCCTGCGGGACCTCGGCTTCACGGTGGAGGCGCAGCCGCCCGCGAAGCCGGGCCGGCCCTGGTCCCTCGACGTGATCGTCACCCAGATCCACTGACCCCCGCGCCTCAATCGCCGGCGGGGCTGGATTCGGTCCGGGCCGGACCTGCGGTGCGGGTCGGCTGCCGGGGCTCCGCCCGAACCCGCGCCTCAAACGCCGGCGGGGCTGGAGTGGGCCATTTCAGCCCGTCCGGCGTTTGAGGACCGGGTTCGGGCGGAGCCCGGGACGCGGCGGGGCGGGTGCCGGGCGGCGGGTGCGGGTCGTCGTCCTGGGCTCCGCCCAGACCCGCGCCTCAAACGCCGGCGGGGCTGGAGTGGGCGGGCCCGGGCCCCGCGCCTCAAACGCCGGCGGGGCTGAGATTGGCCCGGGCCGTTTGCAGCCCGTCCGGCGATTGAGGACCGGTTGGGCCGAGCCGATATCAGCCCGTCCGGCGATTGAGGACCGGCGGCGCGTCCCGGCGAGGGTCAGCGGCCGAGGGGCCAGGCTACGGCTTGGGGGGTGTGGGGGGTGGTGCCCGCGTACTGGGCGCAGGCGTCGGTCAGGGTCTCCAGGAGGGTGAGCGGGTCCGGGAGCCCGTACTCCATGCCCCGGATCCAGCTGACCGCCAGGTCACCCGGCAGGACGGCCGGCGGCACCAGCACGTAGCTGCCGCGGCAGTGCCACCGCAGCCCGGGGTGCTCGTCCATGGTCTCGGGGTGGCAGTCCAGCTCGCACGGCCACCACTCGTCCTCGTCCTCCGGCGTACCCCGCGTCGCGGTGAAGAAGAGCATCCGGGCGTGGTCGCCCGTACCGCCGGACTCGGCGACCGGCCCCACCTCGACACCGGCGGCCAGCAGCCGCTCCAGCGCGTTGTGCCCGGCTTCCAGCGGGACGTCCAGGACGTCGTGGACCATGCCGGTCGCGGTGATGAAGTTCGCCTCGGGCTGGTCGCGGGCCCAACGCTCGACCTGCGCGCGGTCGGTGGTCGACTGCGTCTGCCAGGCGAAGGAGATCGGGTGCCGCGCGGGGGTGGGACAGCCGATGCGGTCGCACGAACATCGGTAACCGGCGGGATGTGCGGCGGGGGACAGCGGCAGGCCCGCGGCGGCGACGGCCAGGAGCAGCGCTTCACGCTCGCGTCCCGAGTCCTCGGCAGCCGGTTTGGACCGGCGGCGCAGCCATTGGGAAATCCTGCTCTGCGGACCGCGCGTGACGCGGTCGGACCCTGACCCCATCTATCCCCTCACCTCACCGTTACCCCGGCAGATCCCACCATGGTCCCACCATCCTGCGCCCCGGGTGACCGCTCTCCCCAACCGGGGGTCTCCGGACGAGGGGCGCGGATCCGTCAAGTACCCCTACAGAACCGCATATTTCAGCCAAGGTTTCTCGGCCGTTCGGGCACAGGTCCCCGTCGGTGACTTTCGCCACCACGCCGTCCCGGCCGGAAACCACCCCATCGGTCCACTGCGCCGTCGCGCCGGAGGAGAGACGATTCTCTTCACACCCGGCCCACGTCCGTCGTGAGGAGCTTTCTTTGCGCAGAGACGCCACACCCCGGCGTTACCTGATGTGCCCACCCGCGCACTTCAAGGTCACGTATTCGATCAACCCGTGGATGGATCCCACGAAACCGGTCGACCTCCCCCTCGCCCTCGCCCAATGGGAAGACCTGAGGGACCGTTACCGCTCCCTCGGCCACACCGTCGAGACGCTCGCGCCGCAACCCGGCCTGCCCGACATGGTCTTCGCGGCGAACGGCGCGACCGTCATCGACGGTCGCGTCCTCGGGGCCCGCTTCGCCTACCCGGAGCGCGCCGCCGAGGCCGAGGCCCACTTGGACTGGTTCCGGGGGAACGGTTTCACGGAGGTGCACGAGCCCTCCCACATCAACGAGGGCGAGGGGGACTTCGCGGTCACCCGGTCCTACGTCCTGGCGGGCCGGGGCTTCCGCTCCAGTCCGCTCTCGCACGACGAGGCCCAGGAGTTCTTCGGTCGCCCGGTGATCGGCCTCGACCTGGTCGACCCGCGCTACTACCACCTGGACACCGCGCTCAGCGTCCTGGACGGCGACGAGGTCATGTACTACCCGGAGGCCTTCTCACCGGGCAGCCGCTCGGTCCTGCGCCGCCTCTTCCCGGACGCCCTGCTCGCGTCCGGGCAGGACGCCGCGGCCCTCGGGCTCAACGCGGTCTCCGACGGCCGCCACGTCCTGCTCCCGCAGGCGGCGGCGGGCCTCGTGGCCCCGCTGCGCGCGCGGGGCTTCGAACCGGTCCCGATGGACCTGACCGAACTGCTCAAGGGCGGTGGCAGCGTGAAGTGCTGCACCCAGGAGCTGCGCCCGGCGGCCGAGGAGGTGGCGGGCTAGCGCGGCGCTGGCCCGAGGTCAGTCCGTGGGGACCGGCGGCCATTCCTGGCCCCAGTCGGCGTCCCGCGCCGCCTTGTACAGGTCACCGTGGCGCTTGGTCACGGTGGCCCGGGACAGGCCCGGCGCGTCACCGGCCGCCGGTCCGCACAGGTCCAGCAGGACGAGCCCCTTGCGGATCTGCGGCCTGCGGGTGATCCGCGAGGTGGCGGGGGTGGCCGCCGCGCGCGTCGCGGCGACGTAACTGAACTTCTCGTCCTCGTAGGCGAGCGAGCCGCCCTTGACCTGTCGGTGCAGGGAGGAGCGGCTGACCCGGGCCGAGAAGTGGCACCAGTCCTCGCCGACCGCGATCGGGCAGGTGCCGTCGTGCGGGCAGGGCGCGGCGATCCGCAGCCCGGCCGCGATCAGCAGGTCGCGGGCCTCCCGCACGCGCAGGTAACCGTCGGGCGTGCCCGGCTCGATGATCACCACGGTCTGCGCCGCCCGGGCCGCCTCGGTGACGACGGCGCCGCGCGCCTCGGGGGTCAGCTCGCCCAGTACGTACGACACGGTCACCAGGTCCGCCGCGGGCAGCTCCAGCCCCGCGCCGATCACCGCGCGCCGCCACTCGGCGGTGCGCAGCACCTCGGAGGAGGAGGAGACGGCCAGCTCCCGGCCCAGGACCAGGGCGGGCTCGGCCCAGTCGAGGACGGTGGTCGGGCGCGGTCCGCCCCAGGTGGCGTCCACCGCCCAGGTCGCCGCCCCGGTGCCGCCGCCGACGTCCACGTGCGAGGCGGGCGCCCAGTCCGGGGCCGCGATCGCGAGGGCGTCCAGGGCGGCCCGTACCGCCTCGAAGGTCGCGGGCATCCGGTACGCCGCGTACGCCGCGACGTCGGATCGGTCGCGCAGGACCGGGGCGTTCGTCGGAGTCTCGCCGCGGTAATTGGCGATCAGCCGCTCGACCGCGGCCGCGGCCTGCTTCGGCGGGAGTCCGTCGAGCAGCCCGCCGAGCGCGGCGCGGAGGGTGTCGGCGGAGGTGGGTACAGAGGGGTTCACCCGCTGAGTTTACGGCGCTGCCGGAGCCAGCGGTTCCCGCTGCCGCCAGGGGCGGCACATGCCCAGGAAGCAGGCGACCGACAGCAGCGAGCACACCAGCTGGACGACGGCCATCGGCACCGCCGTGTGCTCGCCGGCGATCCCGACCAGCGGCGAGGCGATCCCGCCGACGAGGAAGGAGGAGGTGCCCAACAGGGCGGAGGCGGAGCCCGCGGCGTGCGGGGTGCGCATGAGGGCCTGTGCGTTGGTGTTGGGCAGCAGCAGGCCCATCGCGGACATGAGGACGAAGAGGGCGGCGGCGACCGGGAGGAGCCCTACCTTGCCGAAGACCCCGCTCGACATCACCAGCAGCGCCACCGAGGCGGCCGTGATGACGGCCAGGCCCACGGAGAGGGCCTTGTCCAGGCTGACCCGGCCCACGAGCAGCTTGCCGTTGATCTGGCCGACGATGATCAGGCCGACGGAGTTGAGGCCGAAGAGCAGGCTGAACTCCTGCGCGGAGGCGCCGTAGATCTCCTGGATCACGAAGGGCGAGGCGGAGATGTAGGAGAAGAGGACGGCGAAGGCGAAGCCGCCCGCCAGGGTGTAGCCCGCGAAGACCCGGTCGGCGAGCAGCCCGCGCATGGTCTGCAGGGCCGCGCCGACGCCGCCGGTCTGGCGGCGCTCCGGCGGCAGGGTCTCGCCGAGGCCGCGCCAGACCAGGGCGGTGAGCACGACGCCGACACCGGTCAGGACGAGGAAGACCCCGCGCCAGTCGGCGAAGCGCAGCACCTGGCCGCCGACGAGCGGAGCGACGATGGGGGCGGCGCCGGATATGAGCATCAGGGTGGAGAAGAACCTGGCCATCTCGACGCCGTCGTACAGGTCGCGCACGGCGGCCCGCGCGATCACGATCGCGGCCGCTCCGGCGAGGCCCTGGACGAGGCGGAAGCCGATGAGCAGCTCGACGGTGGGGGCGAAGGCGCAGACGGCGGTGGCCAGGACGTAGACGACCATGCCGGTCAGCAGCGGGGTGCGGCGCCCCCACTTGTCGCTCATCGGCCCGATGACCAGCTGGCCGAGGGCCATGCCGATGAGGCAGGCGGTCAGGGTGAGCTGGACGGTGGCGGCGGGGCTGTCGAGGGAGTTCGTGACGGCGGGCAGCGCCGGCAGGTACATGTCCATGGACAGCGGCGGGAGGGCGGTGAGCCCGCCGAGTATGAAGGTGACGAGCAGCCCGGTCCGGCGGGCGGCCGCGACGGTCGCGGTCGCGGGTTCCGCGGCGCCGCTGGTGGGCGTGGGGGCCGTCGCGGGACCTCTCTCCGTCATGCGAAACTCCGTCTTCTCGTCACTCTGCTCATCACTTCTTCATACGTTTGTCCGACCCATGCTCTCAGCTATCGGAACGGCCGGGGACCGGAGCGCGCGCTGACGTACATTGCGGCCTCATGAACGCAAGCACGAAGAAGATCGCCCTGGTGACCGGCGCCGGATCGGGCATCGGGCGTACGGTCGCCCTCGCCCTGGCGGGTGCGGGCTGGAGCCTGGCCCTGGCGGGCCGCCGGCCCGGTCCGCTGGCCGAGACGGCCGAGGCGGCGGGTTCCGGTGCGGGTGCGGGGGCGGAGGTCCTGTGCCTGCCCACCGACGTGAGCGATCCGGTCGCCGTGGACGCGCTGTACGCGGCCGTGGCCGAGCGGTACGGGCGCCTGGACCTGCTCTTCAACAACGCGGGCACCTTCGGGCCGGGCGGGGTCGCGCTGGAGGACATCAGCTACGAGGCGTGGAAGCAGGCCGTCGACGTCAACCTGACCGGGGCCTTCCTCTGCGCGCAGGGCGCCTTCCGGCTGATGAAGGCGCAGGACCCGCAGGGCGGCCGGATCATCAACAACGGCTCCATCTCCGCGCACGTCCCGCGCCCGAACTCCATCGCCTACACGGCGACCAAGCACGCGATGACGGGCCTGACGAAGTCGCTGTCGCTGGACGGGCGGCCGTACCGGATCGCCTGCGGGCAGATCGACATCGGCAACGCGGCGACGGAGATGACGGAGCGGATGCAGACCGGGATCCTGCAGGCCGACGGGCGGCTCGCGGTCGAGCCGGTGATGGATGCGGGGGATGTGGCGGCGACCGTGTTGCACATGGCTGAGCTGCCGCTCGGGGCCAACGTTCAGTTCGCGACGGTCATGGCGACGGCGATGCCGTACATCGGGCGGGGCTGACCTTTCGCCTCAATCGCCGGCGGGGCTCCCTCTCCGACCTGGGCAGGCCCCATTCAGCCTGCGCTGTCCCACCTGGGCCGGCCCACATCAGCCTGCCCGGCGTTTGAGGGCCCGCCGGAGGCATGCGGAGCCGCGTCCGGCCCGCACCTCTGTGCCTCCGGCGGGCCCTCAAACGCCGGGCGGCTGGATTTGGCGGGCGTCGGCCGCGAGGGTGCGGGCCGGACGTGGGGCCCTCAATCGCCGGGCGGGCTGGATTGGCGGGCGTCGGCCGTGCGGTGCGGATGCGCGGGCAGGGGGCCGGTGTGCGGGAATGAGGGCCGGGGTGCGGGGGTTGAGATGATCATGACGACTGAGATCCTCCGGTACACCGCCTTCTCCGCTGATCCCGACGGGGGGAATCCCGCCGGGGTCGTGCTCGACGCGAGCGGGCTCGACGACGCCCGGATGCTGGAGATCGCCGCGGAGTTGGGGTACAGCGAGACGGCCTTCCTCACCGCCCCGCCCGAGGACCTCGCCGCCCCGGCCGGCCGCGGCTTCACCGTGCGGTACTTCAGCCCCAAGGCCGAGGTGCCCTTCTGCGGCCACGCCACCGTCGCCACCGCCGTGGCCCTGGCCGAGCGCACCGGCCCCGGCGAGCTGGTCTTCGCGACCCGCGCCGGCACCGTCCCCGTGTCGGTGACCGAGGACGCCGACGGCGTCCTGCGCGCCACCCTGACCAGCGTCGAGCCGCACCTGGAGGAGATCGGCGCGGCCGACCTCGCCGAGGCGCTGGCCGCCCTGGACTGGCCCGCCGCCGACCTCGACCCGGCCTTCCCGCCGAAGATCGCCTACGCCGGGGCCCGGCACCTGGTGCTCGGCGCCGCCACCCGCGAGCGGCTCGCGGACCTCTCCTACGACTTCGCCCGCCTGGAGGCGCTGATGCGGCGCCTGGACCTCACCACGGTCCAGCTGGTGCACCGCGCCGCGCCCGACGTCTTCGACGTCCGCAACCCCTTCCCGGTCGGCGGGGTGGTCGAGGACCCGGCCACCGGGGCCGCCGCGGCCGCCTTCGGGGCGTACCTGCGCGAGCTGGGCCTGGTCCCCGCCGACGCCTCCCTGACCCTGCACCAGGGCACGGACATGGGCCGCCCCGGCGTGCTGAGCGTCGAGCTGCGCGCGGGCGACCCCCGGGTGCGGGTCGGCGGCGCGGGAGCGCGGATCAAGTGAGCGGGGCGCGGGCGCGGGTGCTCTCGTACGACGCGGCAGCCGTGCCCGCGGAACTGGCCGCGCAGGTCGAAGCCCTGGAGGCGCGGGCCTGGCCCGGCGCCGCGCCCGGCCACGACCCGGCCCTCGCACCCCGCGCGATGCTGCTCCTGGACGCGGCGGGCTCGGTGGCCGCGTCCCTGACCCTGCTGCACAAGGAGATCCGGCACGCGGGGCGCACGTACCGGGCCGCCGGCCTGAGCGCGGTGGTCACCCGGGCGGACGCGCGCGGGCGCGGCCACGGCGGCCGCCTGGTCGCGGCGGCGCGGGCCGCACTGGCGCGGCGACCGGGGCCGGACCTGGCCCTCTTCAGCTGCGACCGCGAGCTGGCCCCCTTCTACGGGGCGGCCGGCTTCCGGGCGCTGCCCGGCGCCGTGCTGGTCGGCGGCACCCCCGAGGAGCCGCTGGCCACGGACGCGCCGGGCTTCGACAAGGTGGTGATGGCCGCCTTCTTCACGGCTCAGGCCGACCCGGCCGCTTTCGCGGGGACCCGGATCGGCCTGTACTCGGGGACGATCGACCGGCTCTGGTAGTCGCCTACTTCTGGTTCTCGGCGCCGACCGCGGCCTTCTGCGGGGCGGCCGGTGCCTTCCCCGCGTAGAGGAACAGCGCCAGCACGGGGACCAGGTACAGCGCCCACACGGTGAGCTGGAGCACGGTCGGGTCCGGCTGGAAGTTGAAGGTGCCCTTGAGCAGGGTCCCGTACCAGCTGTCCGGCGGGATCGTCCCGGAGATGTCGAAGGCCCTGTTGTTCAGACCGGGCAGGAAGTCGGCCTCCTGGAGGTCGTGGACGCCGTACGCGAGCACGCCCGCGGCGACGACGACGAGCATGCCGCCGGTCCACTTGAAGAACTTCGCCAGGTTGATCGACAGCGCGCCCCGGTAGAACAGCCAGCCCAGCACGATCGCGGTGGCGATGCCGAGCAGCACGCCGATCAGCGGACCCGCGCCGTCACCGGCCGCGTGCACCGAACGCCACACGAAGAGCGAGGTCTCCAGGCCCTCCCGGCCGACGGCCAGGAACGCGGTCGTCACCAGCGCGCCGGTGCCCATCGCGAGGGCGGCGTCGAGCTTGCCCTGGAGCTCGCTCTTCAGGTGCCGCGCGGTGCGCTTCATCCAGAAGACCATCCAGGTCACCAGGCCGACCGAGATGATCGACAGGCTGCCGCCGATCGCCTCCTGGGCCTGGAAGGTCAGCTCCGAGGTGCCGAACTCCAGGCCCGCGCCGAAGGCCAGGGACAGCGCGGCGGCCAGGCCCACGCCGAGCCACAGCGGTCCCAGCTTGTCCTTGTTCCCGGTCTTCACCAGGTAGGCGATGAGGATGCAGACGACCAGGCTGGCTTCCAGCCCCTCGCGCAGCCCGATCAGGTAGTTGCTGAACACGTCGGTTCCTCCCCGCGCCTATGCGAACAGCGTCCGGCCCCACCAGTCGTCCTTGTCGCGGACGCCCGGCGGGACGGCGAAGACGGCCGAACCCACGTGCTGGATGTATTCGTTGAGCGCGTCGCTCTTGGACAGGCTGCGCTGCACCGGCACGAACCCCTTGCGGACGTCGCGCTGGTAGGCGAGGAAGAAGAGGCCCGCGTCGAGGCGGCCCAGTCCGTCCGTGCCGTCGGTGAAGGAGTAGCCGCGGCGCAGGAGGGTCGCGCCGCTGTTGCTGTCCGGGTGCGCGAGGCGCACGTGCGCCTCCGGCTTCATCGCCTTCAGGAACGGCTCGTCGCGCTCCTTGGACTTGCCGACCGGCGCGCCCTCGCCCTTGTCGCGGCCGAAGACGTCCTCCTGCTCCTGCAGGGAGGTGCGGTCCCAGGTCTCGATGTGCATCCGGATGCGGCGGGCCACCAGGTACGAGCCCCCGGCCATCCAGGCGCTGCCGTCGCCCGCGGTCGCCCACACGTGCTGGGCGAGGGCCTTCTCGTCGGTGCCCGAGACGTTCCGGGTGCCGTCCTTGAAGCCCATCATGTTGCGCGGGGTCTGCGCGTCGGGCGTCGTGGAGGAGGTCTTGCCGAAGCCGAGCTGCGACCAGCGCACCGCGATCTTGCCGAAGCCGATGCGGGCGAGGTTGCGGATGGCGTGCACCGCGACCTGCGGGTCGTCCGCGCAGGCCTGGACGCACAGGTCGCCGCCGGAGCGGGCCGGGTCCAGGTTGTCGCCGGGGAAGAGCTCCAGGTCCACCAGGGCGTCCGGACGCTTGCCCTCCAGTCCGAAGCGGTCCTTGGCGAAGAGGCCGGGGCCGAAACCGATGGTCAGGGTCAGCCGGGACGGCTTGAGGCCGACGGCCTCGCCCGTGTCGTCCGGCGGCGCCTGCGCGAGGCCGCCGAAGGCACCCTCGCCGACGGCCTGACCGGCGGTCATCAGGCGGGCCGCCTCGGTCCAGTCCTTGAGCAGCTTGATCAGCTCGGCGCGGTCCTTCGTCGTCACGTCGAAGGCGGCGAAGTGCAGCCGGTCCTGGACTGCGGTGGCGATGCCGGCCTGGTGCTCGCCGTGGAAGGGCACGGCCGCGCCCGCGGAGGCCGCGGGGACGGCGTCGGAGCCGCCGGTGAGGGCGGCGACCGTACCGCCCGCCGCGGCGGCGCCGAGCGCGAGCCCGGCCCCGCCCCAGCCGAGGACGGAGCGGCGGGAGGGCGTGGGGCCCCGGCCCACGACGGGTGCGGCGTCGGTGGCGTCGGCGGCAGCGTCGGAGCCGGGTGCCGGGTCGGGTGTCGTGTCGGACATCGGAGCCTCCCGCTTACTTCGTGACGGCGGCGGCGAGCTTGGAGAGCGGCTCGGCCAGGGCGTTGACGCCGTCCGAGAGCTCCTTGCGCTCGGGGGCGCCGACCTTGTCGTACGAGGTGAACTCGTAGCCGTTCTTGTCCGCGCGGTACTTGTCCAGCAGCGCGTTCAGCGCCACGAACTGGGTGTCCAGCTGCTTGGTGAGCGCCGGGTCGTTCTTGGCGGCCGACGGCTTCAGCAGCTCGTAGGCCTTCTGCGCGCCCTCGACGTTGGCCTTGAAGTCGACCAGGTCGGTGTGGCTGTAGGCCTCTTCCTCGCCCGTCACCTTGCCGGTGGCGACCTCGTCGAGGAGCTCCTTGGCGCCGTTGGCCATCGAGGTCGGGGTGATCTCCGCGGTGCCGACGCGCTTCTGCCAGTCGGTGAGGTCGGTGATCAGCTGGTCGGCGAGCTTCTTCTCCTCGTCACCGATCTTGTTGTCGGCCCACAGGGCCTTCTCCAGACGGTGCCAACCGGTCCACGCCTGCCCGGCCTCCAGGCCGTCCTGGCGGGTGTCGGTCTTCGGGTCGATGTCACCGAAGGACTCCGCGACCGGCTCGGTGCGCTCCCAGCCGATGCGCGAGGGCGCGTACGCCTTCTTCGCGGCCTCGACGTCGCCCGCCTTGACCGCGTCCACGAAGACCTGGGTCTTGGGCAGGGTCTCGTCGGCCTGCGCCTGCACGTACTTGCGGTACTCGGCGACGGCCGCGTCCAGCTCGGGGCTGCGCTTCTCGCCGCCCTCGCCGGTGACCTTGAGCTTCTGGCGGATGCCGTCGCCCTTCATGCCGGGCTTGCAGGCGACCTCGTACTCGCCCGGCTTGATCTCGGCGGTGATGGACGCCTTGGTGCCCGGGCCGATGTTCTCCTTCTCGGTCACGATGCGACCGTCCGGGAAGTAGACGTACAGCTCGGTGACCTTGGAGCCCTTGTTCTCCACCTCGAACTGCACCTTGCCCGCGGGGGTCTCCTTCTTGGAGACGTCGCAGGCGGTGTCCGAGGCCGCGACCTTGATCGCCCCGTCGCCCGCGTCGCTCTTCTGGGCGCAGCCCGTGACGGCGGTGAGCGCGGCCACGGCGGCGGCCGCGGTGAAGACGGTGAAGCGGGCTGCGGATCGCATGGGGGCTCCTGGCGAGGGCGAAGGCTGGGTGAGGCCGACCTAACTTAACCGAGGCTTACCTCACCGATACCCACTCGTCCAGTGATTCAGCTCTCACCTCCGCGCGCCGGACACGGAGCCGTCACGGCCCCGTCATGGCACTGCCAAAGCCGGGTCAAGCGCAGGTCAAGTCCGTCCGGAACGCACCGGCACCACCAGCGGCGCCCCGGTGCGCGGATGCGCCAGGACCTCCACCGGCTGCCGGTAGACGCGGCTCAGCAGGCCGTCCTCGAACACCTCGGCCGGCGGTCCGTCGACCGCGATGCGCCCTTCGTGGAGCACCGCCACCCGATCGGCGTACGCGGCCGCCAGCCCCAGGTCGTGCAGGACGACGACCACCGCGTCCCCCGCCGCCGCCCGCTCCCGGCAGATCCGCAGCACCAGCTCCTGGTGGCGCAGGTCCAGGGCGGCGGTCGGCTCGTCGAGCAGGAGCAAGGGCGCCGCCTGGGCCAGCACGCGGGCGAGGGCGACCCGGGCCCGCTCGCCGCCGGACAGGGCGGCGAAGGGCCGCGCGGCGAAGTCGGTGACCTCGGTGGCGGCCATGGCGTCGGCCACCAGCCGGTCGTCGGAGTCGGCGAAGGGGGTGCCGGCCCAGGGCGCGCGGCCCATCCGCACGACGTCCTCCACCGGGAAGGGGAAGGCCAGCGCGGCGGCCTGGGGCAGTACGGAGCGGCGCAGCGCCAGGTCGGGCGCGGGCCAGTCACCGACCGGGCGGCCGTCGATCCGTACCGACCCGGAGGCGGCGGGCAGATCGGCGGCGAGCGCGGCCAGCAGCGTGGACTTCCCGGCGCCATTGGGGCCGACCAGGGCCAGCACCTCGCCGGCCCGGACGGTCAGGTCGATGCCCCGCAGCACCTCGCGCGCGCCGTGGCGCACGCGGAGCCCCGTGGCCTCGGCGAAGGCGCTGCCGGCGGCGGGCCGCTGCGGCACGCCGCGCCTCCGACGCCCGAAGAGGCTGCCGAACCGGCCGGCGCGGGCGCCGGCCGCGGCCTCCTCGGGTGCGCCGGCGGTGGCGGGTGCGGTGCTGGTCACGCCCAGCCTCCTTGCTTGCGGCGGGTGCGACGCAGCAGCCAGAAGAAGAACGGGCTGCCGATCAGGGCGGTGAGCACGCCGAGCGGCAGCTCGGCGGGCTGGGCGACGGTCCGGGCGGCCAGGTCGCCCGCGACCAGGACCACGGCGCCGGCGAGCGCGCTGCCGGGGACGAGGAAGCGGTGGCCGGGGCCGTTGGCCATGCGCAGCAGGTGCGGGACGAGCAGGCCCACGAAGGTGATCACTCCGGCGACGGCGACGGCCGCGGCGGTGAGCAGCGCGACCACCAGCACCAGCGCGAGGCGCAGCCGTTCGACGTCGACGCCGAGGTGGCGGGCGGGGCGCTCGCCGAGCGAGAGGAGGTCGAGCTTGCGGGCGTAGAAGGGGGCGAGCAGCAGACCGGCCAGGGCGCACGGCAGGACGGCGAGCACCTTGGGCCAGGTGGCCTGGGCGAGCGAGCCGAGCTGCCAGAAGGTGATCTGGTTGACCTGGCCGCTGTCCGCGAAGAAGACGAACAGGCCGATCAGGGCGCCCGCGAAGGCGTTGACCGCGATGCCGGTCAGGATGAGGGTGACGACCTCCGTCTTGCCGCCGTTGCGGGAGAGCAGGTAGACGGCGGAGACGGTGACCAGGCCGGCGACGAAGGCGCAGACAGTGATCGTCCAGTTGCCGAGGAAGGTCAGCCCGAGGCCGATCGCGGCCACCGCGCCGACGGCGGCGCCCGCCGAGATGCCGATGACCCCCGGCTCGGCGAGGGGGTTGCCGAAGACGCCCTGCATCAGCGCGCCCGCGCAGCCCAGGCTGGCCCCGACGAGCAGGGCGAGCACGACGCGCGGCAGGCGTACGTTCCACAGCACGCTCTCGCCGACGCGGTCGAGGCGGGCGCCGCCGAGCCCGAGGTGGTGCTGGAGGGAGCCGAGCACGTCGCCGACCGGGATCCGGTAGGCCCCGGTCCCGGCGGAGACGAGCGCGAGCACGACCAGGGTGACGACCAGGGCGGTGGTCAGCAGCGCGGCGCGCCCGCGGCGCTTGGCCGGGGGCGGGGGCGGGGGCGGGGGCGGGGTCGAGGCCGCTGGTGCCGGATCCGCAGGCGCGGCCGCGGGGGCCGCGGCCGGGGCGCGGTCGGCGGGTTCGGCGGGTTCGGCGGGTTCGGCGGGTTCGACGGGTTCGTTGTGGGTCAGGGTCACGTCAGGCGGCCTTGCCGTAGAGCTGGGCGACGAGGGAGGTCAGGACCTGGTCCGTGCGCGGGCCGTAGTTCAGCAGGACGCCGTCGTCGACCGTGACCACGCGGCGGTCCATGCCCGCCGGGGTCTGGGCCACGCCCGGGATCTTGACCAGCCCGTCGACGCCGCCGACCGAGTCCAGGCCCTTGGTCATGACGAGGATCGCGTCGGGTGCGGCGGCGGCCAGCGCCTCGCTGGTGATCGGGGTGAAGTCCTTGGTCAGGCCGGACTCCTTGCCCGCGTCCACCGCTCCCGCGGCCTCCAGCAGCGAGCCCGCGCCGGAGTCGGCGCCGCCCAGCAGGTACACGGAGGCGGTGCCGCGCAGGTAGAGGAAGGCGACCCGCGGCTTCTTGCCCGAGCCGGTCGCGGCGGCCGGGATCGCCTTGCGGGCGGCGTCGATCCGCTCGCCGGTGCGCTGGTTCAGCCGCGCGCCCGCGTCCTTGACGCCCAGCGCGGCGGCCACCGCCTCGATCCGCTTCGGTACGTCCGTCAGTGCTTTGGCCGGTGCGACGACCAGCAGCGGGATGCCCGCGTCGCGGATCTGCTGGATCGCCTCGGCCGGGCCGGTCGTGGTCTCCGCGATCACCAGCGTCGGCCGCAGCGAGAGCACGCTCTCCGCGGACACGTCGTGGGCCCGCGTCACCACCGGCAGCTTCGCGGCCTGTTCGAAGGTGGCGGTGATGTCCCGGGCGACGACCCGGTCGCCCAGGCCCAGGGTCTGGACGATCTCGTTGAGGCTGCCGGTGAGCGGGATGATCCGGTCCGCCGAAGCCACGGTGACGCTCGCGCCGTCGGCCGAGGGCACGGTCACCGGCAGGGCCGGGGACGGCGCGGGGGAGAGCGGCTCCACCCGGTCCGGCGCGGCGGGCGCATGGGCGGGCGCGCCCGCGGTCGTTGCCGTACCGCCGCAGCCCGTCGCGGTCAGTCCGAGGGCCAGTACGGCGGCCAGGGCGACGGCGAGGCGGGGGAAGCGGGGTGACGCGGCGGGCGTAGGCACGAAGGCACCGTCCTGTCGTCCGACTGGAGTTCGAGTGGTTCTGGCTGACCGAGGGGTTCCGCACCCGGCCGGATGTAGCTTAGGTTAGCCTAACCTGACTCGCCAGACCCTGGAGGGGACATTCATGTCCGCACGACCCGTCCGTACGCCCGCCGTCGCCCTGTTGGCGACGCTGCTGGCGGCCCTGGTGGGGGCGCTGCTCCCGACCACCGCGCAGGCCGCGAGCCGCACGGTTCAGGGAGGGCGGCTCGACTGGGGCATCAAATCGTCCTTCCAGAGTTATGTCACCGGCCCGGTCGCGAAAGGCAGTTTCCGGCTGAAGAACGGCGCGGCCACCGTCGGCGGCAGCCTCTTCCGCTTCCACTCCGCGACCGGCTCCTACGACCCGGACAGCGGCGAGTTCCGCGCGGCCTTCGCCGGCGGGGTCACCTTCCAGGGCCACCAGAAGCCCGACGGCAGCTACGAACTCGACCTGAGCGTCAGCAACCCCACCGTGAAGATCGCGGGCGGCGCCGGCACCCTCTACGTCGACGTGACCAGCAAGGCCAAGGACACCGGCGCGGTCAGCACCCGGTCGCAGGTCCCCTTCGCCACCCTCGGCCTCGGCGGGATCAACATGAAGGGCGGCGGCAGCCCGCTCGCCCTGACCAACGTCCCCGCCACCTTGACCAGCCAGGGCGCGGAGTCCTTCGCCGGCTACTACGCGGCCGGCGCCGCGCTCGACCCGGTCTCGCTCTCGGCCGACGTGCTCGCCGCCGCGGGCGGCGCCCAGAGCCCGGCCCCGCAGCCCAGCGCTCCGGCCGCCACGACCGCCGCCCCGCAGGGCGCCTTCGCCGACGCCGCCGTGGACTGGGGCGTCCGGCGCACCTTCCGCGAGTACGTCACCGGCTCGATCGGCCAGGGCAAGTGGACCCTCGCCGACGGTGCGCAGGACGGCGGCGCGCTGTTCCGCTTCCCGCAGGGCAAGGGCGCGTACGACGGCGCGAAGGGCACCCTGGAGGCGGCCTTCGCGGGCAGCGTCCGGTTCACCGGAGCCCACCTCGACCTCACGCTCGGCAAGGTGGGCGTCAGGATCGAGAACGGCAAGGGCGTCCTGAGCGCCGACGTCACCACGGCGGGCAAGACGGAGAACGCCGTCGCCCTCGCCGACTTCGACGCCAAGGGACTCAAGGTCGACGAGAAGAACGCCAAGCTCGCCGTCCTCACCGAGGCCCCCGCGACCTTGACCGAGGGCGGGTCCAAGGCCTTCGGCTCGATGTACAAGGCCGGCACCGAGATGGACCCCGTCTCGCTCGCCATCGCGCTCGACGCCACGGCGCAGCTGCCGGCCCTGCCCGACCTGGGCTCGACGGCCTCGCCCACCCCGGCCGCCGGCGCCCCGCAGAGCGCCACCCCCGCCCCGGCGGTAGCCGCCGACCAGGCCGCGTCCGCCTCCTCGATCGGCACGGGGACGTACGTCGCCCTCGGCGCGGCCGTCCTGGTGCTCGCCGGCGGCGCCGCCTTCCTGGTCGTCCGCAAGCGCCGTACGGCCGCGGCCGGCCCGGGGGACACCCCCGCCGCTTCCCCGGCGGACGCCCCCGCCACCGACTGACGCGCACACCCCTTCCCGCGCTCCCTTCCCCCTTCCTTTCCTTCCCTGGAGTCCTCAGCCATGTCCTCCCTCCGTCGCCCGATCGCCGTCGCGGCCGCCGTCGTCACCGCAGCCGCACTCGGCACCACCGCCTTCGTCCTGCCCGCGACCGCGGTGGGCTCCGCCCCGGCCGCCGGGCCCGCCGCGGAGAAGGCCGCCCCCATCCCGATCCTGGGCGGCACGCTGACCTGGGGGGTGCTGGAGCGCTACCGCACCTACGTCCTCGGCATGGCCAAGGGCGAGATCACCGTGGCGGACGGGGCCGTGAAGAACGCCGACAACACCTTCACCTTCGGCTCGGCCACCGGGCAGTACGACAAGGACGGGGGCCACATCATCACCGCGGCCTTCAAGGGCAGCGTCACCTTCAAGTCCACGCTGCACGGCTTCGAGGTGACCGTGAGCAACCTGCGCTTCGACACCGGTACGGGCGTGCTGACCGGCGACGTCAAGAAGAACGGCGTGGCGAGCGCCGGAGTCCCGCTGGCCGCGGTGGGCTTCACCGGGCCGGTGATGGACAAGCTGACCACCAAGCTCACCAAGGAGTTCGCGGACCAGCTCGGTTCCGCGGACTACGCGGGCATCGCGGGTGACCCGCTGTCCTCCAAGCTGGAGCTCCCGAAGCCGTCCCCGTCCCCGTCGTCCTCCCCCTCGTCCTCTCCCTCGACCTCCGCGTCGGCCTCGACCTCCGCGTCCCCGTCGACCTCCGCTTCCGCCTCGGCTTCCACCTCGGCCTCTTCCTCGGCCTCCTCCTCGCCCTCCCCGTCGGCCGACGGCCCGCAGCAGATCCTGGGCGGCAAGCTGACCTGGGGCCTGAAGGAGTCCTTCCGCAGCTACGTCCTCAAGGGCAAGGGCACGGTCACCCCGGCGGACGGCGCGGTCAAGAACGGCGACACCTTCGACTTCACTGCGGGCAAGGGCACGCTGGACACCAAGACGCGCAAGCTCGACGCCTCTTTCGCGGGCAACCTGCGCTTCCAGTTCGCCGACCACCACATCGACATGACCTTCGCCAACCCGCGGATCACCGCCGAGGGCGAGACGGGCGTGCTGATCCTGGACGTGAAGACGCCCACGCTCGACAAGAAGGCCGTTCCCTTCGCGACCCTCAGCCTCCCGAAGGCCGACTACAAGACGGCGAACGGGGTGCTCGCCCTGAACGGCGTCCGCGCCGCCCTCACCCAGGAGGGCTCGGCCGCCTTCCTCAACGGCTCCGCGTCCATGTACCCGAAGGGCGAGCGCTTCGACGACATCAACCTCGCCGTCACCGTCGACAAGGACGCCACCCTGCCCGGCGGTACGGGCGGCACCACCGGCGGCTCCGCCACCACGGGCGGCTCCGGCACCACGGGCGGTACGGGCGGCACGGCGGGCGGCGGCGGCAGCGTCGGCGGCTCGGCGGGCGGCAACCTCGCCTCCACCGGCGCCGAAGTCCCCGCGGGCGCCCTGCTCGCCGCCTCCGGCGCGGTGATCGCGGCCGGCGCGGGCGCGGTGTTCGTGGCCCGCCGGCGCCGGACCCTGCGCGGCTGAGCACCCCCCGTGTTTGAATGCCCGCGTGAACGATCTCGACGTGCTCAAGGTGTTCTGCGCGGGCGACGGGCGGTTCGGCAACCTGCTGGGCGTCGTGCGTGACGGCAGCCGGTGTCCCGACGACGCGTCCCGACAGGCGCTGGCGGCCGAACTCGGCTACAGCGAGACGGTGTTCGTCGACGACCCCGAACGCGGGGTCGTCGACATCCGTACCCCCGGCACCCGGATGGCCTTCGCCGGACACCCCCTGGTGGGGGTGGCGTGGCTGCTGGACGTCGAGGAGCTGCAGCCGCCCGCGGGCGCCGTATGGGCCCGCGACGACGGGGAGTTCACCTGGATCACCGCCCGCGCCGAATGGGTCGAGGGCAAGCGGACCGAGCAGTACGCGAGCGCGGCCGAGGTCGAGGCGCTGCCCGCCCCGCCGCCGGGCGAGGGCTGGTTGTACGCGTGGGCCTGGGAGGACGAGCGGGCGGGCCGGATCCGGGCCCGCGGCTTCCCGCGCCGCCCCGACCGGGCGATCGTCGAGGACGAGGCGACGGGCTCGGCGGCGCTCCTGCTGACGGCGCAGCTGAACCGGGCCCTGAACATCACCCAGGGCGCGGGCTCCCAGATCCTCACCGCCCCGGGCCCGGACGGCACGATCGACATCGGCGGCCGCGTCCGCTTCGCGGACTGACCCCGGGCCCGGCCCCCTGGCGCACGCGACGCACCCCCCGGCCACGGGCCGAGGGGTGCGGGGGAGGGGCGGGGCTCAGGCGCTGAGCGGGAACTGGTCGCCCAGCTCGCGGAAGACCGCTCCGTTGAAGTCGAAGGCGCGCTTGCACTCGTCGATGATGCGCTGCTTCTCCAGGTCGTCCGCGGCGATCGAGTCCAGCAGCTCCCGGTAACCGCGCTTGAAGGCCGCCGGGTTGGCTATGGCCTCGAAGACGTAGAACCGCACGCCGTCGCCCTTGCGCTCGAAGCCCCAGGTGCGCTCGGCCTTGTCGCGGATGATCTGGCCGCCGGAGAGGTCGCCGAGGTAGCGGGTGTAGTGGTGGGCGACGTACCCGCCGGGCCACTCGGCGGCGCAGGCGGCGACCCGGTCGGCGTACGCGCGGGTCGCCGGCAGGGCCACCACGCTCTCGCGCCAGTCGGGGCCGAGCAGGTGGGCGAGGTCGCGCTCGATCTCGGCGACGCGCATCAGCTCGGGCTGGATGAAGGGGCCCGCGATCGGGTCGTCCTTGAGGGACTCGGCCGCGTCCTCCAGCGCCCGGTACACGAACCAGAGCTGCTCGGTGTAGCGGGTGTAGGCGTCGACGCCGAGCCTGCCGCCGAGCAGGTCGCTCATGAACGACGACGTCTCGGCCTCCGTGTGCTGCTCGTGCGACGCGACGCGGATGACCGTAGAGAAGGCGTCCAAGACGGACCTCCAGAGACCGGGGGCGGGGAAGGGGTACGACCGATCTTCCTACTTAGGCTTACCTAAGTCAATCGGATACCGACGTCCTGTCGGTAAAAAATGTACGCCTTGCCCGCCGCCCTGTCAGCGGTTCGTTCGACGTGGGTCGTGAGCCGTGGGTCTTGGGCCGTGGGTCTTGGGCCGTGGGTCTTGGGCCGACTACGGCAGGGTGAGGATGTCCGCCCCGGTGTCCGTCACCACCAGCGTGTGCTCGAACTGGGCCGTGCGCTTGCGGTCCTTCGTGACGACCGTCCAGCCGTCCTTCCACATGTCGTACTCGTGGGTGCCCAGCGTCAGCATCGGTTCGATGGTGAAGGTCATGCCGGGCTCGATGACGGTGGTGGCGTGCGGGCTGTCGTAGTGCGGGACGATCAGGCCGGAGTGGAAGGACGAATTGATGCCGTGCCCGGTGAAGTCGCGGACCACGCCGTAGCCGAAGCGCTTGGCGTACGACTCGATGACCCGGCCGATGATGTTGATCTGGCGGCCCGGCTTGACCGCCTTGATCGCGCGGTTCAGCGACTCGCGGGTGCGCTCGACCAGCAGGCGCGACTCCTCGTCGACGTCGCCGCACAGGTAGGTGGCGTTGTTGTCCCCGTGCACGCCACCGATGTAGGCCGTGACGTCGAGGTTCACGATGTCGCCGTCACGCAGCACCGTGGAGTCCGGGATGCCGTGACAGATGACCTCGTTGACGGAGGCGCAGAGGGACTTGGGGAAACCCCGGTAGCCCAGGGTCGACGGGTAGGCGCCGTGGTCGCACATGTATGCGTGCGCGACCCGGTCCAACGCGTCGGTGGTCACCCCGGGGGCGATCAGCTTGGCGGCCTCCTCCATCGCCTGCGCGGCGATGCGGCCGGCGATGCGCATCGCCTCGATGGTCTCGGCCGTCTGCACCTCCGGTCCGGTGTACGGAGTGGGCGCGGGCTTGCCCACGTACTCGGGCCGGCGGATGTTTCCGGGAACGGAAAGGGCGGGGGAGAGCTCGCCTGGAACGAGCAGCGACTGGCCAGACATGCGAACGAGTGTATCCAGCGGTGATCGGGCAAGCTGGCGACAGAGGAAGGAGCGTCGAATGGCTCTGTTCAAGAAGCGCCAGGTGGGCAAACCGGGCGAGTGGTACTACTGCCTCGTCCACAAGAAGGTCGAGGAGGGGCCGGAATGCCCGGCGAAGGACCGCTTCGGTCCCTACGCCACGCCCGAGGAGGCGAACCACGCGATGGAGACCGCCCAGGAGCGGAATCTGGAGTGGCAGAACGACCCCAAGTGGAACGACAAGACCCGGGAAGAGGGGGAGGGCGACAGCACGCCCTAGGGACCCTCCCGGACCGGGGACTACCAGCGGTTGGGCGGCGGGGCGGCCAGCTGGTCGGCCAGCCGCGCCAGCCGGTCCCGGAAGCGGTGCGGGGTGCGCTGGGTCGGGACGCCGTTCTCCCCGGCCGCCGCGCTGACCAGGTGCGACGCCGTGTCCAGGTCCAGCTCGGCGCCCTCCGGCACCGACAGGCCGTCGTGCGCCAGCGCGGCCAGCTCCCGGTCGCCGCCGTCGAGGGACAGGACGGTCGCCCCCGAGCGGCGCGCGTCGTGCACCCGCTCCAGCAGCCCCTCGCCGGGCCGCTCCGGCGCCACCACCAGCAGCGTGTGCCCGCGCCGGGCCGCGGCGAGGCGCCCCAGGCCCACCGACAGGTGCGGCGGCTCCCCGGGCAGCACCCGGTGGCGCACCAGCGTCGGCGCCAGCTCCGGCCGCCCCGACCAGGCCGCCTCGTCCACCAGGTGCGCGGCCAGGTGCCAGGGTTCGTAGCTCTCGGTGCCCACCAGCAGCAGGTTCCCGCCGGCCGGTACGACCGCCCGGCGCAGCGATCCCGCGAAGCGGCGGGCGGCCCCGGGCCACTGCGTACCGGCCAGCACCTCGCGCAACAGGGCGACCCTGACGGCATCCATGGGCGGCATCCTGCACCACGGACGGCGCAAACAGGAGCGTTTGGCACCCGCTCACCCATTCGGCCTTGCGCTACCCGGCAGTACCCTCGCCCCCATGACTTCCACAGACAACACCCAGAAGCCCCCGGCGAAGGACCCCCACGACCTCCCCGACGTCTCGGGCCTGATCGTCGGTGTCCTCGGCGGTACCGGGGACCAGGGCCGCGGCCTCGCCTACCGGCTCGCCCGCGCCGGCCAGAAGGTGATCATCGGCTCGCGCGCCGCCGACCGCGCCGAGGCCGCGGCGGCGGAGCTGGGCCTCGGCGTGGAGGGCGCGGACAACGCCGAGTGCGCCCGGCGCAGCGACGTCGTGATCATCGCCGTGCCGTGGGACGGCCACGCCAAGACCCTGGAGGCGCTGCGCGAGGAGCTGACGGGCAAGCTCGTCGTCGACTGCGTCAACCCGCTCGGCTTCGACAAGCAGGGCGCCTACGCCCTCAAGCCCGAGGAGGGCAGCGCCGCCCAGCAGGCCGCGCTGCTGCTGCCCGGCTCGCGCGTCACCGCCGCCTTCCACCACCTGTCGGCCGTCCTGCTCCAGGACGAGTCGGTGGAGGAGATCGACACGGACGTGATGGTCCTCGGCGAGGTCCGCGCCGACACCGACATCGTCCAGGCCCTCGCCGCCCGCATCCCGGGGATGCGCGGGATCTTCGCGGGCCGGCTGCGCAATGCCCACCAGGTCGAGTCGCTGGTCGCCAACCTGATCTCGGTCAACCGCCGTTACAAGGCCCACGCGGGCCTGCGCGTCACGGACGTCTGAGCCGTCCGGGCCACCCGTACGGGGCCGCCCCGCCCACCACCGGCGGGCGCGCCCCCGTACCCCGCGCCCGCCTCAGCCGCGGCGGCCCGTACGTCCTTCCGTCGCGCCCAGGTGCGCCACGACGGCCTGGTGGAAGCGGGCCACGGCGTCGTCGACGCTGCGGATGAAGCCCGACTCCGTATTGCCCCGGGTGCTGCCCATCCCCTTGATCAGCGACAGCCGGAAGCCGGTGACGGCCGCGCCGTCCCGGGGCAGCAGGTCCCCGGGCTCGGGGCGCAGCCGCTCCAGGGTGCCGCGCGGCCCCGGACCCTCACCGTCGGTCAGGGTCTCCACGTGCAGGTCCGCCGGGGCCTCGGCGAGCAGCTTCAGCAGCCGCTTCGCACCCACCAGCGGGTAGGCGGCCTCCGGCGCCGGCACCTCGACGGACGTGCGCACCTTGGCCGTGCGCAGGTCGGCGCTGACCGCGATGACCACGCTGGTCCCGTCGATCCGCAGCTCCGCCGACAGCCGGCCCTCCGCCGCGAGCCGCGCGGCCGCGGCGGCCCGCCGGGCCCCCGGATCGCTGCCCTTGCGGGCCCGCTGCACCGGCAGCGCCTTCTGACCCAGCTCCCCGCCGAGGCGCAGGCAGACCTGCCGGATCAGCCGCTCCCAGCTGCCGACCACCTCGACGGCCCGCGGGTCGTCCGCGCCGAGGGTCTCGTCCTCGATGCCCTTGCGCACGGGCACCCAGGCGGCCCCCATGTTCTGGAAGCCGTGGCAGCCGGAGTTGTCGTGCTGGAGGTACTCCAGCAGTTCCTGGAGCAGCCAGGCGTGCGCGGCGTTGCCCACGCCCTCGTGCCGGATCAGCATCTGCGCCTGGTGGGCGACCTCGGCCCAGGAGAGGTGCCAGAGGCCGACCTTGTGCTTGCGCCGCCCGTCGATCTTGACGTCCACCATGGCGGCGCCTTCGAGGGCCACGTCGTTGGAGAGCGTGATCACGGCCTCGTAGCCGCGCCGCGCGGCGATGTCCATGTACTGCTGCACCTGCTCGGCCTTGAGCGGGTTGCCGTTGGTCTTCGTCTCCAGGAGCGCCGTCCACAGCTTGCCCGCGCGCTCCACCCGGATCACCCCGTCCGGCCGCCGCGGGGTGTCCCCGTGCGGCAGCGACACCTCGGTGAAGGTCTCCATCCGCCCGGCGGGCGCGCCGAAGCCGGCCGTCAGCCTGCGGCCCAGCTCCGGTACCTGCGCCATGACGGACAGCAGCACCGAGGTGGCCCGCACCTCGCGCTCGCCGTCGCTCTTCAAGGAGGGGACGGGGAACAGCCGGGCCGGGCGCCAGGAGTCGTTCTCGGCGAGCGAGGTCCTGGGCACCCGCGGCAGCGTGATCTTCTTCTTGGTGGTGCGCGGAGCCCGGCCCCGGGTCTGCGCGGGCACGGTGTCGGTCGCCGCCGGGGCGAGGGCGTCGACCGCCGGGAGGGCCGCGGCGGGTGCGGCCGTGGTGTCCGGTGCCCGCACGGCCGCCGCGGGCGCGGCGGCCGGCGCCGCGGCGCCCGCCTCCGGGCCGCCCGCCTCCACGGCCTCCTCCGCGCTCGCCGGCTCGTCCGGATCCTCGGGGAGCGCGTGCCCGAAGTCGTTGGTCAGCCCGGTCAGCCCGGTCTCGTAGCCCTGACCCACCGCGCGGAACTTCCACTCCTCGCCCCGCCGGTAGAGCTCGCCGAAGATGAAGGCCGTCTCCACGCCCGCGTCCTCGATGGCGAACCGGACCAGCTGCTCGCCCGAGCGGTCCGCGACCGTCATCCGCAGGTCGTCCAGGTCCCCGAAGCACGTGCCGCCGTACTGGCTGGCCGCGATCACGATCCGTGCGACGTCCGCCCGCACCGCCGTCAGGTCGACGCTGATGCGGTCCTCGTCGCCGTTGTCGGTCGGCGTCTTGCCCAGCAGCTGCACGCTGCCGTCGGCTGCGGCGGTGTGGTTGTAGAAGTAGAAGTCGTTCTCGTCGCGGACCTTGCCGTTCTCGTCCACGAGCAGCACCGACACGTCGGCGTCCCCCGCCCCCGAGGCACTGCTCCAGCCGAGGCTCACCACGACCGCCCCGACGTCCTCGCTCAGGGCCGTCAGACTGACGTTGGCGCCCTTGGAAATCTCCTGCATGTCCGTCCCCCCACTGGCCCGGTGTCGTCCGTCACGGGCCGAGCGGCCGGGCTGTCGTTCTGTTCGCGCGCTCCGAGAGGCGCGCTGGCCGCACCGTAAACCCCCCGTCGCGCGAAACGCTCGGGTTCGGACGAAAAAGGGCCGGATATGACTGCCCGGCACGATGGGGGACACTGGAGGGGTTCGCCGCCGTTCAGTGTTCCCGAGGAGTCCGGCCCATGCCCCGCCTTGCCGTGTTCGCCATCGTCGTCTGCGTCCTGTCGGTGGCCGCGGCCGTCGTCGCCTTCGTCGAGGGCAGCTTCCTCGGCATCGTCTGGGTGCTGCTGGCGGGCGTGACCTCGAACATGGCGTGGTTCTACCTGCGCAAGGACCGGCTCAGCCGCCGAGCGGGCTGATCCCCTCGGCCGAGCAGACCGGATTGCCGCCCTGCCAGAAGGTGTACAGGTCGCGGCCGCAGTAGGTCTCCAGGTCGGACACGCCCAGCTTGCCGAGGACCGCGTTCACGAAGTCGAAGAAGAACGCGTTGACACCGGGGATCCACAGCAGGGCGAAGACCGCCAGCAACCCGAAGGGCGCCAGCGGTTCGACCTCGCGGCGCACCTTGTAGGAGAGCCACGGCTCGATCACCCCGTAGCCGTCCAGGCCCGGCACGGGCAGGAAGTTCAAGATCGCGGCCGAGACCTGGAGCAGCGCCAGGAAGCCGAGGGCGTAGCGGAAGGCCAGCGGCACCCCGTCCAAGGCGTCCAGCCAGAACGGCGCCGTGCACACGACGGCGAAGAGCACGTTGGTCAGCGGCCCGGCCGCCGAGATCAGGCTGTGCTTCCACCGCCCCTGGATCCGCCCGCGCTCGATGTACACGGCCCCGCCGGGCAGGCCGAGCCCGCCCAGGATCACGAAGATCACCGGCAGCACGATGCTCAGCATCGCGTGCGTGTACTTCAGCGGGTTCAGCGTCAGGTACCCCTTGGCCCCGACCGACAGGTCCCCGCTGTGCAGGGCGGTACGGGCGTGCGCGTACTCGTGCAGGCACAGCGAGACGATCCACGCGGACGTGACGAAGAGGAACACGGCGAGCCCGGTACTGGTCGCGTAGTCGGTCCACACGGCCCACCCGGTGACGCCCATCACCGCGGCGACCCCGAGGAAGACTGCACTGACCCGCCGCTCACCGTGACCGCTCTGATGCCCCATGGCCCGAAACCTATCCCAGGGGCCACGGGAGTTGCCCCGGCCACCGGCCGCGGGAGCGGCCCGCCGCGTAATCCCGGTGGGTTCGCCGCCCGGGCCCGTCACAATGGGCCGGTGCGTTACGCGATTCTCGGCAGTGCCCAGGCAATCCGCGGCGACGGAACCCCCGTCGCCCTCGGCGGAGCCCGCTTGCGCGCGCTCCTGACCGCGCTCGCGCTGCGCCCCGGCCGGGCGGTCCCGGTCGAGGTGCTGGTGGACGAGGTCTGGGGCGACGAACCGCCCCAGGACGCCTCCGGCGCGCTGCAAGCCCTGGTCGGGCGGCTGCGCCGGGCCGCCGGGCACGGGGCCGTCGCCTCCGCCGAGGGCGGCTACCGGCTCACCGCCGAGCGCGACGACATCGACCTCTACCGCTTCGAGCGGCTCGCCCGCACCGCCGCGCAGCGCCTGGAAGCGGGCGATCCGGGCCGGGCCGCCGAGCTGTACGAGGAGGCCCTGGGCCTGTGGCGCGGGCCCGCCCTCGCGGACCTGCCGGACCCGACCGCCGAGGCCGCGCGCTGGGAGACCGTACGACTGGACGCGCGCCGGGGCCGCCTCGGCGCGGCCCTCGCCCTGGGCGAGGCGGAGCGGGTCCTGCCCGAGCTGACCGCCCTGTGCGCCGACCTGCCCCTGGACGAACCCCTCCAGGTCCTGCGGATCCGGGCGCTGCGCGACGCGGGCCGGCCGGCCGAGGCCCTGGTCGCCTACGACGGCGTGCGCCGCGAGCTGGCCGACCGGCTCGGCGCGGACCCGGGACCCGCCCTGCGCGCCCTGCACACGGAACTGCTGGCCCCGCGGCCGACCGCCGACCGGCTCCCCGCGGCGGCCCCCGCCCCGGTGGCGCCGGCCGTTTTCGCCCCGGCGCCCGCGACCGGCCCCGACGGGAACCTGCGCGCCCGGCTCACCACCTTCGTCGGGCGCGAGGACGACATCCGCGTCATCGGCGAGGACCTCGCCCGCGCCCGGCTGGTCACCCTCCTCGGCCCCGGCGGAGCGGGCAAGACCCGGCTCTCCCAGGAGGCCGCCGAGGCGCACCCCGCCACCGAGTGGCCCGACGGGGTCTGGCTGGTCGAGCTGGCCCCGGTCGACGACCCCGAGGACGTGGCCGAAGCCGCCCTCGCGGCCCTCGGCGCCCGCGAGACCAAGCTGCGCGGCGCCGCCGCCGAGGAGATGCGCGTCCTCACCGGACAGACCGGCGAACACCCCTTGGCCCAGCTGATCGAACACTGCTCCCGGCGGAGCCTGCTCCTCCTCCTCGACAATTGCGAGCACGTCATCGGGGCCGCCGCCGAGTTGGCGGAGCGGCTGCTCACGCACTGCCCGGGCGTGCGGATCCTGGCCACCAGCCGCGAACCCCTCGGCGTGCCGGGGGAGTTGCTGCGCCCGGTGGAACCGCTGCCGGACCCGATGGCGGTGCGCCTCTTCGCGGAGCGCGGCGCCGCCGCCCGGCCGGGCTTCGCCGTGGCCGACGACCCGGCCGCCGCCGTCGAGATCTGCCGCCGGTTGGACGGGTTGCCGTTGGCGATCGAGTTGGCGGCGGCGCGGTTGCGGTTGCTCACCCCGCGGCAGATCGCGGACCGCTTGGACAACCGGTTCCGGTTGTTGACCAGCGGGAGCCGTACGGTGCTGCCGCGCCAGCAGACGCTGCGGGCGGTGGTCGACTGGTCCTGGGAGCTGCTGGACACCGACGAACGCACGGTCCTGCGCCGCCTGTCCGTCTTCGCGGGCGGCTGCGACCTGACCGCGGCCGAAGCCGTCTGCGCCCTGCGCGACCCCGACGCCCGGTACGGGACCGACATCGCGGACGTGGCCGACGTACTCGGCTCGCTCGTCGACAAGTCCCTGGTCGTCGCCGCCCCGGGACCCGAGGGCGACATGCGCTACCGACTGCTGGAGACCGTCGGCGAGTACGCCACCGAGCGGCTCGCCGAGGACCCCGCGGACCAGGACGCCACCTGCCGCCGCCACCTCGTCCACTACCGCGAACTCGCCCGCACCACCGACGCGCTGCTGCGCGGCCGCGGCCAGCGGGAGGCCGTACAGCGCTTCGCCACCGAGTACGAGAACCTGCGCACCGCCCTGCGCCGCGCCGTCGCCGCCCGCGACGCGGGCGAGGTGCTGTGCCTGATCCACTCCCTCGTCTGGTACTGGCAGATGCGCGACCTGCGCACCGAGATGCGCCACTGGGCGAACGCCGCGGCGCCCCTCGGCCCGAACCCCTTCCAGCAGCCGGTCACCCCCGCGCAGCCCGTGTACGAACAGATCGTGGACACGCCCCCGCCCTACACCGGGGAACTGCTCGTCGAGGCGTGGCGCGGCATCGGGCTGCTCCAGCTGGTCTCCCGCGACCAGTCCACGGGGAGCTGGACCTCGGAGGAAGTCCGCGAGGAGGTCGCCGGGATCGCCGCCGCCTACCGGCCCGGCCTGCCGCAGACCTGCCGGATGCCCGGAGCGATGTACGTCTTCGCCGCCATGATCAGCGGAAATCCCGGGCTGATCCGCCTGATCGCCGACGAGACGGTGGAGGCGTGCCGCGCACTCGGCTACCGCGGGGACCTGGGCTCCGCCCTCCAACTGCGCGCCAACGTCCTGGCCAACCGTGCGGACTGGGCCGACATCGCGGTCCGTGACGCCGAGGAGAGCCTCGCCATCTTCCAGGAGCTGGGCGACGACTGGGGCTGCGCGGAGGCCCTCTCGGCCCGCGCCGAGTCCCACGAGAAGCGCGGCGACTACGCCCTGGCCGGGGAGGACTACCAGGCGGCGATCGCACACGCGGAACGCCTCGACGCCAAGGGCCAGGTGGCGGTGCTGCGGATCCGGGTCGCGGGCGTCCTCATGGAGAGCGGCGGCGGCGAGCGGGCCGAGGAGATCCTCACCGAGGCCCTCGGCGTCCCGCGGCCCTTCAACCACGAGGCCCTGCCCGTCGCCCGGATGTTCCTCGCGACCCGCTACGGCGCGACCGGCCGGATCCCCGAGGCCCGCGCCCAGCTGGACGTGCTGCGCGGGGAGTTCGCCAACGGGGCCTTCGCCATCTTCGAGGGGTTCCTGCTCGGCATCGCGGCCTGGCTCGACAACCAGGAGGGGAAGTACGAGGAGGGCCTGGCGGGGCTGAGGGCCGCGCTGACCACGGCCCGCGAACCGCTCGCCGAAATGGTCGCGCCGCAGATGCCCGCCGTGTACCTGATCAGCGCGGCGGAGGCGCACGCCGGGCTCGGCGGCGCGGAGCACGCCCGCACCGCGGTCCGGCTGATGGGCGCCTACCGGGCGCTGGTCCCGGCGGAGCACGTGCCCGTCACCACCGAACGCGAGAGCGCCGCGCGGGTCACCGAACGGGCCGGGGCGGAGCTGGGCCGGGCCGCCTTCGACGCGGCGTACGCCGAAGGCGGCGGCCTCTCCCTGGAGGAGGCCACCGCCCTCGTCTGACCCGTGGCGGGCCCGGGACGCGATCCGGTCCCGCCCGGATCGGTCCGTCAGGTCTTGTTGCGGAACTTGCGCACCGCGATCGGCATGGTGATCACGGTGATGCCGACCGACCAGGCCAGCGTGATCCACACCGAGTTGCCGATCGGCGTGCCGTTGATCAGGGCGCGGGCCGCGTCGGCCAGGTTGGACAGCGGGTTGTAGTCGGTGAAGGACTGCAGCCAGCCGGGCATCGTGGTCGGCGGGGCGAAGATCGAGCTGCCGAACTGGAGCGGCATCAGGACCAGCATCGCCATGCCCTGGACGGCCTGGGCGGTCTTCATCGTGAGACCGAGCAGGATGAAGATCCACATGAGCGAGGCGCCGAAGACGGCCGCCAGGCCGATGGACGCCAGCAGGTCCAGGACCGAGGTCTTGATGGACAGGCCCAGCATGAAGCCGACGGCCAGCAGGATCGCGATGGCGACCATCATGCGGCCGACCTCGACCACGATCTTGGCGATGAGCACCGAGGACCGGGCGATGGGCATGGACCGGAAGCGGTCCATCACGCCCTTCTTGAAGTCGTCGTTGACGCCGGTGCCGACGCCCATCGCGATGTTCATGCCCATCATGGCCATCAGGCCCGGGACGACGTAGTTGACGTACTCCTGCTGGTTCCCCTTGCCGGAGATCGCACCGCCGAAGACGAAGACGAACAGCAGGGTGAAGATGATCGGCATCAGCAGGACGTCGAACATCGACTCGGGGTCCTGCTTGATCTGCAGGACGTTGCGGCGGGCCAGCGCGCCGATGTGGCGCAGGTGGGCGCGCGGGCCCAGGCGGCCCTCGTCGCTCACGGACGGCGGCCCGGAGACCGGGGCGGGGCGGGTGGGGGCGGGCTTCGTGGCGACGGTGCTCATGCCGCTACCTCCTCGGTCTGGTGGGCGTCTGCGGGGGCGGCCTTGTGGCCGGTGATGGAGAGGAAGACCTCGTCCAGGCTGGGCAGGTAGGTGCCCAGGTCGGCGATGGCGTAGCCGCGGGCGGCCAGCAGGCCCACCACCGCGGTCAGCTGCTCGTCGCTCAGGATCGGGACCAGCAGGACGCCCTCGTCCGGCACGGCCTGGCTGCCGGCGACGCCGTCCAGGCCGGTCTCGGCCAGCGAGCGGGCCATCCCGGGCAGGTCGGCCGGGTCCGCGGGGCGGATCTTCAGGGTGCGACCGCCGACCCGGGCCTTCAGCTCGTCGACCTTGCCGTTGGCGATGACCTTGCCGTGGTCGATGACCGTCAGCTCGCTGGCGAGCTGCTCGGCCTCCTCCATGTACTGGGTGGTGAGCAGGACCGTCGCGCCCTCGGCGACCATCCGCTGCACCTCGTCCCACACCTCGTTGCGGGTACGGGGGTCCAGACCGGTGGTCGGCTCGTCCAGGTAGAGCACCGCCGGGCTGCCGATCATGGAGGCGGCGAGGTCCAGGCGCCGCCGCATGCCGCCGGAGTAGTTCATGACGGCCTTCTTGGCCGCCTCGGTCAGCGAGAACCGCTCCAGCAGCTCGTCCGCGCGGCGGCGGGAGTCCTTGCGGGACAGGTCCAGCAGCCGCCCGATCATGTAGAGGTTCTCCCAGCCGGAGAGCTTCTCGTCGACCGAGGCGTACTGACCGGTGAGGCCGATGGTGCGGCGCAGCTGCCGCGGCTGGCGGACCACGTCGAAGCCCGCGACGACGGCGGTGCCGGCGTCCGGGGCGATCAGGGTGGAGAGGATGCGGACCAGGGTGGTCTTCCCGGCGCCGTTCGGGCCGAGGACCCCGAGGACCGTGCCCTCGCGGACGTCCAGGTCCACGCCGTCCAGTGCTTTGGTCTCGCCGTAGTGCTTGACCAGTCCCCGTACCTCTACCGCGTGGGTGCCGTGTGCCCCACGGCCGGGGGTGATGTCGTTTCGCGTCATGTCCTCATGGGACCAGAGGGCACTGACAAAGCGCCGACAGCCGGCCGACAGCACCTGTCGGCCGGCTGTCGGTGGGTCACCGACGAGCGTCGGTCAGTGGACGCTGTGCTCTTCCAGCGGGAACGTTCCGCCGACCACGTCCTCGGCGAAGGCCTTCGCCGCGTCCGTCATCGTCGCCCGCAGGTTCGCGTACTGCTTCACGAACTTCGGCATCTTTCCGCCGGTCAGGCCCATCATGTCGGTCCACACCAGGACCTGCGCGTCGCACTCCGAGCCCGCGCCGATGCCGACGGTCGGGATGTGCAGGGACCGGGTCACCTCGGCCGCCAGCTCGGCCGGCACCAGCTCCAGCACCACCGCGAAGGCACCCGCGTCCTGCGCCGCCTTCGCGTCCCGCAGCAGCTGGTGCGCGGCCTCGTCGCCGCGCCCCTGCACCCGGTACCCCATGGCGTTGACGGACTGCGGGGTCAGCCCCAGGTGGGACATGACCGGGATGCCGGACTGCACGATCAGCTCGGTCTGGGCCAGCGAGCGCTGGCCGCCCTCCAGCTTGACCGCGCCGACACCGGCCTCCTTGACCAGGCGCGTGGCGCTGCGCAGCGCCTGGACCGCGCCTTCCTGGTACGAGCCGAAGGGCAGGTCGCCGACGATCAGGGCCCGGCTGGTGCCCCGTACGACGGCCGCCGACAGCAGGGTCATCTCGTCCATGGTCACCGGGACGGTGGTCTCGTAGCCGAGGTGACAGTTGCCCATGGAGTCACCGACGAGCATGACCGGGATCCCGGCCTCGTCGAAGACGGACGCGGTCATCGCGTCGTAGGCGGTGAGCATGGGCCACTTCTCGCCGCGCTCCTTGGCGATGCCGAGGTCACGGACGGTGATGCGACGGCTCCCCTTGCCCCCGTACAGGGTGGGGCCGGCGGCTTCGCGGGCAGGCGAAACGGCATGCGTCATTGCAACTGCTCCTAGTGTCATCTCGAGGCACCCTCACGGCGTCCCCGGACTCACCCACCATGGTGGCACCACCGCGCCCCGGGGCGGTAGTGCTCCGCCGCCCGGTATGTCACACCCTCCCCGCGTCCCGGCGGCGTCCGAGCCGCCCGCGAGGCGCGCCCGAGCCAATGTGCGCGTTTCGTGACAAGCGGAACCTAGACCGCACGGTCGTTCGTCCTCCGGGTCGTACGGGCCGGTGAGGACGGCACGGATGGCTCCGGACATCGCCTAGGGTCAAGGGGCGGGGACGGAGCGCGAGCACGGCAGTGAGGGCATGGCATGGCACAGGCGTACGTGACGGATACGGGGAACGGCGGTCCGGAGCCCGAGCCCTCCGGATCCGGCCTCCGTGGCCGACTGGCCGCCCTGCGGAAGGATCCGGGGATCTGGCGGCGCGGCATCGTCACCGCCGCGGTCGCCGTGTTGATCGCGCTCGTGATGGTCTTCCACGCCACGCTGCCCAATGACGTGGGCAACCTCGGCAGTCTCATCGAGACCTTCCTGCCGTGGCTGGCGGTGCCCATCGCCGTGCTGCTGGTCATCGGCCTCGTCCGCAAGTCCGCGACGGCCCTGATCGCGCTGCTGCTCCCGTCCGTGATCTGGGTGCACCTCTTCGGCGGCCTGGTCACCGACAAGTCCGGCGCGGGCGGCAACCTGATGGTCGCCACCCACAACGTCGACGCCGACAACCTCGACCCGCGCGGCACCGCCGCCGCGATGGCGAAGTCGGGGGCCGACGTGCTGGCGCTGACCGAGCTGAAGGCGAGCGCCGTGCCGCTGTACGAGGCGGGGCTGGCGGGCACGTACAAGTACCACGCGGTCGAGGGCACCGTCGGCGTGTGGAGCAAGTACCCGCTCTCCTCCAGCAAGCCCGTCGACATCAAGCTCGGCTGGACCCGCGCCATGCGCACCACCGTGGACACCCCCTACGGCCAGGTCGCCACCTACATCGCGCACCTGCCCTCGGTCCGGGTGAAGCTGAACGCGGGCTTCACCGCCAACCAGCGCGACAACAGCGCCGGGGCCCTGGGCGCCGCGCTCGCCGGCGAACCGCTGAAGAAGGTCCTGCTGCTCGGAGACCTCAACGGCACGATGAACGACCGCGCCCTGTCCGAGGTCACCTCGCAGATGCGCTCCACGCAGGGCGCGGCGGGCGACGGCTTCGGCTTCAGCTGGCCGGCCCAGTTCCCGATGGCCCGGATCGACCAGATCATGGTCCGCGGCATCACGCCCGAGGCTTCCTGGACGCTGGGGCGCACCGGCAGCGACCACCTGCCGATCGCCGCGCGGCTCACCGTCCGGCCGTGACACCGGGCTCCCGGTGCGGGCGCCGTGCGCACCCGCACCGGGGGAGCCGGCTCAGCCCCGCTCGCGCCAGCCGTTGGTGATCGGCAGCCGGCGGTCCTTGCCGAAGCCCTTCGCGGAGATCTTGGTGCCCGGCGGGTACTGGCGGCGCTTGTACTCGGCCGTGTCCACCATCCGCAGGGTCTTGGCGACCAGCGCCCGGTCGTAGCCGGCCGCGACGATCTCCTCCAGGCCCTGGTCCCGGTCCACGTACAGCGCCAGGATCCCGTCGAGCACCGGGTAGTCCGGCAGCGAGTCCGTGTCCACCTGGCCCGGGCGCAGCTCGGCGCTCGGCGGCTTCTCGATCGAGGAGACCGGGATCGGCGGGACCTCGCCGCGCTCGACGGCCGCCCGGTTGCGGTGGCGGGCGAGCCGGAAGACGTCGCTCTTGTAGACGTCCTTGATCGGGCCGTAGGCGCCGACGGAGTCGCCGTAGAGGGTCGAGTAGCCGACGGCCAGCTCCGACTTGTTGCCCGGGGCCAGCACGATGTGGCCCTCCTGGTTGGACACCGCCATCAGCATCGTGCCGCGCAGCCGGGACTGGAGGTTCTCCTCGGCCAGGCCGGTCAGGCCCAGCGCACCCATGTAGGCGTCGAACATCGGCTCGATCGAAACGGTCCGCAGGTGCAGGCCGGTGCGCTCGGCCAGGTCGGTCGCGTCGCCCTTGGAGTGCTCCGAGGAGTACTTCGACGGCATCGAGATGCCGTGGACGTTCTGGGCGCCGATCGCGTCGCAGGCGATCGCGGCGACGAGCGCGGAGTCGATGCCGCCGGAGAGCCCGATCAGGACCGAGCGGAAGCCGTTCTTGAGGACGTAGGCGCGCAGGCCCACGACCAGGGCGTCGTAGACCTCCTCGTCGTCGTCGAGCCGCTCGGCGTACCCGCCGGTCACCACAGCGTCGTACGGCTCCACCGGCTCCTCGGACAGGACGACCCGGTCGATCCGCAGCCCGTCCTCCACCACGCCCTCGACGGGGGTCGGGGAGGCGGCCGGCAGGTCCAGGTCGACCAGCACGCAGCCCTCGGAGAACTGCGGGGCCCGCGCGATCACCTCGCCGTCCGCGTCGACGACGATGGAGTCGCCGTCGAAGACCAGCTCGTCCTGGCCGCCGATCATCGCCAGGTACGCGAGGGTGCAGCCGGCCTCCCGGGCGCGCTTCTGCACCAGTTCGAGGCGCAGGTCGTCCTTGTTGCGCTCGTAGGGCGAGGCGTTGACGGAGACGAGCAGCCCCGCCCCGGCGGCGCGGGTGGCCGGGACCCGGCCGCCCTCCTGCCAGAGGTCCTCGCAGATGGCCAGGGCCACGTCCACGCCGCGCACCCGGATCACCGGCTGGGTGTCGCCCGGCACGAAGTAGCGGAACTCGTCGAAGACCCCGTAGTTGGGCAGGTGGTGCTTGGCGAAGCGGAGGGCGACCTTCCCGCCGTGCAGGACGGCGGCCGCGTTCTCCGGGGAACCGGCGGGCCGGCCGAGCCGCGGCACGGCCCGCTCGGTCCGGTCGAGGTAGCCGACGATCACCGGCAGGTCGCCGAAGCCCTCGGCCGCGAGCCGCTCCGCGAGGGCGACGAGCGCGGTGCGCGAGGCCTCGACGAAGGAACCGCGCAGCGCGAGGTCCTCGACGGGGTAGCCGGTCAGCGCCATCTCGGGGAACGCCACCAGGTGGGCGCCCTGCTCGGCGGCGTGCCGGGTCCAATGGACGACGGAGTCGGCGTTGGCGACGATGTTGCCGACGTGCGCGTCGATCTGATTCAGAGCGAGACGAAGTTGGGGCACGGCCCCACTCTAATCTCTAATCGTCGTTCTGACGCGATGTCCCGGGCGTCGCGCCGGGTCCGGACCGGCGTACCGGTCCGGACCCGGCGTACCGGTCCGGACCGGGGGCGGCTCAGCCGAGGGTGCCGCTCCAGATGGCGCCGTCGTACTTGCCCATGCCGGGCGCGATCTCGAACTGGATGCCCTTGGTGCCCTCGGGCAGACCGAAGGCGAAGATGCCGGTGGCCGACTGGCCGGGCAGCAGCGAACCGGAGAACGGCCGCTCCACCTTGAAGTCGTACATCCGCTTCGACTCCAGCCCCTTGTCGTCGCGCGCGGAGGGCAGCGCGGCGCGCAGCTCGACCTTCTCCTTCGAGTTGTTGGTGATGGTGACGGTCACCTTCGCCGCGAACTTCGGGCGGTCCGGGTCGTACTTGTTGGGCTCCGGGGTGTAGCCGGCGGCCTCCTTGACCGCGACCTCGACCCCGTCGGGGTAGGTGAAGGCCTTGCCGAAGGGCAGCGCGGAGGTCTTGCCCGGGACGTCGACCTTGGGACTCGGGCTCGGGCTCTCGTCCGCGAACTCGTCCTCGTCGTCCCAGGGGTCGCTGTGCGTGGGCGGCAGCCCCTCGTTGACCTGCTTGTCGATGCTCTTGACGATCTGGCTGGTGAAGTACGTCCCGGCACCCGCCGCGGCCAGGCCGAGCACGCCGAGCACCGTGCCGGCTATCGCCATGGTCTTGCGCGGGGCGCCCTTGGACGCCTGGACCATGCCCGCGATGCCGAGGCCGATGGCGACCAGCGCCAGCAGCGCGCCGCCCCAGAAGAAGAAGGGGATGAAGCCGATCGGCACGCTCAGCACGCCGCAGACCAGGGCCGCCACGGCCATGCCGTTGTTCTGCGGGGGGCCGGAGACGCCCGGGTAGGGCATGTTGGCGTACGCGCCGCCGTGCGGGCCCCACGGGTTCGCGGGCGGCTGCGGCTGACCGTACGGCTGGCCGCCGCCGGGCGCGCCCGGCGCGCCGCCGGACGGCGGGCCGAAGGGCGAGGGCGACGGCGGTGCGAAGGCCGAGGGCGCGGGCGCGGGCGCGGTCGCGGTCGGCGGGGTGGCCGGCGCGGTGGCCGGTGCCGCGGGCGCGGCGGCCTGCGCGGGCACGGCCGGGGTCCCGATCATGGTCGCCGCGTGGTGCACCGACGGGGTCGCGGGGGCGGGCGTCGGGGTGCCCTCGGCCACCGTCGGCGGGCCGGACGGCGCGGCAGCGGGCGGCGTGTCGGCGGACGGCGCGCCGACGGGCGGCGTATCGGCGGACGGCTTCGAGGGCTTGCTCAGGTCCAACGAGAATCCTCATGTCGGGGTGCGGCGCGGTGATCTTCCACCCTGCCACGCCCCGCACCCCCGACCAACCGGATTGCCGGCTCCCGGATCAGCGCCCGGGAGCCGGCCCCCGGGCCGTCAGCGCTGGTACCCCAGCACCGTCATCATCCCGGCCTCCGCGTGGTAGACGTTGTGGCAATGCAGCATCCACAGCCCCGGGTTGTCGGCGTCGAAGTCGGCCGTCAAGGTGGCCCCCGGCAGGATGACCGCGGTGTCCTTGCGGGCCCCGCCCGGCTGCCCGCCGAGGGCGAAGGTGTGCCCGTGCAGGTGCAGCGGGTGCCACATCGTTGTGGAGTTGTTGAACTCCAGCCGGACCCGTTCGCCCGCCTTCACCGGGTGCCGCTGGTCCGCCGCGTACGGCTTCCCGTCGAAGGCCCAGTCGTACGCCGCCATCCCGCCCGTCAGCTTGATGCGCAGCGTCCGGTCGGGCCCCCGCGCGGCGAGGGCCGCGGCCCCGGCGGCCCGCAACCGGTCCGCGGTCAGGGGCGGAGCGGCCAGCTCGGCGGGCCGGGTCGCCGCGGTGGGCGCCGCCCCGCTCCCGGTGCGCAGCAGCGCGAGCGCCGAGGCGCCGTCCCCCTTGCCCTCGGCCAGCGCGGTCAGCGGGAAGACGCCGTCCCCGGCCGTGACGAGGACGTCGTACCGCTCGCCCATGCCGAGCAGCAGCGAGCCGGTCTTCGCGTGCTCCACGGGGAAGCCGTCGGTGTGCGTGACCGTCAGTTCGTGGCCGCCGAGGGCGAGCCGGAAGGCGGTGTCCCCGCCCGCGTTGATGATCCGCAGCCGGATCCGCTCGCCGGGGCGGGCCGTGAAGACGGAAGGGTCCCGCGCCGTGCGCCCGTTGACCAGGTAGTGCGGGTAGGCGACGTCGCCGGTGTCCTTGCCGAGCACGGCGCTGCCCCCGCCGCCCATCAGCATGCGCGAGGGCCCGGAGGGGGCGGAGCCGGAGGGGGCGGGGGAGCCGGGCGTCATGGCCCCCATGTCGTGGCCGCCGGCGCCGCCGTGGGCCGCTCCCGGGCCCATGCCCCCGCGGAGTTCGGCGAGGACCGCGTCCGGGGTGGAGCCGTCGATCCCGTCCAGCCAGTCGTCCAGGACCACGACCCACTCCTTGTCGTAGGAGAGGGGCTCCCGGGGGTCCTCGACGATCAGCGGGGCGTACAGCCCGCGGTCCTGCTGGACCCCGGAGTGCGGGTGGAACCAGTACGTCCCCGGGTGCGGCACGGCGAAGCGGTACGTGAACGACGCGCCCGGGGCGATGTCCCGCTGGGTGAGCCCCGGCACCCCGTCCATGTCGTTGCGCAGGGCCAGGCCGTGCCAGTGCAGGGAGGTCGCCTGGGGCAGGTGGTTGGCCAGGGTCAGGGCGAGGGTGCCGCCCGCGGTGACCCGCACCTCCTGGCCCGGCAGCCGGTCGCCGTAGGCCCAGGAGCGCGCGGTCAGCCCCGCCCCGAGGTCCAGCGGGCCCGCGGTGGCGGTCAGTTTCACCTCGCTGACCGGGCCGGTGGCCTTGCGGGCCGCCTCCGCGGCCCGGACCTCGGGGCCGGCGGGGTCGACGTAACCGCCGGGTGCGGGAGGGGTGGAGCCGCCGCTCATGGATCCGTGGTCCATGGACCCGTGGTCCATGCCGGAGCCCCCGGAGCCGCCCGAACAGGCGGCGAGGAGGGCGGATCCGGCCACGGCGGCGGAGGCGCCGAGCACGGCCCGCCGGGTGGGGAGGGTGGGGCGGGGTGTGCTGCTGGTGCTGCTGGTGGTCGCGGGAGAGCGCATGGAGGTGCACCTCGTGGGTGTGGTGACGCGTGGGTGGATGGGCGACGGCTGCCGTCGCTCCCGCGGGCGTGCGGGGGCCACGGCGCGGCCCGTCCTATACGCGCAGCACCACCAGTCGGGCGAGGAGTTCCCGGCCCGTGGGCGGATCGGGCCCGCCGTGCGCCCGCACCCCGCGGGCCTCCCGCCGAGCGGTGGCCGCGGCCCCGGTCCGCGCCAGCGCGAGCGCGCTCACCAGGCTGATCCCGGCGAGCAGCACGGCCAGGCACACCGACATGGGGTCCATCGCCATCCCGCCGTCCGGCCCGCGCAGCCGCGTCCCCGCCGCATCGGCGGGTGCGGGCACGGCCGGTGCGGGCATGGCGTGGGCGGCGGGTGCGGGCGCCCCGTGGGCAACGGCGTGGGCGGTCGCTGCGTCCTGTCCGACAGGGGAGTCGTCCGGGTGGCCCAGCGTGTGCATGGTGACGATGCCCAGCAGTAGCGCGGCGAGCAGCAGCACCCGGGACCACCGGGCGGCTCGCGGCGTGCGGCGGGCAGCGGACGTCATGCGCGGCAGCTTACCCCGGGTGGGTATCCGATGATCCGATTGGCCCCGACCCTGCTTAGGATTGGTCCCACTATGTCCACAAACGGTACGCGGCGCGTCGCCGCCCTCATCGGCCTGGGCGCCGCCGCCTACACCGCCTGGGTGCTCGAAGTCGTGTTGTCCACCGGCCTGAACCCCATCGATACCTACGTCAGCGAACTCGCCGCCCAGGACCAGCCGCTCGGCGGCCTCTTCCGGGCCACCGACTTCACCGCGGGCCTGCTGGCCTTCGCGGGCGGCCTGTTCGCCCTCCTGCGGCTGCGCACCCACGCCGGATCCCGGCGGCCCTGGGCGGTCATCGGCTGGGCGGGCGTCACCCTCTTCGGCGCCTCCACCGCCGCCGACGCCTGGCTGCCGCTCAGCTGCACCCCGACCGTCGATCCCGAATGCGCCGCCCGCGAGACCGCCGGCCTGGTCCCCGCGACCCACCAGGCCCACGCGATCAGCAGCAGCCTGGCCATGACCGGGGCCCTCGTCGGCATCGTCGCGCTGACCGTCGCCGCGCGCCGGTACGGCTGGTGGGCCCCGCTCGCCCGCTACGGCCCGGTGCTCGTGACGCTGGAACTCCTCGCCACCGCGTGGACCCTGAGCGCGATCGCCCTCTTCACCGCCGGGCGCGGGACCTGGGCGCTCGGCGCCGGCCAGCGGCTCCAGGTGCTGTTCGTCGCGCTCTGGCTCGGCCTGCTCGCGTACTCCGTCCACAAGGAGCGCCGCACGTGACGGGCGCCCGGGGGGAGGGTCGCGGGGCGTACGGGGTCCAGCCGCTCGGCGGGACCCGCGCGGCGTACGAGGGCTTCGTGCGGTCCGGCGACGGGGTGCCGCTGCACGTGGTGGTCGAGGGCAGCGGCCCGGTCTGCGTGCTCGCCGCCGGGCTCGGGCTCGGCTGGTTCGACTGGGACCCGGTGGCGGCGCTGCTGGCCCCGCACCGCACCGTCGTCCGCTTCGACCGCCCCGGCCACGGGCTCAGCGCCCCCGCCGCCGAGCCGCCGACCGCCGTGGGCGAGGCCCGCCGGATCGCGGCGCTGCTCGACGCGCTCGGCCCGGCCGGGCGGGCCCCCGCCACCGTCGTCGGCCACTCCATCGCCGGCTTCCACGCCGAAGCCTTCGCCCGCCTGTACCCGGCCCGCGCCGCCGCGGTGGTGCTGCTCGACAGCAGCGTCGAGGAGGGGGCCCCGCGGCCGCTGCTCCCGGCCGCCGTGCGCAGCGGCGCCGCGCGGGCGCTCGGGCGGGCCGTCACCGCCGCCGGACTGCCCGCCGCCGTCGGGCCGCTGCTGCGCCGGGCCGGCGTACGGGCCTCCCGGACCGGCGGCGCCGACCCGGCCGCGCGGGAGCTCGTACGCCGCTGCTACCGCACCGGCCGGGTCTGGCGCGGGACCCTGCTGGAGAACTCCCGCTACCCGGACGTGGCCGCCGAGGTGCTGGCCCTGCGCGCGGAGCACCCGCTGCACGCGTCGGTCACGGTGCTCGCCGGTTACGACGGCTCCGCCAGCCCGGGCGCGCTGCACTGGCTCGGCCGCCAGGCGGACCTCGCCGACCGGCTGGGCGCCCGCTTCGAGGTGGCCGACCCCTCGGGGCACATGGTCATGCTGGACCGTCCGGACCAGGTGGCCCGGACGATCCTGGACGCCGCGGCCTAGGTCGACGGCCTAACCCCGGGCGTATACCTTCTCGGCCCAGCCCGCTATCTGCTCGTCCGAGAGGTGGCGGGCCAGGTCGGCCTCGCTGATCATGCCGACCAGCCGCTTGTCCCGGATGACCGGCAGCCGCCGGATGCGGTGGTTCTGCATCTCGTCCAGCACGTCCGACACGTCCGCCTCCGCGTCGATCCATCGGGGGGTGCCCTGCGCCATGTCCCCGGCCGTGGTCTTCGCCGGGTCGTGCCCCTTGGCCACGCAGCCCACCACGATGTCCCGGTCGGTCAGGATCCCGCAGAGCCGTTCGTTCATGTCGCTGATCGGGAGCGCGCCCACGCCGAGGCGCGCCATCAGCTGGGCCGCCCGGTCCAGGGTCTCGGTGGCGGGGATCCATTGGGCCCCGGGGTGCATGATCTCTCCGGCGGTGGTCATCGCGAACCTCCTGAGCACGCCGTTTCGCCGGGCGCGGGGTGCGTCCGCGGCGGCCCCACCATCCTGGGTCACCCGTTCGGCCCACGCGAGCGCTGGCGGCCGTACGGGTGAAACGGGCAGGTGCGACGGCAGGGCGAGACGGGTGGGGTCCGGGCCCCGGCCCCGGGCTCACGGGCGCGGTGCGGCTCCCCGCTTGCCCAGCATGTCCGCCATCAGGGTCAGCTCCGACTGCTGCGCCTCGGCCATGCCCTGGGCCAGCTTCTGCTCGACCGGGGTCCGGCAGAGCTTCGCGCAGCCCAGCGCCATCGCCACCCCGCCCTTGTGGTGGTCGGTCATCAGCTGGAGGTAGAGGACCTCGGCGTCCCGCCCCTGGGCGGTGCTCAGCCGGGCCAGCTCCTCCTTCGTGGCCATCCCGGGCATCAGCGCGCCCGGCTTGGTCGTGGCGCCGGCGCCGGAGTGCCCCGCCATGCCCTCCATGCCCTGCGCGCCGCCCGTGTCCCCCATGCTGCCCATGTCGTGGCCGGCGGCCCCGTCGCCGGCGTTCATCCAGGACATCGGCGGGTCGCCGGGCGTCACCTTCGGCAGCCCCCACAGGTCCAGCCAGCCCAGCAGCATCCCGCGCTGGTTCGCCTGGGTGTTGGCGATGTCGTAGGCGAGGTTGCGGATCGCCTCGTCCTGGGTGCGGTCGCGCACGATGAACGACATCTCCACCGCCTGCTGGTGGTGCACCGCCATGTCCCGGGCGAACCCCGCGTCCGGGGAGGACACCGCGGGCACCCGCCCGGGGCCGTCCGCCGCGTCCGCGGTGCCTCCGCTCACCGCCGCGATCATCGTCGCGGCCGCCGCGAAGAGCAGCGCCAGTACGACCGCGCTGCCCGCCGCCCAGTAGGTACGGCTCACTTCTGGTCCAGGCCGCTCGTGCAGGCCGCACCGGGCTCCGGGGTCTGCGTGCCCTGGACGTAGGTGCTGAAGAACGTGTCCACGCGCGGGTCCGTCGCCTTGTCCACGGTGAGCTGCTTGCCCCAGGCGCTCAGCATGATCGCGCCGGACTGGGTCTTGTCCGGGCTCATCAGCGTGTAGGGCGTCTTGCCCACCTTCGCCGCGAGCGCGTCGACGTCCGCCTTGGCGGCCTTGTCGTTGTAGGTGACCCAGACCGCGCCGTGCTCCAGCGAGTGGACCGCGTTCACCTCGGGGATCGGGTTCTTGTAGACGTCACCGTTGCAGTTCATCCAGCGCGGGTTGTGGTCACCGCCGACCGGGGGGTTCATCGGGTACTTCACCGGGGTCTCGACGTGCGTGCGCCCGAGCTTCTTGGCGTCCCAGCTCGCCACGCCGGTCACCGAGTCGGTGGTGAAGCCGGGAGGGGCGTCCTTCTTGTCGATCTGGTTCTTCAGCACGTACCCGCCGAAACCGACGAGACCGGCGACCAGGACCGTGGACCCGGCGACGACGAGGATCTTGTTGCGCCGGTCACGGGACTTCTCCGCCCGGCGCATATCGGCTATGCGCGCCTTGCGGGACGGGTCCGGGGTGCTGCTGGACTTGCTCGCCATGTCAGTCCTTCTGCGGGGAGGGGTGGGCTGGGGGGACCCCTATGGGCGCAGATGGTAATGCTCATGACCGGTCCAAGGTCAGTGCGGGGGTGCCACGGGCTTGCGGGGGTGCGTAATCTGGCGGAAACCACCGCTCGCGATACTGGGTACGCCAAGGCGTGCCCCACGGCCGCTGGATGTGGTGCACAGGCCGTCTGAACTGCGAGGATGAAGGCATGGACAAGCAGCAGGAATTCGTCCTCCGGACGCTCGAGGAGCGCGACATCCGCTTCGTGCGCCTGTGGTTCACCGACGTACTGGGCTTCCTGAAGTCCGTCGCGGTCGCGCCCGCAGAGCTGGAGCAGGCCTTCGACGAGGGCATCGGCTTCGACGGCTCGGCGATCGAGGGCTTCGCCCGGGTCTACGAGTCGGACATGATCGCGAAGCCGGATCCGAGCACCTTCCAGATACTGCCGTGGCGGGCGGAGGCCCCCGGTACCGCGCGGATGTTCTGCGACATCCTGATGCCCGACGGCTCCCCGTCCTACGCGGACCCGCGCTACGTGCTCAAGCGCATCCTGAACAAGACCTCCGACCTGGGCTTCACCTTCTACACCCACCCGGAGATCGAGTTCTTCCTGCTCAAGGACAAGCCGCTGGACGGCACGCGCCCGACCCCGGCCGACAACTCGGGCTACTTCGACCACACCCCGCAGAACGTCGGCATGGACTTCCGCCGCCAGGCGATCACCATGCTCGAATCCATGGGCATCTCGGTGGAGTTCAGCCACCACGAGGGCGCGCCGGGCCAGCAGGAGATCGACCTGCGCTACGCCGACGCGCTCTCCACGGCCGACAACATCATGACCTTCCGCCTGGTCATGAAGCAGGTCGCCTTGGAGCAGGGCGTCCAGGCCACCTTCATGCCGAAGCCGTTCTCGGAGTACCCCGGCTCGGGCATGCACACCCACCTCTCCCTCTTCGAGGGCGACCGCAACGCCTTCTACGAGTCGGGCGCCGAGTACCAACTCTCCAAGGTGGGCCGCTCCTTCATCGCCGGCCTGCTGCGCCACGCCGCCGAGACGGCCGCGGTCACCAACCAGTGGGTCAACTCCTACAAGCGCATCTGGGGCGGCTCCTCGCGCACCGCGGGCTCCGGCGGCGAGGCGCCCTCGTACATCTGCTGGGGCCACAACAACCGCTCGGCCCTGATCCGCGTCCCGATGTACAAGCCGGGCAAGACCGGCTCCTCGCGCATCGAGGTCCGCTCGATCGACTCGGGCGCCAACCCCTACCTGACGTACGCGGTCCTCCTGGCCGCGGGCCTCAAGGGCATCGAAGAGGGCTACGAACTCCCGCCCGGCGCCGACGACGACGTCTGGGCCCTCTCCGACGCGGAACGCCGAGCGATGGGCATCGAACCCCTCCCGCAGAACCTGGGCGAGGCCATCTCCCTGATGGAGCGCAGCGAACTCGTCGCGGAGACCCTGGGCGAGCACGTCTTCGACTTCTTCCTGCGCAACAAGAAGCAGGAGTGGGAGGAGTACCGCTCCGAGGTCACGGCCTTCGAACTCCGCAAGATGATGCCGGTGCTGTAGCTGCAGGTCAGCAGCACTGTCAGAAATTTCTGACACTCAGGGCCGGTGGTCATCGACCACCGGCCCTGAGTCGTCTCATTCCCCCTGGGCCGCCTGTGGGCCGTCCGCTGCGGAATCGGTGGCCTCGTACATGCCGTCCACGGCCTTCCGTGTCCGCCCTTCGCTGCTCGGCATGAGGTGCGTGTAGGTCCGGAGCGTGAAGCCGGGGTCGCCGTGCCCGAGGTACGTACTGAGCGCCTTGACGTTCTCCCCGGCGTCCAGCAGCACGGAGGCGTAGAAGTGCCTCAGGGCGTGCATCCCGTGCTCGCGCGCGGCCTGGTGGCGCTCGCCCGGCTGTGGCTCGGGGATGATGCCGGCCTGCACGAGGGCGAACTTCCACACCCGCGTATTGAAGTCGGTCCGCCGCACGGCGCTGCCACCCGGTAGGGAGAACAGCAGCCGCTTGGTGACGAGCGGCCCGTCCGGCTTCAACCAGGGAAGCGTCACGTCCACGGGCGGGAACTCCTCGCGGTGCTCCCGCAGCATCTGACCGATGCGATGGGGGAGCGGCACATCCCGCTCCTTCTCTCGCTTGGGCGGACCGAAGACGAGGTGCCCGTTCGCCACCTTCACCTGATTGGCCACCCGGAGCCATTCACCCCGGAAGTCGGCGGGGTCGTCAGGCAATCCGAAGATCTCACCCTGCCGGAGCCCGAGTCCGCCGCCGGCATCGGCCATCGCCCTGTACCGCTTCGGCAGCGCGCCCCGCACGGCGAAGAGCCGTTCGGGTGTTCACGGCGGGTCTGTACGGTCAACGGTGGATCTTCGAACAGGAAGTGACACCTGATGACAGACGTGACCGTGTCGGCGGAGGCCGTGGCGGAAGTGCAGCCGTCCGGGTTGGTACCGGACGTTGTGGATGACCAGCTGATCAGTCAGCTGGTGGACCGGGCCAAGGCCGACGGGATCAAGCTGACGGGCCAGGGCGGCCTGCTGCAGCAGCTGACGAAGCGGATCCTCGAGTCTGCTCTGGAAGGCGAGATCACCGATCACCTCGGGCACGAGAAGCATGAGAAGGCCGGCTCGGGCAACACCCGGAACGGGACTCGGTCGAAGGCGGTGGTGACCGAGGTCGGCCCGGTCGTGCTTGAGGTCCCGCGGGACCGGGAGGGCTCGTTCGAGCCGCAGATCGTCAAGAAGCGGCAGCGCCGGCTGACCGGCGTCGATGAGATGGTGCTGTCGCTTTCGGCCCGCGGTCTGACCCATGTTGAGATCTCCGCCCACCTCGCGGAGGTCTACGGCGCCGAGGTCTCCAAGACGACCATCTCGACGATTACCGACAAGGTGGTCGACGGCATGAACGAATGGCAGAGCCGGCCCCTGGACTCGGTTTACCCGGTTTTGTTCATTGACTGTGTCCACGTGAAGCTGCGGGACGGGAAGGTCGCGAACAGGCCGCTCTACGTGGTCCTGGCCGTCACCGTTGAGGGAACTCGCGAGATCCTGGGCCTGTGGGCCGGCGACGGAGGCGAGGGTGCCAAGTACTGGCTCCAGGTCCTCACCGAGATCAAAAATCGCGGGACGGAAGACGTATGCATGGTCGTCTGCGACGGGCTGAAGGGGCTGCCCGACGCGATCGGCGCGGTCTGGCCGCAGGCCATCACGCAGACCTGCGTCGTTCACCTTCTGAGGGCCTCGTTCCGCTACGCAGCCCGGCAGGACTGGGACAAGATCTCGAAAGCCCTCAAGCCCGTCTACACCGCGGCGACTGAAGACGCCGCGACGGAACGGTTCCTGGAGTTCCAGGAGGAATGGGGCCAGAAGTACCCCGCGATCGTGCGGCTGTGGGAGAACGCGTGGGCTGAGTTCGTGCCGTTCCTCCAGTTCGACACCGAGATACGGCGGATCGTGTGCACCACCAACGCGATCGAATCCGTGAACACCCGCATCCGAAAGGCCGTCCGGTCCCGCGGCCACTTCCCGAATGAGCAGGCCGCCATCAAGTGCGTCTACATGGCGATCATGAGCCTCGACCCCACCGGCCAGGGACGCAAACGCTGGACCCAACGCTGGAAAGCGGCTCTGAACGCCTTCGACATCACCTTCGACGGCCGACTCTCAGCCGCCCGCCGCTGAACCTCTAACAACTCCAGAACCACGGTTAACTTTATGGACCCCATGCTCTGGCCAGAGCCCCGGCCGACAGAACGGGGACGGCCGTGGCGAGAGCGGCTGCCCGTCACCACGCCGCCAGGATCTATTCCAAATGTGGTTCGTGTGCATGTAGTTCAGCCGCCTCAGCCGTGCCCTGAAGCCATACTCTGAGTGCTCTGAAAAGACCCTCATGCGCGATGTGAGAAGTTTCGATGGTGGACATCAAAACCGTTTCCAAGACCTCAGGATCTTGAAATGGACGTCTAGCCGATGAGTTAAATACGCTCGGGCAAGCGATTTTTAGAAACCGGACCAACATCTTGCTGACGTCATGTCCGTTGACGAAGTTTCGAAACTCGGAATCCACTCTTTCTAGATGTTCCAAGTATCTGACATGTAGGCTCTCGTCAGTGTGGCCATTGCGTTCCGATGGTGGAAGGGCGTGCAGACAGGCCTTGAATGTTTCCCGGACTCTCCCCTGTGATTGGTCGCCCAGTTCCCACTTTGAAAGTAGTTTTACGGTTAGAGTCGCGCCGCAGCCGCTGTCACGGAGGCACAAGCGAATCACGAATAGTGATACCAGTGCCGGCGTAATTCGGGAGAGCAGTGTGGATCCAGTAATGTCATCCGGCGCCCCGAACGTCACTCTCAGCAGCTTCCCCAAGGTGGTCTCGTTGAGAGCGTACGCCTCTATCGACGAGTAGTCGGTATAAAGAAGTCCATGGATATCATCATGCGCATCCGCACCTAGGCTGGCGAAATCCTTGTCGGCGACAAGTGCAGCCGACGTATTGCCCGGCAATCTGTCAGCGAGCTGCCTTGCCAGCCAGATTATGCGCCCCCGCTCTCCTGTTGGCAACCCTGCCTTAAGCAAATCTCCATCGGAGACGCACACGCGGTCGGAAATGGCGTACACCCTGCATGGATTTGATTCGAGCTCAGGTGCCAGATGTGATGCGAGGAAGTTCCTGTCTGACCTACCTTCAACGAAAATATCCCGCACGTCAGGCTCCAGATCGTAGAGAGTTACGAGCTCGTCTACGGTGCGCCTTGCGGCATTGTCTTGCACTTCACCCTCCCCGCTCGCAGATTTTCTCAGTCGCCCAACTTCCTGGGGGCCACTTTCGCAAGAGAATCCCGATGGCCCGTAATAACCTCAATCGAGTGAGTGGCGACTACGAATTGGACCGGGGTCCCCTCTGTCAGGGACATGAGTGCACCCATCAACTGCCTCTGCCACTTCACATTCAGGCTCAGTTCAGGCTCGTCGATCAGGAAGAGCCGCGTGTTCTGTCGCGCGAGCACGGTATTTAGTAGCAGGAGAAGAATTTGGCGTTCACCGGACGAAAGGTTCTCCGGAGAGAGGGATTCATTGTCCTCGGAGAGGACTCGTACGCCAGTTTGTGACCTGTATTTGACGTGCTTCCCGCTGCTTTCGAAGAATCGATCAATCTCGCGCGTTAGCGTGGCGAGGAGTCCTGCCACGGGATCCAATGCGTCTAGGCGTGCGACCTGTGCTTCTACGAAGGGCTGCAAGACCTCTTCGGCGACGTCGAGTCGACTGTCGGGAGTTCGGCCAAGAACCTCAAGAAAAGACTCCTCGTGAAGCTTTGGCATAAGTCCATATTTGCTGTAATCGGCCGTCCTTCTGGAAATTTCCTTCAGGTTTTCGTTCAGTCGCGCCCTGGTTTCCGTATCCACCTCTCTGGGGGTCGATTGGGAGATTTTTTGCAGAATCCCCAAATATACGTTATTCGACCCTCGGGATCCCGAGACGTTCCCGTTGATGATCATCTTCTGGATCATGTCTGACGCGCGCTGTACGGCCACTGCTAGTTCCGCTGTTACGCCGCCGGCGTGTGAGCTTGACCCGCCACTTTCGGGATCGACTGCTCGGCGGCCCCGGTGCCTACTTGCGACTTGGTCAATATCGTCACCGTAGATTCGGCGGTCGTCGGCAAGCATGTAGGGGCTCGCGCTTAGCTTTTCGAGGTAGTCCACATAGGCGTCGGGTTCCATTCCGCTGCGCCGGATGCCTGTCTGGAGCGTGACGTAAAGTTCTGTGGATAGCTCCTCCCAGGCTGTCGCTGCCGAGTGTCTCGGAGTCATTTCATCGAGTTCAAAAAGCGGCTTTTGGTGGCTAGGTTGCGCTTCTCGGATGGATGGAACCGCAGTCACGGTTCCGTCGGGAAGCATTTTATAGAACTGCTCTACAGCCTTCTTTTCATTCTTTGTGACCGCGACTTTGAAATCGCCGACTGGGCCATCCGTTTTCGTGAATGTGATCACGTCGCCACCACAGAGGAAGATGGTGAAGCGCTCGAACGGGGTGCTTGCAATTTGTGATCGATGGCCCTGCTTACCTGATGCTGAAAGCGCGTGCCAGAGGAGTTTCAAGGCGGTTGTCTTTCCGCTGCCATTATTTCCGTACAGTAGTGATAGGCGGCGGCCTCGCGGAGAATCTTCTTGATCTCCGCTGAGGTCGACATGCAAATATTTATTCCCGAAAAGTCCGTGGATTTCGAACGCAGAGACTAGTGCACTTTCCTCGACTGGCATGGATTCTCCTGCAGGACTTGGGGCTTGCAACGATTCAATGACAGTGACCATAGGGGATGGGTGCGGGGCGGAGGCAAGGTTCATTGCAACGCCAGAGCTGCGGTGTACGTAGCCTCTTCGAGTCTCTGTGCGGGAGGGCCGATGCCAGAGCCGTCGGACGGCTATACCTTCCTGGCTGTCGCCCCGGGGTCTCAGCGGCCTGTCACATGGCTGTCGTAATCTCGTGTGGTTGATCTCCTCGACCCGACGGGGGTGGGTATGGCGACGTGGCTTCTGGCGTGCAACCAGGAGATGTTCGAGCTCGACAGGTACCGGCAGGACGGGCACGACCTCAGTTCCTGGAGCGTCGGGCGGCACCTCAAGGAGTTGGCCGCTGGCGACCAGTTTGTGATGTGGGTGACCGGGCCCAGGGGCGGCCTTGTCGGCAGGGGGCGTATCACTGGCGTCCCGACGCAGCAGGCGAGCGCCCCGGATGAGTACTGGCAAGAGGATCCCGGAACGCGCTGGTACGCGCCGCTGGTCATGGATGAGTGGCTTCAGCAGGCGATCCCGCGGCAGCGTTTTCAGGAGGACGCGCGCTTTGAGGAGCGGTCGCCGTTGCGTTCCCTGTTCGCTACGAACCCTCACAAGGTGACGGAGGAGCAGTGGAGTGCCTTCCAGGAAGCCTTCGCTGACGAGCCGACCGACGACGCCGCGCCCGCGTGGCATCTTCTCCCGGGTCAGACCATCAAGCGCAGGGAGCTGCACGACCGGTACGGCGGTAGCCGCCAGGGTGGCATCAGCAAGTGCGCCAAGTCGGACAACATCTTGCTGTTCACCGATCCGAAGACGGGCCATCAGCACGGCTACTTCGACAAGTGGGCAGAAGACGGCACGTTCCACTACACCGGAGACGGGCAGACTGGCCCGCAGACCTTCGACAGCTTGGGGAATGGTTCCACCCGTGACCATGTGAGTCTGGGGCTCGCCCTCCGGCTTTTCGAAGGGTCGCGTGGTGTGGTCCGGTACGTCGGCGAGTTCGCGGTGGACCCGGAGCAGCCGTACTCATGGGGTGAGGCGCCGGAGACAGGCGGCGGGCCGCTCCGGAAGGTCATTCGGTTTCACCTGGCGCCGATCGGCAGCACCACGCAACCGGCGAGCGTTCCAGTCGGTTGCGGGTACCGCGTGGCGGACGAGTCAGTAGAGCCGGCCCCTGCTGAGCAAAGCCTTCCTGACTCTGACCTAGTGGGGAGGAATCTCAAGACCCACCGCAAGCTCCAGAACGACCTCGCCAAGGCGGCTGCCGCGCGCGGGTTGGATGTGCTCTCACCGGGTGTTGGTGACCCTGACTTTGACCTCGCATGGCGGTTGCATGCAGCCGAGCTCTCGGTGTGCGAGGTGAAGTCACTCACGCTGGCCAACGAGACGCGTCAGCTGCGTGCGGGCGTCGGGCAGCTGCTCGACTACCACGACAGGCTCAAGGGCAGGGCTGACTCCGTGCGCGCTGTCCTGTGGGTAGAGCGCGAACCGTCGGAATCGCGATGGGTCGCCCTGTGTGAGCGGGTAGGGATCACGCTTGCTTGGCCCGGTCGCGAAGACGATGTGCTCGCCTAAATGGCGTGCTGACCTGCGCTGCCGGGCCCTGTGTCTGGGCCGTCTGTGGGCCGTCGGAGGGCGGTCGAGGGTGACCCGTGACGGCCATAGGCGACCGCCTTCCCGCCCATGACCTGGAGGTCAGCGAGGGGCGACGCATGCACGGGGCTAGCTGCCTCAGTTCCTGCGCAACCAGAAGCAGGAGTGGGAGGAGTACCGCTCGGAGGTCACGGCCTTCGAACTCCGCAAGATGATGCCGGTGCTGTAAGCACAGGCCAGAGCCCCTTCGGGGCACGCACGCCACTCCGGGCCGACGGTCGACGACCGCCGGCCCGGAGCCGTCTCGTTTTCTCTGACGGCGAGTTGCCGGCCCGGTTCGGCGAGCGTTCACTGGAAATGGCGCGGGACGCGAGCGCGGCTCGTAGGCGCCCTGATCGAGGTGATCCCGGACATGGACCTCACGAGCAGGATGCGGCAGTCACTCCCCGTGAGCAAGAAGCGCCAAATGAAGGAATGGTTCGAGAACGAGAAGCAGGCCAAGGAGATCCTGGCGAAGGAACAGAGGATGGCGGCGAGGCGGAGGGAGTGCGCGAAGAACAGGAGGAAGAGGGACTGGATCGGCTGGCCTTGTGTCGTGTTGGGGCTGGCGGTCATCGCGGTGGCGGCCTACTTCGGGCTCGCCCGCCACCACCTCTTGTTCCTGCTGTGCGGGGCGTTCTACGGAACCCTGTTGGCCCTCATAGGGCTGTTCGTCCTGTCCAACAAGACGGTCGAGATCGAGATGCAGTCGCTGGCGGACGAGGAAGAACTCATGGCCAGCAAGGACAAGGGCCCGGCCATCAAGTCCTACCTCCTGTTCAAACAGCACCAGCAGGAGCTCAAGAGGTACTACGACCAGTCGCTCTCGCACGCCGCCATCCTGTTCTTCACCGGGATCGTGTGCATGCTCTCGGGGCTCGCCATCGTCGGGGCCGCCCTCTACCTCCTGACACGGAAGTCCGAGGTGGAGCTGTCCGGGCAGATCCTCATCGGCGCGTTGGGGGCTGTCAGCGCGATCCTCAGCAACTTCATCGCCGTGATCTTCCTGAAGATGTTCAAGACGGCTGCCGAGTCCCTCGCGGCGCAGCACCGTCAGTTGACGTCCATTCACTTCCTCCACTTCGGGAACCTGCTGGCCGAGAAGCTGACTTCGAAGGAGCTGCGGGACGACACGCTGAGTGCCATGTGTACGTCCCTCGCGGGGGCCCTGAATGCGCAGCAGGGCGGGCCCGGCTCCCCGGCGAAGGGGGCGGGCCCGCCCTAGGGGCGTGCGGGGGTCAGGACTTGGTCAGGGTGACCAGCTTCGTCTTGGTGGCCTCGACGACCTTGGCGCCGTCCGGGTCGTAGGCGCGGATCACCGCGTCGACGCTCAGCTTGCCCTTGACGAAGGCGACGCCGTTCAGGTTGCGGGATTCGCCCGTCCACGGCATCGGTTGGCCCGGGACGCAGGCGATCTCGGTGGAGTACAGGATGCCGTTGGTGGTCGTGTGCTGGAGCTGCTGGACCGAGGTGCCGGTCACGGAGAACCGGACGGGCTTGGAGCAGGTGACCGTGCCGTGCAGGGTGGCGCGGCCGGTCGCGGGGGCCACCTTGCCGTCGGTGGCGATGGTCAGGCTCAGGGCCAGGCGGGGCGGGACGGGGGTGGCGGTGATGTCGAGGTGGCCGTGCAGCACGTTGCGATCGTCGCAGTCCTGGTTGTAGTACACCTCCAGCGCCTTCACCGTACGGCCCGGACCCCACTCCAGCTTCTTGATGCCGAAGGCGCCGGTGAGGGTGGCGCAGCCGCCGTAGTAGCCGTTGGCGAACACGCTCGGAACGTCGGGACGCGGGCCGGTCTCCGGGACGCGGACCGCGTCGGCGTAGTTGCCCACCGCCAGTTCCTGGCCCGCGGGCGCGGCCAGGTCGAGCGTCCACGGGTCGCCCGGCCGGTTGATCGTCACCGAGATCGAGCCGTGGTCGGCGGAGGCGGTCGCGCCGAAGACGTCGCCGTCCGTCGAGGCGTACCAGCGGGCCTGGTCGTCGCCGCCCTGGCCCGGGTCGCCGGACCACATGAACGTGCTGTTCCCGACCGGTGCGGCCTCGGCGACGGCGCCGCCGAGCAGGCCGGCCGCGGCCGGCAGGACCATGGCGAGCAGGGCGGCCGTGCGGACCAGGCCGCGTCCGGGCATGCGTATCTTCACTGTTCGGTTCCCCCCGAAGTGGTGTGGCGTCACGCGTCAGGCCACGACGGCCTGAACCCGATGATCTTTGCCTGTTGGTTCAGGACATGGCAAGACGCAACATCGGGGGATTTCAGGGGACTTCGCGGACAGGGGGTACGGGCGGGCGTCAGGGGCGGGTGACCGCCGGGCGCCAGATCGTGCGCGAGACGCGGCTCAGGCTCAGGTCGGCGATGTCCGGGAGCGTGGTGGTGACGTGCAGCTCCGCGTCCAGGCCCAGGACCGCCGTGGTCGTGGCGCCGGCCGCGTCCAGGATGCTGGAGGGCGCGCCGGCGTAGAGCATCTGGGACTCCGTCCAGGCGGGCGCCGCACCGAGGGCGGTCGTGCTGATGGTGCCCGTGTCGGCGCGGCCCGTCAGCAGCCGGCCCGCGACGCTCACCGCGCCGTACCCGGCCCGCCCGCCCGCCTCCGCCACGTGCGAGACGACCGGCTTCGGCCCGCCCACCGTGACCAGCGCGCTGCGCACGGTGCCCGAGTCGGGGCGGCGGAAGTACAGCCGTACGCCGTCCCCTTCGGCGACGGCCGACACCGGGCCCGTGGTGGCCGGGAGGTCCGTGGCGAAGGGGCCCTGGAAGGGGCCGCCCGGGGTCTGCTGGGTCCAGGCCAGGACCGACTTGGAGGTGGCGGCGTACACGTGGCGGCGGCCGGCCGCGTCGGTCACGGCCACCGGGTCGCCCTGGAGGTCCTCGCCGCCGAGCTTCTGCCACGGGCCGAAGGCGCCGCCGGGGGTCTGCTGCTCGCGGGCGCGCAGGGTGTGCTGCGCGTCGCGCACGTACACGGCCAGGCGGCCGTCGGCGCCCACGGTGGCGGTGGGGCCGCCGAGGTCGGAGGTGCCGGACGCGTCGGAGCCCTCGGGGGTGCCGAGCACCTGCCACGGGCC
>NZ_JBIWAJ010000003.1:0-174656 GCF_044759975.1 Streptomyces sp. NPDC098789
GATCAACAGGCGCATCCGCGACATCCGCCAGCTCCTGAAGACGATGGACCACACCATCACGGCCGCCGGCTGCCAACTCACCACACTGCAACATCTCTACGACCACGCGAGCGCGGTCGGCATCACCCTCCCGCCGGAGATCAAGACGGCGAGTTAATAATCCGCAGGCCCTTAACGTCGAGGACGACACGACCAGGAAGGACCAGACATGAATCCCGCCCAGCACGTCGCGGCCGTCGCGGCGCAGAGCGCGCGCTTCGTCGCCGCGGTCAAGGGTGCCGACCCCGCCACCCCGGTGCCGTCCTGCCCCGGCTGGACGCTCGCCGATCTGACGCGGCACGCCGGGAGCGTGCAGCGCTGGTTCTGTGTTCTGCTGCGCCAGCGCGTCCAGCAGCCCCCGACCAGCCGCGACGTGGACCTGCGGCTGCCGGAGCAGGACGTCGACTACCCCGAGTGGCTGGCCGAGAGCGCCGCGGAATCCGCGGAGGTGTTCGCCACCACCGACCTGGACGCTCCCATGTGGGCCTGGGGACTCGACCAGCACGCCCGGTTCTGGGTCCGCCGGATGCTCTTCGAGACCGTCGTGCACCGCGCCGACGCCGAACTCGCCCTGGGGATCGCACCGCGGATCGACCGGGCGCTGGCGGTGGACGGCATCGACGAGTTCCTCACGAACCTGCCGTTCGCCGCGTTCTTCGCGCCCGGCACGGCGGCACTGCGCGGCCCGGACCGCACCATCGGCTTCCACTGCACGGACGGGGGCGACAGCCGGCTGGTCCGGCTGCGCCCCGACGGCTTCGGGCTGGTCACCGACGGCAGCGACGCGCCGGAGCCCGACGCGACGGTCCTGGGGACCTCCGGCGACCTGCTCCTGCTCCTCTACGGCCGTCTCGACCGCACGGACGAGAGGTTCCAGCAGCGGGGCGACCGGGAACTGCTCGCCCTCTGGTCCGCCCACTCGGCGTTCTGACGGCCCTCGCCGCAGCTTCCGGGATCCCCACCCGCCGCGCCGGGCGGGGATCCCGGCCGCGGTCGCTCAGGCGGTCGCGGTCAGCAGTCGGACCGCCTGCTCGCGCATCTCGATCTTGCGGATCTTCCCGGTGACGGTCATCGGGAACTCCTCCACCACATGGACGTAGCGCGGGATCTTGAAGTGGGCCAGCCGGCCCGCGCAGTACGCGCGCACGGCCTCCGGGGTCAGCGGCTCGGCCCCCTCGCGCATCCGGACCCACGCCATCAGCTCCTCCCCGTACTTCGCGTCGGGTACGCCGATGACCTGCACGTCCAGGACGTCCGGGTGGGCGTGCAGGAACTCCTCGATCTCCCGCGGGTAGACGTTCTCCCCGCCCCGGATCACCATGTCCTTGATCCGGCCGGTGATGCTCAGGTAGCCCGCGTCGTCCATCACGGCGAGGTCGCCCGTGTGCATCCAACGGGCCGCGTCCACGGCCTCCGCCGTCCGCTCCGGCTCGGCCCAGTAGCCGAGCATCACGGAATAGCCGCGGGTGCACAGCTCCCCCGGTTCGCCCCGGGGCAGGGTCCGGCCGGAGTGCGGGTCCACCACCTTCACCTCCAGGTGCGGGCCCACCCGGCCGACGGTGGCGACCCTGCGCTCCACCGAGTCGTCGGCGCGGGTCTGGGTGGACACCGGCGAGGTCTCCGTCATCCCGTAGCAGATGGACACCTCGGTCATCCCCATGCGTTCGATGACCTCGCGCATGACCTCGACCGGGCACGGCGAGCCCGCCATGATGCCGGTGCGCAGGCTCGACAGGTCGTAGTCGTCGAAGGCGGGATGGGCCAGCTCGGCGATGAACATCGTGGGGACGCCGTAGAGCGAGGTGCACGCCTCGGCCTGGACGGCTGCCAGCGTGGCACCCGGGTCGAAGGAGGGCGCGGGGATCACCATGGTGGCGCCGTGGCTGGTGCAGGCGAGGTTGCCCATGACCATGCCGAAACAGTGGTAGAAGGGGACCGGGACGCACACCCGGTCCTCCTCCGTGTAGTGGCACAACTCCCCTACGAAGAAGCCGTTGTTGAGGATGTTGTGGTGCGAGAGGGTGGCTCCCTTGGGGAAGCCGGTGGTGCCGGACGTGTACTGGATGTTGATGGGGTCGTCCGGGCTCAGCGCCGCCTGGGCGCGGGCCAGTTCACCCCGGTCGCCCGAGCGGCCGCGCTCCGACAGGGAGGACCACAGCGGCCCTTCCAGCAGGACCACGAACTCCAGCTCGGGACAGCGCGGCCGGACCTCCTCGATCATGCCCGCGTAGTCGGAGGTCTTGAACCGCTCGGCCGCGACCAGCAGGCGGATCCCGGACTGCTGGAGGACGTACTCCAACTCGTGGGCGCGGTAGGCGGGGTTCACGGTGACCAGGACCGCGCCGATCTTCGCGGTGGCGTACTGCACCAGGGTCCACTCGGCGCGGTTGGGGGCCCAGATGCCGACGCGGTCGCCCTTGGCGATGCCGAGGTCGAGCAGTCCGAGGGCGAGGGCGTCGACATCGGCGCCCAGCTCCGCGTACGTCCACCGGCGCCCGGCGGCCATGTCGACGAGGGCGTCCCGGTCGGGGAAGCGGCGCACGGTGCGGTCGAGGTTCTCCCCGATGGTGTCGCCGAGCAGGGGTAGTGCGCTGGCTCCGGACGCATAGCTCGACGTGACGGACACACGTTCCTCCAGGGCGCGACGGCGGGCGCGGGCCCCGGCGGGCCGACGTGCCCCCATGATCCCCGGCGCCCGCGCGAGCGTCCACCCACCGGGTCAGCCGGCGGCCCGTTCCGTGACCGGACGGCGGCGCTGGGCGAGTTCGGTGACCGCGGGCGGGTTCCAGACGCCGTCCGGGCGGTACAGGTTGGTGCCGGGCGGCACGATCTCGTCGATGCGGTCGAGGGTGGCGTCGTCGAGCGTGAGCGCGGCGCCCCCCAGCAGGGACCGGAGCTGGTCCATCGTGCGCGGGCCGATGATCACCGAGGTGACCGCCGGGTGGACGGTGGGGAAGGCCACGGCCAGTTCGGGCAGGGTGCACCCGATGGAGTCCGCGAGCTCGATCAGCTGCCCCGCCGCCTCCAGTTTCGCCGCGTTCCCGGGGACGGCCTGGTCGAAGCGGGCGGGGGTCAGCGCGGCCCGGCCCGAGGTCAGGTCGACGGGTGCGCCGGGGCGGTACTTGCCGCTCAGGAAGCCGGAGGCCAGCGGGCTCCAGGTCAGCACGCCCATGCCGTGGCGCCGGGCGACCGGCAGTACGTCGCGCTCGATGCCGCGCGCGAGGATCGAGTAGGGGGGCTGCTCGGTCCGCATGCGCGGCAGTGCGCGCCGCTCGGAGACGTGGTGGGCCTCCGCTATCTCCTCCGCGGGGAAGGTGGAGCAGCCGAAGGCCCGGATCTTCCCCTCCCGGACGAGGTCGCCCAGGGCGCCCAGGGTCTCCTCGATGTCGGTGGTGTGGTCGGGGCGGTGCACCTGGTAGAGGTCGATCCAGTCGGTGCCCAACCGGCGCAGGCTGTCCTCCACGGCCCGGACGATCCAACGTCGGGAGTTTCCGCTCCGGTTGCGTCCTTCGCCCATCGGGAAGTGCACCTTGGTGGCGAGGACCACCTCGTCGCGGCGCCCGCCCGCCAGGGCCTTGCCGACGATCTCCTCGGACTCCCCCGCGGAGTACATGTCGGCGGTGTCGACGAAGTTGATGCCCGCGTCGAGTGCGGCGTGCACGATCCGCACGCAGTCGTCGTGGTCCTTGTTCCCGACGGCGCCGAACATCATGGTGCCGAGGCAGTGCACGCTCACCTCGATGCCGGTACGGCCGAGGCTGCGGTAGTTCATGGTCATGCCGGTGCACTGTAGGAGTTGGAGCGCACTCCAGGTCAAGGACCCTCGGTCGGCTTCACCGACCGCACCGACTTCACCCGCTCCGGGGACTGCTCGGGCTCCCACCACGCTGCTAACCTGACCGGCATGACCCTCCTCTGTGCGTAGGACCCCGCACCGACCGCCCGTTGTCCGGGCGGTCCTCAGGCGTCCCCGCACATTCGCGGCGCCGCTGTGCGCGCCGCCCTCCAGAGGAAACCCGTCGTGTTGTTCTCTTCCTATCGCGCTGTCCTGCGCGCTCCTCACGCCTGCCGTACCTTCGGCGCCGCCCTGCTCGGGCGGCTCTCGTACGGCATGGTGTCCCTCTCCCTGCTCCTCGCCGTCAAGGACGCCACCGGCTCCTACCGGACGGCGGGGACCGTTATGGCCGTCTTCGGTCTGGCGAGCGTCTCCCTCTCCCCCGTCCGGGCCCGCCTGGTCGACCGGTTCGGTCCGCGGCGGGCCCTGGTTCCGATGGCGGGTGCGTACGCGCTCCTGCTGACGGCGCTGGCCTTGCTGACCTGGCGCCCGGGCGCCGCCGGGAGCGCCCTGGTGGCGCTGGCCGCCGTCGCCGGGTGCTGCACCCCGCCCCTCGGGCCCGTGATGCGGGCGCTGTGGAGCACCCTGGTGCCCGACCGCCTGATGCTGCAACGTGCCTACAGCCTGGACGGTGTGGCCGAGGAACTGCTCTACGTCAGCGGCCCGTTGCTCGTCGGCCTGCTGGTGCGCGGCGCCGTACCGGCCGCGGGCGTGGCGGCCAGCGCGGCGCTGGTCCTGGTGGGCACGCTCGCGCTCGTCTCCTCACCCGTCGCCCGGTCGCTGCCCGGGTCCACCGGAGCCCGGGCCCCCGGCGAGCGGCCCGACGCGTCGGCCGGACCGCCGGCTCCCGAGCGGCGCCGGTCGTGGTCCTCCGGGCTGGGCGGCGTGGTCGTGGTCGCGATGGGGGTGGGAGCCGGGTTGGGGGGCCTGGACCTGCTCGTGGTGGCCTTCGCGGACCAGCGCCACCAGCCGGGCGCGGCGCCCTGGGTGCTGGCCGCCCTGTCCACGGGCAGCGCGCTCGGGGGTCTGGCGTACGGCGCGGTGGGCTGGCGGCTGCCCGGGCGGCAGCGGCTGGTGCTGATCGCGGCCGGGCTGGCGGTGTCCCTGGCCGCGGCGGGGTTGGCTGCCAACGCGTACGTGCTGGCCGTACTGGCGGCCCTCGCGGGCGTGTTCATCGCACCCGCCATCACCACGGCCTATCTGATCGCGGACGAGTCGGTCGATCCGGCCCACCGCATCCGGGCGGGTGCCTGGATCAACACGGCGCTCAACGCGGGGACGGCGGGCGGCGCCGCTGCCGTCGGCCTGCTGCTCGGGCGGCTGCCCGTGGCGGGCTGTTTCGTGTGGGCGGGCGCCTTGGTCCTGCTGTCGGCGCTCACGATCGTCGCCGCGGAGCGGCTGCGGCCGCACCGCACCCGTGCCGGGGCGGGGATGCCGGTGGGGAAGGAGCCGAAGGCAGAGGCGGAGGCGGAGGCGGAAATGGTGGCACGTACATGATCGGTTTGGCAGGATGCCGCCATGATCTCCCCCGAGCCGGTGCCGCCGGTCGTTCCCGAAGGCCGGATGGCCGCCGCCGATCAGCCCGTGCTCGACCTGGCGGACGGCATGGAGCTGAGGCCCTGGCGCTCTGACGACGCGCCCGCGCTGGTGGCCGCCGGCCTCGATCCCTCGATCCGGTTGTGGAACATGCTCCGGACCTGGACGCCGGACGAGGCGCGCAGGCGGATCGAGGGCATGGGGCGGCGCTGGCGGGCCGAGTCGGGCGCCCTGTGGGCGATCGCCGCTCCCGACGGCGCGGTCGTCGGCCTGGCCGGGTGGAACGACATCGACCTCGCCGCCGGCACCGCCGAGATCCTGTACTGGGTCCTGCCCGAGGCGCGCGGGGGCGGCCTGGCCGTGACGGCCGCACGGCGCGTGTGCCGCTGGGCCCTGGAGGAACTCGGTCTGCACCGACTCCAGTTGTTGCACTCGGTGGCGAACCCGGCGTCCTGTCGGGTGGCCGACAGGGCCGGGTTCACCCCCGAGGGAACGCTGCGCAGCGCGGTCCTGCACGCGGACGGATGGCACGACATGCACCTGCACGCCCTGGTGGCGGGCGACCGCTGATCCCCCTCCGGGGCGCCGTTCGCCGCTCCCGGTAGGGTCCGGCGGATGGATATCCCCACGCCACCCACCCTGTTGCGGAACAAGCGCTTCCGCACATTGCTGCTCGCGAGCCTCGTTTCGGCGAGCGGCTCGGCGATGGCGCCGGTCGCGCTGGCCTTCACGGTGCTCGGGTTCGACAGCCGTCCGAGCTCGCTGGCCATAGTCCTGGCCGGAAGTACGGCGCCCCAGCTGATCCTGTTGCTCGTCGGTGGGGTCGCCGCGGACCGCTTCTCCCGGCGGCGGCTGATCGTGATCGGCAACGTGGTGCCGGCGCTGACCCAGGCGACGGTCGCCCTGCTCGTCCTGTGGGGAGCCGCGAGCACCGCCCGCGTCGCCGTGTTCGCGGCCGTCGCGAGCGGCGCCTCCGCGCTGGCCTCGCCCGCCATGAACAGCCTGTTGCCCCAGTTCGTCGAGGCCCCGCGGCTCCAGGAGGCGAACGCGCTGCTGCGCCTGCCGACCAACCTCGTCCGCATCCTCGCGCCCGCGATCGGCGGCGTCCTCGTCGCGCTCGTCGGTCCGCAGCTGACCCTCGCGTGGGACGCGGCCAGTTTCGCGGTCGCCGCGCTGCTCTACAGCAGGCTCTCGATCGCCGGGCCCGTCGCGGCGCGGGGGTCCGTGCTCCGCGACTTCCGCACCGGCTGGAAGGAGTTCCGCGGCCGGTTCTGGCTGTGGTCCTACACGCTGTCCGGCACCTTCGTCGTGGCCTTCTGGCTGGGCGGGTACGGGCTGCTCGGTCCGGTCGTCGCCCACGACAGCGATCTCGGCGCGGCCGGGTGGGGCACCGTACAGGGGTCGTTCGCGGTGGGGCTGGTGCTCGGCGGGGTGCTCTCGCTGCGCTGGCGGCCCTCCCGCATCATGATCGCGTGTGTGGCCGGCAACCTACCGCTGGCGCTCCCCCTGCTGGCCCTGGCCGCGGGCGCTCCCCTGCCCGTCCTCGCGGTGTCGGCGGCCCTGGCGGGGGTGGGAGTGGACATCTCGATCGTGTGCTGGAACACCGTGATGCAGCAGCAGTTGCCGGGCGAGCTACTGGGGCGGCTGGGCTCGTTCAGCTCGATCGGCGAGCAGCTGGCCGTGCCGCTGGGCTACCTCCTCGTCGGGGCCGCCGCGGCCTCTTGGGGAGCGACACCCGTACTGCGGGTCGCCGCGGTGGCGATGACCCTGGCCACCGTGGCCCTCTTCGCCGCCCCGAGCCTGTGGGCGCTGCGTCGGGCGCCCGTGGCCGAGGGGTCCGCCGTGCGCGTGTGACCTCCGCTCGGGCGTGCCGGTTCCGGATCCCGTCGGTGACGGGTGCCTCCGGCGGCTCCTAGGACGCCGGACGGGCTGGACCCGGGCCGCCTGCGCGTCCGGTGCGGCGCGACCGGGAAGGACACCGGGCGGGGGTGGGCTCGGGGTGGCCGGAAAAGGTGGGTACTCTGCGGTGCCCTCGAAGACCGGGGGCGTACCGTCCCCGTCCAGGAGGAACCATGGCCGTCAAGAAGGCCACCATTCAGCAGCAGGTGGCGCAGGCCATCGCCCAGGTCAACCCGGCCGACAGACCCCTCGTCACGATCCAGGCCGTCGCGGGCCCCAGCGTGTGGCTCATGAGCATGCTCGGACTGATCGGGCAGGCGTTCCTCACCTACTACTTCGTCACCGTCACCGAGCAGGCCGTGGTGATACACAAGGCCGGCCGGATGAGCAACCGCCCCCAGGAGATCGCCTTCGCGATCCCCGCCCACGAGGCCGTCGGCATCATCTCCGGCGTCGACCGCAACACCATCTGGAGCTCGTTCCGCCTCCAGCTGCCCGGCCAGCCGAAGCCGACGCGGATGAACGTCCACCGTCTGTGGCGCGCCGAGATGGACGAGCTGCTGGGCCGGATGACCGGTCAGCCGATCGCCTGACGGCGAGCGGGCGGCCGCCGAGAGACGGCCTGCGCCACCTCCACCGCTCAGGAGGTGGCGTCCCGCCGGTTCTTGCGTCCGGCGAGCTGGCCCTGCACGTAAGGGTCCACCTCCGGGGCGTACGGGCCGCCGTGGGCGGAGAGCACGTCGGTGATCCGCTCCCACTCGGCCACCGTGGCGCGGGTCCGTACGTCGGCCTCCGCCAGGTCCCCGGCGGCCTCCTCCGCCGCTTCGAGCGCCTCGGCGCTCTCGTGGTGGGACATCCCCGCGGCCAACCGCCGCACCTCGTCGCACGCCTCGCGCTCCACCGAGGTGGGGCCGTCCTGCACGAACTCCGGGCCGTCGGCCGCTTCCATGGGGTTCCCTTTCCTCGCACGCTCGCCCTGGACCTGCGGGATCGTGACCCGCAGTGCGCATTATGCGCGGGCGGTGGACCGCGCCGTCACCCGGGCGGCGGTCCTGTGGGGTCCGCGGACCCCACAGGACCCCTCGGGCCGGGTCAGGCCGCGCGGTCCAGGGAGCGGGGGCACTCGGTGACGCCTTCGGCGACGGCGCCGGAGGTGTCCTCGACGAACTCCGCGGCGGCGTCCTCCCGCGCCAGGCGCGCCAGCAGCTCCTTCAACCGGCCGTTGCGGCCCGTGGCCATCATGTAGATCATCTTCAGGTCTCCGGAGAAGGCCGCGCCGGGGTCGGTGAACCCGACCGGCAGGTTGCGCTCGAAGACGAAGTGGCCGCTCCACGCGAAGGCGAAGAACGCGGCCGGTACCGTCCACAGCCGTCCGGGCCTGCGGCGGCGCACGGTGACCACCGCGGCCGCCGCGGCGGCGGACATGCCCACGACGTGCATCCAGCGGCTCGCCTCGCTCGTGTGCCCGCGCATGTACTCCTCGAAGCGCTGGTCGAACTCCCTCATCACGGAACTCCTCGCTAGTGGTGGGTGTATGGCCTCGCGTGCGCGCCCGTGCCGTCAGTTGACGGCGGAGCCCGCCTCGTACGACGAGCGCAGCAGCGGGTCGGCGACCGCTCCCCGCTCGTAGCGGCTGCCGAAGCGGTGCTGGTACTCCGCGAACAGCCGGTTGTCGTTGTGCAGGAACAGGACGTCGTGCAGCGCCATGTTCCGCATGGCGAGGAGCGGTACGGGGCTCCGCGAGACGGGGAACCGCGGATTGCGGGCGGCGGGCTCGGGGCATTCGGGGTGGAACTGGCCGAGCATCAGGCCGCCCTCGGCGAGCTCCGCCTTCACGAGCGCCTGCGTCCGGTCGAGTTCGGCCCACCGCGACTGCGGCAGGTCGGGCAGGATCAGGACGTAGGCGTACATCGTGGGGTTGGTGCGCGGCCAGTGGGTGGTGCGGAAGGTCCGCGCCATCTCCCGCACCAGGGCGCACAGTTCACTGCCATCGGCGCCCGTGAGTCCGGTGCGGGTGTGCATCATCAGGGTGCCGGCCCGTGCGGCGGGTTCCACGAAGGGGCAGACGTCACCGTCGCGGCCGAGCTCCTCGTGGGGGCGGCTCACGTAGTCGCGCAGCCACTCCTGGACGACGGCCTCGGCCGCCTCCGTGACGGACGTCGGGGAAGCGGGGGGCAGCACCGCGACGGGCGCCGCCTGTACCTGGAGCGGGAGCGTCATCGGGGTCCGCCTCCCAGCGTGCCGCGCGCCTCGATCACCCCGGTGCCGCCCGGCAAGCGGGTGACCCGCAGCGCCGTCAGGCCCGCCTCGCGCAGCAGGGCCTCGGTCTCCTCCCGGGTGCGTTCCCTCCCGCCGTCGAAGAGGGACATCATGTAGAGGTCCATCAGGCCGCCCCACTGGCCGCTCGAACCCTCCCCCGCGTCGCCGGTCGGATCGGCGGCGGTCAGGTGGTCGATGAGCACCAGTCGGGCGTCGGGCCCCATGGCGGCGCGGCAGTTGCGCAGGATCGCGACGCAGGAGTCGTCGTCCCAGTCGTGCAGGATGTGACGCAGGACGTAGCGGTCCGCGCCGGCCGGCAGGGCTTCGAAGAAGTTGCCCTCGCGCAGCTCGCAGCGGTCCGCGAGCCCCGCGCCGGTCAGCCGCAGGGCGGCCGGCGGCAGGGCGGCGGCGAGGTCGACGAGCGTGCCGCGCAGCTCGGGGCGGTCGGCGAGCAGGCCGGTGATCAGCGCTCCGTCCCCGCCTCCGATGTCGACCACCCTGAGCGGGCCGGTGAAGTCCACCGCTCCCAGCAGACCCTCCAGTTCCAGGGCCAGGCCGGTCTCCTGGGAGCGGTCGAAGATGCGGCGCAGCCGGGTGTCGTCGCCGAGGTGGGAGAAGAAGTCCTGGCCGAAGACCTCGGGGAAGGCGGCGCGTCCGGTGCGGACCACCTGGGTGAGCCGTTCCCAGGCGGGCGCCACGGTGGCGGCGACCAGCAGCGCCGTCGGCAGCGCCGAACCGGGGGCGTCCGATCGCAGTGTCTCGCCGAGCGGGGTCAGCGAGAACTCCTCCCGCCCATCGCAGCGTTCGAGGAGCAGGATCTCGAAGGAGGCGAGGGCGCGCAGCAGTCGGGCCAGCAGGGCGCGGTCGGCGCCGACCTTCTCGGCGAGTTCGGCCGCGGTCAGGGCTCCGCCGCCCAGCACGTCGGCGAGGCCGAGTTCGGCCATGGCACCGATCGCACGGGCACGGAGCTGGCCGTAGATCATTTCGCGCATCCGCCAGGCGTGTCGGGCCCGGCCGGCGTCGGGGACGGCCACCCTCCCGGTCGGGCGGACGGTCGGGCTCGTCATCGGGATTCCTCCACCAGTACGTCGTGGTCGGTGTCGATGGCCCGGTCGCGGGGGCGTTCCCGCGGCGGCATCTCGGCGACCTGGACGTGGAGTCCGCCGCGCGGGATGAGGGCCGGGATGCCGCCGTACTGGGGCCGGAGCGTGAGCAGGTCGAGTTCGGTGCGCTGGGCCAGCCGGGAGAGGACGGCGGGCAGGACGGCCCCGGCGATCCCGGCGCCGATGCAGCGGCGGGCGCCGTAGCCGTAGGGCAGGTACTCGAAGGGCGACGGGGACTGGTAGCCCTCCTGGTCGGTGTCCCAGCGCTCGGGGCGGAAGGCGCCCGGGGCGTCCCAGACGGCCGGCAACCGGTGGGTGATGTACTCGCTGACCGCCACGGTGGCGCCCGCGGGGATCAGGTGACCGCGGTGCCGGAACGCCTTGACGACGCGGCGCGGGCTCATGACGACGGGCGGGTGCAGTCGCAGGCTCTCCTGGACCACGCGGCCGGTGTAGCGGAGTTTGCGGACGGCGGACGGCGTGGCGCGCGCGTCGCCGAGGACCTCGTCGGCCTCGGCCCGTAGCCGCTGCCAGACGCCGGGGTGGGCGAGGGAGTTGTAGACGGCCCAGCCGATGCCGGAGCCGACCGGGTCGTAGCCCGCGATCAGTGCGCTGACGACCATGTCGCGGATCTCCTGGTCCGCCATCACGGCTCCGCCGTCGGCCAGCATGACCGAGATGAGGTCCTCGCCGCCGCGCGCTCCGGCCTCGCCGGTGTGCCGCCTGCGGGCTATCTCCTCGTAGATGCGTTCCTCGACGGCGGCGATGCCGTCGAGGGCGCGCCGACGGGCCCGGGTCGGCAGGCTCCAGGCGACCATCTGTTGGGGCAGCGGATTGTCCATGAGCTCGTGGATCTGATCCAACTGACCGATCATGTACGGCGCTTGAGCGGCGATCCGATCGCCGCAGAAGAGCCGGAGCATCGCACCCCGGATCGCCTCGCGCAGTGCGGCGTGGATGTCCAGGCGCTGCCCGGGGCGCCAGTCGTCGATGGTCCGGTCGACGGCCTCGACGATCACTCGGGTGGCCTGTTCGACACCGGGCCGCTGGAAGGAGGGCAGCGCCTTGCGCTTGCGGCGGGCGTGCGGCTCTCCGTCGGTGACGACCAGGGCGGTCTCTCCGGCGATGGGGCGGAGCATGTCGTAGGCGCCGGCGAAGCGGAAGTTCTCGGGGTTGCGCATCACCAGGGCGTTGGCCTGCGGCCCGAAGAGGAAGTAGGTGCGGGTGGGGCCCAGGCCGAAGGCGCTGACCTCACCGTACTCGTCCTTGAGGTGTTCCAGCCCTTCCGGCAGCGAGCGCTGGAACGCTCTGACGGTGCGCACCACTTGAGCCGGTGTGCGCGGTCCGGGGACAGCGGCCATGCGGGAACTCCTTCGGGGCGGGTGGGGGGGAAGGGGCGGGGGAAAGCGCAGCGGCGGCTCAGGCGGCCTGCCGCGCGGTGGCGCCGTCGTTCTTGCGCCGGGAGTCCAGGGCCAGGAAGTCGCTGCCGAAGAGGATCGCGGCGCCGATCAGCACGGACAGGCCGGTCGCCCAGCCCGGGGTGCGCAGCACGAGCACGGAGGCGAGGAACGCGGTCGACAGCAGCATGTCGGCCTTCAGGACGGCGTTGGCGGCCCCGTTGTCGACGGCCCGGGCCATCGCCCGGCACTGCTGGAAGGCCGCGACGGCCCAGGGCAGCGCCACCAGGGTGCGCAACGGCAGGCTGCCGGCCAGGACGAAGCCGGTCAGGGACAGGTATCCGATCAAGGTGACCACGGTGGCGGCCCGGGCGGCGGAGAGCCGGTCGGAGAAGACCGTCGCGGAGGTCCGCAGCCCGGCATCGCGGTCGCCGTCGTAGTCCGGGAGGTTCTTGACCATGCCCTTGGCCACGAACCAGATGATCAGGAAGGCGAGGATCGCCCAGGCGTCGGAGGTCGGTCGCCGCACCCCGGTGGGCGCCGCGAAGTAGCCGAGGAGGTACGGACCGAAAACAGCCAGGCTGAAGGCGAACAGCCCGGTCACGGGCCGGGCCTTGAGCCGTCCGGGGAGGAAGGAGTACTGGTGGGCGCCGACGAGCGCCAGGGTCATCGGGACCACGTACGCGACGCTGTAGAACAGCGAGGCGCCGATGAGCACGGCGGACATCGCGTGGCTGATCCACAGCAGTCGACGGTGTCCGATGCGCAGGACCTGCCAGACCCGGCCGGGAAGGTTGCGGCTGTCCTCCGCGAGGTCGGTGTAGGCGTTGTAGGTGTTGGCCAACAGCCCGTAGACCAGGGAGATCGCCAGTCCGGCGAAGAGGAGCCCGCTGACCCCGCCGCCCGCCACCGTCCAGCCGAGCGCGAAGGTCAACATGCCGGGGACGCAGGTCCGCGGCCGCCCGAGCATCAGGGTGATCCGGACGGTCTCGCCCCAGCCCGCGGTGCCGGGGGTGGTGCGCACCGCTTCCTCCCGCCGCTCCGGGCCGAGCGCGGCGAACTCCTCGGGTCCGGGCAGGGGCGGGGCGTGCGCGGGCGATCGGGCGGCGTTCATGGTCACGAGGTCGTCCTCCATCCGCCGGGCCCGGACCCCGCGCTCGTCGCGGAGGGACCGGGCCGTGCGTCACGTTCGGTGGTCAGACCATGACGGCGATCACTTGACGATGGCTCAGATTCCCCTCGAAACCGCTTCCAGGACCGCTCCGGATTCCCTCGGCGGCAGTGGCGCCGCACCGACCGGACGGCGCCCACCTGGGAGGACCGGGAGGACGCCGCTACGGACCACGTCCGGAAGCCGTCCGGAGCGCATCCGGATCCGGTCGAGGGCGGCTGGAGGAAAACCTGGTGAACGGTGCCCAGAATCTCGCGTACAGTTGTGTTCAACGACGCGGGGTGGAGCAGTTCGGTAGCTCGCTGGGCTCATAATCCAGAGGTCGCAGGTTCAAATCCTGTCCCCGCTACTCATACGCAGAGGCCCCCTCGACATTCGTGTCGAGGGGGCCTCTGCGCGTTGCGCGCCCGAAAGCGGAACCGGTGTCCGGGCCGCCGTGCGTCATCCGTGCAGCAGGTCCGGTCCGATCTCGCCGAGGGTCGCGGCGCCCGCCAGCGCCATCCGCAGCGAGAGCTGCTCCCGGTACGAATCGAGCAGGGCGGCCACGCCGTCGGCGCCGCCCAGGGCCAGGGCCCACAGGACCGGGCGCCCCACGAGGACCGCGCGGGCGCCCAGGGCGAGGGCGACCAGGACGTCGGTGCCCGTCAGGACGCCCCCGTCGACCAGCACCGGCACGGTGTCCCCCACGGCCCGGACCACCGGGGGCAGCGCCTCGGCGGTCGCCGCGGCGCGGTCGAGCTGGCGGCCGCCGTGGTTGGAGACGATCACGCCGGCCGCTCCGGCGGACACGCACGCCTTCGCGTCATCGGCCCGCAGCACGCCCTTGACCAGTACGGGCAGCCCGGAGATCCGCTTCAGCTCGCCGATCACCTCGGGGCCGATGGAGGGGTCCTGTTCCCAGCCGGGCGTGCGGGTGGCCAGGCCGACCGAGCGGCACAGCTCGTCGTCCTGGGGCAGCGGGAGCGGCAGGCCCGCGGTGGCCTTCGGCGGGACGTAGGGCGCGTCGACCGTGAGGACCAGCGCCCGGGCTCCGGCCGCGGTGGCCCGTTCGACCTGGCGGCGGGTGATGTCGCGGTCCCGCAGGCAGTAGACCTGGAACCACCAGGGCCCGGCGGCCGCCGCGACGTCCTCCGGGTACCGGGTGGCCCGGGAGGAGAGCACCATCAGGGAGCCCGCGGCGCGCACGCCCGCGGCGGTGGCCACCTCGCCCTCGTCGTGCGCCATCCGGTGGAAGGCGGTCGGTGCGGCCAGGACGGGCGAGGCGAGCGTGCTGCCGAGCAGTTCCAGGGAGGTGTCCACCGCGGAGACGTCCCGCAGGACGCGCGGGGCGAACCGCCGGGCCCGCCAGGCCGCCGCGGCCTCGCCGGTGCTGATCTGCTCGTCGGAGCCGGCGGCGTAGAAGTCGTAGGCCGCGGCGGGGAGCAGGGCCCGGGCGCGCTCGGCCAGTTCGGGACCGGCCGTGATGTCGTCCTTCACCGCTGCCCCCTCAGACCCACTCGCCGGCGCCGGCCGGGTCGCCGCCGACCACCCGAACGGCGAACTCCAGCCCTGCCACGGCCTGTTGGGCGCGGGCGATGGCCTCGGCGGCGTCCGCGCCACGGACCCGCACGAAGGCGGCGCGGGACTCGGAGCTGTCCAGGTCGCCGACCGTGTCCCCCGCGTCGAGGAGCGCCTCGGCGACGACGACGTCGGGCAGTCGGGCGGCCTCGGCCAGGCCGTTGATCGCGGTGAGGGTGCCGCGCGCCCGGGGCACCGCGAACCAGATGGCCTCGGGCCGCCGGTCCACGGACGGGTCCGCGAGGGTCTTGCGGATGTCCGGGAGCACCGACTGGCCGAGGGTCTGGCGGACCACGCAGTCGACGAGGTCGACCCCGGTGACGTCCTGGACGAGGTAGGGGATCTCGTCCCCGGCGAGCCGTACGTGGGTCTCGATGACCCGCGGACCGGCGTCGGTGAGCACGACCTCGGTGTGGGTGACCCCGTAGCGGATGTCGAGGGCGTCGAGCAGGCGGCGTACGTAGGTGTGCACCGACTCGCGCTGTTCGGGGTCGAGTTCGGCGGGGACGACGTGACCGACCTCGACGAAGCCGACCGGGTCGGAGTACTTGCGGGTGATCGCGAGGATCTCGTGCTCGCCGTCCTCCGAGAAGGCCTCGACGCTGAACTGCGGTCCCACGTGGAAGCGTTCGACCAGGACGCCCGCGTCGGGGATCACCTCGAAGTCGCGTGCGGCGCGGGCGAAGGCCTGCTCGGCCTCGTCGACGTCACGAACGACGGACACCCCGAAACTGCCCGCTCCCTGCGTGGGTTTGACCACGCAGGGGGTGCCGTGTTCGGCGAGGAAGGCGCGCAGCTCGGCCGCGTCGGCCACCCGGGCGACCGGGGTCTCGTCGACCCCGGTCTCGGCGAGCCTGCGGCGCATCGCGTGCTTGTCGTGCACGTAGGCGATGGTCCGCGGGCTGTGGCAGGGCAGGCCCAGGGCCTCGGCCACGGCGGCGGCGCGGTCCTGGTCGCGTTCGCCGAAGGTGCCGACCCGGGTGAAGGGGTGCCGGGCGTGGACGGCGGCGGCCAGGGCGATCCACTCCTCGTCGGGGGCCTCGCTGCGCAGGGCGAGCACCCGGTCGTGCTGGCGGGCCTCGCGGATCTTGGGGACGAAGTCCATCCGGCACAGGATGGTGGTGGCCACCTCCGGGCCGCCGACGTCACGGATCAGTCCGGGGACCTCGCGGCCGCCGCCGACGATGAGTACGTGCTCGGTCATGTGGTCACCTCGGTGGTTACGGGGGTGGACGGGGCGGCGGCCGGCGTCGCCCGGGGGCCGCCGGTGGCCCGTACGACGAGCGCGGCCACCGCGAAGATCCCGGCGAGCAGCGCCCAGCCTATGCTGCCGAGCGGCAGCATGACCGAGGTCATCAGAACCGGCCCGATGATCTGCTGGCCGGTCACGCCGAGGCTGAAGGTGGCCAGGTAGCGGGAGCGGGCCGGGGCCGGGGACATCTCGTACGACAGGTTCCAGACGGCCACGGAGTGCAGGTTCTCGCCGACGGTGAGGAGCACGACGGCGAGGACGGCGCAGGCCGCGGCGGGCCAGACGGACACGTGCTCGGCGCCCGCGAAGAAGGCGCAGGACAGCAGCAGCGGCAGCAGCGCGACCCAGACGAGCTTCAGGGCGCGGGCCGTGGTCTCCGCGAACTTGGACACGTAGACCTGGAGGAGCACGGTGAGGACGGTGTTCACGGCCAGGAGCACCGAGACGGCCGAGGTGGGTGCGCTGGTGGCGGTGGTGAGCCACAGCGGCAGCAGCACGAAGAGCACCGAGTCGTGCAGGGACAGCACGCCGTTGGAGAGGGTGAAGAGCATGAACCGCAGGTCCCGGAAGGGACTGCGGACGGGCTCCTCGGCCGCGGCGGCCTGCTGCGGGACGTCCTTCGCGACGGCCGCCGCGACGGGCTCGATGGTGGACGCCGTGCTGGACGCCGTGGCCGGGGCCGTGCCGGCGGCCCGGCGCCGCAGTCGCTCCACGACCGTGGCGATCACGAAGAAGGTCAGCGCGTTGCCGAGGAAGAGCGCGACGAACGCGGCCCGGCTCTCGACCGCGAGGACCGCGCCGGCCAGCAGGAAGCCGGCCGTCAGCCCGATGTTGCGCACCGAGCGGATCGAGGCCATGGTGCGGGTCTGGTTCTCGCCGCCCTCGATCAGCCCGACCACGACCTGCTGGAGCGGCGAGCAGCCCCGGTCGAGGGCGGTCAACACGCAGGTCAGCAGCGCGTACGGCCAAAAATCGTGGACCAGCGCGAAGCCCGCGTAGCCGAGACCGCGGGCCGCGAGCAAGCCGACGTACACCGTGGCGGGGCCGATCCGGTCGGCGAGCCGGCCCAGCGGGACCGGGCTGAGCAGGCCGACGACGCTCGCGACGGCGAGCACCAGGCCGACCCGCTCGGCCGGGAAGCCGACCACCGTGACGAAGTACAGGGTCGACGCGGCGAGGAACATGCCGGAGCCGACCGAGTCCACGGCGGCGCCCGCGGCGAGCTTGCGCCCGGCGGGGGTCCTGGGCAGGATCGCGACCAGGAAGCGGGCCAGGCGCCCGCTCGACGGGGTCCGCACCGTCGGCGGGGTCTGCCGGTCCGTCATGCGCCACGCCCCGCCGCGGTGTCGCCGGTGGCGCCCGCGCCCCGCAGCCACGCGGTGAGTTCACCGGTGCGCCGGACGTGGACCTCGGTGGCCGCCTCGGGCGGGGGCTGGCGCAGCCAGTTCCAGGTGTAGCGACGGGCCGCGTTGACGTACTGCGGCCCCGAACCCCGCGCCGTCTCCGGGTGTGCGTCCGCTTCGGCCAGGAGGGCGGCGGCCAGTTGGATCCGGCCGATCCGCTCGACCAGGACCCAGCCGCCCGCGGCGGTGAACGCGGGATCCGCGCCCACCCATTCGTCGCGGGTGACGCCGAGGCCGATCAGTGCCTCCTCGGCGATGTCCCACGCGGCGGCGGCCCGGCCGGCGGGGCGCGGGCCGAGGGCCGCGCGCAGCCGCTCGACCGCGCCGTCGTAGTACTCCGGCCGGGCGGCGAAGGTGACCACCGAGGTGACCAGGCCGTGCGCGGCGTCGGCGCTCTGCCCCTCGCGCACGGGCACCGTGTCGGCGACGTAGGTGTCGACGCGCGAGCGGGTGCGCACGACGTCCTCGCCCACCACCCAGCGCACGCAGGCGTGCATCATCTCGTCGACGTCGTCGAGCACCGGGGCGGACGCGGCGGTGCGCAGCCACGCGCGGGCGGCTCCCAGGTCGATCATCCGGTCGCACACCTCCTCGCCCCACGAGGTGTGCCCGGTGCGCGGGGCGGCGTCCGGCGCCGTGTCGGGCAGGGCGGCTGCGGCCGCCTCCAGGCGGGCCACCGCCTCGCCGACCCCGGCGCGGGCGCGGCCGTATCCCTGGCGGTCCTGGTGGCGCTCGCCGCTCACACGCGCTCCAGCCAGTGCTCGTACGCCTGGTTGCGGCCGCGCACGACGTCCTGGAAGAGGCCGCGGAGCTCCTTGGTGACGGCGCCGACGCGGCCGTCGCCGACCGGGCGCTCGTCGACGGAGGCCACCGGGACGATCTCGGCGGCGGTCCCGGTCAGGAACGCCTCGTCCGCGATGTACACCTCGCTGCGCGGGATGCTGCGCTCGACGACGGTCAGTCCGAGGTCGCGGGCGAAGGTGATGGCGGTGTGGCGGGTGATGCCGGGCAGGATGCCGTCGCTGACGGGCGGGGTGACCAGCTCGCCGCCCCGCAGCATGAACAGGTTGGCGGCCGAGGCCTCGGCGATGTGCCCGTTCGCGGTCAGCATCAGCGCGTCGTCGTAACCGGCGCGCTGCGCGCCGACCTTGGCGAGGGCGCTGTTGACGTACGCGCCGGTGGCCTTGGCCAGCGGCGGGACGGTCTGGTTGGAGTTGCGCTGCCAGTTGCTGACGATGAGGCGGCAGCCCTCGGTCTCCGCCTTGTCGCCGAGGTACGAGCCCCAGGGCCAGACCGCGATGGACATGCGGACGGCGTCGAGGTTGGGCGCCACGCCCATCTCTCCGTAGCCGAGGTAGGCGATGGGTCGGATGTAGCAGGAGGGCTGGCCGTTGACGCGGACCAGGTCGAGGGTGGCCTGCACCAACTCCTCGTCGGTCCAGGGCAGTTCCATCAGGTAGACGCGGGCGGAGTCGCGCAGCCGGGCGATGTGCTCGCGCAGCCGGAAGACGGCCGGGCCGGTCTCGGTCTCGTAGGCGCGGATGCCTTCGTAGACGCCCCAGCCGTAGTGCAGGCTCGGTGTGAGCACGTGCACCTGGGCCTCGTCCCAGGGGACCAGTTCGCCGTCCATCCAGATGAAGGGGGTCGGGGTCAGTGGCATGTCGGCTCAGTCTCCTTGTGGGGTGGTGCTGTTCGGGCCGAGGCTGCGCAGTCGGCCGTTCTCGCCGTCTCCTTGGAGGCGGACGGTCTCGGTGAGGACCTGGTGGCCCTCGCCGGTGAAGTGGAACCAGCCGTGGCGCGGTTCGAGGTCGCAGCCGCGCAGCTTCTTGGCGTCGTAGGCGGCGAGGCCGTACCAGATGTCCCGGACTCCGTTGGCCAGGGACCAGCGGATGGTCTCGTGGTAGGTGAGGGCGAAGTAGACGCCCTTGGCCCGGTCGTCGTCGAAGCCGGCGGTGCGCCCGAAGAGGGCGTCGCCGGAGCGGAGGTAGAGGACGAAGCCGAGGGTCTCGCCGTCGCGCTCGGCGCTGAGGACGAGGGCGCTGTCGCCGACGGTCTCGCGGATCGCAGCGAAGTCCCGCTCGACGCGCGGACGCCCGCCGGGCAGGCCGTACTTGGCGCGCAGGGCGACCTGGAGGTCGACGACGGGGCCGGTGAGGGCGTCTGCGCCCTCGCGGACCACCGTGGTGAACCCGGCCTCGGCGTACTCGCGCAGTTCGCGGTTGGCGCGCTTGCGCTTGCGGCTGACGAGGGTGGCCAGGTAGGTGTCCCAGTCCGGGGCCTGAAGGTGGAGGACGGATTCGGCGCCGAGGACGGCCGGGACGTGGCCGAGGTCCGCGGCCGCCGGGCCCAGGGTCTCGGCCTGTTCGTCGGTGGCGTACAGCAGGGCGTGGCTGGCGCAGCCCAGGAACCGGGCCGCGTCCTCCAGCAGCCGCGGCAGCTCGGCGAGGACCTCGCGGCGCTCGTCATCGGTGCGTCCGGTGGCGTGCACGATGCCGTGGTGGGAGCCGAAGACGGACAGCGCGACGGAGGGGTACTGGGCGGGGCGGGCCCGCGCCAGGGCGGCGGTCAGCTCCTCCCAGCGGGTGCGCTCGACCTCGGTGAGGTGTGCGGGGTCGCCGAAGGCGCCGAGGTTCCCGGTCATCTTGGGCACGTCGTAGAAGAGCAGGCCGCCGCCGTCCCGGGTGAGCAGCAGCGGGGCGAGGGCCACCAGGGCGCCGTCCGCGGCGTGGACGGCGAGGTAGTGGGTCTCGTGCAGGTCGGTGCGTTCGGTGAACCGCCACCAGCGGTCGTCGTCCCAGATGACCGGGGGCCGTTCCAGCGCCGGGAACTCCCGGGCGGTGGGGCGGCTCGCGGCGTCGAGCACCTTGGCGGAGTACTTCACCGCTCCTCCTCGACCGCTGCGGTGACCAGGTCCCAGCCGAAGGCGGCTTCGGTGTCGGCCTCGGTCTTGGCCAGGAGGGCGAGCAGCTCCCCTTCGTGGGCGGCGGTGACCAGCCAGGTGGCGATGAAGTCGCCGGACTTGCGGCCCGCGTAGCGGGCGCCGCCCCAGTCCTCGCCCGGCTCGGCGAGGACCGCGAAGTCGCGGGTGCCGTGCGGGGCTTCGGTGGGCACCCGGGTGATGCGGCCGTTGCGCGGCGGGAGGCCGAAGTTGGCGACGAGCGGGGCGGCGTGGGCGTGGGCGCGCACGGCGTCGAGGTCCACGGGCAGCCCGCATTCGATCCTGGCCCACAGGTGCCGCGGGTCGAGGCCGAGTACGGCCTCCAGCATGGCGGGGATCGGGGTGCCGCCGACCCGGCCGGCGATCTCGCACAGCACGATCTCGTCGGCGTCGGTCACGAAGAACTCGGCGTGCACGAAGAGCGCGGGCGCGGCGGGCAGGGCGGCCACGAGCCGCCAGGTCTCGTCCACCAGCCGTCGGTGCAGCGGGTCTTCGCGCTCCAGGGTCCAACTGCCGTTGCCGGAGTCGGTCCAGTGGGAGAGGCAGCCGCCGTCCGTGTAGAGGGAGGGGACGGAGACGACCGGTCCGCCGCCCGCGTGCAGGGCGTCTACGTGGAAGAACCGGCCGGCGACGAACTCCTCGACCTCGTGGTCGCCGGCGCGGATCCGGTCGGCGACGGCGGGCAGGTCGTCGGGGCCGTCCAGGACGGCCACTCCGGTGGAGCCGGAGCCGCCGCGCGGTTTGACGACGACCGGGCCGGGGTGGGCGGCCATGAAGGCGAGGACATCGGCCGGGGAGTCGGCCGGGGCGAAGGCGGGGACGCGGATCCCGCCCGCGGCGGCGAGCTCCTTCATCCGGACCTTGTCCCGGTAGGCACGGGCGCTCTCGGGGCGCTGGCCGGGCAGCGCGAACTCCTCGCGCAGGGCGGCGGCGCGCTCCACGTCGACCTCGGCGAGGGCCAGGACGCGGGTGACCCCGTACCGCTCGCACAGGCGGCGCGCGGCCTCCCGTACCGCCGTGTCGTCGAAGTAGTCGGCGACGGTCTCGACGGCCTGGAAGCCGGGACCGGGCTCGACGCCCCGCGCGGTCACGGCGAGCAAGCGGCCCGCCTCCTCGCCGAGCCATTCGGCGAAGGGCAGTCCCGCGTTGCGCGGGCTGAGCAGGACCAGGATCATGCGCCCGCTCCCGTTCCGTGGTGTGCGGCGAGCTCCGCGAAGGCGCGCGCGGTGTGCGGGTCGAGCGGGATGCCGTCGGCGGCGCGCCGCTCGGCGGAGCGCCGCTGCGGGTCGCCGGGGACCTGCACGGGCTGGGTGGCCTCCACTCCGGGCCGGGTGCCGCGGGTGGTGCCCACCAGGTCGGCGAATCCGGCGGCGAAGCTCTCGGCGCCGCCGAACGCGGCCGGGTCCAGGCAGATCAGGAAGTGGCCGACCTGGCGGCTGCGGCCGGGGGCGGATTCGCCGATGTGCTCCAGGTGCCAGTCCGCCGGCGAGCCGGTGAGGACGGCGCCGAGGAGGGTCGCGGCCATGGCGAGGCCCTGGCCCTTGTAGCCGCCGAGCGGGGAGAGCGCGTACGCCTCCTCGGGGTCGGTGGCGGGGCGGCCGTCGGCGTCGGTGGCCCAGCCCGCGTCGAGGGCGCGGCCGTGCTTGCGCCGCTCCTTGATCTCGCCGAAGCAGACCTGGCTGGTGGCCATGTCGAGGGCGAACTCGTCGCCGTCGTCGGCGGCGGCGAAGCTGAGCGGGTTGGTCCCGTACAGCGGGGTGGTGCCGGAGAAGGGTGCGACGCGGGACGCCGCGGAGGTGGTGACGATGCCGACGAGGCCCTGGGCCGCGAGGTGGCGGCTGTAGACGGAGGCGGCGCCGAAGTGGTTGGAGTTGCGGACGCCCACCGCGGCGACGCCGTGGGTACGGGCGCGCTCGGCGGCGATCCGGGCGGCCGCCAGGCCCGCGACCACGCCGAGGGCGCCGTCGGCGTCGAGCATCACGGCGGCGCCGGAGTCCCGCACGACGCTGATGTCGGGGCGCGCGGTGGCGATGCCCTGTTCGAGTTCGCCGAGGTACTGCGGGAGCAGGCGCAGGCCGTGCGTGTCGATGCCGCGCAGCGAGGTCTCGGTGAGGGCGGCGGCCACGTCACGGGCGTCGTCCTGCGGGACGCCCGCGGCGCGCAGCGCGGCGACCGCGGTGGCGGTGGCGACGGCCGCCGTCACCAGGCCCGCCCCGGCGGCGGGCGCGGTGGTGATCGGGGATGCGGGGGCGCTGGTCATGCGGGTGCCTTCCAGACCAAGAGGGATTCGGCGGCCGGCGTCGCCGCGGCGAAGCCGGTGGTGCGGGCCGCTTCGGCGAAGCCGGCGGCGCGCTCGGGGCGCATCCACACCGTGTCGGCGCCGTCGGCGACGGCGCGGGTGACGGCCGTGCGGAGGAGGGCGGCGATCTCCTGCGGGCCCGTCCCGTCCTCGAAGGAGAAGTCCATCAGCCGGCGCACCGTGTCGCTCGGCCCGTTCCCGGGCAGCGGCCGACGGCGTTCGACGAGTGCGGCGACGGGCACCGCCTCGCGGTAGGCGGCCAGAGCGCCGCCGTCCCAGCCGGCGTGCCCGCCCAGGGTGGGCCGCACGGTGAAGGCGGGTCCAGCGAAGTCGGGGACGAAGCCGGTGCCGGGAGCCTGCGGCAGGGTGATCCGGCCCCGGTCGTCGAGCAGCACCCCGACGCCGGTGTCCACGGCGAGCAGGGCGATGGAGTCCGCGTCGAGGTGGTCGACGTACGGTCCGAGGTGGGCGGTGGCGGAGACGCCCGCGCTGGACTCCGGCATGCAGCCGAGCATCGTGCCCAGGCCCGCGGCGCGTGCGCGGCGCAGCATCCGCAGCGCGGGGGTGATGCCCCCGGCCTTCATCAGCTTGAGGTTGACCCCGTGGAACGCCCGGACGCAGGCGTCGAGGTCGTCGGGCCCGGTGATGCTCTCGTCGGCGTACACCGGGATCGGCGAGGCCGCCTTGAGCGCTGCGGCGTCCTCCCAGCGCTCGCGCGGGTACGGCTGCTCCAGGAGTTCCACGCCGAGGGCGCGCATGTCCTCCAGCGCGTCGAACGTCGCGGCCGGCTCCCAGCCGCAGTTGCCGTCCACGAAGAAGGGGGCGTCGGTGTGCTCGCGCAGTGCCCGCAGGACGTGCAGGTCGCCGGGGGCCGCGAGCTTGACCTTGTAGGCGGGCCAGCCCGGCTGTTCGCGGAGCTTGCGCACCATCACGTCGGGCTCGTCGAGCCCGATGCTGTAGCTGGAGTGCAGGGCGCCGGGCTCCTCCCCGCCCAGGTGGCGCCAGAGCGGTACGTCCGCCAGCCGGGCGGCGAGGTCGTGCGCGGCGACGTCGAGCGCGGCCAGCAGGAAGGGCGAGCCCGCGAGCAGCGGGGCCAGCACGGCCCAGCTGCCCTCGGGGTCGCCGGCGGGCAGTGCGCGCACGGTGGCCGCGACCCGGCGCAGGTCGTCGTGCATGGCCGCGAGGGAGGAGTTGTAGCGGTCGGTCATGAAGGCCGAGGCCTCGCCGAAGCCGGAGCGGCCGCCGGCGGAGAGCTCGACGAGGAGGCCCGGTTGCACCGGGATGGCCTCGCGGGCACTGCGCCAGACGTCGTGGTCGGTGAGCCGGATCTCGTGGACGGCGAGCCTCATGCGGTCAGCTCCGGGAAGGGCGGGAAGGCGGCCCCGGAGGCGGACAGCGGCTTGAGGTCGTCGTACCACTGGGCGTGCTCGTCGTAGGCGGCGAAGAAGGGGCGGCCGACCCACTCGGGGCGGCGGGCCTGCAGGAAGCTGAGGACGAAGGCGCGTTCGCCGCCGACCTCGGCGGTGCCGTGGATCATCACCTTGCCCGGTCCGGCCGACATGACCGGGCCGCGCGCGGTGCGCGCGAGGCCGGAGACCCCGCGCAGCGCCTCGGTGTAGATGTCCAGGGCCCGCACCAGGGGAATCCCGAAGTAGTTGCGCGCCCCGGTGTCCCGCTCCACGAACATGTAGTAGGGGACGATGCCGAGGTCGACCTGCATCTGCCACATGCGGGCCCAGGCGGCCGCGTCGTCGTTGACGTGCGCCACCAGGGGCGCCTGGGCGCGGATCACCGCGCCCGTGGACCGGATCCGGGCGATGGCGTCCCGTACCGCCTGGGTCTCCAGCTCCCGGGGGTGGGAGAAGTGCGCCATGACGGCCACGTGGCGGCCCGCGGCGACGGCCTGCTCGAAGAGGCGCAGCAGGTCGTCGGCGTCCTCGCCGGTGGTGAAGCGGGCCGGCCAGTACGACAGGGCCTTGGTGCCGAACCGCAGGGTACGGATGGAGTCTGCGGCCGGTTCCAGCAGCGGCTCCACCCAGCGGCGGATCACGTCGGTGCGCATGATCATCGGGTCGCCGCCGGTGAAGAGCACGTCGGTGACCTCGGGGTGCCCGGCGAGGTAGCCGGTCAGGTCGGCGGGGTCGCGCAGCGCCTGGCGCAGCTCCGCCTGGCTGACGAACTGGGCCCAGCGGAAGCAGTACCCGCAGTACGAGTGGCAGGTCTGTCCCTGGGAGGGGAAGACCAACACCGTTTCGGCGTACTTGTGTTGCAGCCCGTCCAGCCGACGGCCGTCCAGCTCCGGGACGTTGGCCTCCAACTGGCCGCCGGGGTGCGGGTTGAGTTCGAGCTGCGCGGCCGCGGCGGCCAGGCGCAGCTCCCCGCGCGGGGCGCCGTTGTCGAGCAGCGCGGCCATCCGGTCGAAGACGTGCGCGGGGAGCATGTCGCGGTGCGGGAAGGTCAGTCGGAAGATCGGGTCGTCCGGCGCGGCCGACCAGTCGATCAGCTCGTCGGCCACGTACTCGTTGACCTTGAACGGGAGGACGCTGCCGACCACGCGCAGGTCACGCACGTACTGCGCGGGCATGCCGCGGTCCAGTGCGAGCTGAGCGAGCCGCTCGTTGGCGTAGTGTTTCACCGGAAGTCTCAATTCCTCTTCTGCTGCGACGACATCGGCGGGGCGTCAGCGCGCGACGTGGGACTTCGACCAGTCGAACTCGACGAGTTCCTGCGCGCCCATCCGCTCGATGAGGGTGTGCAGTCCCGTGTAGTCGCGGACGAGGCGCTTACGGCTCGTCTCGGCCTGGCAGTCGGCCAGCATCGCGTGGCCGCCCTCGATCTCGGCGAGGTCCATGATCCGGTGCCAGGTGGTGTAGTCGGTGGCGACGAACGCCTCCAGCCCCTCGAAGAGCATGTCGCGGAAGAACTGCCCCTGTTCGGCGTCGAGCTTGTCGTGCACCATCTCGGCCAGGACGGCGGAGATCGAGGCGTGGCAGTACTCGTCGCGGTTGTGCAGCTTGGCGGTGCTGCTGTTGACCGGCTGGATGTGCGGGTCGTCGGCGAGCAGGTCGAGGTAGGCGTTGATGGAGATCTCGGACACGGTCGCGAAGGCGAGCGTGGTCAGCGATTTCTGCCAGCGGTGCGAGGCGCCCTCGCGCAGCCGCAGGTGTTCCCGGGCCGTGTGCGAGATGGGCAGGTCGTTGTCGGGCATGGCGCGACCGCGCCGACGGCGGGTGAGCGCGCTCGCGTTGAGGTGCATGAGCGTGTGGTACTGCTCGTCGACCATGGCCTGCGCCAGCGAGATGTTGAGCGCCTCGTCCTGGAGCATGGGGTACTCCCCCTCCATGACGAGGGCGAACGCCGGGTTGGCCACCTTCTGTTCGGCCATGATCGTGTGCCGGTTGTACGCGATCCACGCCCAGCTCATCAGCTCCGACTTCTTCGCCGGGTCCAGCGCCTGGTAGGTGGGGTGGTCGTGGAAGGGCAGGATGCCCTCGGGGTAGTCGGGCCGGTCCACCTCGAACAGCTCGTCGAGGTCGGGCTCGTCGCGCTTGACGGTGGCCCTGCGGTGCCAGTTGCCGACGAGGCGCCGGATCACCGCGGTCTCGACCTGGTCGTTCGGGTCGTAACGGGGCACGCCTTCGGGCAGCCCCCGCAGCTCCTCCGGCAGGCCGGTGGGGAACTCCTCTTCCTTCTCCGAGTGCACGACGTTCTGGGCGATGGTGGTCATGGTCCAGCCTTTGGGGATCGGTGTTCCTGGGTGCGCGGTGCGGGGCGCCGCGCGGCGCGACGGCCGTCCGGTGCGGTGACCGGCCAGTGCGGCGACCAGCCAGGGCGGGGACGGCCCGTTGCGGCGCGCCGGAGTACGGCGCCCGGGTGCGCGGCCGGCGCGGCCCGGCCGCGCCACCGGGGCGAGCGGTCCCGGTGGAGCGGCGGCGGGCCGACCGCGTCGGCCTACGCGGTGCGGCGGCACGGTGCGGCCTGTGCGGTACCGCGTGAGCGGTCCTGCACCGGCGCCGCGCATCGGCGCGGGCGCGGCGTGACCGGCGCCGACGGGTCGGAGCCGGGCGGCCGGTGCGGGCGGGTCAGTGCTGGGCGGCGATCCAGTAGCGGGTCAGGTGCCGCTTGGCGTCGCGGTAGGCGGAACGGGCGTGCACCATGCGCTGGTTGTCCCAGACGAGGACCGCGCCCTCCGGGATCAGAACGGACCGCTTCTGCTCCCGGAAGAACGCCTCGGCCTGCTCGGCGAGGTGGATGCCGAAGCTGCCGAGGGGCAGATCCGCGGGATCGACGGAAGCGTCGACCGGCGGGTCGTACTGGCCGGTGGTGAGCAGGTTGTAGCTGAAGCGGACGATCTCCCGGCCGCCCGCGGTGCGTTCGACCACGGGACGGCGTACGCCTTCGGTCCCGACGCCGCCGGTGTTGTGGCCGAGCCAGTCGATGTCGCGCTCGTAGAGGGCCGCGCGGTCCTGGGCCGGGAGGGACTCCACGAACCGGCGCATGTCGGCCAGTTCGGTGTGGCCGCTGCCGCAGGTCGCCTGGACCTTGCAGTGCAGCGCGAGGTAGCTGGGCGTCGGGTTCCAGCCCGGCGCCTCGGTGTGGACCAGGATGGTGTTGACGCTCTTCGAGTAGCGGCGCTCCTCGAAGCCCGGAGCCGCCTTGACCTGGTAGCGCAGCGATCCGTCGTACTGCGGGACGAGTTCGCCGAAGGCGCTGAGTACCTCGGCGGCCTGCTCGTCCGTTTCGATGTCTGTGAGCAGAGTACAACCCTGTTCCGCAAGTTCCCATGCGTGAAGATCAAGGGCTGTGGTCATGACGAACTCCCCCGAGAATCTGTGGCTTTGATGTGCCTGGCGATCGGATCACGATCGCGCCGGACTGCATCCCGGCTTGATATTCGAGCAGCGCGGCAGACCTGGCAATGTTTCGAAAGGTGAGATGGGTCACCGCCGACCCCTGCAACCGAAACGGCCATCACCAGCCCCGCAGCCTGCGGTTGGTCCACTTCGGACAGTCGGGACGGTATACGGAACTGTCCGGATGACGGTGATCGGAATGTCAGATACCGCACATCGACGGCGCTCTTCCGCGGCCCGGATCCCCCCTCTCCCGCCGACCTGCGGGGGCGGTGAAGGGAGTGACGAGCGGTGCGCACCGAGCCCACTCCGGACCGGAACGGTTGCAAACGGACGCGGATCACCCACGCGTAGCGACACCACGGCGGACCTGGCACACCGTCACCCGTTACCGGCCACCGGACGGTGCCGGGAACCGCCTGCCCCGACATTGTCCGGATTTAGTCGTTCCTCTTGCTCCCGAGGGCCCCCGCGCGCCCCTCCCGCCCCGCCGTCACCGCGGGCTCGGGACGCCCTCACCGCCCGCTCCCGTCGACCGGGTCCGTGGCGAAGGTCACCACCGCGGCGCGGGCCCGGCGGAGCGCGGCGGCGGCGCCGGGTACGGCCGCGCCGCCCACCGAACGGGCCCGACGGACCGGGGGTCCGTCAGGCGTTGTCCGATGGGCGGCGCGGTCGTCCGCCGGGGTGCGTAGACGAGGTAGCACTCGCGGTGCTCCATGACGGGCGGGTTGTCGTACGGCGAACGGCGGGTGTACGCACCCCCGCGCCCGGATCACCTACCCGAGGCGCAGCACCTTCGCCCCGAACGACGGCTCGACCAGGTCCTCCTTCAGCGCCAGCGGGATCGTGGCCGCCCCGGGCCCGTCGCCCAGCACCAGCTCACCGACCTGGGTGCCCGCCTTCGCCGCGTGCGGCAGCGCCTTGCCGCCGTCGGCGAGCCGCAGCCGCACCTTCTGGCCCGGTACGCCGGCCACCTGGCCGTCGCGCGTGGCCATGAGCGGGGTGCGCTTGCCGAGCTTGTCGTCCACGTACCCGACGACCTGGCCCTTCTTCACGGCTCCGGCGGCCGTCAGGGCGCCCCGCACCGACTCGATGACCTTCCTGCTGTTCGTCTTGACGAGCTCCAGGCTTTCCAGCGCGTCCTTGTCGGGCGCGGGAGCGCGCTGCTCCAAAGTGGCCCCGACGATCAGCTGGTCCTTGCCGCCGACCGACTTGTACGCCGCCCACATCAGGGCCCCGCCCGCCGCCGAGCTGGAGCCGGTCTTGATGCCCGCGACGCTGAGGCTCTTGTCCAGGAGCAGGCTGCCGTTGTTGTTGATCAGCGGCTTCGCGAGGCCCGGGATCGGGGCGCTCGCCATGGACACGATCGCCCGGAAGGCGTCGAACCGCATGACCGCCTCCGCCAGTTTGACCTGGTCCTCGGCCGTGCTCTTCGTCCCCGCGTCGAGTCCGCTGGGGTCGGTGTAGGTGGTGTTCGTCATGCCGAGCTCCTTGGCGGCGGCGTTCATCTTCTCGACGAACGCGGCCTCCGAGTCACTGCCGCCGTCCCACCGGGCCAGCAGCCGGGCGGCGTTGTTGCCCGAGGGGATCATCAGCATCTTCAGCACGTCCTGCTGGCTGTACTTGGTGCCGGCGGTCAGCCCTTCGACGCGCGACTCGTCCGCGGACGCTCCGTCCGCGACCATCTTCGCGTCGATCTCGATCTGGGGGCCCGCCTCGCCCTTCTTCAGCGGGTGGTCCGTGAGGATGACGTACGCCGTCATCACCTTGGCCACGCTCGCGATCGGTACGGGCTTCTGCTCGCCGAAGCTGCTGGCGTCTCCGCTGCCGATGACGCGCATCGCGCCCTGGCCCGCGCTCGGCCACGGCGCGGTGTACGTCCCGTCGAAGGTGAAGGACGCCGCGGCGTCCCCGGTGGTCACGGTCGGCGCGGGCAGCGGTCGTACCATCTGGGCCACCACGGCCGCGCCGACCAGCCCGAGCAGGACGGGCGTCCAGATCTTGGCCCGGCGGCCGAGGGTACGGGCCGTGGTCTCCGGCGGCGGGGGCGTGTTGGTGAGCTGTGCAAGCAGGTCGAGGGGCGGTACGGGCCGCGGGGGTTCCGGAGCGGTGGGCCTGGCGGTGGAGGCGGGGGCCGGTGCCGTTGCGGCGGGGGCCGGAGCCTGGGTGCGGGCCGGGGGTGCGAATGCCGCTGCGGCGGGGCCGGGGGCCCGGGTGCGGGCCGGGGGTGCGGTGCGCTCGTCCGGGGCGGGGGCCTTGGCCGGGGCCGGGGCCGCGCCCTTGGCCCAGGAGGGGGTGGTCGGGGCGGGGGCGGCCGGCGCCTTGGCCGGGGCGCCCGTCGACTCCAGCGGCTTGAGGGCGACGAAGGTGCTGGTCCGCTCATTGTCGGACTCCGGCACCGCCGCACGACCGGCTCCGGCTCCGGCTCCGGTCGGCTTCCCGTCACCGGTCCGGGACGAGTCCTCGGTCCCGGCCTTCGACGAAGCCGCGCCCCGGGCTCCGGCCGACGCCTTGTTGTCCGCTTCGGCCGCCGCCTTGGCGGGGGCTTCGCTCGACGCCTTGGTCGACCCCGGAGCCGCCGCCTTGGCGGATGCCTCGATCGGTGCCTCGGCCGCCGGATCGATCGGCGCCTTGGCGGGTGCCTTGGTCGGCTCCTCGCTCGACGACTTGGTCGACGCCTTGGTCGACCCCTCGGCCGACGCCTTGGCAGGTGCCTCGCTCGACGCGTCGGCCGATGCCTCGGCGGGGGCCTCGGGCTGTGCCTTGGCGGGGGCGTCAGCCGTGAGCGGGGTCGGCGTCCCGGCAGCGCTCTCGCTCTCGGTCCCGGTCCCGGCTCCGGCTCCGGTCGGCGTCGCGGCATCGGCTGCCGCCCCGGCTCCGGTTCGTGCCGGCTCGTCCGCGGACTCTCGTACGGGTGGGGCGGGCTCCGCCTCGGCGCGGAAGTCGGAATCCGGCTCCGGCGCCGGCTCCGCCTCGGCGCGGGGAGCGGATTCCTGCTCCCGCTCGCTCGCGGGGGCGGGGACCGCGGCCTGATCGGCGGGGGCCGGGGTGGCTTCAGGGGGCGCCGGTTCGGGAGTGGACGTCTCCACCGCTTCCGCGGTCGAACCCTGCGCGCTCTTCGACGTGTCGGACGATTCGCCCGCCACTGGTACCGCCTTCATCCCTCGTGCCACCTAGCTTCTACCGGCCGGGACACCAGCCCGCCCTCTGTCTCGTGGTGTCGGTGACACCCCCGTGGGGGTGTCACTCGATCATGTAGAGACCCCGGAGGCACCCATTGGTTCCGGGAAAACGGCCATAAATATCCGCATTGTGTCCAGCGGCGTGCGCAGGCCCTACAACAGGCCCGTACCGAGCCGCGGTACGAAGAGGTGCGCGGCCCTGTGCTCCGCCGCCAACCAGGACGCACCCGCCCCCAACAGGCCCGACGCCGTGGCACGCGCGAGGGCCTGACGGTGTTCCGAGCACGGTTCGCAGCCGGGGGTCCAGTGCGGGATGTGCTCCAGGTGCATGTTCGCCAGGTGCCGGGCCAGCCGGGTGCGCGCGGCCCCGGCCGCGTCCTTCGGCCCGTCGGCCCCCGCGCGGACGTTCTGCACCAGCGCGTACAGCCGGACGCATTCCGCGCAGTCGGACATCCAGGCCGGGGTCGGCGGCCACTGGGTTGCGGGGCTGACGCCGTCGACACTCATGGGCCCACCTTAGTTGCAGGTCATGGCCGCACCGGTCGCTGAGGCCGTGTCGTCGGGCCGGTACCGGGCGCACGGCCGCGCGCGTCGGCCCGTCAGGCCTCGTACTCGGTCAGGTCGATGGTGTGCACACGCAGCAGGTGGCCGTGCTCGGGCTGGGTCACGTCGCGGGCCGTCTCCATGCCCAGCTTGCGGATCACGTTCTCCGACTCGTCGTTGCCCACCCGGTTGATGGCGATGACCCGGTCGAGGCCCCGGTCCTGGAGCGCGAACTCCAACGTCGCGTGCGCGGCCTCGGAGGCGTAGCCCTGGCCCCAGAAGGGGCGGCCGAGCCGCCAGGTGATCGCCACCTCGTGCGCGAACTCCGGCAGGGCGTCCGGCACGGTCAGCCCCACGGCCCCGATCAGCTCTCCCGAGGCGAGCAGCTCGACGGCGAAGAGGCCGAAGCCCTCGTCGTCCCACTCCTCCTCCCAGCGCTCGATGTCCCCGGCGGTCTCGTCCAGGTCGCGGACGGATCCCTCGCCGATCCAGCGCATCACCTCCGGGTCGGCGTTGATCTCCGACAACGGAACGAGGTCGTCGTCGTTCCAGCGGCGGAGGAGGAGTCGGGGGGTGCGGATCTCGGTCATGCCCCTCATCCTGCCGAACCTCGCCGGCCAGGGGTAATCGGCGCCCGCCCGTCTCCCCTCGTTGCGGCCGTATTGCAGGTTCGTGGCCAAGCCGGCCGGGACGTTCCCGTGCCCGGGTCCGTGGCCCTACCGTCCGTCGGAACGCACTGACGAAGGAGAGTTCCGCGCATGCCCCACGACCTCTCGGCCGAGGGCCGCTACGACCGCACCCGGCTGCGCCAGTGGGCCCGCGGGCGGGCCCGGTCCGCCGGAGTGGACCGCCGCGACCTGCTGAGGCTCTTCGCCGCCGGGGTCGCCGCCGCCGGCCCGCTGGCCCTGTCGGCCGGCCCCGCCGCCGCGACCACGGGCGCCACCGGCGCGCCCGCCGGACCCACCGCGCCCGTGCCGGCCGCGGGGCTCCCGGGCGTGGTCAAGCCGCTGCCGCCCGAGCTGTTCACGCTGCGCGGCACCAATGCCGAGACGAAGTTCGCCGCCCTGCGCGGCACCGGGCAGCTGACCCCGGTCGACCGCTTCTTCGTCCGCAACCACACCGCGACCCCGCACGTCGACGCCGACACGTGGACGTTGAAGGTCTGGGGCAGCGGGCTGCGCGGCGCGGCCGTGGAGTTCTCCTACGACCGGCTGCGCGCCCTGCCCGCCGTCGAACGGACCCTGTTCATCGAGTGCGCGGGCAACGGCCGCAGCTTCTACACCACCCAGCAGGGCCAGCAGGTCACCGGCACCGCGTGGACGCTCGGCGCGGTCGGCGTGGCGCACTGGCGCGGGGCGCGCCTGTCGGACGTACTGCGCCACGCGGGCGTGCGCGCGGACGCCGTCGACGTCCTGCCGCGCGGGCTGGACGACGAGGTCGTGACGAACGGGGTGAACCTGGGACGGGTGCGGCGGCCGCTGCCCGTCGCGAAGGCGCTGGACGACGTCATCCTCGCCTACGAGATGAACGGGCGCCCGCTCCCGCCCGATCACGGCCACCCCGTGCGGGTCGTGGTCCCGGACTGGATCGGCATCTCCTCGATCAAGTGGGTCGGGGACATCGAGGTCAGTTCCACTCCGCTCTACACACCCTGGAACACCGACCTGTACCGCCTCTTCGGGCCCGACCAGCCGCCGCAGGGCAGCGCCCCGCTCACCCGGCAGACCCTCAAGAGCGCCTTCGAGCTGGAGCTGGGCGCCACGGTGCCGGTGCACCGGACGCGGTTGCTGACCGGCCGTTCGTGGTCGGGCGCGGCGCCCGTGCGACGGGTGGAGGTCAGCACCGACGGCGGTCGGCACTGGCAGCGGGCCCGGCTGCACGATGCGCCGCGCCGGGGCAACTGGGTCCGGTGGTCGCTGCCGTGGACCCCGCGCGCCACGGGTACGACCGCGCTCCTCGCCCGGGCCACCGACGCGACCGGTCGCACGCAGCCGGAGACCACCGCGCACAACACGCAGGGGTACCTCTTCGATGCGGTCGTCCGGCACCCCGTGACCGTGGTCTGAACCTTTTGCCCGCGCAACTCTTGACGATCCACATAAGGAGGAAATAATGACTCGGCCGACATGATCGGCAGAGCACATCAGGGGTGGGGACATGCAGGTCAATGAAGAATCGGCCGAGGACGTGCGCGGCCGTGCCCGGGAGTTCATACAGCTCGGACGGCTGGAGGAAGCCCGCGGGGTTGCGAATGCGTTCATCGAGGCGGAGAGATTGGACGCGGGGGTGTTCCTGGCCCTGGGCGAGGCGCACGCCGCCGAGGACGACGACGAGCACGACGACCTCGCGGAGCGGGCGTACCAACGGGGCCTGGAGGCCTTCCCGGATGACATCGAGCTGCTCACGGCCTACGCGCGGCTGTGCCTGACCACCGACTTCAACGAGCGGCCCCGACGGTTCGACCGGGGACCGGCGCTCGCCGCGCGGGTGCGGGAACTGGCGCCGGATTCGGCCCACGTCCTGTCACTGGCCTCGGTGCAGCGCGGTCCCGGACGCAACCGGCCGCCGAGGGGCCCGTCGTCGTACCGCGTGCAGACCCTCGACCTGAAGTGGGCACTGGAGCGCGCCACCGACCGGGCCGTGGCGATCGAGGAGTCCCGGGTCGCCGCCGCGGCGCACCCGGCCGACGTGCGCCGACAGGTGCTGGCGCACACGCTCGCCGCCTTCGAGCGTCCCGTGGTGGCACGGCTCCTGCCGATCGTGCTGCGCCCCCGCGCGTACGGCCTCGTGCACGCGGCCTGCCTGATCGCGCTGCTCGTCGGCCGGGTCTGGTGGGGCAACTCCGCAGGGGCCCTGGGCCTGGTGCTGGTGGGCATCCTCGTCGTCAGCCTCCCCCGGTTCGCGGTGCAGCGGGTGCTGCGCAAGGCGCGATGCGCGGCGGGCCCGTGGCCCGGGGGCGACTTCGCCCCCGGCATGGCGACGGACGGGGTCTCCGAGAGCGGGTTGCCGCCCGTTCCCGCGCTCACGGGCCGCGACATCGCGGCCTCGCTGGCCCCACTCGCGTTGGTCACGGTCGCCGTGGTGGCGACGGCGGCGTGGTCGTGGTCCCTCGCCCGGCAGTATCCGCGATACGAGGTGTCGGCGCCGGCCACACTGGCCGGTATGCCGTTGACCTCCGACGGACCGCTCGCCGAACTTGCCCGCACCGGCGCGTCCACGATGCCCGAGGAATCGTTTCACTTCGCGTACGACCCGGTGGGCGACGGTGTCGAGGGGATCGCCGTCGTCGGTAGCACCGGCGATCTGCACGACGCGCGGGCCGAGATGGTCGACCTACCGCGGGTCGCCGTGGCCGGCTCGCCGGACGTCCACGTGAGCGAGGTCTGGCGCCCCGACCCCGGCACCCTCGGCGGCTGGGTGCAGTGCCTCTCCTCCGAGAGCGGGGGCGAGATCCTGCACAATTGCGCCTGGGCCGACAAGGGCAGCTTCGGCTACGTGCTCCTCCGTGGTCCCGCCCTGGACCGGGACCGGGTGAGCGACCTGGCCCGCACCGCCCGGGAAGCGGTGCTCCACCGCATCGACGACTGACGCGGCCCTCCCCTGGGTTCCCCCGGGAACGCCCGAACGGCCCCGGCCGACCGGCGCGCCACGTCGTGTGACGCGTGCCGGTCGAACGGGGCCGTTCGGGCCGTGCGGAGTAGTTCGGGCGGAGCCGCCGCTAGTGGGCGGCGACCGCCGCCTTGCCGCCGACCTGCGGGTTCTCCGCCAGCCAGGCGCGCACGGCTTCCTGCTCCTTGCCCTTGCCCGTCTCCTGAATCTTCGCCTCCAGGCCGGTGAGCTGCTTCTCCGTCAGCTTGAAGTCGCGCAGCCAGGAGGTCACCTCGGGCTCGTCCGTGGCGAAGCCCTTGCGGGCGAGGCTGTGGATGCCGTCGCCCTTGCCCCAGATGCCCTTGGGGTCGGCGAGCTTGGTCAGGTCGTAGGAGGCGTAGGCCCAGTGCGGCGACCAGAGCATCACCGCGACGGGCTCCTTCTTGGCGTAGGCCCGCTTGAGCTCCGCGAGCATGCCCGGGGTGGAACCGTCGACGACCTGGTACTCGCCGTCGATGCCGTACTCCTTGAGCACCTTGCTCTTGAGCAGTCCCATCGCGCCCGCGCTCGGTTCGATGCCGATGATGCGGCCCTTGAACTCGGCCGACTTGCCCTTGAGGTCGGCGAGGGACTTGACGTCCTTCACGTAGGAGGGGACCGACAGCTCCAGGGAGGTCGGCCCGTACCAGGAGCCCAGGTCGTCGAGCTTGTTCCCGTACTTCGCCCAGTACTCGGCCTGGGTGACCGGCAGCCAGCCGTCGGTCTGGAAGTCGACCTGGCCGCCCGCGAGGCCGGTGAAGAGCGCGCCCAGTTCGAGCTGGCGGGCCTCCACCTGGAAGCCGCGGCGCTCCAGGAGCTCCTTCCACAGGAAGGTGGAGGCGATGCCCTCGTCCCACGGGATGTACCCGATGCTGATCTTGCGGCCCTTGCCGATGTCGTCGGCCGCGTCGACGGTCGTGTGCCCCGTGCCGCCGAAGGCGTTCAGGCCTCCCGCGACCAGGGCCAGGACCACCGCGCCGGTCAGGGCGTGGACGGGCTGCGGACGGTGGTTCCACACCTTCTTCGGGCCGCTCGCCAGGGCGAGGGCCTTCGCGAGGGTGCGGCGGCCGAGCGGCGAGACCTGCCGGCCGAGCGCGCCGGTCATCCGGTCCAGGTACATGGCGAGGATGACGATGGAGATGCCCGCCTCGAAGCCGAGGCCGATGTCGATGTTGCCGATGGCGCGGTAGACCGCGCCGCCCAGGCCGCCGCCGCCGACCATGCCCGCGATCACGACCATCGACAGGCTCAGCATGATCACCTGGTTGATGCCCGCCATGATCGTGGGCAGGGCGAGCGGGAGCTGGACCTTGACCAGCGTGTTGCGGGGGGTGGTGCCGAAGGCGTCGGCGGCCTCCACGAGCTCCCCGTCGACCTGGCGGATGCCGAGTTCGGTCATCCGTACGCCGGGCGGCAACGAGAAGACGATGGTGGCGATGATGCCGGGGACCACGCCCACGCCGAAGAAGATGATGCCGGGGATCAGGTAGACCATGGCGGGCATGGTCTGCATGAAGTCCAGCACCGGGCGCAGGACGCCGCTCACGCGCGTGGAGCGGGAGGCCCAGATGCCCAGCGGGATCGCGATGACGAGGGTCACCAGGGTCGCGACGAGCACCAGGGACAGCGTGGACATCGCTTCGTCCCACAGCTGAACGGAGTCGATGAGGGCGAGGCCCGCGAAGGCGAGCAGTCCGGCGAGCAGGCCGCGCAGCCACCAGGCGGCGACGGCGAGGATGCCCGCGAAGAGCAGCGGGTGCGGGAAGGACAGCACGGCGTCGAAGCCGTCGTACAGGCCCGTGACGACGGCGCTGATCGCGTCGAACAGCCAGGACAGGTGGCTCTGGAGGAAGTCGACCGCGTGGTCGACCCACACGCCGAGGTGGAGGCGGGGCATCAGACGGTCACCTCCTTCTTGCGCTCGGGGTGCTGGCGCGGCACGGTGGCGCGGTCGCAGCGCAGCGGCGCGCGCTGCTCGTCGCCGATGAAGGCGACCAGCCGGGACTGCGGTACGCGGCCCAGCACGACGCCGTCGGCGTCCGTGACGGCGACGGGGTGCGGCACCCGGGCACTGACCGCGCACAGCTCGGCGAGCGGGGTGTCGGCGCTGACGGTGGGGCAGTCGCAGGCGCGGTCCTCCGCGCCGCCTTCGGCGCCGTCCGGGCGGCCGGGGTCGGTCATCACGGCGTCGGCCGTGAGCACGCGGGAGCGGTCCACGTCCTGGATGAAGGAGGCGACGTAGTCGTCGGCGGGCCGCATCAGGATGTCCTCCGCGGTGCCGAGCTGGACGATCCGCCCGTTGCGCATCACGGCTATGGAGTCGCCGAGGCGCATCGCTTCGTTCAGGTCGTGGGTGATGAAGACGATGGTCTTCTTCAGCCGGTGCTGGATCTCCAGGAGCTGGTCCTGCATGTCGCGCCGGATCAGCGGGTCGAGCGCGCTGAAGGACTCGTCCATCAGCAACAGGTCCGCGTCGGTGGCCAGGGCGCGGGCGAGGCCGACGCGCTGCTGCATGCCGCCGGAGAGTTCGTCGGGCCAGGAGCGCTCCCAGCCGGCCAGACCGCACAGCTCCAGGGCCTCGGTGGCCCGGCGCTCGCGCTCGGCCCGGGGCACGCCCTGGACTTCGAGGCCGTAAGCGGCGTTCTCCAGCACGTCGCGGTGCGGGAACAGCGCGAAGTGCTGGAAGACCATGCTGATCTTCGTGGAGCGTACGTGACGCAGCTCACCCGGGCTGAGCGCCGTGAGGTCCTGGCCGTCGTAGAGGACGCGCCCGGCGGTCGGTTCGAGCAGCCCGTTCAGCATGCGCAGCAGTGTGGACTTTCCGGAACCGGAAAGGCCCATGACGACGAAGATCTGGCCCGGCTCGACACTGAAGGAGGCGTCGATCACCGCTGCCGTCGTACCGTCGGCGCGCAGGTCGTCGCGGTCGGCGCCGCCCTCCAGGGAGCGCACCGCTTCCTCGGGTCGTCTTCCGAACACTTTGTAGACGTGCTCGGTCTGGAGCCTGGACACATGTACCTCGCGGGTCGTAGTGAGCACGGCGTGCCGGTCCGAAGGCCGGCGGCCGTGGAGCGATGCGGGATCCGCCCGCGTCGTCCCGGTCGGCAGACGGCACCGGACCGGGGTTCGCTCAAGAGGCGCAAATGCCCCATCGATGAATGAACAAACGCAAAGGTGATCCAGTTCACGTTTGCGGCACACAAGGCCCGTCGCGCGTCAGGAGCCGGGCGCCGGGTACACGCGCGCCATGACACGGACCAGGAAGTGGAGTTGGGGCGCGCAGCCCTCGGACGGCCCCCTCGGGGGGCCGAAAGTACGATCGTTCCCGCATCTCATCATGCGGACAGCCCTGATGCTCCCGGCCTTTGCCGCGCTGGTCGCCTTCAGTGTGCTGCTGGCCCGCCTCACCCTGGAGCCCTCGGCCGCGTCGGAGGGCCTCATCCACAGCAATCTGCGGCCCGGCAGCTCGATCCGCGCGTACGTCGACCGGGGCACCGCGCGGGAGGCGGCCCGCCAACTCGGCGGGAACCTCCTCCTCGGCGTCCCCTTCGGCGTGCTGCTGCCGGTGCTGCTGCCCCGGGCCAGGGGGGCCGTGCGCGTGGTGGTGGCCACCGCGGCCGTGATGACCCTGGTGGAGCTGGTCCAGGGCGCCCTCGTCACCGGGCGGACCTTCGACATCGACGACGTGATCCTCAACACGTCCGGCGCGCTGCTCGGCTACCTGCTGCTCGGGCGGCGGCTCGGCCGGGCGGTCCATCCGCGGCGGCGGCACTGGTGGCACCGGTGGTACCCGCGACCGGAGCGGGCGACGGACGCGCCGGCCGGGACCGGGTCCGGGGCGAGGGCAGAGGCAGAGGCGAAGGCGAACGCGGTGGCGGAGGTCGAAGCGCGGGAACAGGAAGAGGAACGGACCGCCGAGCGGCCGGCGCGTCGCCACGGTCCGCGCCGGGTCCGGCGGTCCTGACCGGGCGCCGCGCCGAGCGGGGCGGGACGGGAGGTCACCGCGGGGCGGCTCCGGCCGGCCCCCCGACCACGAGGACCTCGCCGACCCGCTCGGCGACGGCCGCCGCCTCCTCGGGCGGCAGGACGTCGGTGACCAGCACGTCGATCTGGTCGAGGGTGGCGAAGGTGGTGAGCCCGACCGTCGTCCACTTGGTCCGGTCGGCGAGCACCACGGTCCGGCGGGCCGCGCGCAGGAAGGTCCGGTTGGTCTCGGCCTCGGCGAGGTTGGGGGTGGTCAGACCGGTCGAGGTGCCCAGCCCGTGGCAGCCGAGGAAGAGCACGTCCACGTGCAAGGAACGGATGGCCCGGTCGGCCACCGGCCCGACGAGCGCGTCGGAGGGCGTGCGGATGCCACCGGTCAGCAGCACCGTGGCGCCGCTCGCACCGCCGCCGAGCCGCGCCGCCTCGAAGACCTCCGCGGTCCGGATCGAATTGGTGACCACGGTCAGGCCCGGGATCTCGGTGAGCTCCCGGGCCAGCGCGTGGGTGGTGGTCCCCGCGGACAGCGCGACGGCCGACCCCGGTGCCACCAGGGCGGCCGCGGCCCGTGCGATCGAGCCCTTCGCGGCCCGTTCCCACCCGGACTTCGCGTCGAAGCCGGGTTCGTGACTGCTGGGTTCACCGCCGAGGACGGCCCCGCCGTGCACCTTCTGGAGCAGGCCGTCGCGGGCGAGGGCGTCCAGGTCGCGACGTACGGTCATGTCGGAGACGTTCAGGGAGCGGGTCAGCTCGTTCACCCGGACCCCGCCCCGGCGGCGCACCTCCTCCAGGATGTGCGCGCGACGCTGATGGGCCAGCAGACTGCCGGGATCGGCCATGCCGCGACTCCTCTCCTCGGGGCGTGCGCCCCGGTCACGGAGAGCATCCTGACGCCCCGCCCGGACGTCAACACATTCCAACAGAACCACGCGGGGCGGGCGTTGGTCTTCGGCGCACGCCGTATTGACATGCTCACTAAACGGCAGTGTGATGTGGGCCGTCCCGTTGGGTTCCGTTCGATCCTGGTGATTTCTCCCCACCGAAGGCACAGGGACCACCTCGATCGCCCGTAGGCCGCCGGGACGCCTCCGCGCACACGACCTCTCGCCCCCAGGAGCCGTCCGTGCACTCGTCGCCCCCGCCACCCCGATTACACCGCCCGCTCGTCCGATCACGCCGCCCGCTCGTCCGATTGCGCCGCGCCGCCGCCGCCCTGTCGGCGCTGCCGCTCCTGGTGTCCGCGGCGGGCACCGTCGCCCTGGCCGGGGCCGTGGTGGTCACCGCCGCCCCGCCGGCCGCCGCCCTCCCCGACGGCCAGGCGCTCACGCCGCCCATGGGGTTCAACAACTGGAACTCCACCCACTGCCGGGCCGAGTTCAACGAGAGCATGGTCAAGGGCATCGCCGACCTGTTCGTCGCCAAGGGGTTGAAGGCCGTCGGCTACCAGTACGTCAACCTCGACGACTGCTGGGCGCTGGCGAACCGCAACGCCGAGGGCGACCTGGTCGCCGATCCGGTCCGCTTCCCGAACGGCATCAAGGCCGTCGCCGACTACGTCCACGGCAAGGGGCTCAAGTTCGGCGTCTACACCAGCGCCGGGACCAAGACCTGCAACACGGCGGGCTTCCCGGGCGGTCTGGGGCACGAGCAGCAGGACGCGAACCTCTTCGCCTCCTTCGGGGTCGACTACCTCAAGTACGACAACTGCAACAACCAGGGCGTGGACGCCAAGAAGCGGTACACCGCCATGCGCGACGCGCTCCGCAACACCGGGCGGCCCATCGTGTTCTCGCTCTGCGAATGGGGCGAGAACCAACCGTGGAACTGGGCAGCCGACGTCGGCCACCTGTGGCGCACCACGGGTGACATCGGCGACAGCTGGTCCTCGATGATCAACATCGCGCACGCCGACCAGGGGCTCGCGCAGTACGCCGGGCCCGGCCACTGGAACGACCCCGACATGCTGGAGGTCGGCAACGGCGGGATGACCGCCATCGAGTACCGGACCCACTTCAGCCTCTGGTCGATGATGGCCGCGCCGCTCCTGATCGGCAGCGACCTGCGCAAGGCGAGCGCCGAGACCTTCGCGACGCTGTCCAACGCCGACGTCATCGCTCTGGACCAGGACCCGCTCGGCCGCCAGGGCACCGTGGTCTCGGCCACCGGGGGTCTGGTGGTCATGGTCAAGGAACTGCAGAACGGCGACCGGGCCGTGTCCTTGACCAACGAGACCGGGTCCACCGCCACGGTGTCCACCACCATGGACGCCCTGGGCATCGGGGGCCGTGCGCCGTACTCCCTCAAGGACCTGTGGACCAAGACCACTTCGACCACCGACGGTCCCGGCCTGAGCGCCTCGGTCGGCGCGCACGCGACCATCGTCCACCGGATCTCCCCCGGCGCGCTCCCGCTCCCGCCCGCGGGCACCTCACAGCTCTCCGACCTGCACTGGACCGGCGCTTCCAACGGTTGGGGCCCGGTGGAACCGGACCGCAGCAACGGGGAGCAGGCCGCCGGTGACGGTCGCACGCTCACCGTGGGCGGAGTGACGTACCCCAAGGGCCTGGGCGTCCACGCGGCCAGCACCGTGACCTACCACCTGGGCGGCCGGTGCAGCGCGCTCACGGTGGACGTGGGCGTCGACGACGAGAAGGGCAGCAACGGCTCGGTGGTCTTCCAGGTCTACCGGGACGCCGTCGTGGTGGCCGACAGCGGTCTGCTCACCACCGCGGACAGCGCCCGCGGGCTGACCGCCGATCTCACCGGCGGCCGGACGTTGAAGCTCGTCGTGACCGACGGCGGCAACGGCATCAACTCGGACCACGCGGACTGGGCCGCGCCCCGGCTCACCTGCAACTGACCCACTCGACACGGGAGTCACCGACCATGCAGCCGTCCCGCCCGCTCCGTACGGTCCACCGCGCCGCGGCCCTCGCCGGCGTCCTCGCGCTCTCCCTCGCCCTGGGGGCCTGTTCCTCCGGGAAACCCTCCGGCGGGGCGGGCGGCAGGGCCCCGGCCGACGGCCCGATATCCATCGCCTACCTGCAGAAGCAGGGCGACCAGGAGTACTTCGTCTCCGAGGCCGCGGGCGCGCGGCGCAAGGCCGACGAACTGGGCATCGCACTCAGGGTGGTCAATCTCGGCAACGACGCGTCCAAGACCATCACGGAGGTGAAGTCGGCCGCCGCGCAGAAGAACCGGGGCATCATCATCGTGGTCCCGGAGTCGGCCGTCGGACCGCAGGTCGTCGCGGAGGCGAAGAACGCCGGTATCGCACTGCTCACTTCGGACGACCAGGTCTGCGCGAACGGTCCGAAGCCCGCCGACTGCGCCGCGGCGGACCTGGTGCCCCGGGTGGGCTTCTCCGGCCTACAGATGGGCAACGAGGTCGGCAAGCGCGCCGCCGCCGAGTTCCTCAAAGCGGGCTGGAGCCCCGCCAACTCCCGGATCGTCTACGCCTGGAAGCAGGACACCACCGTCTGCACCGACCGGGTGAAGGGCGCCAAGGCCGCGTGGAAGGAGGCCGGCGGCCCCGAGGTCCAGGCCGTCGAGGTCGGTACGGACAACACTCCGGCCGGTGCGCAGGCGAAGGTGGAGGCCACCGTGACCGCCAACCAGAGCGTCCGGCACTGGGTGGTCATGGGGTGCAACGACGAGAACGTCGCGGGCGGGGTCAAGGGCCTGGCCAACGCCGGGGTCAAGGGCGCGGACGTCATCGGCATCGGCCTCGGCGCCTACCTGGCCTGCAAGGACTGGCAGGCGGGCGCCGACAACGGCATGAAGGCCGCGCTCTACATCCCCGGCGACGAGGTCGGGAAGCTGGCCGTCCAGGCGATGTACGACAAGCTCAAGAACGGCAAGGAGTTCGCCCCGGAGTCCTTCGCCCCGACCCGGATGGTGGACGCGACCAACTGGAAGGACGCCGGCTTCGGGTGCAAGTGAGCGGATCGGTCGCAGGACGCGGGACGCGGCGCACGGAGCACGCGGCGCGGGACACGGGGCACGTGCGCGGGCACGGGCACGGGGAGAGCGGTGGTGGGTGCGGATGAAGGAGATGGACGAGGACGCGAACGGGCCCGACCCGGCGGGCGGGCTGGGCGTGCGCGACATCGTCAAGAGCTACGGCGGGGTCCGGGCCCTGGTCGGGGTGAGCCTGGACTTCCCGGCGGGCACCGTGACCGCGCTCATGGGCGAGAACGGAGCGGGCAAGTCGACCCTGCTCAAGATCATCTGCGGTGACCAGGGCGCCGACTCGGGCGCGGTGCGGCTCGACGGCGTCCCCTTGCGCCTGCACTCCCCCGCCGACGCCCGGGCGGCCGGGATCCGCTTCATCCCGCAGGAGCCGGAGATCGTCCCGCACCTCAGCGTCGCGGAGAACGTCTACCTCGGCGCCCTGCCGACCCGCGCCGGGCGCCGCTTCGACCGGCCCGGCCTGCGCCGGCGGCTCGAAGCCGACCTGCTGCGGATCGGCTTCGCCGAGGTGCTCGACGCCGACGCCCTGGGCACCGATCTCACGGCGGCCCAACGCCAGTTGGTGGAGATCCTGCGGGCCCTGACCGGCGAGGCGAAGGTCATCGCCTTCGACGAACCGACCTCCTCCCTGTCGGAGCACGAGGTGGCCGCCCTGTTCGCGCTCATCCGACGACTGCGCGCGGCCGGCCTGGCGGTGGTGTACGTATCCCACCGGATGCGGGAGATCTTCCAACTCGCCGATCGGGTCGCCGTGTTGCGCGACGGTGCGCTGGTCGGCGTAAGGGTTGCGGCGGACACCGACGAGGGCGAGATCGTACGGATGATGGTCGGCCGGAAGCTGTCCGCCCTCTTCGCCCGCACGCACGCGGCCACCGACCGGGTCGTCCTCGACGTCCGGGGCGTGCGCACCGACGACGTGCACGACATCGACCTACAGGTCCGGGCCGGGGAAGTGGTGGCGCTCGCGGGGCTCGTCGGCGCCGGACGCTCCGAACTGGCCCGGGCCCTCGTCGGCGACCTCCCCCTGCGCGCCGGCTCGGTCAGCGTCGACGGCCGCGCCCTGCGACTACGACGTCCCTCCGACGCGGTGCGCGCCGGGATCGGGCTCGCGCCCGAGGAACGCAAGGCGCAGGCGCTCTTCATGGACCGTTCGGTGCGGGACAACACCACGCTGGCGGTGTTGGGCCCGCTCAGCCGCCTGCGGTTCGTCCGCCGGCGTGCGGAGCGGCGGCTCGCCCGCGAGTTCACCGATCGGCTACGGGTGCGCACGCCCTCCATCGAGCACCCGGTGCGCGAGCTCTCGGGCGGCAACCAGCAGAAGGTGGTGCTCGCCCGCTGGCTGGCGCGCCGGCCGAAGGTGCTGCTCCTCGACGAACCGACGCGCGGGATCGACGTCGGTGCCAAGGCCGAGATCTACCGGATCATAGCGGATCTCGCGCAGGCGGGTGTCGCCCTCCTGGTCATCTCCTCGGAGCTGCCGGAGGTGCTGGGCCTGGCGGACCGGGTGGTGGTCATGCAGGACGGCCGGATCACGGGTGAGTTGAGCCGGGCCGAGGCCACCGAGGAGCGGGTCCTCGCGCTCGCCATGGCCGACGACCTGACCCCGGCCGCGGGCCCGGCCGTGACCACAGCCGCGGGGCACGGCACGCACGGCGCCGCGCACGACCGTACGGACGACAGCGAGGGACGGACATGACGACGAGGACGGCGCCCCCGAAGGAACCCAGCGGCTCCGGGACCGAGGAGGACCGGGACCTGACCGCCACGCGGCCGCCGACCCGCGCGGCGGCCTGGCTCCGCGCGGTCGGCGGCCAGAACGTCGGCCTCATCGGCGGCCTGGTGCTGGTCACGGCCCTCTTCGGATCCCTCAATCCCGCCTACCTCACCTGGGCCAACATCAAGGTGATCGGTGACGCGGTCACCATCTCGGGGCTGCTGGCCCTGGTGCAGACGGTGGTCATCATCTGCGGAGCCCTCGACATCTCCGTCGGCTCCCAGGTCGGCGTCGCCTCCGTCGTCTCCGCCATGGTGTTCACCTCGACCGGCTCCAACGCCCTGCTCGGCATCGCCGCGGCGCTCGGTGTCGGCCTGCTCGCCGGCCTGGTCAACGGCGCCGTGATCGTCTATGGGCGGATCAACCCGGTGATCGCCACCCTGGCCACCCTGGCCGTGTACAAGGGGGTCGCCCAACTGCTGTCGAAGGGGGCGGCGCAGGGCTACGTCAGCAACGACGACGTCTTCGTCTTCCTCGCGAACGGGTCGGTCCTCGGCGTACCCGTGCTGTTGTGGGTGCTGGCCCTGGTGACCGTGTGCATCCACCTGCTGCTCGGATACACGGACATCGGCCGCAACGTCTACGCGATCGGCGGCAACGACACCGCGGCCCGGCTGGCCGGGATCCACATCAACAAGTACCTGATCGCGGTCTACGGCCTGGCAGGCGTGGTGGCCGCGGTCGCCGGCGTGCTGCTGACCGCCCGCACCGGCTTCGGCCACCCGGTCTCGGGCAGCGAGGGCCTGGAGCTCAAGGCGATCACGGCGGCCGCCCTGGGCGGCTGCCTGCTGACCGGCGGCCGCGGCGGAGTCGGCGGCACCCTGCTGGCGATCACCCTGCTGGGCGCCCTGGACAACGGCCTGACCGTCGAGGGCGTGAACCCCTTCTGGCAGAACGTCGCCCAGGGCGCCCTCCTGGTCGCCGCCGTGGTCATCCAGAAGCGCCGCGCCCGCGAACGCGCGGTGGGGCTGCCGACGTAGGGGGTGTCCGGTGGATCCTGCTACCAGATCTGGGCCACCCATTCGGGGTGGTCGATGAAGGGGTTCCGGTTGTGCTGGTAGGTGTCGTAGATGACCTGGTTGCGGCGCTGCTCGAAGGCGTCCGGCGGGTCCTGCTGGCTCCACTGCTTCAGCACGCTGATCCGGCCGATCGCCGGGGCCGAGCCGTTGTTGACCTTGTCGTTGACTTCGAGGTTCGCGAAGCCGTCGCCGCCGTCGTAGCGGACCGCCATGTAGAGCAGCATGCGCGCGACGTCACCCTTGACGGCGTCGCGCGGCTCGAAGGAGTCCGAGTCCGTGAAGCTGCCCGGGGCCTCGGCGACCGGGCTGCCGCCCTTGTCGAAGTCCTTGTTGCCACGGGTGCTGTTGACCGTGACGTCCTCGGGACGCAGGTGGTGCAGGTCGGTGCCCGGGCCGGTGGCGGTGCCGAAGTCGCCGTGGCTCTTGGCCCAGACGTGCTCGCGGTTCCAGTCGTTGACCCCGCCGCCGTTGGTGGACTTGGCCTGGGAGCGGCCCGAGTAGACCAGGATCACGTTGTTGTGGTTGGCCGGGTCCTCGTCCGTCGTCTTCAGGGCGTCCCACACCTGTTCGTAGGTGACCTTGGACTGCACCTTGATGATCTCGTGGAGCGCGCTCTTGAGGGCGGGCCCGGTCTTGCCCGTGGCGGAGGCGTAGTACGCGTCGACCGATACGGAGCCCGCGAGGGGCGCGGCGGCGGGCGCCGCCTGAGCGGGCGCCTGGCCCGCGGAGGCGTGCGCCGGAGCGAACAGCAGGGCGGTTGCCGCGAGGCCCGCGGCCAGCGGCGCCAAGCGCGAAATTCTTATCACGTGGGGGGTACCTCTCCACACGCACCGCTCCCGCCCGGGGAATTGGCGGGACATCAGGTGGCAGAGCGAGGTTCACATTGTCATGTGCCGAACAGATTAAGAAAACATGTCGGGAACCTGACCCTCGCCGCCTGACCTCCCCTTCAGACCCGCGCGCGTACGCCCCCCGGCGCCCTGCGGCGCGCCCGCAGGGCCAGCGCCCCCGCCGCCACGACCGCCGCCGCCGCTCCCACGAGCGTCAGCAGCCAGACCGGGACGCCGTCTCCGATCGTCAGCAGGCGGTCCTCGTAGACGGCCCGGCGGTAGGGGGTGTCGGAGGCCGTGGCCCGCAGTTCGTGATCGCCGTCGATCCGCGCGGGCTCCGGGAAGCGCTGCTCGATGGCGGTGAGGAACACCGGCTCACCGCCGGTCAGTTCGGCCAGCGCGGCGCCCCTGGCGCCCGCGGCGCCGCCCTTCGGGTCGATGCGGTCGGCGAAGGTCACCTCGGGGGCGGCGCCGCCGATCGCGGAGCGGGGCTCCATCCGGTGGTCCGCCAGGACGTACAGCCCGAGCGATTGCGGGGTCTTCGCCAGCCGGGACAGCCTCATCGGGTAGACCAGCCGGTCACTGGCGAAGCGGATCCGCAGCGGGTCCAGATCGCCGCCGAGGGTCCGGCCCGCCTCCTTCGGTACGAGTCGCACCGCCACGTACTCCCACTTCTGCGCGACGTACGGCCCCAGTTCGGTGGCGAGACCCTCGGGCAGCTCGAAGCCGTTGGCCTGTAGCCACGCGCGCAGCGCCTGCGGGTCGGTCGCCGTCAGGCGTGCGACGTCGAAGTCGCCGAGCTGCTCGCGCCCGACGACGCCGACCGGCGGCGCCCCGCCGGGGCGGGCGGCGCCCACCTCGTCCCGGCCCCCCGAGCCGAAGGGCCAATCCCGGTTCCGGGGCCAGAAGTAGCTCCGCGTCCGGTGTTCGGGCCGGGTCAGCTCGGCCAGGTCGGCGAACAGGTCGGGGTTGCCGAGCTCCACGGTCGCCCGCCCGGGCACCGGCATGATCCAGGCGGCCCGGTGGGCGTCCCCGCTGACGCTGAACCGCATCACGATCTGTTCCGTGGCGCCGTCCCAGCGCACCACCGAACTCTCCCGGCCGACCCCGATCCGGGACCGCCCGTCGGGGATCATCGCACCGCAGCCGCAGGCGTAGGCCGGGCTGATCAGCGAGCCGAGCTGGGTCGCGAGCAGGGCGAGCAGCACGGCGAGAATCCTTCTGTTCCTCCACACGGGGTCTCAGACGGCTGCCGCCGTGATCCGGTTCCCCGTCACACCGTGCCGCCCGCGCCGCTCCGTCAGGAGTGCTCAGGCGTACCGGCTTCGGCGGTCCCGACATCGGCGACCATCCTGCGCGACACCGTGAGCGCGGCCACGTACTCCTCGTCGCCGACGCCCTCGTGGACCACGCGGCGCAGTCACCCCCGCTCCACCGGCGGCGCCCCGATCACCGGGACGGCCGCCGCGAGGAGCCCCGCGCCCGGGAAGTGCAGTCGGTCCAAGGCCGCGCCCCGCGGCCACTGGGCGGCCCGGTGGAAGCACAGGTCGCTGGGGGTCGGGGAGTCCCGCAGGTCGGCGACGTGCGCACCGGTCGGGAGAGCGGTCGCCGCCGCGCGCAGCGGGTCGGCGGAGCCGGCCCACTCGGCGACCGGGACCGGCCGGGTCCAGGCTTCCCCCGTGTTCGGGAACATCCAGTGCGTGGCCCCGGACAGCGCCCGGGCGAAGTCCGTGGTCGCGGCGGCCCGGCGCGCCAACCGGACCAAGGTGAGCAGGAACACCGGCAACGACTCGGCGAGCAGGGTGAGTTCGGGGTAGGTGCGCAGCTTCCCGGGATCGGTGGGGACGGAGACGACGGCGCCCCACTCGCCGCTCTCCGGGTCGATCCGGACCTGCACGAGGGCCGAGCTGCGGGCGTGGTCCACGCGCGCGAGCGGGCGGTACGAGCCGTCGCCGCCCATCATCCGGTGCGTCTCGGGGTCGACGGCATGCACCCCGTCGGCCTCGGCGCCGGGCAGCAGCCGCAGCGGTGCCAGGCCTGACATCCGTACGCCGCCGACGGCGCGCAGCACCGTACGGACCTCCTCCGGCACCGGTACCTCCCAGGCGTCCATCACCGTGTCCGGGCAGCCCGCGTCGAGCTGGACCAGTCGCGGGAACTCGGCTGCCAGCGCGCGGAGTTCGACGACCGCACGACTCGGCGCGTCGGCGGGCACCCGGTGGCGCCGGACCGGCCGACCCAGGAAGTCTCCGCTCACCACGCTGCGGAGCAGCAGGGCCCGGCCGTCGCCGACCAACCGGAACTGGACCTCGCTGCTCCCGGTGTCGCCGGTGTTGAAGGAGGTGGAGAAGTACGGTTCCCAGCCGATCCCGCAGGGGTGGGCCGGCAGGTCGCGCAGGTCGGCCACGTCGGTGAGCGGATCGCCCCGGCCGACGAGAGCAGCGAGTTCGGCGTCGGAGCCCTCGGCGACCAGGGTGGTGGGCCGGGCGGGCACGAAGTGCCGGGGCACGGGCCGGTCTTCGGGGTCCGCGCCCGCCGCCAGCTCGGCGGCGAAGCCGGTCAGCCAGCCGGTGAAGCCGGGTGCCTCGACGGTGATCTCCTGCTCGCCCCAGGTGTGTACGGCGACGACCGGACCCCAGTCGGCGCGAGCGTCACCCTCCGCGCCACCGTCGACCCCCGCCCCGGTCTCCGTCCCGGCCCCAACCGTCGGCACGCCGACGATCAACGCCCCCTCGCCGCTGTGGATCTCACCGAGGGTCCAGCACCCGTCGGGGAAGCGGGGCGTGCCGTGCGGGCCGAACTCCAGGCGCATGTAGTCCACTTCGAGCCCACCGACCTCCCGCAGCACCACGCGCACGGCCTCGGGCACCCGCACGGGCCAGGCATCGAAGTCGCGATCCCGGAAGCCTGCGAGGAGTTCGACCTCGCCGGGCCGCTCCGCGGCCAGCGCGCGCAGTGCGGCGAGCGCGGCGGGACCGTCCGCCCGTGTCGCCGGGGCCCCCTCGGTCGCGGTCGCCGCCGCCACCGCGTCGTTCGTGTCCTGGCCGTCGTCCGGCATGGCCCCGCCTCGGGTCGTGTGATCGTCTTCGCGCCCGAGCCTACCCAGCGCACCCGCTGGGAGCGGCCGCGGGCGAGCCCGGTCCGCCGGTCGCCGGGACCCGGGCGCGACACACCATGAAGTCCGGCCGGTCCAGTTCGGCCGCCACCTCACGGGCCAGCCGGACCAGATCCTCGCCGCCCGGTCCGGACAGCGTCCAGACAACGGCCCCCGCCGTCCCCGCGGCCGGTGCCGGGACGGCGGCGAACCGTTCCCGGAGGTCCGCCTCGGCGGTCGTCGCACGGGGCAGGTGCAGGGGTTCGTAGCGCACCGGGGCCGTGTCCACCGCGCTCGCGGTCACGCTCCCCCCGCCGATCAGCAGCTCGGTGTAGCCGCGCCCGCCGCTCTCGCCGGGGCCGCGCCCGTGCGCGTTGCCCGAGTAGCCGGCGCGCAGGCCGCGCGCGGGCGCCAGGCGGTGGTGGACGTGCCCCAGGGCCCAGTAGTCGTAGCCCGCGGCCGCCAGCGTCCGCACGCCGGTCGGGGCGCAGGTCCTGCCGCTCCACGCGCCGTGCAGGCTGGTGTGCAGCAGCCCTATGTTGACCAGTCCGCGGATCCGGGGCGGAAAGCCGGCCGCGAGGTCACGGAGGTCGTCGGCCCGCACGATCGACTGTCCGTGGACGGCCGTCCCGAGGTGGTCCCAGTGGACGGTCTGCGGTGCGTGGGCGTCCAACCAGTGGACGGAGGGCGGCAGGTGGAGCTTCTGCGGCAGGGGCGACTCGGCGTCGTGGTTGCCGGCGACGACGACGGTCACGAGGCCCTCGTCGTGGAAGCGGCCCAGTGCGTCCTGGAAGGCCGTCAGCGCGGTGGCATCGGCGTGGTGCCGGTCGAAGACGTCCCCGGCGACGAGGACGCCGTCGTAGCGCCCGTCGACGACCCGGCGCACGAGCGCCTCCAGGGCGTCGTACGGGGCCTGCTCGGCGTCGATCCCGGGGGCGCCGGGGTAGTGGTCGAGCCCGCGCAGGGGCGAACCGACGTGCAGGTCGGCGAGGTGCGCCAGCCGTATTCGCTCGGGGTCGGCGGGGTCGGAGCGGCTGTCGTACCGCTGCGCGCGTGCGGCGTCCGGGGCGGAGCGTGACGGCCGGGCGGGGAACGGCACGGACGGCGGTGTCATGGTGTCCAGCATGCCGAGGCGGGCGCCCCGACGGGAACCCCGTGGCCGGATCCGGGGCCTCGGGAACGCGGTCGGGACGGGCGCGACGGGCCGTGCGGCCACGGGCGGGGCGGTGCGGTGCACGAGGCGGGGACCGGGACGCGCCCGCCGCCCGGGGCCGCGGGCGTGCGGCCGGCGATCGGCACGAAATCACCGGGCACGGTGGCGGCCCAGGACGAGGTCCGTCTTGAAGGCGTTGCGCTTCAACAGCCAGCCTTCGGCGCGCAGTTTCCCCATCAGGTCGGCGCGCAGCCGCACGGCCTCGGCGAAGGTGTCGGCCTTGGCGGTGATCTCGGCGAACCAGGACTCCCGGCCGTCCGCGTCGCACAGCGGGGTGATCTGCAACTCCACGGCGTGGCCGAGGACCTCACCGGGGTAGTTGGTCTGCCGGACGGGCCCGTGGATCAGGGGGCTGGCCGCGACGGCCTCCGCCCAGCCGGCCGGCTTGGCGGGCCAGTTCCTCATCTTGCCGGGCAGCCGGTCCAGCGCGATGGCCCGGCACTCGGCCGGGTCCGGAAGCGCTCCCGGAAGGAGGTCCGGCGCGGGCTCGCGCTTCTTGTTGGAGAAGTCGAGCGTGGCGCGCGAGTAGCTGAGGTTGACCTGTGGGTCGTAGTTGGTGGCACGGCAGTCGAAGCGGTGCGCGTTGGCCCGGTCGAGGGCCTCTTCGACCGCGGCGGGATCGGTCCCGTCCCCGACGATGTCGAACCGGGTCTTGTAGGTCAGCCGCAGCCGGTCCTCGGCGTCGTCGTGCCGGAACCGGATGATCCAGCCCTCGCCGGCGAAGCTCAGCTCCGCGTCGTCCATGTACTGGGTGACCTCGAAGCCGCTCGACTGCCCGAGCCCGAGCGCCGCGGCGGCCCGGTCGAGCGGGGTCCCGTCGGCGCGCAGGATCCGGTGCGGGTCGACCAGCAGCTTGACCTGATAGGTGGGCGCGGCATTGGCCGCACCGCCCTGCCCGCCCGCCACCTCCCCGGCCGACGCCCCGGTCGGGGACACCTCGCCCTCCGGCACCCGGCCCGGGCGCGGCGCGGCGGTCGGTGCCTCCGCGGTGCCGGCGGCGCCGCGTCCGACACCGGCCCGCCCGGGCGCGCCGGGCGCCGCGGCAGCGCCGTGCGCTCCGCCGCCGACCGTGGCCGACACGGCCGCACTCCACGTGGCTGCCCCCACCACTGGCCCCTCACCCTCCCCCGACACCAACACCGACATCCCCGAGCATCCGTCGCACATCAACCCATCACGCACCACACGCCATCAGTCCTGGCGAACGACACGGAACCGGTCAGGTGAACGGCGCGTGAACTCGGGCCGGGACCAAGGTCCTGACCTGCGGGGTCGTCCGACCTTACGGGGTACGGGAGGTCGCCGCACACTCCGTCGCCATCTCGTGACGCGAGGGCGCCCCACCCGTACGCCCGCCCGCGCCCCGCGGCCGCCCGGCGGGCCGGCCCCGCCCGCCCCACCCGGGCCGGGGCCGGCAACCGCCGCCCGCCTCCGGCCCGCCGGGGTCAACCCGCAGGTGAGGGGATGAATCCGGAGTCGTGGAAGTAACCGATGCACGCGTCGAGGAACGCGGCGTCGACCGGCGGGCAGACCAGCCCGCTGCCCTGGAGATCGGCCTCGATCCGCTCCCGGCCCAGCGCCGGGAAGTGATCGGTCGTGCAGAGTTCCTCCAGCGTCAGGTCGCTCCCGGCCGCCAGCGTGGTGAACCGGGGGGCGAAGGGCGCGAAGGAGTGGCCGGGCCGCTCGGCCAGATGCGCCTGCATCGCCTCGGTCCAGCGGTGGTACCCGACGGTCTCGATCCGGTGCCCGTGCACCCGCAACCGCCGCACGAGGTCGTCGAGCAGCGCCTGGTGCGGGTTCACGTGGTGGTACGTCTGCCCCTGTGCCTCCCGGTGCACGGCGAGGTGGACGATGGAGGCGGCCACGTGGTCCACGGGGACGAAGTTCAGGGCCACCGGCAGGTCGGGGGCGAGGCCCAACTCCGTAATGATCTTGAACAGTTCACAGAGGGCGGCTCCGCTGTCCCAGGTGCGGCTGACGGTGTCGCCGGTGATCTCGTGCGGCCGGTGCACGGCCACCGGCAGCCCGGCCCGGCCGGCCTTGCGCAGCAGCTCCTCCGCGATCCACTTGCTCTCGGTGTACCCCATCGAGAGGAGTTCGACGTGGTCCAGCGGGGTGTCCTCGCCGACCTCGCGCACCCCGGCCGCGCCGAACCCGTGCACCACCCCGATGGTGGAGACGTAGTGCAGCGGTACGCCCCGGCGCGCCGCGAGCGCGATCAACTCCCCGGTGCCGTCGACGTTGGCCGGGCGCAACTGCTCGTAGGGGTAGAGGAAGTTGACGTCGGCGCCGCAGTGGTGGATCACGTCCGCGTGGGCGGCCTGGTGGTCGAACTCGGCGTCCGTCAGCCCGAGGCGGGGCCGGCCCAGATCGCCGAGCAGCGGGTGGATCCGGTCGAGGGGCAGGGGCCGGGTGATGCCGTGGCGGCGCTGCGCCCGGGCGATCCTGCGGTGGGCGTGCGCGAGGTCCCGGGCGCGGACCAGCAGGTGCAGCTCGGCGTCGGTGCGGTCGAGGAGCTCGCGCAGCAGGTGGGCGCCGAGGAAGCCGCTGGCCCCGGTGAGCAGCACGTGGCGGGGCACCCGCCAGTCGGGCCGGTCGTGCGCGGTGATGGGTACGGGCGTCACGCGCGGCACCCGCCGCTCCAGGTCCGCGAGCCAGCGTCCCGCGACGGGCGCGCCGCGCGGGGTCGGCCGGTCGTGGACGGTGGCTTCGACCGCCGCGATGAAGGCCTTGAGGGTGGGCTGGTTGAGAAGATCGCCGACCAGCCGGTAGCTGTGCGCGCCGCCGATGGACAGGACGGCCTGGACGGTGTTGACGAGCTGGGCGGCGATCAAGGAGTTCCCGCCGCGGACGAAGAAGTCGTCGTCGGGGGCGTGCGGGACGCCCTGCGGGAGCGTCTGTTCCCAGATCCGGGAGACCAGGGCGGCGATGGACTCGCGGTCGGCCCCCGCGGTCGCCGCTCCGTCCGCCCCCTCGGGGAGCGGGCCGGGCGAGGACGCCGAGGGCAGGACGTCCGCGGCGGCGGACCCCGGGCCGACCGGACCGGCGGTCGGGGCCAGGGCGAGCAGCGCCGCCCGGTCCACCTTGCCGTTCGCGGCCAGCGGCAGCCGGTCGAGCACCGTGATCGTCGCCGGGACCATGAAAGCGGGCAGCCGCTCGGCGAGGTGGGCGCGCAGCTCCCGTACGCCGGGGTGCGGGCCGGGGCGGGCGGCGGCCGCGAAGAGGGCGAGGTGGCGGGTGGGGCCGTCCTCGCGTGCCAGCACCACGGAGTCGGTGATCCCGGGGTGGGTCGCGACCGCGTCACGGATCTCGTCGGGTTCGATCCGGAACCCGCGCACCTTGACCTGGTCGTCGCGGCGGCCGCGGAACTCCAGCGTGCCGTCCTGCGCCCGGCGTACGAAGTCCCCCGTGCGGTAGAAGTCGGCGGCCCCCGCCGCCGCGTCCCGGGCCACGAAGCGGCGGGCGCTCTCGGACGGGTTGTTCAGGTAGCCCGCGGCGACGGCCGGGCCGCCGATCCACAGCTCGCCCTCCTCCCCGGGCCCGGCCGGGGCGCCGTCCTCCCGGAGCACCCGGCAGACGGTGTCGGCGATCGGACGGCCGATGGGGATGCCGGTGGCCCCCTCGGGGACGGCCTCCACCTGGTGGGCGAGCGCCACGCACGCGGTCTCGGTGGGGCCGTAGGCGTTGACCAGCCGCTCCGGCCGCCCGTGCTCCAGCACGCGGCGGGCCGCGTCCGGGCGCAGGGCCTCGCCGCCGGTCAGGACGTAGCGCAGGCCCGCGAAGGTCTCGGGGCGCTCGTGCGCGATGTGGTGGAAGACGCTGGTGGTGGCGAAGAGGACGGTGACGGCCTGCTCGCGGAGGAAGGTGGCGAGCGCGTACGGGGCGAGCAGCAGGGTGGAGTCGGCGGGGACCAGGCAGGCCCCGTTCAGCAGGGCGGGCCACATCTCCAGTACGGAGGCGTCGAAGGAGAGCGTGGCCGCGTGCAGCACGCGGTCGGTGGGGAGGACCTCGTAGAAGCCGTTGTCCACGGAGAGCCGGACCAGCCCGCGCTGTGGCACGGCCACGGCCTTGGGGCGCCCGGTGGTGCCGGACGTGAACATGACGTAGGCGGGCACGTCGGCCGTCACCGCGGGCCCGGCCCCGCCGTCGGATGCCTCGATCCCGCCCTCGCCCTCCCCGAGGCGGGCCCGTCCAGCGGCCAGGATCTGTTCGTGGTCCCAGGTGGGGGCGATGTCGGGGTCGACCGAGACCGCGCCGGGCAGCCGGACGACGGCGAGGGCCGAGGCGTCCTCCAGCATGCCGGTCACCCGGGCCGCGGGCAGGGTCGGATCCAGCGGCAGGTAGCTGGCCCCGGCGCACACCACGCCCAGCAGTGCGACGCAGGCCTGGGGGCCGCGCGGGCCGGCGACCGCGACCACCGCGCCGGAGGTGACGCCCAGGGCGCGCAGCCCGGACGCGAACTCCCGCACACGGGTGGCCAGTTCGGCATAGGTGTAGCGCGTACCGCCCGGCTCGTCCACGGCGAGGCGCTCCGCGTGCAGCCGGGCGCGCTCGAAGAACAGCTCCGCCACCGGCCGCGCGTGGACGCTTCCGTCCGCCGGCTCCGCCAGGTCCGCCGGGCCCACCAGGTCTGCCGGGCCCGCCCGACCCGCCGGGTCCACCGCTGTTTCGGTCATCGCCGATCCCCCTCCTCGTCAGGGACGGAAACGTATCCTCCGCTCGGTTTCCCTGAAGCGGGCCAACGTTTTCCAGCCATCGAAGAGGGTCAACACGGCGCGAACCCACCGGATCAGCGGGACATCTAAGCCAAGTCCCGCGCGCGGGCGGCCTCGACGATCCCGGATTCGTAGGCGGCGATGACCGCCTGTGCGCGGTCGCGCACCCCGAGTTTGTTGAAGACGTTCGTGATGTGGTTCTTGACGGTGGAGCCGCTGATGTCCATCTCCCCCGCGATCTCGCCGTTGTCGAGCCCGGTCGCCATCAACCGCCACACCTCGGCCTCCCGGGGCGTGAGGTCGCCGACGACCGCGACCGGCGTCGCGGAGCGGGGCGGGGCCGCGGTGGTGACGTAGGCGGAGAGCAACCGCGTGAGCAGGCGCGGGGCGACCGCCGCCTCGCCCGTGTGGACGGTGCGGACCGCCGCCAGCAGTTCCTCGGGGGAGACGTCCTTGGGCAGGAAACCGGAGGCACCCGCGCGCAGCGCGGCCACCACGTACTCGTCCAGGTCGAAGGTGCTCAGCGCGAGGACCCGGCACCCGGGCAGTTCCGCGGCGATCCGTCCGGTGGCCCCGACCCCGTCGAGGACCGGCATCCGGATGTCCATCACGACGACGTCGGGGTGGTGGCGGTGGGCGAGGGCCACGGCCTCCTCGCCGTCACCCGCCTCGGCGACCACGACGATGTCCGGGTCGGGCCCCAGGATCAGGGCCAGGCCGCGCCGCACCAGCGGCTGGTCATCGGCGATCAGCACCCGGATCGGTCCCGGCGCCCCACCCTCGGCGATGCCCGCCGTCCCGTCCGCGGTTCCGCTCGTCGTCCCGCTCGTCGCCCCGCCCGCCGCCGCGCTCATCGCCGCGCCCCTTCTCGTACGTCCTGTGATACCGATCTCGGCACGGGCTCCCGCACGGGCTCCCGCACGGATTCGCGTACGGACTCCCGCACGGACGTCCCCGCGCTCGGGTCGACCGGGAGGTCGGCCGCCACCCGGAACCCGCCCTCGTCGAGCGGACCGACGTCCAGCGTGCCGCCCTGCAGCGCCACGCGTTCGCGCATGCCGATCAGACCGTACCCGGAGCCGCGCCGCCCCGACCGGGCCGGTGGCGCCCCGCCCTCGGGGCCGGTCCCGCCCACCCCGTCGTCGCACACCTCGACGGTGATCCGGTCCGGGTGGTAGGCGATCCGTACGGACGCCCGCGCGTCCCCCGCGTGCTTGCGGGCGTTGGTCAGCCCCTCCTGGACGACCCGGAAGACGGTGAGGCCGACGGTCGGGGGCAGCGGGTACGGCTCCCCCAGGACGCTCAGTTCGGTCGGCAAGCCGGCTCCGCGGGACTCGGTGACGAGCCGGTCCAGGTCGTCGGCGCCGGGCTGGGGCGCCTCGGGCGCCATCAAGCCGTGCGGGCGCGGCGCCGCCGCGTCCGTGGGCGGGTCGTCGGCCCGCAGGACGTCGAGGAGCTGGCGCATCTCGCTCAGCGCGAGCCGGCCGGAGCCCTCCAGCGTCACCAGGGCCTCGCGCGCCGCCTCGGGGGCCTTCTCCAGATTGGCCCGTGCGCCGCCCGCCATCAGCTGCATGACGGTGATGTGGTGGGCCACGATGTCGTGCAGCTCCCGGGCGATGCGGCGGCGTTCCTCGGCGACGGCCCGGTCGGCCAGCAGCCGGCGGTTGACCTCCGCGTCCCGCTGCCAGCGGTTGACCAGCAACGCGGCCCCGACCACGATCACCGCCGAGGTCGCGTACCCCAGCGCGGCCATCCCGAACGACACCCCGCGCACCGATCCGAGCAGGGCCAGGGCGACGATTCCGAGGCTCACCCCGGCCGTGGCTGCCGGTCGCCCGGTCCGGGCGACCGCGTACAGGGCGATCACCAGGCTGGTGTTGATGCCCGGGGCGACCGGCAGGCCGATGCGCAGGGCCACCTCGAAGACCATGACCGCCGCGAAGACGGCCACCGGGAAGCGGCGGCGCACGAGCAGCGGGAGCGCGGAGGCCACGAGGAGGAAGACCTCGCCCGGCGCGCCAGGCCAGTGCCCGGCCTGCCGCGCCATGCCGTAGGCGATCAGGTCCGCCGCCACCGCGCCGATGGTGACGAGCGCGTCCTCACGCGTCCACAGCGGTGCTGCGGCGTCTCGGCCGCTCATCTGGTCCTCCCCCGGGCCGCCGACCACCCCTCCGACCCCGTGCCGGTGGCGCCGCGACCACGCCTGGACCCATTCTCGCACCGGGTCCGTGCAGCGACCACGGACCGCGGGGGGAGTCCCTGACCAGGACCAGGGTCCTGGGCCGCGGCCGGCGCCGGACCAGGCTCCCCGTCCGCTTCTCATCCCGCGCCCCGATGATCGCGGCCCCTCCTCCTGATGGTCTGGATACAGGCCGGGAACCACCCGGAACGCCCGCCCCGCACCGCCCCGCACCACCGGAGGACATTCGTGATCCGCGCCCTGACCGGCTTCTCCACCAGGAACCCATGGAAGGTGATCGCCCTCTGGGCCGTGCTGGGCATCGCCATGACCTTCCTCAACGGTGCCCTCGTCTTCCGCGTCACCGGAGCCCAGCCGGGCGACTTCCTGCCCGCCGGCTACGACTCGGCCGCCGCGCTGAAGGTCGCCGAGGAACGCTTCGGGGTGAAGCCCGACGCGAACACGGTGACCGTCCTGGTCGGCCGGTCCGACGGGGCCCCGCTGACCGGCGCCGACGAGCAGCACGTCAAGGCCGCGGCGGAGAAGCTCGGGCGCAAGCGGGTGGCCATGCCCCCGCAGAAGGACGCCGGCCCGAAATTCCTCCTGATCGACCATTCGCAGACCCCGCGGGTGGCCCCCGCCATGACCGCACCGGACCGGAGCTTCCAGCTGCTCTCGGTCCAGCTGACGGGCAACTCCATGGACCCCGGTCTACTGAACGTCTTCCGCGCGTTCCGGGCGGACGCCCGGGCCGAGTTCGCCGAGGCGGGCCTGCGCAGCGGGTTCACCGGCGGCATCGCGTCGGTCACCGACACCACCGATGCCGGGGAGACCAGGTCCAAGGTGGTGGGCGGCCTCACCATGGCGCTGATCGTGCTGCTCAACGTACTCGTCTTCCGCAGCGTGCTGGCCGCCTTCCTGCCCCTGCTCGCGATCACCTTCATCGGCGGCGCCGCCGGCGGCGCCGTCTCGGGCACCGCGATGCTCACCGGCATCAAGCTCGACGGGTCCACCCCCAGCCTGATCGGGGTGGTGCTGCTGGGCATCGGCATCGACTACTTCCTCTTCCTCCTCTTCCGCTACCGCGAACAGCTGCGCGCCCAGCCCGAGCGCAACGCCCGCGCCGTGGCCGCCGAGGTCTCCGGCCGGGTGGGTACGGCGATCACCTCGGCGGCGCTCACCATCGTGGCCGCCTTCGCCACCCTCGGGATCGCCTCCTTCGGGCAGTTCCGGGTGCTCGGTCCGGCCATCGCGGTGTCGGTGCTGGTGATGCTGCTCGGCAGCCTGACGCTGATGCCGGCCATGCTGGCGATGGCGGGGCGCAAGATGTTCTGGCCCTCGCGGGCCCTGAAGCGGGCCCCGCGCCCGGGTACGGCGGGGCGGCTCGGCGAACTGGTGGCGCGGCGGCCGGTGGTCATGGCCCTCGCCTCCGTGGCCCTGCTGGGCGTGCTGGCCACCGGGCTGGCCGGGATCGCGATGGACTACGGCCAGGGCGGCAGCGGCGAGAAGACGGCGGCCACCGAGACCGCCGCCGAGATCGGCCGCGCCCTCCCGGCGGACGCCTGGGAACCGACGACCGTGTACGTCACCGCCCGCGACGGCGGCGCCGCCCTCACCACCGGGCGCCTCGACGGGCTCTCCCGGGACCTCGCCGCCGTCAAGGGCGTCGGCCGGGTCGGGCCGACGACCCTGAACGGGGACCACCGGGCCGCCCGCATCGACCTGTTCCTGACCGTCGATCCGCAGACGCAGCCGGCCCGCGACCTGGTCGCCGGTCCGATCCGCGCCACGGTGCGGGCCCACTCCCCGGAGGGCACCCAGGCCCACGTGGGCGGCACCGCCGCGGTGTTCGTGGACATAGCCGACGCCGTCGACCAGGACCTGCGGATCGTGTTCCCGGTCGCGGCGGCCCTGATCGCCCTGATCCTGGTCGTCCTGCTGCGCAGCCTGCTCGCACCGCTGATCCTGATGATCTCCGTCGGGCTCGGTTTCGCGGCGACGCTCGGCGCCTCCGCCCTGGTCTTCCAGCACCTCCTGGACAAGCCCGGCGTCGCCTTCACCCTCCCGCTGGTGCTGTTCCTGTTCGTCGTCGCCCTCGGCACCGACTACAACATCCTGATCAGCGACCGGATCCGGGAGGAGATGAAACGTCCCGGTCCGGCCCGGGCGGCGGTGGCCCGCGCCGTTCGCAGCACCGCGCCCGCCATCACCACGGCGGGCCTGGTCCTGGCCGGATCCTTCGGCAGCCTGGCGGTCGCGCCCGACCCCGGCTCGCGGCAGGTGGGCTTCGCCACCGCGGTCGGCATCCTGCTCTCCGCCTCCGTCCTGTCGCTGGTCCTGGTGCCCGCGCTGGCCGCGCTCCTCGGCCGCGGCACCTGGTGGCCCGTCCGACCGGGGCGCACCAAGCACCGTACGCGGTCCCCCCAGGCCACCCGGGCCGCCCAGAACCCGCAGCCCGCACCCGAGCCGCACCACGTACCGTTCCCCTGACCCACGCCCTTCCGCACGCCCGCACCCCCCCGGTCCGCACGGCCGGGTGGGTGCCCGCGTTCGCCCCGTCGGCGAGAGACCGCCGGCGCGGCGGCGCTACCCCGTGGTGCGGTCCAGGGCCGCGTCGCGGACGTCGGGCTCCGGGTGGCGGCGCAGGGTGCGCAGCAGGTCCCGGTGGGCGGCGGGCCAGTGTGCGCGCAGTCCGGCCGCCGTGAGCAGGGCCACCGCGAAGAGGCCCTCCGTACGGTCCCCCGTGGCGGCCAGGCGCCCCGCGACCGCGTGCAGCGCCTCGGGGGTCCCCCCGTCCTCGGTGAGGGCGGCGGCGCGCAGCGCGTCCGTGGTGGAGCGGACCAGCCCCGGGCGGCCCGCGTGAGCGCCCGCCAGGAGGAGCAGGAAGTCGTACAACTCCTCGCGCGGTAGCGCCGGTTCGAAAGCGCGGGCGCTCAGGCGGATACCGGCCGCGGTGGTGGCGTCGTAGGCCGTGAGCGCCGCGACCACCTCCGCCACGACCGCGCGCGGGGCGCCGTCACCGTGGCGTACCCGGTCGAGCGGGGCGGCGAGTCGGGTCGCGAGGTGGGTGATCCGACGCAGCGCGGGCCGGTCCCGCAGCGCACCCGCGTCGTCGGGGCCGTCGACGGACCGCCGGTCGGCCGCGATCAGTGCGTCGATCGCCCTCCGGACGCCCCGGCCCGCCTGCGGGCTGCTCGTGGCGGCGTCCGCGAGGACGTCCGCCGCTGCGGACCAGCCCCGCCGGGCACCGAGGTCCACGGCGACCGCGAGCAGCGCCTCCACCACCTCGTCCGGGGCCCAGGGCAGCCAGGAGGCGAGGGACCGGCAGGCGGCGGCGACCTCCTCGGGCTCCGCGCCCGCGCTCCCGGCGAGGACGATCCGGGCGTAAGGGGCCCGCGCCGCCTCCGGCAGCTCCGTGGGGGCCACCCGCAGGACCGCGGCCCGTTCGGCGGGACCCCCCTGTGCGGCTGCGGCCAGCAGCCGCGCGGCGCGCTCGTCACCGATCAGCGGCGCCGCGAAGGGCACGCAGGCGGCCCGTACGTCGGGGTGCTGGCCCGGCGCCGCGAACGCCTCGGCGAGCACGGCGGCGACCCGGGGGCGGCGCAGTCGGACGGCGGCGAGCCGCACGGCCTCCTTGCGGCTCGTCACCTTGGCCGCTCCGGGCGCGGTCAGCGCGCCCAGGACGCCCTCCAGCCCGGTGGGCGACACGTACCGGGAGGCCCGGGTCGCCGCGTACACGGCGACGCGCGCCCGGTCCCCGCCCGCGTGGGCGAGCAGTTCGGGCAGCGTCTCCCCGGGGCGGTCGGTCCAGACGAGGGCGGCGAGCGCGGCTTCGGCGATGAGCACCTCGGGGTCGGCGGTGGCCGCGCGCACGACGGCCAGCCCCCGGCCGGGGACGCGGGCCACGGCGTCGACGGCGAAGGCGCGGCTGCTCAAGGACAGCGTCGTGTCCGCGCACTCGGCGGCCAGGACCTCGGCGACACGGCCCTGTTGGCGGCCGGTCCAACGGTGCACCCCCGAGAGGAAGGGCCGGGGGCGCTGGCTCGCGTCGTGGAAGCGGCCGGCCGGCCGCTCGCCGATCAGCGCGCCGAGCAGGTCGGTGCGCTGGTGGGTCACCACGTGGGCGACCTGGGACAGCGAGACGGCCGAGGGGTCGGCGGCCAGCAGTTCCTCGACGCGCGCGCCGCGGTGCGCCCGGGGCGCCAGCCACAGGGCGACGGCCGCCCGCGCGGTGCTCGGTCGACCTCGGTGCACGGCCGCCGCGAGCAGCTGCTGGAGCGCGGGCAGTTCGGCGGCGCGCCGGCCGAGGGCGTGCGCGAAGGCCACTACCGGCCGGAACTCCCCCTGCCCGGCGCAGGTTTCGAACCACGGCCGCAGCGCCTCGTAGAGCGGACGTTCCTGACCGTGGCCCAGGGCCTGGTCGAGCCGCCCGAGAGCGAGGTGATGGGTGCGTCCGAAGTCGTCGACGACGGTGCGCAGCGCCCAGGCGCGCAGCGCGGAGTCGGCTGCCGACGCGTGTTCGCGCAGCACTCCGAGGGCGGTGCGGGTCAGGGCGTCGCGCGTGGAGTGGGAGCAGTCGCGGGCCTCGACGGCGTCCCGGGCGATCCGTTCGAGGTGCGGTGCGGCCTCGTCCCCGAGGAGCGCGGGCCGTACGTCGGCCAGCGCGCCCAGGGCCGCAGTGCGCACCGGGTCCTGCTCGCTGCGCAGCCGGGCCATCTCGGCGAGGACGAGCAGCACGGCCCCGGGGTCGCCCGAGCGCCCCGCGTTGGCGATGAGCAGTCGCCAGCCCACGGCCCGGTCGTGGGCCACGGGGCCGGTCGTGGCGGCGAGCAGTTCGGGGCGGGCCTCGGTGGGCGGCAGGTGGGCGACGGCGAGCCGCAGGGCGCTCGCGCCCTCGCCCCGCTCCCGCGCCGCCCCGATCGTCCGGCGCGCTTCGGCCGCCGCCGCGGCGCGGGGCAGTGCGGCGAGCAGCTCGGTGTCGATGCGGGCGTCCGCACCGCCCGCGGCTTCGTCGGCGCGGCCCCCACGAACCGCGTCGACGAAGGCCGCCCTGCGCCCGGGCGGCAGGGCCGCGGTCAGCCGGGCGAACTGGCCCGGGTGCGCACGATGGCGGTGGAGCACCTTGCCCAGCGCGAGCAGGGTCCGCGGCGAGGCACCGCGGGCCAGCCTGGCCAGGACCGCGGGGCGTCCGGCGACGCTTTCGGGCAGGAGGTCGCCGCTCGGGGTGATCAGGATCCGCAGGGTGCGGTCCGGGTCGGCGTGCGAGAGGCGCGCGGCCAGTCGGTGGAGCGGGCGGGGCAGTCCGTTCGCGGCGCCGCGCTCCAACAGGTCCAGCACCCGCAGCGGCCGGGCGACGGCCAGGGCCTCGACGGCGGACGCCCTGCGGTACCACCAGTCGACCCGCAACGCCTCGGGCAGGGCGCGCAGTTCCCCGTCGAGGGCGTCGGCGAGGAGGTCGGGGTGCCGGCGGGCGAGGTGGCCCCAGCTCTTGACGGCGTACGACACTGCGGGCAGCAGCCGCTCGACGGTCGCCGCCCCGCATCCCGGGAGCAGCACGGCGGCTTCGGCGTCGCCCCAGTCCGCGCGGACCGCGTCGACGAGCCGGTCGGCGAGCGCGGTGCGGTGTCCGGCGACGACGGCCCGCAGCAGCTGGCCGCGGACGGCCGCGGGGGCGTCGTCGAGGGCGGCGGCGAAGTCCTCGTCGTCGACGCGGGCGGCGACGGCCAGCGCCTGCCCGCGCACGACGGCGTCCGGGTCGGCGAGCCGCGCCGCGATCCAGGCGGTGTCCCCGGCGACGGCGGCGGCGAGGACCCCGAGCGAACGCTCGTAGGTGCCGCGCCGGTCCAGGGTCGCGGCCAGCGCGGCGGCCCGCTCGGGTCCCATCTCCCGCGCGCGGGCGACGAAGGACCGCGTGCGTGCGCGGTACGCGAGGGGTTCGAGCGCGTCGAGGAGCAGGTCCGCGGGGTCCCGGAGATCTTGAGCCATGCGGACAAGTGTCACCGAGGGTCGCCGCGGCTCACGGGCCCGGGGTGCCGCGGGGGCGGCTCCGCTCGGGTCGGTCGCGGGCGTGCGCCGTCACACCGCCGCGGGCTCGTCCACGGGGAGGTGCGCGCGTGCGCCCCGACCGTGCGCACCGCGGGCGGCGACGCGGCAGCCGACGCAGTCCGTGTGACCGGCCAGGGCGGTGGTGTCGCGCACCCGCCAGTCGCGCAGGGCGTGCGGGCGGGGCCCGCTCGCCTTGCCCCAGCCCGCGAGGTGCAGGAGCCAGGTGGCGAGGACCGACAGGAGGACCAGCGCGAGGCCGGCCCACACGCCGGGGGTCGAGCCGAGGCAGACGGCGAGTCCGGTGACCGTCGAGCCGAGCACGCCCACGACGGTTCCGGTCCAGCCGGCCACGGTGTGGCCCAGGTCGACGTCTCCGTGCGCGCTCATGATTCTCCCGGGGTAGGCGACAGTAGGCTCGGAGCAGGATCTTTCATCTCACGAGCTAAGTTACTTAGATGCTAAGGAGTATTCGCGTGGACGGCAAGCCCCGCCCCCCGGCCACGGCCGGGGAGGCGATCCAGCGCATGGACGCCTACGTCAGCCTCGGCTTGATCGGCCAGCAGGAGGTGGCCCAGCTGCTGGGGCTGAACGTCACCGACCTGACCTGCCTCGGACACGTCCTGGGCGCCGGGGAGAACCCGCTCGGCGCCGGCGACCTGGCCGAGCGGGCCAACCTGACCACCGGGGCCGTCACCGGCGTGCTCAACCGGCTGGAGCGCGCCGGGTACGCCCGCAGGCAGCCCGACCCCTCGGACCGGCGCCGGGTGCGGGTGGTCGCCGATCCGACCGCCGCCGCGCGGGTGGTCGCGGTGTACGAGCCCTTCTACGCCCGGCTCGGCGCGCTCTTCGCCGACTACTCCCCCGACGAGGTCGCCGTGATCGCCGACTGGTTCGCCCGGGCCGCCGACGAGGCCCGCGCCCACCTGGAACACGTACGCTCCACCAGCGACCGGATCACCGCGCCCTAGCGCGGAAACCGGAACCGACCGCCGCCGGAACGGGGTGTGCGCACCGGCCGCGGGGCCCTTCGGGCGCCGATGGTAAAATGGGTTGGTTACTTGCGGCGCACGGCATTCTGACCGGTCGCCGACGCACGACGAAGCCGGGGCCCGTACCGCTGGGTACGGGCCCCGGCTCGTTCCGGCTCGTTCTCGCGCATGCCCGCCCGTCGCCCCCTCGGCCCGGTCCCGGACTCCTCGACGACGTGCTCCGTATCGAGGAAGGCTCTCCGTTTGAATCCGTCAGCCCGTGGCCGCTTCGGCGTCCAGCCCGGCAGGCCCCCCAAGACCGCGAAGTCCCCCAAGAAGTCCGCGCGGCCCCTCGCGCCGCAGGGCGAGTTCGCGATGCCGCAGACGATCGCCCCGGCCCTGCCCGCGGTGGAGGCGTTCTCCGAGCTGGGGCTGCCGGAGCAGCTGATGGCGACGATGGCGGAGCAGGAGGTGCGCGAGCCGTTCCCGATCCAGGCCGCCACCCTGCCCAACGCCCTCGCGGGGCGCGACATCCTCGGCCGCGGCCGCACCGGCTCCGGCAAGACGCTGGCCTTCGGTCTCGCGATGATCGTGCGCACGGCCGGGCGCCGCGCCGAGCCCAAGCGCCCGCTCGCGCTGGTCCTCGTACCGACGCGCGAACTCGCCCAGCAGGTCACCGAGGCGCTGACCCCCTACGCCGACGCCATGAAGCTGCGCATGGCCACCGTGGTCGGCGGCCTGTCCATCGGCCGTCAGGTCAGCGCCCTCAAGAACGGCGCCGAGATCGTCGTGGCCACGCCCGGGCGGCTCAGCGACCTGGTCGGGCGGCGCGACTGCCACCTGGAGCGCGTCAAGATCACCGTGCTCGACGAGGCCGACCAGATGACCGACATGGGCTTCATGCCGCAGGTCACCGAGATCCTCGACCAGGTGCACCACGACGGTCAGAAGATGCTCTTCTCCGCCACCCTCGACCGCAACGTCGACCAGTTGGTGCGCACGTACCTCAAGGACCCGGTCGTCCACTCCGTCGACGCCTCCGTCGGCACGGTGACGACGATGGAGCACCACGTGCTCCACATCCACGCCGCCGACAAGTACGAGACCGCCACCGAGATCGCGGCGCGCGACGGGCGGGTGCTGATGTTCCTCGACACCAAGCACGCCGTGGACCAGTTCACCCGCCACCTGAGGGCCAACGGCGTACGGGCCGAGGGCCTGCACAGCGGCAAGTCGCAGCCGCAGCGCACCCGCACGCTCGCCCAGTTCAAGACCGGCGCGGTGACCGTCCTGGTCGCCACCAACGTCGCCGCGCGCGGACTGCACGTGGACGACCTCGACCTCGTCGTGAACGTCGACCCGCCCGCCGACCACAAGGACTACCTGCACCGCGGCGGCCGTACGGCCCGCGCGGGCGAGTCCGGCCGGGTCGTCACCCTGGTCACCCCGAACCAGCGCCGTGACATGACGCGGCTGCTGGCCGACGCGAAGATCCGCCCCACCATCACCCAGGTGCGCTCGGGCGACTCGCTGCTCAGCAAGATCACCGGGGCGAAGAGGCCGTCCGGCGTCCCGCTGGCCGGAGCCGCTCCCGCCGACGGCGGCAAGGACGGGAAGGGCGGCAAGGCCAACAGCACCCTCGCCTTCCGCGGCATGGGCACCCGGCCGGGACGGCCGGGCGGCAAGCCCAAGGAGTCCCGCAAGACCACCGAGGCGCGCCAGGCCGCCGAAGCGCGCGCTGCCGCACGGGTGCGCCGCGGGGTCTGAGCGTCCACCGCGTGAAAGCGGAAGCGGAAGGGGCCGGGTGCGCGATGCGCGCACCCGGCCCCTTCCGTCGGTCCTGAGGACCGGCAGTCCGTGTCAGCGGCGACGGCTCGCGACGATCGCCCGCGTCACGATGGGCGGCAGCAGGTCCTTCGCCAGCTTGCGCGCCCGGCGCGAGCGCGGCGCGGGCTTCGGCTGGGCCGGAACCGCCGCGAGGACGGGCACCTCGGGGGCCCGGAGCGGCTTCGGCGCGGACGGCGCGATCGCCTTCTGGCCGCCGATGCGCACCAGCGGTGCCTCCACGACCGTGTCGATGCCGTGCCAGAGGTCCTCGCGGCCCTCCAGCCACGTGCGCAGGGCCTTCTGCAGCGGGGCCGGGTCGTCCCAGGTCGCGTAGAGCTTCGTACCGGACACGCAGATGACGTGCAGGTCGGACGTGGTGACCGCGCCCCACACGGCGGCGGCGACGCCGGGGCAGTGCTCGGAGCGGTAGTCGTCGAACACCACGACCGCGCCCGGCGCCGCGAGGACGCGGGAGGCCTCGATGTCCCCGTGCACGTGCTCGTAGAGGTGGGAGGCGTCCACGTGGATGAAGCGGCAGCTGGCCGCGCGCACCCGGTCGCCGACCACGGAGGTCGGGGCCTGGATGACGGTGGGCAGCGCCTCGTGGAAGGCGAGGTAGTTCGTCTCGAAGGCCTGGCGGGTCAGCGAGGCGTAGGAGGACTGCGTCTCCGCGAGGTTGGACTCGTCCTCGGCGGGCGAGTCGAAGAGGTCACAGACCGTGAACTCCTCGCCGTCGCGCAGGTACTTGCCCATGAATATCGCGCTCTTGCCCATGTACGAGCCGAGTTCGAGCAGGTCACCGCGGTGCTCGGCATCGGCGTTCTGGTGCCCGAGGAACCAGTCGAACAACACCTGGTCGACGTTCCAGAACCATCCCTCCACGTCGTTGAACCCCGCGGGAACCGGTGCCGTGGACAGCACTTCGGGGTCGGTGAGAGGGAGACGCGCAGCTTGCGACATGGAGAGTCGTCCTCCGGGGATATGGCATGGGATCAGCACTGACACCTGGCCGGGTAGCCAGACCTTAGACCACAGGACGGGTACATGACGAGGCTGTGGAGATGCCGAGAATGCCGAAGCGGAGCGCCGGAGGAACGGATCGCGCCGCTCGGGCCGTCGCCGGTACGGGGTCGGACGGCGGCCGCGCGACGCCCCCTGCCCCCGCTCCTGACCAGCGGGGACACCACGCGTGGGGCCCACCGGCACGGGCCCGCCGGGGTCCCGCGCGGGCGGGTGGTACACGATCGCCGGCCACCTTCTCTTGCGAAAGCGAACGAGTCGCATCCGACCGCCGGGCCCCTGCTCGCCGCGGGGCCGTCCCAGACTCTCAGGACAGGGGCCCGACCGCCCTCTCCGCACCGATCGGACCCGCGGAGCGGGCTTCACGAACGGAAAGACCGAACGGTGAGAGTGCTGAGCCAATGGTCTAGGCGCATGGGGCTTGCCCGGTCCATTGGCTCAGCCCCGGCGGCCCGCCCCTCCAAACGGCCGGCCACCCACCCGGGCGTCGGGCCGTCGGGCTCCCACCACGCGACCGCCGGGCGACCGCCGGACCGCCACACGGCGAGGTGAACACTTGATCATTTTCTCTTTCGATCACTCGGGATCGGCCCGCCATCGGCCCTTCGTCGGCCGGCGACCCGGGTTCACCAGGCCAGGCCCTCCGCCGGGAGCTCCGTGGACGGCCGGCGCGGGGAGCGGGGCAGTGCGAGGCGGACGCGGGCCGCGTGGACGGCGTCCAGCTGGTCCGCCGCGGCCGGCCCCCAGTCGCACAGGTCGCGGACCTGCTCGGGCGTGGCCAGCAGGCGGACGTGGGCCGGGTCGCCGGCGGGACCGAGGGCGTGCAGCCGGGCCGCGGAACGGATGCGCACGCCGTCCGCCTCGCGCAGGTGGCCCAGCAGTTCGGGAGCGGAGGTGACCAGGTCGGGGGTGAGGTCCGGGAGCCGTGCGGCCCCGGTGGCGCGGGCGATCAGCACCAGCACCCGCCCGTCGGGGGCGAACAACCAGGACGCCCGGTCGTGCACCACGCACGCCTCCGGGGCCGGTCCCTCCCACCAGCCGCCCCGCTCCGCGACGCGCCGGGTGCGCAGCGCGCCGAGCCGGTCGAGCGCGCCCGGCACGGTGGGCCGCCCGTCCTCCAGCAGGGCCGGACCACCGCCGTCGATGCGGGCCCGCAGTGCGGACAGCGCGCGCCGGGCGTCGCCGGGGTGCATCAGGCCCGGCAGATCGGCGGGCTCGGCGAAGTGGACCCCCGTGATCTCCTGGGCGGGCAGCCGGATGGCGGCGATGCGCTCCGCGTCCCAGGTGCCGCCGTCGAAGACGTGCAGGATCTCGCCGGGGAAGCGCATCTCCGGTTCGAATCCCGGGGTGTCGGCGGGGATCCAGTCCACGACGAGCCCGCGCGGGTAGTGGTCGCGGATGCCGAGTTCCTCGTACACCTCGCGCGCGGCCGCCGCGGACGGCGCCTCCCCCGCGTCCACGGCGCCGCCGGGCAGCAGCCGGTCGGGCCGGTAGTCCACGGTCTGTACGAGCACCCGTCCGTCGGGGTCGGTGACCAGGACGCAGGCTCCGCTCCAGAGCGCGGCGCGCGAGGCTCCGTACTCGGCGGGGCTCATCCACGTGTCGCCGGCCGCCGCGGGCCCGTCCGCCCGGGGCCCGTCCGCCCGGGGTGCGGCGTCCGGGAACGCGGGATCGGGGGCGAGGTCGGGGATCGCATGGTCCGGGGTCGCGGGCTCCGGGATCGCGTGGTCCGCCCGGTCCGTGTGGTCCGTGTCGGTCAGCTGCGGCATCGGTACTCCGTTCACCGTGGGTGGGAGAGGGCCGGGTCGGGGCCAGGGGGTGTTCCCGACGCCTGTGCAACAGCGCGCGCGGCCCCCGGGTTACGGCGCCGCGCGCACGGCGCGCACACGGCGCACACAAGGCGGCCGAACATGCCCGCGACCTGCCGGTTTTACCTGACCAATGACCGTTTATTACCTGGTTATGTACCTCTTGGTAGCTTTCGGGGCGCGGGCCGGTCGGTGTGAAAGCCCCCGGCCCGTCCAGACGCGATCGACCAGGGGGACAGCGATGCCGCACGCCGGTGACACGGGGACCGCGACGGCCACCGGGAACCGACGACGGCGGTTGCTGCGCCCGCTCGCCGTCACCGGCGGGGCCCTGACCATCGGATGCGCCGGTCTGTACGTCGCGGGCCTGTCGCTGGCCGGCGACGAGATCGGCCGGGGCACCACCGTCCGCGGCGTGGACCTCGGCGGCATGGACCGGGACCGGGCGGGCCGGGCGTTGGACCGCGCCTTCGGCCCCGCGGCCGAGGCCGAGGCCGGAGCCGCGTTCGCCGTGCGCGTCGGCGACCGGGTCGAGCGGGTGCGGCCGAGCGCCCTCGGCCTGTCCCTCGACTCCGCCGCGACCGCCGCGCGCGCCGCACGGGCCGGCTCCGATCCGGTCACCGTGCTCGGCCGGCTCTTCGGTCCGGACCGCCGGGAGGTGGAGCCGGTGGTCCGGATGGACGAGGGGATGGCGCGGGCCGCTCTGGACGGCCTCGGCGAGAAGACGGGGCGCGCGGTCGTCGAGGGGGCGATCAGCTTCGAGAAGGGCAAGGCCAAGGCGGTCGTTCCGGTCAGCGGTGTCGCCCTGCGCACCGACGGCGCGCTCGACGCCCTGCGCGCCGCCTACCCGCGCAGCGGGTCGGACCCCGTCGAGCTGCCGGTGCGGACCACCGAGCCCCGGATCGGGGCGCGGGAGACGGAGCGGGCCCTGAAGGAGTTCGCCGGACCCGCGGTGTCGGCCCCCGTCACCCTCACCCTCGAAGGGCGGCGCGTGGTCGTCGACCCCGCCGCCCTCGCCCGGCACCTCGCCATGAAGGCCGGCGACGGCGGCCGCCTGGTCCCCGACCTCGACGCCAAGGCGCTGCTCGCCGATCCGGCGCTCGCGGGCCCGCTGCGCGAGGCCGCGCCGGGTCCGGTGGAAGCGCGCCTGCGGCTCGACGGGCCGGGGCGGGTCTCCGTGGCCGAGGACGGCCGCGCGGGTCGCCGCGTCACCGAGCGGACCCTGGGCGAGGCCGTGCTCCCGCTGCTGGTGAAGTCGGGCGCGGGGGCCCGTACCGGCGCGGTGGCCACGGAGGCGGTGCAGCCGAAGCTCACCCGCCAGAACGTGGCGGAGCTCGGCATCAAGGAGGAGGTGTCCTCCTTCACCGTCGACTTCCCGGTCGCCGACTACCGCACGACGAACATAGGCCGGGCCGCCGAGCTGATCAACGGCTCGGTGGTGCTGCCCGACGAGATCTGGAGCTTCAACCGGACCGTGGGCGAACGCACCAAGGAGAACGGTTTCGTCGACGGCATCATGATCAATGGCGGCCAGTACGAGAAGGCCGCGGGCGGCGGGGTCTCGGCGGTGGCCACGACCGTCTTCAACGCGGTGTTCTTCGCCGGGGTCAAGCCGGTGGAGTACGGCGCGCACTCCTTCTACATCGAGCGCTACCCGGAGGGCCGCGAGGCCACGGTGGCCTGGGGCAGCCTCGACCAGAGCTTCCGCAACGACTCGGGCAAGGCCCTCTACATCCAGGCGTCGGCCACCGACACCTCGGTCACCATCACCTTCCTCGGCACCAAGAAGTACGACGCGGTCAAGGCGGTCAAGGGGCCGCGCACCAATGTCGAGCAGCCGGGCACCCGGACCGGGAGCGGGGCGCGGTGCGAGGCGCAGACCCCGCTCGAAGGGTTCGACGTCACCGTCGACCGGATCTTCGAGCAGGGCGGCAAGGAGGTCGGGCGCGAGAAGTTCAGGACGCGGTACACCCCGCGCGACACCGTCACCTGCGGCTGATCCGCACCGGCGGCTGATCAGCACCGGCGGCCGGGCCACACGACCCGCGACGGTCCGCGCGGCCCGCCGCGACCCCTGCGGTTCGTCGGGGCGAAACGGAACCTTTGTTCCACTATCGACCTCTACCTGAGCATGATGTTGTACTCCTCTCCTGCCCCGAGGAACCGATGAGCGCCAGCAGCAGACTGTCCGGGGTCGACGCCGCGCGCGGCCTCGCCGTGCTGGGGATGTTCGCCGTGCACGTCGGACCCGGTGCGCGCCCCTCCGGCGCGAACTACCTGGTCCTGGCCGCCGACGGACGTGCGCCCGCCGTCTTCACCCTCCTCGCCGGCTTCTCACTGGCCCTGGCCCAGCGGCAGCGCCCGGACTCGGGCCCGGGCCCGGTTTCCGTCCCCGCGGGCGTCGGGGCCGGCCGGGGCGGGGCGCCCGGGCGGCTGCGGCCGTTGCTGATCCGCTGTGCGGTGCTCGCCGTGCTCGGCCTGTCCCTGGCCGCGCTCTGGCCCGGGATCCTGGTCATCCTGACCTTCTTCGCCCTCTACTTCCTCGCCGCCGAGCCCTTCACCCGTCTCTCCACCAAGGCGCTCGCGGTGGTCGCGGCCGCGGGCGTGGTGGTCGGGCCGCTGCTCTCGTACGTCCTCGGCCCGCTCTTCGGGGTCGGAGCCTCGGGCCGCGGTGCGGTGCCCGACCTCACCGACCTGGCCCGCGGCTGGACGGGGCTCGGCGACGTCCTGCGCGGGCTGCTGCTCACCGGGGCGTACCCGGTCGTCACCTACCTGCCGTACGTGCTCGCCGGCATGGCGCTGGGGCGGCTGTGCGACGTCCGCGAGACGGCCGTCGCCCGGCGCCTCGCCCTGTGGGGCGCGGCCGTCGCGGCGGTGGCGTACGGCTCCGCGTGGCTGGCCACCGAGGTGCTCGGCGGGCGGCAGCGGCTGCTGGCCGCGATCGCCGCGCACCACCCCGAGGCCATGGCGGCCACCGATCCGGTCCGGGCCGTGCTCGCCCAGCAGTACGGCGCGATACCCAGCACCTCGTGGGACTGGCTGCTCCTGGCCTCCCCCTACAGCCAGACCCCGTTGGAGACGCTCGGCAACGCGGGCGTCGGCGCCGCACTCATCGGCGGCTTCGTACTGCTGGCCCGCGGCCGGCTGGCCGCCCGGCTGCTGCGGCCCCTCACCGCGCTGGGCGCGATGGCGCTCAGCGCCTACGTGGTGCACGCGCTGGTGCTGGCCGGTCCGGCGAACGGGGCGGCGTCCTGGGGCGCGTTGGCCGCGTTCTGCGCCGTGGCCCTGGTCGCGGCCTGGGGGTGGCAGCGCGCCTGGGCGCACTCACCGTTGCGCCGCGGACCACTGGAACACGCCCTACGACTGGCCACCGCGCCGCGCGCCCGCGCCCGCACCGGTGCCTGACCGCGAGGGGCGCGCCCCTCGCGCACAGCTCGCTCTCCCGTGCACACCGCGCGCCGGCTCGCGCGCCGCGCACGCCGGTACGGCAGCGGCTCGCGCTCACCCGTACGCGTGACGGTGCGCCGCTCCCGGTCCCCCCATGCGGCAGGGTGGGCGGATGCAGCTGCGTCGGGTCCTGCCCCTGTCCCTCGCCGCGCTCCTCCTGGGCGCGGGTACCACCGGATGTACGACCGTCGCACCGGCCGCACCGGCCGCCCGGACACCGGTTCCCGTGAACGTCCGTACGCCCTCCCCGCGCGCGGTGCTCCCCCTCGGTCGGCTGCCGGAGGACCCGGCGCGGGCGGCCGCCCCGCCCACCCCCGGGCCGCCCGGAACGGCCGAGGCCGCGGCAGCGGACCGGGAGGAAGCTCCGGACGCGGACGGGACCAGGCGGTCGGCACCGCGCCGGTCCGGGACGGTACGGGCGCCCGCCCCGGCGAAGGCCCGCACGCCACGGGCCCGGCCGCGCCCCCAGGCCCGACCCGCGCCGGGGCGGGCGTACGACATGTCGGCGCTGTGCGCGGCGGCCAACGGCACGGTTTCACCGTCGATCGCGCAGTTGTGCGCGGAGCAGTACGGCCGCTGAGCTACGGCCGCGAGTGGCTCGAACCGGTCGGTGGATATTGGGTGGATCCCTTCGGTGCCCCTTCATACAGTGGCGGGGACACGTCACCGACCGGAGCGGACCATGCGCACCCACTACCCCCGCACCCCGCACCTCCCCTGGTCCCCGGGGGCCACGCCCGACGACGTCCGGGCCGGTGACCTGTCGGGGCTGGCGGGGCTCTGCGGGCGCGAGGTGGTGGTGACCGAGAAGCTCGACGGCGAGAACACGACCCTCTACGCCGACGGCCTGCACGCCCGCTCCCTCGACTCCGCCCACCATCCTTCGCGCGCCTGGGTGAAGGCCCTCCAGGGGCGCATCGGCCCGGGCATTCCGGCGGGTTGGCGGATCTGCGGCGAGAACCTCTACGCCCGCCACTCCCTCCCCTACGACGCGCTCGACAGCTGGTTCTACGGCTTCTCGGTCTGGGACGGCGACCGTTGCCTCGACTGGGACCGCACCGTGCGGTTCCTGACCGGGCTCGGCGTGCCGGTGCCGCGGGTGCTGTGGCGGGGCGTCCTGGACGCGCCGGCGGAGCGCGCGCTGCGCAAGCTGAAGCTCGACACCGGCCGCCACGAGGGGTACGTCGTGCGCTCCGTGGCGGGCTTCGACCGTACGGCCTTCGCCGGGCACGTGGCGAAGTGGGTGCGCGGGGGGCACGTGCAGACCGGCACCCACTGGATGTTCGCGTCCGTGGTGGAGAACGGTCTCGGCCCGGCCGCCCCGCTGTGGGCGGTCCGCTCGGGGGCGGAGCCCGACGTACCGGCCGTGCTCGCGGCCGCCGGCGTGCGACCCACCTCGTCGGCCGAGGCCGTGCCCGATGCCGTGCCCGAGGCGGAGATCGGGGCGGTGGCCGACGTCGCGGCCCGGCTCGACGTGCTGGGGCGGTCGGGGGACGCCCGGCTGGCCGGGGTGCTCGCCACCGCGCTGCACGGTGCGCACCGGGGGCTCCTCGCGCCGCGGCTCGCGGCGGCGCTCGGGCTGCCGCTCGCCCGCCGGGTGGCCGATCTCGTGGGGCTCCAGGGGCGGTTGCACCTGCCGTTCCCCGATGAGGATCGGCGGGCCGGGCTGGCGGGGATGTCGGCCGCCGCGGACCTCGGCGTGCTGCACGCGGTGGCCGGGGCCGTCGCGGGAGCGCGCGCCGACGCGGAGGGCGCCGGGGCGCGCGAGTGCGTGGAGTGGTCGGCGCTGTGGGCGCAGGAGGCGGGTCTGCTCGGCGAACGGCCCTACGGGCCACTGCGTGCGGGGCTGCGGGAGGCGCTGGCCGGGCTCGGTGCGACGGCGGCGGACCGGTGTTGGGCGCAGGCCCGGCAGGCGTGGGCCGAGGGGCGCGTCGGCGGGGTCGAGGAGGCGGTGGCCGCGACCTGGCGGTGGCGGGACGGCGACTTCCCGCGGCTGATCCAGCTGGTCGGGCCCTCGGGGAGCGGGAAGAGCACCTTCGGCCGGGCGCTGGCCGGGGTGGACGCGTACGTCTCGCTGGACGACCTGCGCTCCGCACGCGGCGCGCGCGGTGATCAGCGGGCCAACGCGGAGGTGCTGCGGGAAGGGCTGGACCGGCTCGACGCGGCGCTCGGGGCCGGGGGCACCGTGGTGTGGGACGCCACCTCGCTGGTCGCCCCGCAGCGCGCCCTGGTCGGGTCGGTGGCCCGCCGGCGTGACGCGCTGGTGACGCAGGTCGTCGTCCTGGCCGACGAGGACACGCTGCGCCATCGCAACGGCAGCCGCGCGCATCCGGTACCGGCCGCGGTCCTGGACGCCCAGCTGCGCCGGTTCGGTCCGCCGTACCCCGGTCAGGCGCACCGGACCTGGTACGTCGGGACGGGCGGCACGGTCGAGGACACCGCGGGCGGCCTGCACGACGGTGACGGGTACGGCGGTGCCGGGCCCGACGGGCTCCGCCCGCACGGCCTCCGCCACGACGGCGGGGAGGCGTGATGCGGACCAGTGAGGAGTTGTACCACCAGGTCCGTTGGGACCCCCGCTTCGATCCCGCCCGGTTCGTGCTGGGGCTGCTCCAGCGCGGGGCCGAGCCGAAGCGCGTCGCGCTGCCCTCCTTCGTTCCGGGCGGCGACGTCCCCTGGCACCGGGTGCTGTTCGTCGAGGCGGACGGCGAGCTGGTGTGGGACCGGGCCACCGGCGTGGACCGGATCGAGAGCTCGGGTGCCGGACGGGCGCGCGCGCCCCGGCTGCTCCGCGCGCCCTTCTTCACGGCGCGGACGGCGCACGCCTGGGATCCGGCGCGCGGCTGGGTGCCGGTCGGTGACGCCGTGCCCGCCCCGCCCACGGCGGCGGTGGTGCGCGTGCTCACCTGGAACACCCTGTGGGACCGCTACGACGGACCCCTCATCGAGACGGCGCGGCGGCGCCCGCTGCTGCTCGCCGAGCTGGCGACCGCGGACGCCGATGTCATCGCGCTCCAGGAGGTCGAGCCCCGGCTGCTGGAGATGGTCTTGGCCGAGCCCTGGGTGCGCGCCTCCTACACCCTGGGCGGTTCGCCGCGGGCTCGGGACGTGGCCGACACCGGCCTGCTGTTGCTGAGCCGGATTCCCGTGCGCGAGGCGGGAGTTCACTCGCTGGGCTCGCACAAGGGGGTCACCGCCGTCACCGTGGAGACGGTGGCGGGCCCACTGGTGGTGGCCGCGACCCACCTCAGCAGCGACCACTCCACGGACGGCGCGGGTCGCCGCGGCGCCGAACTCGCCCGGCTCGCCGAGGGATTGGCGGGGATCGACGGCCACGTCGTGCTGATGGGCGACTTCAACGACGGGCGCGGGGGCGACGCGGGACCCGCCGCGGCGCTCGGGCTGCGCGACGCGTGGGCCGAGGTGCACGGGGAGGCGGACACCACCGCGACCTTCGACCCGACGGTCAACCCGCTGGCCGCCGTGGGCTCGCTCAGCGGGCGCGGGGCCAGGCTGGACCGGATCCTGCTGCGGGGCGGGGCCTCGGCGGCCTCGGCGGCACTGCGCGGGGACCGGCCCGCCACCTCCGACGGGTTGTTCGTGTCCGACCACTACGGCGTGGAGGCCGCGCTGGACTTCGGCGCGTGCGCAGCCGCGCCGGCGGGGAGCACCGCAGCGGCGTGGAGCGACGCACCCGAGGGGAGCGACGTACTCGAGGGGGGCGACGTATCCGGAGGGGCGGACCGGAGCCGACCGGCCGTGCTCGACCTGGCGCCCACCGCGCGGACCGCCGTGGCCTGGATCCCGCCCGAGCAATGGTGGCCTGCCGTCCAGGAACTGCGCCGGGAACTGGACCCGCGGGTGGACCGCTGGCCGCCGCACGTGAACCTGCTGTTCGGGTTCGTCCCGGAGTCCGCGTTCGAGCGGGCCGCCGCGGTGCTGGCCGAGGCCGTCACCGGGGTGCCCGCCTTCACCGCGCGCCCGGCCGGGGTGCACTCCTTCGGGCAGCGCGAGGACGCGACGCTGTGGCTGGACCCGGCGGCGGGCGGGGAGGCGCCCTGGCAGGAGTTGCGGGCGGCGCTGGTACGGCGCTTCCCCCGCTGCGCGGGCCGCGCCGACGGCTTCACCCCGCACCTGACGCTGGGGCGGAGCACGGACCCCGGGCGCGCGGCGGCCCGGTGCGCGGACGCGCTGGCCGCGCCCCCGATGGGGGCCGCACGGGTCGGTTCGCTCGCCGTGCTGTCCCGACGGGGCGGGGAACCGATGCGGGTGCGCTTCACGGTGGCCCTGGGCACGGGCGAGGTCCGGTGGCTGCCGCAGGGCCACGACCGTCCGGCGCGCCCTGTCGCCCCTGTCGACCCGGACGTCACCGACGGTCTCGCGCGGGCCGTCACGGAACGGCTGGCGCGGGCGCTGCCCGAGGGGGTGGTGGAGGTCACCGGATCGCGTCGGATGGGCTGCGCCCTGCCCGGCGCGGACCTGGACCTGGTCGCGGCGCTGGCGGGGCGGGTCGATCCGGCGCGGCTGCGCGAGCGGGTGCTCGCCGCGCTGCCGGAGGCGGTCGACGTCCGGGAGGTGCACGGAGCCCGGGTCCCGGGACTGCGGCTGCGGGTCGGTGCGTTGGACGTGGACCTCGCGGTCGTGGCGAGCGCGGGGATCGCGCCCGACGCCGCGGTGGCCCGGCGGGCCGAGCTGGGCGGCGGCGCGGCGCTCGCGCTGAGCGCGGTGAGCGACGCCGAGGCGGTGCGCCTCGCCGTGGGCCCCGCGCACCACGCCGCCTTCGCCGAACTGGCCCGCCGGGTCAAGGAATGGGCACGGTCCCGCGGCCTGGACCGCGCCCCCTTCGGCGGCCTCCCGGGCCTGGCCTGGTCCGTGCTGGCCGCCCGCACGGTGGCACAGCACCCCGTGGAGCCGACCGGGGAGGTGCTGCTGCGGGAGTTCTTCGGCGGTTGGGCCGCCTGGGACTGGCGGCTTCCCGTGGCGCTGCGCGGCGCCGACGGTACGGGTCCGCAGGACGCCGGTGCGGGCGACGGGGGCGGCGCGCCGGTCACCGTGCTGACGCCCTCCGCGCCGGTGCGCAGCTGCACGGGCCAGGTCGGGGCCGGCTTCCGCGACCTCCTGGTGCGGGAGCTGTACCGGGCCTGGGAGATCACGGAGAGCGGTCCGGGGCCCTGGCCCGAGCTGCTCGACCCGCCGCCGCTGCACCGGCGACACGCGGCCTGGGCCCAGGTCACCGTCCGCGCGGGAGGCCCCGGGGAGCCCGGAGCGCTGCCGGGGAAGGTCCGGGGCCGGATGCGGGCGCTGGTCACCGCGCTGGAGGAGGCGGGCGCCGTGGACGCGCACGCCTGGCCGCACCCGTTCCCGTCGGAGCCGGGCGTCGTCCGGTACGCGATCGGCCTGGGGGCGACCCCGCCGGACGCCGGGCGGATCGCCGCCATCGGCGGGCGTTGGGCCGCCGGGCTGGCCGGCGTCGAGGTGGCCCTGGTCGCGGGCGGCGAGGTACCGACGCCCGAGGTACCGACGCCCGACGGGTCGCGGCCGTTCCGGACCTCTCCGGACAAGTAGCGAAGGCACTGCCCCCAAGAAAGGGGGCAGTGTCGCCATTTCCCGAACACACTGCGCACAGCGGGCCTCCCGGGTCTCCTCGGGCACGGCCGGACGGATCCGTTGGGAGCCTTAGCCAAGCGCCCGCGACTTTTTTCGTCAATACTTTTCACAAGGATTGAAGAAACCCCAAGTTCACAGGCCTGACGCGTATGTGACGCATCGACGGATCTTCAGTTCATGAACGCTGAACCTCTTGACGGCCCCACCCGGGGGCAGTTCACTCACGCTTCGATCCCCCCGGATCCCCGACGTCAGGAGTACCTCCATGCGATTGCTCTCCGATCGGCCGCCGCGGTTCACCGCGGCGGCGCTCGCCGCCGCGCTGGTCGCGGCCCTGCTCATGCTGCTGCCCGCCACCGCCGCCCAGGCCGCCCCGACGCTGCTCTCCCAGGGCAAGCCCGCGACCGCGTCCAGCATCGAGGGCGCGGGCACCCCGGCCTCCGCCGCGGTCGACGGCGACAACAACACCCGCTGGTCCAGCCAGTTCGCCGACCCCCAGTGGATACAGGTGGACCTGGGCGCACCGGCCCAGCTCAGCCAGGTCGTCCTGCGCTGGGAGGCCGCGTACGGCAAGGCGTACCGGATCGAGCTGTCCACCGACGGCGCCAACTGGAGCACCGCGTACACCACGGCCGCCGGCACCGGCGGGGTCCAGACGCACGACCTCAGCGGCACCGCCCGCTACGTCCGGGTGTACGGGACCCAGCGCGGCACCGGTTACGGCTACTCGCTCTTCGAGTTCCAGGTGTACGGGACGAGCGGGGACACCGGCCCGACCCTGCCCGGCGGCGGCGACCTCGGCCCGAACGTGATCGTCTTCGATCCGTCCACGCCGAACATCCAGGCCAAGCTGGACCAGGTCTTCGCCCAGCAGGAGTCCGCCCAGTTCGGCTCCGGGCGCTACCAGTTCCTCTTCAAGCCGGGCACCTACAACGGCCTCAACGCCCAGATCGGCTTCTACACCTCGATCTCGGGCCTCGGCCTGAACCCGGACGACACCACCATCAACGGTGACGTGACGGTCGACGCGGGCTGGTTCGGCGGCAACGCCACCCAGAACTTCTGGCGCTCGGCCGAGAACCTCGCGCTGAACCCGGTCAACGGCACCGACCGCTGGGCCGTCTCCCAGGCCGCCCCGTTCCGCCGGATGCACGTCAAGGGCGGCCTCAACCTGGCCCCCAACGGCTACGGTTGGGCCTCCGGCGGGTACATCGCCGACTCCAGGATCGACGGCCAGGTCGGCAACTACTCGCAGCAGCAGTGGTACACCCGCGACAGCTCGATCGGCGGTTGGAGCAACTCGGTCTGGAACCAGGTCTTCTCCGGCACCCAGGGCGCGCCCGCGCAGTCCTTCCCGGACCCGCGCTACACCACGCTGGACACCACGCCCGTCTCCCGCGAGAAGCCGTTCCTGTACCTGGACGGCTCCGAGTACAAGGTGTTCGTGCCCGCCAAGCGCGTGAACGCCCGCGGCACGTCCTGGGGGAACGGCGCCCCGCAGGGGACGTCGATCCCGCTGAACCGCTTCTACGTGGTCAAGCCCGGCACCACCGCGGCGACGATGAACCAGGCGCTGGCCCAGGGCCTGCACCTGCTCTTCACCCCCGGCGTCTACCACGTGAACCAGACCATCCAGGTCAACCGCCCCGACACGGTGGTGCTGGGCCTCGGCCTCGCCACGATCGTCCCGGACAACGGCGTGACCGCGCTGAAGGTGGCCGACGTGGACGGGGTCAAGCTCGCGGGCTTCCTCGTCGACGCGGGCACCGTCAACTCGCCGAGCCTGCTGGAGGTCGGCCCGGCCGGCACCACCACGGACCACGCGGCGAACCCGACCACCGTCCAGGACGTCTTCATCCGGGTCGGCGGCGCGGGCGCGGGCAAGGCCACGTCCGGCATGGTGATCAACAACCACGACACCATCGTCGACCACACCTGGATCTGGCGCGCCGACCACGGTGACGGGGTGGGCTGGGAGACCAACCGCTCCGACTACGGCTTCCGGGTCAACGGCGACGACGTCCTGGCCACCGGCCTGTTCGTCGAGCACTTCAACAAGTACGACGTGGAGTGGAACGGCGACCGCGGTCGCACGATCTTCTTCCAGAACGAGAAGGCCTACGACGCCCCCAACCAGGCCGCCGTGCAGAACGGTTCGATCAAGGGCTACGCGGCCTACAAGGTCGCGGACTCGGTGACCACCCACGAGGGTTGGGGCCTGGGCAGCTACTGCTACTACAACGTCGACCCGTCGATCCGTCAGGACCACGGCTTCGAGGTCCCGGTGAAGCCCGGCGTGAAGTTCCACGACCTGCTCGTCGTCTCGCTCGGCGGCAACGGCCAGTACGAACACGTCATCAACAACACGGGCGCCGCGACATCGGGCACCTCGACCACCCCGTCCACCGTCCTCTCGTTCCCCTGATCCACCCCTGACCCCCGCAGGACGCGGGGCGGCCCGGCGGCCGCCCCGCGTTTTCCGGGCCGTGTGAGAGAGCGCTCTCCCACCACCCCACCCGAAGGAGCCGACCCGATGAAACTCCGACCGCGGGCCCTGTCCGCCTTACTCGTCTCGGTCGCCTGCGCCGTGACCGCCGCCGCCGGTCTGGGCCTGACCACCCTGACCGCACAGGCCTCGCCCGACTCCGGCACCTCGGCCCACCTGGGCATGGACCACTCGGCCGTGGCCCCGCTCGCCGGTGGCGACGACCCGGACGGCGACGGCTACATCCCCGCCGTACCGCAGGTCACCGGCGTGACCCCGTCCTGGAACAACCCCCCGGACCGGTACTTCCACGAGTTCCAGGCCAACTGCGCGGTGAGCAGGACCGCACCGGACGACCCGATCGTCTACGCGGGCCGCCCCGGGGCCTCGCACAACCACACCTTCCTGGGCAACACCACGACGGACGCCTTCAGCACCACCGCCTCGCTCAGCGGCGGCGGCACCGCGTGCAACGCGCCCGGCGACCTGTCCGGCTACTGGATGCCGACGCTCTACAACGGCAGCCGGCCGGTCCTGCCCACCGGACCGCAGGTGATCTACTACAAGACGGGCGTCACCGACTACTCGAGCGTGCGGCCCTTCCCCAAGGGCCTGCGGTTCGTCGTCGGCAGCCCGACCCAGACCGCGGCCGAGTTCCGGGCCCACAAGGGCTGGGTCGAGGGCTGGGAGTGCGGTGACAGCTTCAAGAACGTCGAGTTCCCGGCGAACTGCCCGGCCGGCACCCAGCTCAACATCCGCATGCAGTCCCCGAGTTGCTGGGACGGCAAGAACCTCGACACGCCGGACCACAAGGCGCACATGGCCTACCCGGTGGTGAAGCCGGGCAACAACGACAATGTCTGCCCCGCCGACCACCCGGTGGCGCTGCCGATGGTCGAGTTCAAGATGGCCTTCCCGGTCAGCGGGGACATGTCGCAGGTACGGCTCTCCAGCGGGGCCGGTCACACCTTCCACTACGACTTCTTCAACGCGTGGGACGACCGGACCCTGAACGCCCTCGTCGAGCACTGCATCAAGGGCGGCCTCCAGTGCAACGCCCGCGGCTACGACGAGACCCACCCCGCGGCCGGCGCCGTACTCGGCCCCGACTACCGCCTCCCGTAGCTCACCCACATCCCCTCCCCCCACCCCCTCCAAGGAGGTCCTGCATGCACTCCCGCATGCGCACCCTCACCGCGGCAGCCCTGCTCGCGGGAGCCGTCACCGTCCTGCCCGCACTGCCCGCGCACGCCGCGGGCAGCGTGGTCAAGGTGACCGGCTCCCAGGGCAACTGGCAGCTCCAGGTGGACGGTTCGCCGTACCAGGTCAAGGGCGTCACCTGGGGCCCGTCCCCGGCCGACGCCGCGCGCCTGCTGCCCGACGTGAGATCGCTGGGCGCCAACACCATCCGCACCTGGGGCACCGACGCGAGCAGCAAGCCGCTGTTCGACGCGGCGGCGGCCAACGGGATCAAGGTCGTCGCGGGCTTCTGGCTCCAGCCGGGCGGCGGCCCGGGCAGCGGCGGCTGCACCAACTACGTCACGGACGCGACCTACAAGAGCACCATGCTCGCCGAGTTCACCAAGTGGGTGCAGACCTACAAGGACCACCCGGGCGTGCTGATGTGGAACGTGGGCAACGAATCCGTGCTCGGACTGCAGAACTGCTATGCGGGCACCGAGCTGGAGAACCAGCGCAACGCCTACACGACCTTCGTGAACGACGTGGCGAAGGCCATCCACCGCATCGACGCCAACCACCCGGTGACCTCGACCGACGCGTGGGTGGGCGCCTGGACGTACTACAAGCGCAACTCCCCCGACCTCGACCTGTACGCCGTCAACTCCTACAAGGAGGTCTGCGGGGTCAAGCAGGCCTGGGAGCAGGGCGGTTACAACAAGCCGTACATCATCACCGAAACCGGCCCGGCCGGTGAGTGGGAGGTGCCGAACGACGCGAACGGGGTGCCGCGGCAGGTCGGCGACCAGGCCATGGCCGACGGCTACACCAACGCGTGGAACTGCGTCACGGGCCACCGGGGGGTGGCGCTGGGCGCGACCGTGTTCCACTACGGCACCGAGTACGACTTCGGCGGGCACTGGTTCAACCTGACCCCCGCCGGGGAGCGCCGCAAGGCGTACTACGCGGTGAAGCGGATGTACGGCGGGAACACGGCCGGCGACGACCTGCCGCCGACCGTGTCCGTCCCGGCGGTGGCCGACGCCTCGGCCGTGCCGGCCGGCAAGGAGATCACCATCCAGGCCCCGGCGACCGACCCGGAGGGCGACCCGCTGTCGTACGAGGTCCTCTGGGGCGGCAAGTACGTCGACGGGGGCGGCGGGCTGCTCTCCGTGGCCTCGGGCCCGCTGGGAAGCGGGACCATCAGGGCCACGACCCCGGCGAAGACCGGGGTGTGGATCCTGTACGTCAAGGTCAAGGACGGGCGCGGCAACGTGGGCGTGGAGCAGCGCTCGGTGCGGGTCGTCCCGCCGCCGGTGTCGGGGACGGACGTGGCGCAGGGCCGACCGACCAGCGCCTCCACCTTCCAGAACGACAACTGGGGCGGCTGTCCGTGCACCGCGGCGCTGGCCACGGACGGACGCAACGACACCCGGTGGGCCAGTAGTTGGGCCGATCCGCAGTGGCTCCAGGTGGACCTGGGCGCGGTGAAGCAGCTGAAGCACGCCCAGTTGGTGTGGGAGACGGCGTACGGGAAGGCGTACACGATCAAGGTCTCCGACGACGGGCAGACCTGGCGCACGGCGTACGCCACGTCCACCGGGGACGGCGGTATCGACGACTTCGACATCGCGGCCTCGGGGCGGTACGTGCGCCTGGAGATGAGCCAGCGCGGCACCGGCTACGGCTACTCGCTGTTCCACTTCGGCGTGTACGCCTGATCCTTCCGGTCCCCGCCACGCTCCCGTGAACCCCGCGCGCCGCCCCTCCTTCCCGCCAGGGCGGCGCGCGGTCACGTCCGTTTCCGGGCGCGCCCGGGCCCGGGACCCCGGACCCGGAAGGGGTGCTCAGACCTCGACGACGATCTTGCCCGCGGTGTGTCCGTCCTGGCTGAGCGCGAAGGCGGCCGCCAGCTCGGACAGCGGGAAGGTCTCCGCGACGGTGACGGACAGCTGCCCGGCCTCGACCAGGCGCGCCAGCTCCGCGAGGTCGGTTCCGACCGGGCGGACCCACATCCATTCGCCGCCGGCGCCCAGCACGCCCGGGTCGGCGATCGAGGCGTGCCGGCCGCCGTCGGCCAGGACCGCCCGGGTGACGTCGAGGACCCCGCCGACGAAGTCGGCGACCACGCTCACCCCGTCCGGGGCCAGGGCGCGGACCCGGTCGGCGAGGCCGTCCCCGTAGGCGACGGGTTCGGCGCCCAGCTCGCGCAGCCGGTCGTGGTTGCGGGGCGAGGCCGTGCCGATGACCCGGGCGCCCAGGGCCCGGGCGATCTGGACGCCGAAGGAGCCGACCCCGCCCGCCGCGCCGTGCACCAGGACGGTGTCGTCCTTGCCGGTGCCCAGGCGGGTGAGCAGCTGGTAGGCGGTGAGCCCGGCCAGCGGGAGTCCGGCGGCCTCGGCCCAGCCGAGCGTGGCGGGTTTGTGCGCGAGGGCGCGCACGGGCACGGTGACGAACTCGGCGAAGGTGCCGCCGTGCACGTAGTCCTTGCGGGCGTACGCCATGACCTCGTCGCCCGTGGTGAACTCGGGGGTGTCGATGCCGACGACCTCGACCGTGCCGGCCACGTCCCAGCCCGGGACCACCGGGTACACCACGTCCATGAGGCCGTCGAGGCCGCCCGCCATGATCTTCCAGTCGACCGGGTTGACCGCGGCGCACCGCACCCGGACCAGGACCTCGCCGGGTCCCACCTTGGGCACCGGCAACCGGGTCTCGGTGAGCACCTCCGTCCCGCCGTACGTCTCGTACGCCATCGCCCGCATGGTGCCCTCGCTGTCCTCGGACATGCGCCTCGCCTCTCCGTGAGCTGGTGGAACGGCCCCCGGACCCATCCCACCACGAAACGCCGTGCCCGTCCCCCGAAGCGGGACGGGCACGGCGCGCTCTGGTGGGCCGGTGCGGGGCCGGTCAGCGGCCTTCGTCGTGGGCGGCGCGGTGGGCTTCGATGACGGAGGCGTAGTGGCGGCCGCTGGCCTTGACGGTGCGCAGCTGGCTGGCGAAGTCGACGTGGACGAGACCGAAGCGCTTGTCGTAGCCGTAGGCCCATTCGAAGTTGTCGAGCAGCGACCAGGCGTAGTAGCCGGCCAGCGGGGCGCCCCGGCGGGCGGCGCGGGCGCAGGCGGCGAGGTGGGCGTGCAGGTAGGCGGTCCGTTCGGGGTCCGTGACGCTCCCGTCGGGGGCGACGGCGTCGGGGTAGGACGAGCCGTTCTCGGTGACGTGGAGGCGGCGGGCGCCGTACTCCTCGGTGAGGCGCATGAGCAGGGTCTCGATCCCGTTCGCGTCGACCTCCCAGTCCATGCCGGTGCGGGCGACGGCGGGTCGGTCGATCTGGCGGGCCCGGGGGGCCGGGCCGTCGGGGTCGTCGGTGACGTACTGGGGGAAGTAGTAGTTCAGCCCGAGCCAGTCGAGCGGCGCGGCGATGGTGGTGAGGTCTCCGGGGCGCTCCGGCAGGTCCACGCCGTACACCTCGCGCATGTCGGCGGGGAAGCCGCGGCCGTGGACCGGGTCGAGCCACCAGCGGTTGACGTGGCCGTCCATCCGGCGGGCGGCGGCGAGGTCGGCCTCGCTCCCGCTCGCGGGCTCGACGGTGGATAGGTTGTTGACGATGCCGATCCGGGCGCCGGGGGCGGCGGCGCGGATGGCCTGTGCGGCCAGGCCGTGGCCGAGGAGCAGGTGGTAGGAGGCGCGCACGGCCGCGGTCAGGTCGGTCAGGCCGGGGGCCATCTTGCCTTCGAGGTGGCCGATCCACGCCGAGCACAGGGGTTCGTTGAGGGTGGTCCACTGGGTGACCCGGTCGCCGAGCCGTTCGGCCACCTGGGCGGCGTACGCGGCGAAGTGCTCGGCGGTGGCCCGCTCGGGCCAGCCGCCGCGGTCCTGGAGGGCCTGCGGCAGGTCCCAGTGGTAGAGGGTGACGGAGGGCTCGATGCCCGCGGCCAGCAGGGCGTCGGTGAGCTGGTCGTAGAAGTCGAGGCCCTTGGGGTTGGCCGGACCGTCGCCGCCGGGGACCACGCGCGGCCAGGCGACGGAGAAGCGGTAGGCGTTGGTCCCGAGGCCGCGCATCAGGGCGACGTCCTCGCGCCAGCGGTGGTAGTGGTCGCAGGCGGTGTCGCCGTGGTCGCCCCCGGCGGTGTTGCCGGGGGCGTGCGCGAAGGTGTCCCAGATGGACGGCGAGCGGCCGTCCTCGTCGACGGCGCCCTCGATCTGGTAGGCGGAGGTCGCGGTGCCCCAGGCGAAGTCGCGGGGCAGCGCGCCGAGGTCGATGGGCTGGTGCTCGCTCACGTCGGTCCTTCCGGGGCGGATGATTTCGGTGGTCACTTGACGGCTCCCGCGGTGAGTCCCGCCACCAAATAGCGCTGGAGCAGCAGGAATCCCGCGACGACGGGGATGCTGACGACCAGTGAGGCGGCCATGATCTGGTTCCAGTACACGTCGTTCTGGGTGGAGTAGCCCTGGAGGCCGACGGCCAGGGTCCGGGTCTCCTGGTTGGTCATGACCGAGGCGAAGAGGACCTCGCCCCAGGCGGTCATGAAGGAGTACACGGCGACGGCGACGATGCCGGGGACCGCGGCCGGGACGACGACCCGCAGCAGCGCGCCGATCGGGCCGCAGCCGTCGACGGTGGCGGCCTCGTCGAGGTCGCGCGGCACCGAGTCGAAGTATCCGATGAGCATCCAGATGGAGAAGGGCAGGGAGAAGGTGAGGTAGGCGAGGATCAGCCCGGCGCGGGAGCCGTAGAGGGCGATCCCGGTGGCGTTGCCGACGTTCACGAAGATGAGGAAGAGCGGCAGCAGGAAGAGGATGCCGGGGAACATCTGGGTGGAGAGCACGGTGACCGTGAAGACGCGCTTGCCGCGGAACTGGTAGCGGCTGACGGCGTAGGCCGCGAAGACGGCGATGACCACGGAGGCGGCGGTCGCCGAGCCGGCCACGATCAGGGAGTTCACGAAGTACTTGGCGAGCGGGACGGTGTGCCAGATGTCGATGTACGGGCGGACGGTGAGCCCGCTGGGGATCCAGTGGAAGGCTCCGGCGACGTCTTTGAGCGGCTTGAGCGAGCTGGTCACCATGACGTAGACGGGCAGCACGACGAAGCCGGTGAGCAGCGTGAGGAAGACCGCCCGGACCGCTTGGAAGGAGCGGGCCGGGGCGAGCGGGGACCTGCGCCGGGCCTCAGGCATCGGCCTTGTTCCTTCCGCGGCTGGTGACGAGCAGGTAGACGGCGGTGACCAGCAGCAGGAAGAGCAGCAGCAGGACGGACATCGCCGAGCCGGTGCCGAAGTTCCAGGTGACGAAGCTGGCCTGGTAGATGTGGATGGAGATCAGGTCGGCGGCCTGCGGGGCCGACTTGCCGAAGAGGACGAACGGCGTGTTGAAGTCGTTGAAGGTCCACAGGAACAGCACCAGCACCAGTACCTGGTTGACGGGCCCGATGGAGGGCAGGGTGATCCGCCGGACCTGTGACCAGGTGCCGGCGCCGTCGAGGGCGGCGGCCTCGTACAGCTCCTTGGGGATGTTCTGCAGGGCGGCCATCACGATGAGGAAGGCGAAGGGCCAGCCCTTCCAGACGGACACGATGAGCAGCGCCCAGAAGCTGTTGTCGCCGAGCAGCCAGAAGGTGTGGTCGCCGCTCATGCCCAACTGGTCGTGCAGGACGTGGTTCACCAGGCCGTTGTCCCGCTGGAACATGAACCCCCAGGTGATGACGGCGGCGTAGACCGGGAGCGCGTACGGGACGAGGAACAGGGCGCGCAGGAAACCGCGGCCGCGGAAGGCGTCCTGCATGAAGACGGCGGCGGCGGTGCCGATGGACCAGCACAGGCCCACCGAGAGCAGGGTGAACTCGCAGGTGGTGAGGAACGAGCGGAGCAGGGCCTCGCCGACGGGTGCGTCGACGTCGACCGCGAGGGAGTAGTTGTCGAAGCCCGTCCAGGGGGCGCGCGACCACTCCCGGATGAAGAACTGGGTGAGCTGGCGGAAGCTCATCAAGATGCCCATCACCATCGGGACCAGGTGGATGAGCAGTTCCATCAGCAGGGCGGGCAGGAGCAGCAGGTAGGGCAGGGCGGTACGACGCAGCCGTCCGGTGCGGCGCACCCGGGCGGCGGTGCGGCGTACCCGCCCCGCGGTGGCGGAAGTCATGGGGAGGGGCTCACTTCGCCATCTGCTGCTGGGCCTTGGACAGCTTGGCCTTCACGGATTCGGTGGTCACGGCGCGGCCGGCGGCGGCGTCGGCGAAGAGTTCCTTGACCGCGGTGCCGACGGCCGTCTCGAACTGCGACTCCTCGGGGACCTGCGGGAGGGGGGCGGCGCTGGTGCCCAAGGTGTTGCGCAGCACGGTGAGGTCCTCGGTGGCGAAAGCCTGGTCCTGCTGCGCGGCCTTGACGGGCGGGATCGAGCCGTAGGTCTTGTTGAGCAGCTTCTGCTCCTCGTCGCTGGTCATGAACTTCACGAACTTCAGCGCGCCGTCGATGTTGTCGGTGTTCTTGAAGACGGCCATGTTGATGCCCGCGACCATCGAGTTGATGTTCTTGCCCTGGCCGGGGGCGCCGCCCGCGGGGACCGGGACGGGGGCCACGCCCCAGTCGCCCTCCTTCATCCCGTGGGCCTTGAAGCTGCTGGCCGCGCTCTGCCACAGGACCATGGCGGTCTTGCCGTTGGCGAAGTCCTGGAGGGACTGGTTCTTGTCGTACTCGGCGTTGCCGGGCGCGATGATCTTGTCCTTGGCCATCAGGTCGACGTACTGCTTGACGGCCTCGACGTTGGCCGGGGTGTCGAAGGTGGGCTTGCCCGCCGCGTCGAAGAACTCGGCGCCGTGCTGGCGGGAGAGGACGTAGGCCTGGTGGATGTTGTTGGAGAGGTTGGAACCCTCGGCGCCCAGCGCCCACTTGCCGTCCTTGGACAGCTTCTGGCCGGTGGTGACCATCTCGTCCCAGGTGGCCGGTGGCTTCTCGACGCCGGCGTCCTTGAACATCTTCTTGTTGTAGTAGAGCGCGTAGGACATGGAGTACAGCGGGACGGCGGCCGGGTCCTGGCCCGCGGCTCCCGCGGAGCCGATGGCGGAGTCGACGAAGCGGTCGCGGCCGCCGATCGCGTCGAAGTTCTTGGCGTTCCAGGGCAGGAGCGCGCCGGTGGCCTGGAGCGAGGAGGACCAGGTGTTGCCGATGTTGAGGACGTCGGGGCCCTGGCCCGAGGCGGTGGCCGCCAGGATCCGGTTGAGCAGGTCGGCCCAGGGGACGACCTCCAGCTTGACCTTGATGCCGGTCTGCTCCTCGAACTTCTTCAGCTCCGGCCCGAGGGTCGCCTGGTCCGCCGCGATGTCGGGGCCCTGGTTGGAGGCCCAGTAGGTGAGTTCCTTGGGGGCGGCGTTGGAACCGCCCTCGTCGCCGGTGGAACCACCGCCGCAGGCGGTGGCGGCGGCGAGCAGGGAGGCGGTGACCACGACGGCGGCCGCGGCTCGGGTTCTGCGCATGGCGGATCGGCCCCTTTCAACAGGGTCGGGCGACGGCCGGGAGGGAGGCCGGGTGCCGCCTTTCGGCCGCCCCGTTACTTCCAGGCCTTAATTTAGGACGTGAGTTAAGCCTCGGGAAAGGGTCGCGTCAAGGGGTCGCGCAAGGGTATGTTGCGAATCGTTGTCAGGGCGGAAGGAGCCACATGACGGGCAGTCACGGACGTACGGTGCGGGACCTGCGGCGCGGCAACCGCAGCGCCGTGCTGCAGCGGTTGTACTTCGGCGGACCCATGAGCCGCCAGGAGTTGGGACCCGTCACCGGGCTCAGCTCCGGATCCGTCAGCAACGTGGTCGGCGAACTGGTCGCCGACGGCCTGCTGGAGGAGGCGGGGGTCGTCGACTCCGACGGCGGCCGGCCGCGCACGCTGCTGCGGGTGGCCCCCGGCAGCGCCCACATGATCGGGGTCGACGTCGGCGAGACCCGGGTCCGGGTCGAGCTGTTCGACCTGACCCTCACCGAACTCGCCCGCACGGAACTCCCCTTGCAGCCGCGCGGCTGCTACGACGTCGGGCCGATCGTCGACCACGTCCGCACCGGCATCGCCGCCGTCCTCGCCGAGGCGGGCGTCGGCACGGACCGGCTCCTGGGCGTCGGCATCGGCGTCCCCGGCATCGTCGAGCGCGACGCCCCCGGCGGGACCGTGGTGCACGGCCAGACCATCGGCTGGGACGCGGTCCCGCTGGAGGCCCTGCTGCGCGCCACAGGAGCCCTGCCCGAGGAGGTCCCGTACCTCATCGACAACGGCGCCCGCACCCTCGGGCAGGCGGAGATGTGGTTCGGGGCGGGACGCGGCGCCCGCGAGGCGGTCGTCGTCCTGTTCGGCTCCGGCGTGGGCGCCAGCCTGGTCACCGACGGCTCCCCCGAAGGCGGGTCCACCGACGGCACCCCGCTGGAGTGGGGCCACCTGACGGCGTCGGTGCGCGGCAGGCGCTGCCGGTGCGGCGCCCTGGGCTGCCTGGAGGCGTACACCGGGGCCGAGTCGCTGCTGGCCAGGTGGGCCGAGCGGGGCGGGAGCGCCGGCGAGGTCCAGGACGAGGAGGAGGCCCTCGCGGTGCTGCTGGCGCACGGCGTCGCCGGGGACCCGGTGGCGGTGGAGGTGCTGGAGGAGACGGCCGAGTACCTGGGCGCCGGGCTCTCCGACCTCATCAACCTCTTCCAGCCCGAGCGGATCCTGATCGGCGGCTGGGCCGGGCTGATGCTGGGCCCGCACATCCTGCCCTCGGTCCGCGCGCACGCCCGGCGCTACTCGCTGCGCCACCCCGCCGACCGGGTCAGCATCGACCTGGGCTCGCTCGGCCCGGACGCGGTCACGGTGGGCGCCGCCACCCTCCCGCTGTCGGCGTTCTTCACCACGGGCGGCCGCCGCCCCGTCCCGGCCCCCGCGACGGAACCCCCCGGCTGGCACGCATCCCTGGCCACCCGCGGCGGAACGGCGCGCCGCTGAAGCGGCCCGTCGCGGCCACGGCGGGGAGGCCCGGGCGCTGACGCGCGGGCCCGCCGCCGCGGGCGGGGCGGCCCGGCGCCAGGGGGCGTCTGACGGATGTCCGTGGGGAAGGAGCGGTGTCCGGTGCGTGCTCTCGGCGCGGCGACCGGGAGCCCGCGCACTGGACGTACTCGGGCCTTCGGTCGGTGCGGCGAGAGTGCGTGCCGGGCGCCGCGACGCCACGGACATCCGTCAGACACCCCCTACGTCGCCGGGCCCGGGCGGGGTCGGGCGGCGCGGGCCGCTGCCAGCGCGACGGCGAGGAGCAGGACGACAGCCAGCACGAGCGCCGGGCGCGGTCCGTGGCCGAGGGTGAGCGCGCCGCCCGCCAGCGCGCCGGCGAGCAGGGTCAGGACGGTGACCAGCCGGCGCACCGAGGCCGGCCCCCAGCGGTCCACCGCGAGCCCGGCCAGCGCCCGGGTGACGACGGTGGTGGTCAGATCGGGCACGGCGAGCCGGTGCACGACGCCGTTCTGCAGGCCCATGCCGAGGGCCAGCAGGGCGATGACCGCGAGCTGCCCGCCGCCGCCCTCCCGGGTGGCCAGCGCCGCGCCCACCAGGACCGCCTGCACGGCCACCAGCGGGCCCGCCAGACGGCCCAGGCCGTCGGGCCGCTCCCCGCGCCGCAGCCGCCCGGCGATCAGCGCCCCGGCGAGGAAGGCCGTCAGGGCGAGCGCCGAGGCACTGGCCGACAGCTCGCCGTACCCGGCGAGCGCGAAGCCGAGGAAGGCGACGTTGCCGGTCATGTTCGCGACGAAGACGTGGTCGAGCCCGAGGAAGCTGACCGCGTCGACCAGTCCACTGACGAAGGTCAGGGCGATCAGCAGCGGGGGCAGCACACCGTGCGGGTTGCCCGCGCCGCCCGGGCCGGGTGTCAGGCCGGGCGCCGGGCCGGCCGGGAACAACAGGTCGCCCAGCGCGTGCAGCACCCCGCGCCGCGCTGCGGGGCCCCCACCCGGCGGCGGATCGGACTCCATGCGGCGCTCCCTCGGGGTCTGCGGCCGGGCCGCCGCCGCGGCTCCCGCGAGGGACGGAACCTGACGGAACGGCAGCTTCCGACCTCGCGGGGAATCGTACCGATCGACGGTGCGCGCCGGGGTCAACCACCCCGCCGCGCGCCGGACCGGTCCGCGGCGCGCGCGGGGACGGCGGGGCCGTGGACGGCCTCACGCGGTGCGGTCCGCCACGTCCTCGGGATTCAGGCCGAGTCCCGGACGACCAGCTCCGGCGCGAACAGCACCGGCGCGCCGGGGGCGCCGGCGCCCCCGGCGGCTGCGGCCCCGCGGGCCTCCCCGGGGCCGTCGAGCAGCAGCCGCACCATCTCCGCCGCCATGTCCTCCACCGGCTGCCGCACGGTCGTCAGCCGCGGACGGCAGGCGGTGGCCGCGCTGGAGTCGTCGAAGCCGACCACCGCCACGTCGTCCGGGATCCGGCGCCCGTGCTCGCGCAGCACCAGGCACGCCCCCTGGGCCATCAGGTCGTTGGCCGCGAACACCCCGTCCAGATCCGGGTGTTCGGCGAGCAGCCGCAGGACGGCCCGCTCGCCCCCCTCGACCGTGAAGTCGGCCTCGGCGACGGCGAGCGGCTGCCGCCCGGCCTCCCCCAGGGCCTGCGCGCACCCCGCCACCCGCTCCCGGCTCGCCGGTACGTCGCCGGGCCCCGCGATGACCGCGATGCGGCGGCGGCCACCGGCGAGCAGGTGCCGCGCCGCGAGCGCGCCCCCGTCCCGGTGCCGCAGGTCCACCGACGGCAACGGCACGTCCGGCTCGGGCCGGGCGAACAGCACCGCCGCGAGCCCGGCCCGCGCCAGCAATCCCGGCAGCGGGTCGTGCGGATGGGTGGAGACCAGCAACGCCCCGTCCGCGCCGCCTTGGGAGAGGTAGGCGAGCAACTCGGTCCGCTCGGCGTCCGTCTCCGCGCACATCAGCACCGGATGCACCCCGCGCGGGCGCAGCGCGCGCACCACGCCGCTGACCACCCGACCGAAGAAGGGGTCCTGGAAGACCCGGGCCGCGAAGCCGCCCGCGGCGTCCGCGCCCGCCCCCGAGACCACCAGCGCGACCGCCCCGGCCCGCCGGGTCACCAGGGAGCGGGCGGCCCGGTTGGGCACGTACCCGGTGGCGTCCACCGCGCTCTGGACGGCCCGCCGGATCGCGGGATCCACGTTGCGGACGCCGTTGACCACGCGCGACACCGTGGCGCGGGACACCCCGGCGGCCCGGGCGACGTCCTCCAGCGTGGGCGCCGCGCCCGCCCCGACCCCCGCGCCGCCGGTCCCGCCCGCGTCCCGCTCCGTGTCCATGGCGGCACCCTATCCGCGGCCCCCGGGCGGCCGACCCCGCGCCCCGGCGTGCGGTCCGCGCACGACCGACCCCGCGCCCCGCCGCGCGACCCGCCGCACGCATCGCCGAACGACCCGGCGTACGGCCCGGCGCGCGTCACGCGCCGCGCGTCACGCCTCCAGCACCGTCCGCAGCGGCAGGTCACCCGCCGTCGGCCCGGCCATGACCTCGTACGGGCCCGGTTCCGTCACCCACGTCGCCGCCTCCGGGGACCAGTGCCGCAGGGCGCGCGCGGGGACCCGTACGACCGCCGTCGCCCGCTCCCCCGGCCCGACCTCGACCGCGGCCCAGCCCGCGAGCCAGCGCACCGGGCGCTCCACCGCCGAGTCGGGTCGGCCGAGGTACACCTGCACCAGCTGACGACCGGCCCGCGCACCGGTGTTGCGCAGGACCACCGCGAACTCGGTGACGGGGGCCCCTCGGTCGCCGGGGAGCCGGGTCAGGGTCTCGAAGTCCCATGTGGTGTAGCCGAGCCCGTGCCCGAACCAGTACGCGGGCGCGCGGCCGGTGCGCAGCCAGCCGCGGTGGCCGATGTGCAGGCCCTCGGGGTGGGCCAGTCGGCCGTCCGGGGCCGGGCGGGTGGTGCGGACGGGGGCGTCCGCGAGGACGGCCGGCCAGGTGGTCGGGAGGCGTCCGCCCGGTTCGCGGTGGCCGAAGAGGACGTCGGCGAGTCCGCTGCCGGCCTCCTGCCCGGGGAACCAGGACAGCAGGACGGCCCCGGCGTCCGTCCGCCAGGGCAGCTCGACCGGGCCGCCCGCCTGGACGACGACCGCCGTGCGCGGGTTGGCGCGCAGCACCGCGCGCACCAACTCGTCCTGGGGTGCGGGCAGCCGCAGGTCGGTGCGGTCGCGCCCCTCGCACTCGCTGCCGTCGGTGGTGCCGACGACGACGACCGCGGCGTCGGCAGCGCGGGCCGCCGCCACCGCTTCGGCGAGCGCCTCGGCCGGGTCCGGGGCGGGCGGTGCGGCGGCCAGGACGGTGGCCCGCCCGGTCCCCGGCGCCAGCTGGCGCCGGGCGCACACCCGTACCTCCCGGCCCTCGACGAGGTGCACCCGGACGGTGCGCAGCGGGGGCCGTACGTGCACGACGGCCGGATCGTCCGTCTCCGCCGGGAACTCCCCGTCGAGCACCACCTCGCCGTCCACGGTCAGCCGCATCCGCCCGAAGCCGCCCAGGCCCAGCGTCCAGGTGCCGCTCACGGAAGGACGGAGTACGCCGGCCAGCTCGACGGTGTCGGATCCGGGGGGCAGTTCGGGCTCCAGCACCCGGCCCGAGGGAAGACCGAGGGAGTACAGGCAGGCCCCCCGGACGTCCAGGACGCGCAACCGCACCCCCGGCGCACCCGACCGCGGATCGCGGCAGAGCCCCTCGCCGACGGGCAGCGGTTCCTCGTCGTGCAGGGCCGGGCCGGGGGCGTGCAGGACCCGTACCCGGGCGGGCAGCGCGGCCCGGATGCCCTCCAGCGGACTGACCACGCAGTGCGGGAACACCTCGGCGCTGCCGCCCCCTTGGGCCCGCGGGCGGCCGGCGTGCGCGCCGATGACCGCGAGGCTGCGCAGCCGGCCCGCGGCGAGCGGCAGCACCCCCCGGTTCTCCAGCAGCACGGCGCCGGCGGCCACCGCGTCGCGCAACACCGCGGCCGTGTCGCCGGGAGCGGCGGGGAGGTCCACCGCCGGGGCGGGTGGGCCGCCCCGGCCCTCGGGCGCGGTCAGGGCGCCCACCCGGGCCGCGAGCCGGAGCAGGCGGCGGGTCTTGTCCGCCACGGCCCCCGGCGGCACCTGGCCCGAGCGGACCGCGCCGGCCAACGCCTGCCCCCAGGGGGCGGACGGGCCCGGCATGGCGAGGTCCTGCGCCGCGGACCCGGCGGCGGCGGTCGAGCGGACGGCGCCCCAGTCGGAGACGACGGCGCCGTCGAAGCCCCACTCCCCCTTCAACGGTTCGGCGAGGAGCGGACTCTCGCTCATGGTGGCGCCGTTGACCGCGTTGTAGGCCGACATCACCAGCCACACCCCGGCCCGCACGGCCGCCTCGAAGGGGGCGAGGTACAGCTCGCGCAGCACCCGCTCGTCGATCCGGGCGTCCAGGGTCAGCCGGTCGGTCTCGGAGTCGTTGGCGACGTAGTGCTTCGCGGTGGCGGCGACCCCGCGGGACTGGATGCCGCGGATCAGCGCGGCTCCGGTGCGCCCCGCGAGCAGCGGGTCCTCGGAGAAGCACTCGAAGTGGCGTCCGGCGAGGGGGCTGCGGTGCAGGTTGAGGGTGGGGGCGAGCAGGACGTGGACGCCCTTGCGGCGGGCCTCGTCGCCCAGGAGCACGCCGAGGCGGTGCACCCGGTCCTCGTCCCAGAGCGCGGCGAGCGCGCTCGCCGACGGGAGCAGGGCCGAGGTGTCGCGCTCGTCCCAGCCGGGTCCGCGCACCCCGGCCGGCCCGTCGGAGAAGACGATCTGCCGCAGCCCGACGGCCGGTTCGGCGACCGTGCGCCAGGTGTCCGCGCCGGTCAGCAGCCGTACCTGGCCGTCGACGTCCAGCAGGTCCAGCAGGTCCACCGGGTCGGGCAGGTCCACCGGGTCCGGCGGGTCCGGCGGGTCCAGCAATTCCGGCGGGTCCGACCGGGCCGGCCGGTCCGCGAGCCGTTCCTCGTCATCAATGCCGCCACCACCGCCGCCGCGCATGCGGGCCCCTTCGTCCGGATCATCCGAGAGAGCGGGAGAGCGCTCTCCCAGATGATCCCGGGCCGTGCCGGAGCCTGTCAACGGTGGTGGACCCGCCCTGCTCGACGGTCAGTTGACGGTCACGTCCACGGTGGGCGACACGGCATCGCCGACCATCACGCGCAGTTGCTCCTTGCCCTTGTCCCGGAACGCGTTGTCCAGCGAGTAGCTGCTTCCTTGCTTGACGGTCGTATTCGCCCGCAGCGTCGTCCACTTGGCGCCGTACTTGTGCTGGAGCACCACCTTCGTACCGATCGGCACGCCCTTGGTCCGGCCGGTGAAGGTCACCTTGTCGCCCGCCTTCACCGTGGTCGGGGTGGCCGTGAGCGTCACGGAGGCGGATGCGGAGGCGGATGCGGAGGGGCTCGGCTTCGGCTTCGGGGTCGCGGCGGCGGAGGCGAAGGTACCGGCGGCGCCGGCCGCGAGCAGGGCCGCGGAGAGGGCGCCGACGGCGGCCATCCGGACCCGGCGACCGCTACGGCCCCACGGGCCGCGCGGGCCGCGCAGGTAGCTCGTTGCTGCGTTCACATTGGACTCCCGTGGTGACGGACTCTCCCATGTGGAGCAAAAACACCCACTATGGGGCGATTGACGCGGGTTCGATGCTACGGACCTCCGTCGAGGCGTGTCGACTCGATCTTGGTCTCCCTACCGCCCGCGCCGGGAGGGCGCGCGCCGGTTCAGCGCGGCGCGGCTGATCCAGTACGTGAGGATCAGCCCCCAGAAGATCGGCACGGCCAGCCAGCCGACGAGCCCGGCGCCGAGCACCGGCAGCGCCAGGACGGCCACCGAACCGAGCGCCATCACCGCCACGGCCACCGCCATCGCCACGACCGGGGGGCAGCTGCGCGCGGTGTGCAGCATCGGGCGGCGCAGCCGCGGCGAGATCTTGCCGCGCTGCCACAGCACCCAGCCCGCCCACAGCGCGACGATCAGCACCGCCCCGACGGCGGTGACGGCGGCCCGGGTGGCGCCGTCCGTGCCCCCGGGGGGCCGGCAGCCGAGGGAGAGCACGAATCCGACCAGGGCGGGCCAGCGCGCGCCGGCCGCGACCCCCCAGGCCATGGCCTCCAGGTTGAACCGGGCGTGCCGGTCCTCCAGGTCGAGGGCGGCCGAGTCGACGAAGCCCTCGGCGGCGCGGGTCCAGGCGGCGCGGCTGAACCAGCTGCGCCGCATGTGCAGCGTGGCCAGGTTGTTGTGGGCCTCGCTGTTCTCCGGATCGAGGCGCAGGGTGGTCTCGTACGCCAGCCGGGCGGTGGCCCGGTCGCCGAGGCGGTGGGCCAGCAGGCCGACCATGAAGTGGGCCGCGGCCGCTTCGGGTTCCAGCTCGGTGGCCCGCCGGGCCGCGACGTACGCCTCGGTGCGCCGGCTCCGCTGGCCGCTCTGCTCCAGGACGACCGCGAGGCAGTGGTGGCTGCCCCAGAAGAGCGGGCCGATCTCGATGCACCGCCGCGCGGCCCCTTCGGCCTCGGCGAAACGGCCCAGCTTGCTGAGGACGTCGACCCGGACCAGCCAGGCGTAGATGTCGTCGGGCGCGACGCGCAGGGCGTCGTCAACGCTCCGCAACGCGCCGGCCACGTCGCCGAGCGAGCGGCGGCAGCGCGCGAGGAGGATCAATGCCCCCGCGTCGTCCGGGTGTTCGGACAGGTGGGTACTGGCGAGCGCCGCGGCCTGCTCGAAGCGGCCGAGGTCGTGCAGGGCGTCGGCCCGGTCGAGGCCCCCGGCATCGGCCCGCTCCGGGCGGGACGGTTCGGTGTTCATCCGACTTTCTTCCGGTCGTGGACCACGGTCACCAGGGCCGGGACGAGACCGGTCCAGAACACCAGCTGGGGGACGCCGCGTTCGGTCCACGGGACGACCGCGAGGAGCACGGCCGCGAGCGTGGCCCAGGCCGCTTGGGCCGACACCACCCGGGCCCACGGTTCGCGGGCGATCAGCGGACGCACGCTCAGTCGCGCTCCGACCCGCATCCGCCGGTAGCGGCGCCAGGCCCCGAAGCCCCAGACGGCGCTCATGAGGACGAGCGCCCACAGCCGCATGCCGATCGGCAGGGGCAGGGCCTTGGGGTCCTCGCCCTCGGTCGGGAAGACGTCCAGGGCCACGGCGGAGACGGCGAGGCAGGCGAGGGCCAGCCACCGGGTCCCGCGCAGCATGCGGTAGACGGCGGCGTCGAGTCCCGCGCGCAGGTCGGCCGAGCCCGGTACGGCGGCCAGCGCGGCGGCGAAGGTGTCGGCGGCCCGCGCCGCGCTGGTCCCGGGCCTGTCGGCCTCGCGGCGCGCGAGGTAGGGCACGGCGAAGGTGTTGGCCGGGTCCATCCCGAGCAGGGTCCGGCGAGCCCGCTCGGCGGCCTCCTCGCGACCCGTCTCGGTGGCGACGTAGAGCAGCACCTCGCAGACGTACCGCTCCTCGGGGCCCAGCCGGGCGGCGGCCCGCGCCTCCTCCCAGGCCTCGTCGGGGCGCCGGGGGTCGACGAGCATGAGCAGTTCGGCGCGTCCGGTGCGGGCGAGCCAGTTGTCCGGGTCGATCCGGACGGCCCGCTCCATCACGTCGAGGGCGTCCGCGTAGCGGCCGACGCGGCGCAGGCAGAAGGAGCGGACGAAGTGCGCGTCGTAGTGCTCGGGATCGCGGACGAGCACCTCGGCGGCGGCCTCGTAGGCGGCCTGGTAGTCCCGGAGTTGGAAGTGCGCACGGGCGAACCAGACCCGGGCGAAGAGGTCCTCCGGGTCTTCGGCCAGGCGTCGCCCGAGCACCTCCAGCGCCCGGTCGGCGCGGCCCGCGTCGACGAGGGCCACGCCCTGTTCGGCGAGCGGGTCGCGCGCCTGGAGCGGGGGGCCGGTGTGCTGCCCGGTCACAGCTTCCGCTTCTTCTTCAGGTAGGCGAGCAGGTCGTCGTACATGCCGCCGTCGTTGGCGAACATGGCCACGTTGCGGGCGGAGGCGAACCAGGGCTCGCTGGAGGGGCGGATCTGCTTCGCGGCGGAGAGCAGGTCCTTCATGCCGATCATGCGGACGGTGCCGGTGCGGGCGGAGTCGAGCAGGGCCGTCTCGGCGGCGCTCTCGCAGACGTGGGCGAGGTCCGCGCCCGAGAAGTCCTCGGTGGCCTTGGCGAGTTTGCCCAGGTCCACGGCTTCGATGGGGCGTTCGCGCAGGTGGTAGCGGAGGATCGTCTCGCGGGCGGCGGCGTCCGGCGGCAGCACGAGCAGGGTCCGGTCGAGCCGCCCGGGGCGGCGCAGGGCGATGTCCACGTCCCAGGGGACGTTGGTGGCCGCGAGGACGAAGACGCCTTCGTGGGCGCCGCTGCCGACCCCGTCCAGCTCGGTGAGCAGCTGGTTCACGACGTTGCGCAGACCGCTGTGGGCGGTTCGGCTGCGCTTGGCGCCCAGCGCGTCCAGTTCGTCGAGGAAGACCACGCAGGGCGCCTGGCGGCGGGCGGTCTCGAAGATGTCGTGGACGTTCTTCTCGGACCGGCCGATCCACATGTCGAGGATGTCGGAGAGCGAGATGGACATGAAGCTCGCGCCCAGTTCGCCCGCGACGGCGCGCGCGATGAAGGTCTTGCCGCAACCGGGCGGGCCGTAGAGGAGCAGGCCGCCGCGCAGGCTCTTGCCGTAGAGCTTGCGCAGCTCGGGGTTGCGCATGGGGGCGAGGAAGGCCGCTTCGAGGCGGTCCTTGACCTCCTGCATGCCGCCGACGTCGGCGAGGCGTACGGTCCCGGGCGCGTCGACCTCCCAGGACGAGTCGGCCGCGTCGCCGTCCGCTCCCGTGCCCTCGCTGGTGAGGGGGCGTTCGCGGGCGTACTCGGCGGCATCGGGATCCGCCACGAAGCGGGGGCCGACGACACCGCCGAGTTCCTGCTCCGCGGCGGCCCAGTCGAAGCCGGGGGCGGGGGGTCCGGCCGCGGGGGCGGCGGGGGCCGGTGCGTCGGAGGCCGGCGCGTCGGGGGCCGGCGCGGGTGCGGAGCCGGCCGGGGGCAGGCCCATCGCACGGACCATCAGGGCGCGGGCGTCGGCGTCCGCGGGTGCGTACTGGAGGGCGACGGCCGCCTCGGCCACGGCGTCGTCGGCCCGGCCCGCCGCGAGCAGCATCTCGGCGAGGTGCAGGCGCAGGGGGACGTCGTCGGGCGCGGCGGCGACCGCCGTGCGCAGGCTCCGGATCAGGGGGGACTCGTCGGACATGGCTTCACCCTATGGAGTGAACCCCGATGTGACGAAACCTGGCCCCCGTTGACGGGTGGCCGAGGACCGCACGCGGTCGGCGGCGGGTGATCGGACGGGTGATCATGGGTGCTCCGGGCCGCGGACCGGCGGCTCACCGGCCGTCCCCGGGAGGCGGCACCGGGAAGCGGCACGGGGCAGCAACAGGGACGACACGTGGGAGGCAGCACATGCGCGCAGGACCGACCGTTCCGGTCACCGTGGTCACCGGCGGCAGCAGGGGGATCGGGGCGGCGACCTGCCTGCGCCTGGCCGCCGCCGGGCACCGCCTGGCACTCGGATACGTCAGCGACTCCGCGGCCGCGGAGGGCGTCGCGGCCGAGGTGCGGGCGAGGGGCGCGGCGTGCGTGACCGTGCGCGTGGACACCTCCGAGGAGGCCGACGTGGACCGGCTGTTCGACCGCGCGCGGGCCGAACTCGGCGCGGTGACCGGGCTGGTCAACAACGCCGGGGTGACGGGTCCGCTGGGCCGGCTGGCCGACGCCCGGCCCGAGGACCTGCGCCGGGTGCTGGACGTGAACCTGCTCGGGTACCTGTTGTGCTGCCGCCGGGCCGCCCGCGACATGGCCGCCTCGGGCGGCGGGGCGATCGTCAACGTGTCCTCGGCCGCCGCGACCCTCGGGGCGCCCGGGGACTACGTCCACTACGCGGCCAGCAAGGCGGGCACCGACGCCCTGACCGTGGGCCTGTCCAAGGAACTCGGCGCGGACGGGATCCGGGTGAACGCCGTGGCGCCCGGAATCATCGACACCGACATGCACGCGGCCATGGGCGACCCGGACCGCGCCGCCCGCTCGGGCCCCGGGATCCCCCTCGGACGCCCCGGGCAGCCCGCCGAGGTCGCGGCGGCCGTCGCCTGGCTGCTGTCGGACGAGGCGTCGTACACGACGGGCACGATCCTGCGCGTCGCCGGCGGCCGCTGACCCCGACCGGCGCCGTGCTGACAGGACAGGATCCGAAGGCCCCCTAGGGGGTCATCGCGGCGCGGGTCCGGGGGCCGTAGATGCCCGTCGGGTCGCCGGTCAGGCCTCGGTCGCTCTGGAACTGGGCGACCCCGCGCCGGGTCTGTTCGTCGTAGACACCGGTCGGGGAGACGTACGTGAACCCCTGCGCGAAGAGCCGTTCCTGGAGGGCGCGCACCTCGGCGCCGGTGTCCCCGGGCCGCAGGGTGCCGCCGGCGGGCGGGGTCGCGGTGCGCGGTGGCGCGACGGGCTGCTCCGGCCGCGTGGAGCGGCTCGGCGTCGGGCCGCCGGAACCGGCCGGGGCGGAGCTCGACGGTCCGGGCGCGGAGGGGCGTGCGGACCCGGTCGAGGACGCGTCGGGTTCACCGGCGCCCGGACTGCGGGCCAGCAGCCCGGGGCCGGGCACCTCGGGCGGTCTGACCGGGCGCGGCGGATCGTCCGGCGGGGAGTCGAGCAGGGTGAGCAAGGTGGCGGCGGTGAGCAGCGCGAGGAGACCGAGGGCCACCAACGAGTAGCGGGTGCCGCGTTCGCGCCGCCCGGGCGTGGGCGGTACCGGAACCGCGACCGGGGCCGGGGCCGGGGCCGGATCGACCGGGGCCGGGCCCGCGGCGTCCGCCGGGAAGGGGGTCGCGCCGGGAGCGGGTACGGCGGCCGCCTCGGCGCGGGTCCCCTGGTCGGCCCCGCTGGGCGAGGGGGTGGTGACCGGACCGTGCTGCGGCCAGAGCGGGGTGCCCGTGCGGCGCGGGCCCGCACGGCGGGAGGAGCGCCCGCCGCGGGCGACGTAGGGGCGCACGAGGAGCCGGTCGTCGAAGACGGGGCCGTTCTCGTCGGGGTGGTGGGGCACGGTCGTCTCCAGGCAGGGCCAACGGTCAGGGGGTGGCCCCTGGGGTCAAAGTAGCGCGAACCAGGCGCCGCCCCCGCGGCGGGGCCGGAACCTGCCGCTCCACCCGGCCGGAAACGGTCGCCGGGCCCGCGGGAGAAGGGGCGGGGACCGGTGCGGCGGTGCGGAACCGGCCCCCGCCCGGCTCTCGGACCCCGGTGGCGGCGCCGTGCCGATACCCGAAGTGCGCCCCGTGCGGTGGTTCTTGGTCGGGCGCACTCTTTCCTCCGGAAGGCACCCGGGTCAAGCCTGATGTCCGTAAATCAGCGATCCGCCCGACGTGTCCCCTCGTGAAGCGCGTCGACGGGTCGTCACCCGTAAGCGGTACGGGACCCCCGCGTCCAGGACGTGCGTGCGGCATGGTGGAGGGATGCAGTTGCGCCGGGCCGTCCCCCTGTCCCTCGTCGTGCTCCTCGCGGGCACCGGATGCTCCTCCGTCGGTGACGGTGACGGCGCCCAGGCTCCGTCCTCCTCCCGCCCCGCCGCACCGTCCGCCGACGCCTCCGCGCCACCGCACGGCGTCCGGACCGGATCCTCGCCTTCCGGGGCGCCCCCCGGCCCGCTCTTCGTGGTGCCGGACCCGGCGCCGAACGTCCGCCGCTCACCCGGCGCGCACACCGGTACCCGCAGCCACACGGGCACCGGCACCGACGGGCCCGCCCTGTCGCCCGCCACACCCCCACCCGGAGCCGACCTCGGGTCAGGGTCAGGGTCAGGGTTCGAATCCGGGTCCGGGTCCGGGTCCGGGTCCGGGGAGGAACGCCGGGCCGGCGAGCGGGCGATGCAGCCGTCGGCGCCCCGACGCACGTCCCCCCGCAAGCCCGCGCCGTCCCATCCGCGCCGGTACGCGGCCCCGCCGCCCGCCCGGGTGAGCGGGCAGCAGGAGATGGACGACCTGTGCGCGGCCACCGACGGCACGCTTCCTCCCTCCGTCGTGGACCTGTGCGTGGGCCGCTTCGGCGAATGAACCGCGTGCGCTGAACCGTGTGCGCTGAACCCGTGCGCTGAACCGTGTGCGCTGAACCGCATGCGGCGAGCCGCGCGTGCGGCCCCGGACGGCGGCGCGCCGCGGCAGCTCGCGACAATGACTTGACCCTCCCCCTGTGTCAGCCCTTGCACTGGAAGACGTCATGTTCACCATCGGAGACTTCGCCAAGCACGGCCGGGTGTCGGTCCGCATGCTGCGTCACTACGACGCCATCGGTCTGCTGCGCCCCGCACGTGTCGACCCCCACAGCGGGTACCGCCACTACGAGGCGGCCCAGCTCTCGCGGCTCAACCGGATCATCGCGCTCAAGGACCTCGGCTTCAGCCTCCAGCAGGTGGGCTCGATCCTCGACGAGCGGCTGGATCCCCAGGAGCTGCGCGGCATGCTGCGGCTGCGCCGGACGGAACTGGAGAGCGCCATGGCCGCCGCGGCGGACCGGCTGGCCCAGGTCGAGACGAGGCTCCGGACCATCGAGAGCGAGGGCACCATGTCCACCGACGACATCGTGATCAAGAGCCTGCCGGCCGTGCGACTGGCCGAGCTGACGGCGATCGCGGCGAGTTACGCCCCGCACGACATCGGGCCGGTCATCGGGCCGCTGTTCGCCGACCTCTGCGCCCGGGCGGACGCGGCCCGGGTGACGCCCACCGGTCCCGGGGTCGCCTACTACGAGGACGCGCCGGACCAGGACGGCGGGGCGATCCTGGTGCACGCGGCGCTGCCCGTGGCGTCCGCGGTCCGCGCCGAGGACCTGGGCGGGCAGGTGCGGATCGTCGTCCTCCCGGCCGTGGAACGCGCGGCCACCGTGGTGCACCGGGGCGCGATGGACGACGTACTGCCCGCCTCGCAGGCGCTGGCGCGCTGGCTCGACGCCCGGGGCCTGCGGTCGGTCGGCTACGCCCGCGAGGTGACGCTCGCGTGCCCGCCCGACCGGAGCCAGTGGGTCACCGAGCTCCAGGAGCCGATCGCCCGCGGGCGGGCGGGCGGTGCGTAGGCTGCCCGGATGAGACGCGTTCTGGTGGTCGGGATCAGTGGGGCGGGCAAGTCGACCCTGGCGGCGGCGCTGAGCCGACGGCTCGGGGCGCCGCACCACGAGATGGACGCGCTGTACTTCACGGGGCCGCGGTGGGGCGTGAACGAGACCTTCGTGCGGGACACGGCCCGCCTCGCCGAGCGGGACGCGTGGATCTTCGACTCGCTCGGCTATCGCGCCGTCCGCGACCTGCTGTGGGAGCGGGCCGACACGATCGTCTGGCTGGACCACCCGCGCCGGGTGGTCATGTGGCGGGTGCTGCGCCGGTCCCTGCGCAGGACCGTGCGCCGCGAGCGGGTCTTCGGGGGCAACGTCGAGGGGTGGCTCGGCTGGCTGCAGGCCGACCATCCGGTGTGGTGGGCGTGGTCGCGGTACGCCGCCCGGCGCGCGGAGATCGCCCGTCGCGCGGCCGATCCCCGCTTCGCCCCGCTGCACGTGGTCCGACTGCGCAGCCAGGCCGAGGCCACGGCGTGGCTGCGCGGCGTCGAACGGCCCGATGACGACCCGCGGAACGACGAGCCGCACGGCGCCGGAGCCGCTTAGAGCGATTCCCGCGCCGCGGTGCGGATCGGGCGGACGCGGCGCAGGGGCCCGGTCGCCGGGCCGGCGGCCCGCGTCGTCCGGTTGCCGGTGCCGCGGGTGTCACGGGCCGCGGGGCGCAGCCGGCGCAGGGTGGTGCGGGCGTGGTGGCCGCGGCGGCGCCACTCGGCGCGCGGGATCCCCGCGCGCGGACCGCCGCCGGTGATCAGCGCGTTCACCGGGGCGTGCGGATCGGCGGCCATCCCCTTGGCCACCAGCACGCCCACGACCAGCGGGAGCAGGGCCACGGCGAGGGCGGACCCGGCGGTGGTGACGTTCCGCAGGCGCGGGTGGCGGCTTCGGGTGGTGGCGTCGGATGTCATGTCCTCATTCGAGCAGGACCGGCCGCGCGGGGAATCGGGCGGCGTACTCAGGTCGTTGGGTGTGAGGTACTCAGTCGGCGCGGGCCGGGAGGGCGGAACACCATGGCGGATGCGGCATCCGGCGGCTTCGAGCCCGCGACGGGCGACGGACCGCCGCCGGCGCACGGCGCGGCGGCGGCGAAGGCACGGGCCGCGGAGGTGCGCACGGCCTACGAGGGGCTGCTCACGATGCGGCGGATCCTGGGCGGCGGCGCCGCGGCCGCCGAGGGGCCGGAGCCCCTCCCCGTGCCCGCGCCCTGGGAGCGACAGCGGATGCCGCGCGCGGTGGCGCTCGTACTGGAAGCCGCCGGCTTCGCGCCGTCGGCGCTGGACGCGGCGGGCGGGCGCGCCGCCACCGGCTACCGGGTCCTGGCCGGGGAGGGACCGGAGCGGGTCGAGGTGAGTTGGGTGGGACCGCCGGGCGGTGGGGCCGCCGGGGCCGAGGAGGAGCGGCTGTCGGCGTGCGCCGAGGTGCTCGGACGGCACGGCTGGGAGTGCCTGCTCTACCGGGGGCCGCGGCGCCGGCGCTTCCTGGAGGTGGAACCGCGGCGCTGAGCACGGCGCGCCCCGGCGCCCGGCGCCGGAAATCCGGTGTCGTCCGTGGTGGCGGTGGTGCACGCTGACCGGATGAGCATGATGGACGCCTTCGCGGCGCGGGTCGACGACGGCGAGACGGTGGAGCTGCGCCCCGGGGGTTCCTCGACGGTCCCGCTCGTCCACGACCGGGATCCGGTGGTCGTGGCGCCGGTGGACCGGGTCCGCCCGCGGGCCGCCCCCGCCGCTCCCGCCGTGCTGCCCGGGTCGGTCCCGGCGCCGCGGCTGGACCTGGTGCCGCTGGCGGTCGAGCACGCGCGGGAGATGGTCGGCGTATTGGCCGATCCCGCGCTGCACGCGTTCATCGGCGGCGCGCCGGCGGAGCTCGACGCGCTGCGCGCCCGCTACGCGCGACAGGCCGCGGGCTCCCCCGACCCGGCCGTCCTGTGGGGCAACTGGGTGCTGCGCTCGCGCGCCGGAGGGCGACTCGTGGGGACCGTACAGGCCACCGTCGAGGACGGCACGGCGGAGGTGGCCTGGGTCATCGGGACCGCCTGGCAGGGGCACGGCTACGCCCGGGAGGCGGCGCGCGCGCTGGTCGCCGCGCTGACGGCGCCCGCCGTCGGCCCGGCCGTCGCGCACACCGTGGTCGCACACGTCCACCCGGACCACCACGCCTCGGCGGCCGTGGCCGCCGCCTGCGGACTCGCGCCCACCGCCGAAGTACAGGACGGCGAGGTCCGCTGGCGACTCGGGCCCCAGGACTGACGGGTGTCCGGTGAGGCGCATGAACCGCGCTCCGGCAGGTCGGGGAATACGGTTACGGAGGTGCCGGGTTGCCGGGACGGCGAGATCAACGGGATGGTTCGGGAGGGTTCATGGCAGTGAGCGGCACGGTGGTCGACGGATTCGAGGGGGTGCGCGAGGAGTTCGCCGCCTTCCTCGAGGCCGAGGAGCACGCGCCCGGCGCGCAGTTGGTGGTGTACCGGGGTGGTGAGCGGGTCGTGGACCTGTGGTCGGAGGGGGTGGACGCCGACTCCCTGCTCGGCGTCTTCTCGTCCACCAAGGGCGCGGCGTACCTGGTGACGGCCCTGCTGGTGCAGGACGGCCTGCTGGACCTCGACCGCACCGTCGCCTCGTACTGGCCGGACTTCGCGGCCGAGGGCAAGGACGGGATCACGCTGCGCGAGTTGCTGGCCCACCGGTCCGGGGTGATCGGCTCGGACGCCGGGTTCACCGCGGCGGAACTGGCGGACGACCGGGCGTTGGCCGCCCGGTTGGCGGGACAGCGCCCCTTCTGGCAGCCGGGCAGGTTCTTCGGCTACCACGCCATCGTGATCGGCGCCCTGGTCGGCGAGGTGGTGTTCCGGGCCACCGGGCGCACGCTCCAGGACTGGTACGAGGAGCGGATCCGCGCTCCGTACGGGCTCGACATGTGGCTGGGCCTGCCGGAGTCCGAGGAGCCGCGCTTCCTGAGCACGCTGGCGATGCTGCCGACGCCGGAGCAGGCGGCCGAGATCGAGGCTGCCGCCGCGAGCCCGTACGGCCTCGGCGGGATCGCCTTCAACGCGCACGCGCCGGGCAACGGCGAGTTGTACGACTTCCCCAACTCGCGTGCCGTGCGCGCCGGGGGCCAGGCGTCGGCGGGCGGGCTCGGCTCGGCGCGCGGTCTGGCGGGCCTGTACGCGGCCGCCGCCTTCGGCCTGGACGGGCGGGCGCCCCTGCTGAAGCCGGACACGGCAGCCGAGTTCGCCCGGATCCACTCCGAGGGCAAGGACCTCGTGAGCGGCACGGCCAAGGCGTTCGGCCTCGGCTTCCAGAGCTACGGCCCGAACTTCCCGGCCCTGGGCGCGGGCGCCTTCGGCCACAGCGGCGCCGCGGGTTCCCTCGCGCTCGCCGACCCCCGCCAGGGCTTCGCGTACGGCTACGCGCGGCGCCGGTACGCCTTCCCCGGCGGCGCCGCCCCGGAGAGCGAGCGCCTCCTGTGGTCGGTGGTCCGCGCGCTGGCCTGACGGGAGCGCGTCCGCCGCCCGCGGGGGCGGCCGGGCCGGTCCCCGCACCGGCGCGGCGCCTCCTGCGGGGCGCCTATCCCCGGGCCGGTACCGCCGCGCCGTCGGGGTAGCGCAGCAGGCGCAGGGCGTTGGCCACGACGATCAGCGTGGAGCCCTCGTGGACCAGGACCGCCGGGCCGATGCCCATGCCCAGGACGGTGGCCGGGACCAGGACCGCGACGATGCCGAGGCTCAGCCAGAGGTTCTGCCGGATGATCCGGCTGGCCCGGCGGCTGAGGCCGGTGATGAAGGGCAGTCGGCGCAGGTCGTCGGACATCAGCGCGATGTCCGCCGTTTCCAGGGCGACGGCGGAACCGGCCGCGCCCATCGCCACGCCCACCGTCGCGCCGGCCATCGCGGGCGCGTCGTTGACCCCGTCACCGATCATGGCGGTCCGGTCGGCGGCGCGCAGCCTGGCTACTTCGGTGACCTTGTCCTGCGGCATCAGGCCGCCGCGGACCTCGTCCATGCCGACCGCGCGGCCCACCTCGTCGGCGACCCGCTGGTCGTCGCCGGAGAGCATGACCATCCGGGTCACGCCGAGTCCGCGCAGCTCGGCCACCGTGTCGGCGGCGTCCGGACGCGGGGCGTCCATCAGGCCGAGCGTGCCGAGGTAGCGCTCGCCCCGGCGCACCAGCATGGTGGTGCGGCCGGTCTCGGCGAGCTGCCTCGTCCGCTCGCGCAGCGCGGCCGGTACGGGCGGACCCGCGAGGGTGTCGACGTAGGCCAGGCTGCCGATGTGGACGTCCTCGCCGTCGAGTTCGGCGCTGACGCCGCGGCCGATGACGGCGCGCAGGTTCACGGCGGCCGACGCTTCCGGCGCCCCGTCCAGCAGCGCGGGGGCGTCGCGGACGACGGCCTGCGCGAGGGGGTGGTCGCTCAGGCGCTGCACGGCGAGGGCGGTGCGCAGCAGCTCCTGCGGGCCGGCGCCGTCGGCGGCCTCGGCCTCGGTCAGCCGCGGGCGGCCCTCGGTGAGGGTGCCGGTCTTGTCGAAGGCGATGGTGCGCAGCCGCCCGAACTCCTCCAGCGGGGCGCCGCCCTTGACCAGTACGCCGCCACGGGCCGCGCGGCCGACGGCGCTGAGGACGGCGGCCGGGGTCGCGATGGCGAGGGCGCAGGGGCTGGCGGCGACGAGGACGGCCATCGCCCGGTAGAAGGTGTCGGCGAAGGGTTCGCCGGTGAGGGCGCCGACGCCGAGCAGCACCGCGACCAGGGCGAGCACGCCGGGGACGAACACCTTCTGGAAGCGGTCGGTGAAGCGCTGGGTGGGTGAGGTCCGTTCCTCGGCCTCCTGCACCATGCGCACCACCCGGGCGAGGGTGTTGTCCCGGGCGAGGCGGGTGACGACGACGTCGAGGGCGCCGGCGCCGTTGACCGTACCGGCGAAGACCCGGCTAGCGGCGTCGACGGCGGCCGGGTTCGCGAGGGCCGCGGCGCGGTCGGCGACCGGCTGCTTGTCGACGGGGATGCTCTCGCCGGTGATGGCCGACTGGTCGAGGCTGCCGGTGCCGGAGGCGACGAATCCGTCGGCGGGGACCCGGGTGTGCGGGCGGACCAGGACGGTGTCGCCCACGACCAGCTCCTCCACGGGGACCTCGACCGGGGTCGCGGCGCGCAGGACGAGGGCGCTGCGGGGTGCCAGCTCGCCCAGCGCCTCGATGGACCTGCGGGCGCGCCCCATCGCGTAGCCCTCCAGGGCGTGGCCGAGGCTGAAGAGGACGAGCAGGACGGCCCCCTCCTCCCACTCGCCGATGGCGGCGGCGCCGGCCGCGGCGATCAGCATGAGGAAGTCGACCTGGAAGCGGCCGCGCCGGACGGTGAGCAGGGCTTCGCGGAGGGTGAAGAATCCGCCGAAGACGTAGGCGGCGACGAAGAGGGGCCTGGTCGCGGGGCCGCCGTTGCCCGTCAGCTCCAGGATCAGGCCGGTCAGGTAGACGGTGAGCGCGAGCAGGGCGCTGACCAGTTCGGCGCGCTCGCCGAGGAAACCGTGCGCGTGGCCGTCGCCGCGGGGCGGGTTCGGCGTGCGGTTCGTATTCATGACATCAATATATCAGCACATCCAAATATATGAACCTGTGCACATCTCAATCCCTTGACTTAGAGTGACGCCATGGAACCCTCGGCCGCCCCCACCCTCACCGAGCCGGACGCCGAGGCGGTCGCCGAGGTCATGCAGGGCCTCGCCTCGCCCGCCCGGATCCGGATCCTCGCCCGCCTGCTGCACGCGCCGTGCTCGGTCGGCGAACTCGCCGACGACCTGGGCCTCGGCCAGCCCACCGTCTCCAACCACCTGCGGCTGCTGCGCCACCTCGACCTCGTCACGGGTCGCCGCACGGGCCGCAGCGTCGTCTACGAGCTGCACGACGCCCACGTGAGCGCACTGCTCCAGCAGGTCCTGGCCCACATCGGGCACGGCGAGCCGGGCGCCGCCCCTGCCTCCGCTCCCGCCCCCTGACGGAGACGCGCGAAGGGGGCACGGGCCGTGTCGGCCCGTGCCCCCTTCGACGATTCCGCGAGGTGCTGGCGTTACTGCGGACCGAAGGTCAGGGTCAGCTGGGGCGTCCCCTCGTTCGCGGCCGCCTCCGAGGACCACAGCCACGCCGGGTCGGCGCCGCCGTTGGTCAGCGCCAGGCTGTAGGAGCCGTTCAGGGCCGCGGCGACGGTGGCCCGGTCCAGAGTGGTCGTGGCGAGCGCCGAGCCGTCCGCGATGCCGGCGAAGCTGCCGAGCGCGGTGGCGCCGAGGGCCGGACGGTTGGAGTAGGTCGTTCCGGTCTCCGTCCACGCGCCGGTGACCGGAACCACGGACACGGTGTCGGTGGTCCCCGCCCCGCTCATCGTGTTCGTCTTCACGCTCAGCGTGGCCGACTTCAAGGCCGTGCCGGCGGGCGCCGCGGGCAGGGTGAAGCGCAGGTAGCTCTGGTAGAGCGCGCTGCCGCCCACCGCCAGGGAACCGGAGGTGCCGAAGTTGGTGCCCGGTGCGCCCGCGTTGGCGTAGGTGTCCTCGGCGGCCTGGACCTGGACGACCGAGTCGGCCGGAGCCGTGGCGAGGGCGTAGTGGTTCTGCACCTGTGCGGCGGTCAAGGCCGTCGGGTAGACGGCGGTCTCGTCGAGCCGGCCCGCCCAGTAGTCGCTCGTGGGACGCTCCGGCCAGCCGTTCAGGTTGTCACCGCCCGCGTGCCAGTAGCCGGCGAAGTTCTCGTTCGTGGTGACGTTCAGGGTGCCCTTCTGCGCCCCGTCCACGTAGAGGACCATGCCGCCCGCGCCCTGGGTCGCGACGACGTGGTGCCACTGGTCGTCGTTGTAGCGGGCGGCGCCGCCCGTGGTGATCGTGCGGGTGGCTCCGGTGTAGACGCCGAAGGTCAGGCGACCGTCGTTGGTCATGTAGACGTGCTTGTCGTACTGGCTGCTGCCGCGCGTCTGGTTGTTGCCGAAGCCGACGAGCTTGCCGCCGCGCGTGGTGTTCGTCTTGAACCAGGTCTCCAGCGTGTAGCTGCCGCCGACCGTCGAGCGGCGGTCGCCGTACACCTGGGTGTCCGTCCCGTTGAAGCCGATCGCCGTGCTCGCGCCGGTGACCGCGCCGGGCGTCTGGCGCAGCGCCGGGGCGTTCAGGTGGACGCCGCTGGAGTTGCCGCCGTCCGAGGAGTCGGCGACGAAGGGCAGCGCGCTCTCGTCGTAGCGCCAGTACTGTGCGGCGCCGTCCGTGCGCACCTGGTTCGGGTAGGCGTCCGCGGTGGCCGGTACGGTCACCGATGCCGTGGCGGAGAGGGCGCTGGTGTTGCCCGCGCCGTCGGTCGCGGTCACCCGGTAGCTGTACGACTGGCCCGCCGAGACGGTGGTGTCGGTCCAGGACGCCTGCGGGCGCCGGAAGAACAGCGAGTCGGCGGCGACCGTGGCGATCGGCGTGGCCGAGCCGTTGCGGTACACCTTGTACGTCAGCGTGCTGTCGTCGAGGTCGAGGCTGGTGCGCCAGCGCACCTGGACCTGGCCCGGCTTGAAGCTCACCGCGCTCGCGACCGGTACGGTCGGCGCCCCGGTGTCCCCGGTGGAGGCGAAGCGGGTCAGGCTCTGCTGCGCGGAGCCGTTGACAGTGGTGAACTCGCCGCCGACCCAGAGGTACTGGACCCCGGCCTTGGAGCCGACCGCCATCACCCGCGGTCCGATGCCCTCGCCGATGCCGTCGTTGGTGTCGGGGGCCCAGCCCAGTTTGGCCGTGCCGGTGGTGGGCTCGGCGAGCAGGTGGTGGCGCTGCCCGTCGGGGTACTCGCCGACGCTGGAGCAGTCGTGCGCGTGCGAGGCGCTGTAGAGCACGTTCTGGTAGGGCAGCACGGCCTGCGTGGCGCCGAGGCAGGTGTCGCGCCACCGTTGGCCGAAGTCCGCGAGGTCGAGCGCGATCCGGCCGTCGAAGACCCCGCCGCCGGTGCCCTCGTTGCCGGTGTAGAAGCCGGTGGCGTCGACGGCGATGTCCTTGACCACCGAGTTGGTCTCGATGAAGCCGGGATAGGACTTGGCGAGCGCGCCACTGGTGGCGTCCACGACGGCGAGCGCGTGGGTGTTCGTACCGTTGACGGTGAAGAAGTCGCCGCCGATCAGCACGTTCTTGCCGTCGGGGGTCACTTCGACCGCGCGGCCCGGTTCGTCGGCGTCCGCCGTGAAGGGCCGCAGGGCGCCGTCGGTGGTGGTGACGGCGGCGAAGCGCTGGCGGGACTGGCCCTGGACGGTCAGGAAGTCGCCGCCCGCGTAGACGGTGTCGTCGGTGACGGCGAGCGCGCGGACCGTGGCCGCGAAGGACGGGTGGAACGCCGCCTTCGGGGTGCAGGTCGCCACGTCGATCGCGGCGAGGCTGGAGACCGGCGTGCCGTTGACGGCGCCGAAGTACCCGCCCGCGTACAGGGTCTGCTTGTCGGGCGACAGGGCCAGCGCTCGGACGGTGGCGGTGCCGCCGCCGACGGTGAAGGAGAGCGTGCAGGCCGTCGGGGCGCCGGTCGCCGCGTCGAGGGCGACGAAGTTGACCGCGGACCGCTCGGCGCCGGCGCCGCCCTCGGGCGGCCGGACGGCCGAAAAGGTGCCACCGGCGAAGATCGTGCCGTTCGCTTCGGCGAGTGCCCAGACGACGCCGTTGGGCTGCCAGGTCGACAGCGCGTCGGCCGTGAAGGCCACGGGCGGCGTGAGCGCCGCGGCCTGTGGTACGAGGCCCAGAGCGATGGCCGTCGCGCCACCGGACAGGGCCAGGGCGAGAGCGGTCGCCAGGCCTTTGGATCTGCGCATGAACCCCCCAGTTCACAGTGCGAGGTGATGAAGGTGCACGGCGGTGCGTGCGCGCACATGGCCGGAAACAGCCGAACCGGCGCCGTGCGTAGGGCGCACACTAGGGCGATTCCGCGCCGCGTTCATCACACTTGACCCATCGGATGCGGAAAAATGCGCTCCCGCCCCGCCCGGTGCCCCCTCAGCCGACCGGCGCGGCGCGGCACAGGAGCGCGGCGGCGGACGGGCGGGACCCGACCCGGGTGGTGAAGGCGATGCCCGCCGCGTACTCCGTGGGCAGGCACTGGCCCTTGTAGGCGCCGTGGGCGAACTCCCCGCCCGCCGCGCCCGGGGGCCGGTTGTCGCCCCGGTCGAACCACACGGTGCGGCCCGCTCCGGCGAGGGCGGCGCGGCCCGGCGCGCACAGGGCCGCGGAGAGCCGCTCGCCGCGCACGCTGTACCCGATCAGGAACTGGCCGGCCGGGCACTGGAGCTTCGTGTAGCCGCCCGCCCAGTCGCCACCGGCCGGCACGTACCGCTCGTCGCGCACCACGCTCTGGGCGCCCGTCGCGGCCCGCAGGCCCGAGCTGACGCAGAGGCCCCGGCCCCCGGTGTGGCTCAGAGCGACCAGCCCGGAGCCGTCGGGGCAGACCGCCTTGCGGGCCCCGCCGTCCCAGTCGCCGGTGGCCCGGGTGAGCAGCGAGGCGACCTGGTCGCGGTGGTCGGTGGTCAGCATCGACCAGCGGGTGACGGGGGCGACCGGCCCGCTGCGCCCGGCGGAGGCGGCGAGGGCGGCCCAGGGGGCCGTGCGCCAGTCCCCCGGATCCAGCACCCCGGTGCGGCGGCCCGCGGCGTCGTAGCGGAGCAGGGCCCAGTCGTCGCCGCCCGGCGCGCCCTGCGCCGTGGTGCTCCATCCGACCAGCGGCCAGTACGCGAAGTCGGCGTCGGAGGCGGCCAGGTACGAGGCGAGGCGGGTGAACCAGGTCCGCTGCGCGCCGCCGCCCTCGCCGGCGCCGATGCCGAACTCGCTGATCCACACCGGGGCGGTGAAGTGGTTGCCGCTCTCCGCGGAGACGTAGAAGGCCTGGTCGTACAGGGCCTGTTCGAGTTCGGCGGCGCTCATGTCCTGGTAGCGCGGGTCATGGGTCTCGCCGAGCCCGGTCGCGCCGCTGTGGTGGGGCCCGGTGTAGCCGTAGAAGTGGGCGGAGTAGACCAGCTTGTCCGAGGCCACGAGCGTGTGGGAGAGGGTGCGCACGGGCGTCAGGGTGGGGCGGCCGTGCGGCAGGCCGTCCAGCGGGATGCCGGTCCAGTTGATGCCCTCGATGACGACGAGCAGGTCGGGGTTGGCCTCGGTGAGGATCCGGTCGGCGGCCTCCTCCGCCGCCGCGTACCAGTCGTGGCCGTCCCCCAGCCCCCAGTTGGGGTCGTCGAGGGTGTCGCGGCGCACCTCGTTGTAGAGGTCGGCGCCGACCACCCGCGGGTTGTCGCGGTAGTGACGGGCGAGGAACACCCAGTCGTCGGCCCACTGGGCGGTGGAACGCCCGCTGTTCCAGCGTTCGTTGCCGTCCAGGCCGCAGCACCAGCGGGTGGTGTTGGTGTGGTTGTTGAGGATGACCGCGAATCCGTCGGCGGTCAGCGCGGCGACGACCGCGTCGTACACCTGGAACGGCGTCTTCCCGCGCAGCGTCGGATTGGCCGCGACCGCGGCGTCCGGGACGGGGGCGGTGGTGCGCAGCATCTCGCCGGAGAAGGGCAGCCGGATGCTGTTGAGCCCCAGCGCGTGGAAGTCGGCGAGCAGGGCCGTGATCGGGGTCCGGTCGAGGCCGAGCGGAATCCCGTGGGAGTCCTGGCCCGCGTGGTGCGTGGCGGGGTCGGCCGCGTCCCCGGAGCCGTTCCAGGAGCCCTGGGCACCGTCCCAGTTCCCGGAGCGCAGCCGCAGGCGCTCGCCCTTCGCGTCCACGATGTAGCGGCCGCGGGTCGACAGCGGCGGCGTCCAGGTCGCCGCGGCCGCCCGGCCGACGCCCGCCGCCGCGGCCCGCGCCTCCTGGGCCCCGGCGGCCCGCGCCGGTCCGGCCGGCACGGCGAGGGCCGTGACCAGCAGCGCGCACAGCAGCGGCGCGCACCGCAGGAGGGCGCGGCGGGCCGCGCTCAGGGGGCTCTGCATCTCGCACCTACCGGTCCGGTCGCCTGGCAGACATGAATGAACGCGGTCAAGTTACCGGCCGGTCGGCGCCAGTGGAAGGGAGAGGGCGGCCCCGGCGGGCGCGCACCCTGGCGAAAGCGCCACGCCGTGGCCCCGGCCCCTCTACCGTGCCTGCAGGGGGATCGGCTCGGTCGACGGAAGGCGGGGGCGGATGGACAGGGACGAAGACATGCGGCTGGCGAGGATCACCCCGGAGATCTCGCGCCGCACCATCACGCTGCTGCGGGAGCTGGCCGGGCTGGAGCCGCCGGAGCGGGTGCCGGAGGACGCGATGGTCCTGGCGGACGCGATCCTCGCCGAGCACGGCACGGACGGGCTGCGGGTCCTCGTGATGACCCTCTCCGCGTGGGCGACCGCCCAGATAGAGAACGTCGCGGAGCTGAGCCAGCGCAGCTACGAGGCGGTGCTCGACGCGATGGAGCTGGCCTGCCTGGAGGCCAACGGCGACGAATGACGGCGGATCGCGACGGAGAACGGCCATCGGGCCGCCGGTCGGCGACACTGGTTGGAGCGGGGGGTCCCGATCGGAGGCCGTCGTGAGCAACCCTTCCCCCATCCGGATCGCAGCCGCCCTGTCCACCGAACACCGCGGGCGGCTGATGAGCCACGCCCACGAGGTGAACTTCCCCGAGGGCGCGCGGATCTTCGACGAAGGAAACCGCGCCGAAACCTTCTGGATCGTGCGCTCCGGCACCGTCACCCTGGAGATCCCGGTCCCCGGCCGCCGGCCCGCCCCGGTGGAGAGCCTCGGCCCCGGTGAGCTGGTGGGCTGGTCGTGGCTGTTCCCGCCGTACGTCTGGCAGCTGGGCGCCGAGGCGATGACCCCGGTGCGCGCGTACGAGTTCGACGGAACGACCGTCCGGATGCTGATGGACGCCGACCCGACCTTCGGTTCCGCCGTGGGCCACTGGGTGGGCCGGGTACTGGCCCACCGCCTGCACCAGACCCGCACCCGCCTGCTCGACCTGTACGCCCCCCACTAGGGCATACGCGCCTTCCACCAGGGCCCCGCGGCGGCGCCGTCGGGGCCCGCACCGACCGGATACCGGCCTGCCGCGGGCCTTCGCTGGCCCGATGTCGACGGACCGATCTTCGGCCGTTTCGTATACAGGTTCTATACAGGTTTTCCTACAGGTCACAGGACTCCGGACCGACACAATCCGCAATCATCCGGTCGCTTTCGGTGACGTGAAATGGGGGTGCGGGTGAGCGGCCGTGCCCTGGGTGGGCAACACTCGTGTCCGTTATCCGAAACAACCACCCAAGGGAGTGTTCGAAATGCGGTCCATCGCAAGGGGTATGGGTCTCGCTTCCGCGGCCATGGCGCTCACCGCGCTCACCGCACTGGCCGGGTCGGGGGCGGCCGACGCCGCGCCCTCCGGCACCGAGAGCCTCTACGCGCCGTCCGCGCTGGTGCTCGGGATCACGGCGGGCGACGACGCCCGCAACGGAACGGTCCTGCGCGCCGTGACGCTCGTCTGCGCACCCCGCCCGAGCGGGACCCATCCGGACCCGGCGGGCGCGTGTACGGAGTTACTCGCGGCCGCCGGCCAGGCCGACACGATCACCCGCGGCGGCTCCGCCGGGCCGTGCACCAGGGAGTGGGACCCGGTGACGGTCACGGCCGACGGCGTCTGGCAGGGCAAGCACTACAGCTACCAGCACACCTTCGCCAACCGCTGCGCGATGCGGGGCGGCAGCGGGTCCCTCTTCGCGTTCTGACGAGCGCCCCGGGTCAGCCCAGTTCGAGGCTGGTCACCCCGTAGAGACCGGGGAGGTCGACCTCCGGCGCGGGGCCCGTGTACATCCGGGCGGCCTCGAAGGTGGGGACCAGGCCGAGTCCGGACACGAGGGCGAGGGCGGCGGGATTGGCGTCGGGCACGTCCACCGCCACCGGTCCCGCTCCCCCGTCCGGGGCCCCGGGCACCGTCGCCGCCAGCCGCTGGATCAGGGCGGCGGCGACGGCCGGGGTGGCGGCGTAGAGCGGACCGATCCGCGAGGCCGCACTGCACGGCCGGATCACCCCGAGGCCCTCCACCCGCCCGTCACGGACGGCCGCGAGCGCCGTGCGGCCGGGCAGCCCGGTCCAGGCCGCGAGGAAGGAATCGCGCGGCTCGGGGAAGAACCGCCGGTCATAGGCGGCCAGTTCGGCGAAGGGCAGGGAGCGGGCGTCGATCACCTCGATGCCGGCGCCGGCGCTCCCGAAGTCGCCGCTCCCCTGCGGCGCGGCGGGAACGCCCTCGTGGCGGACGTTGTTCCAGGCCGAACGGAAGCCGGACTTACGGTAGTTGTCCTGCTGGGCGACGACCCCGTCCAGGCCGACGAGGCGCCCGTCGAGCCGGGCCATGGCGGCGTGCCAGAGCTGGATCCCGTACCCCTGCCCGCGCACGGCGGGGCGGGCGATGTAGAAGCCGACGAAGCCGAACCCGGCGCCGTAGCGGACCGCCGAGACGCAGGCCACGGGCTCGCCGTCGAGCCGACCCACCAGGAAGCCGCGCGGGTCGGCCACGGCGAAGGCCAGCCGGTCGGTGTCACCGGGATTCCATCCTTCGTCGTCGGACCAGGCCCGGAACAGTTCCATGTCGCCGGCGCTCGCGCCGGCGATCTCGAATGCGCTCATGTGCGGTGTTGTACCAGAGGTGTGGTCCGTCCCGGTACGGTGCCTGTCCGGCCGACGGCCCGTCAGTGACCGCCCCGGGGCTCCCAGCAGCCGCCCTCCATGTACGAGCCGTGGGTCTCGATCCGCACCGGATCGTGCAGTTGGCCGCCGACGCAGGGTCCGCCCTCGTGGACGCGCAGCTCGAACCAGAGGGTGCCGGTCTGCCCCGGACCGCTCTTGACGACGCCCGGGTCCACGGCGTAGCCGAGCCCCTCCAGCGCGGTCCGCAGCTCCGCCTCGGTGTGCGGGACCGTCCTGCCCTCCCCGGTCAGGGCCGCCCGGATGCGCTCCGCGTGGGCCCGGCCGAGACACTGCTCCCTGGGGGTGTCGGGCAGTTCCCTCTTGAACGCGTTGTTCTCGGCGTACTTGTCAGTATCGCCAACGCGCGCCCCGCGGACCTGAGTACCCGTACTCAGCCGATGTCAGTGGGCCCGGCTATAACGGGAGCGGAAGACAAGGTCCGTTCCGTCCCGGAGGATGCCATGACCGCCGTGCAGTGGAAACTCGTCGTCGACTGTGCCGATCCGCTGCGCCTCGCGCGGTTCTGGTCGGCCGCGCTGGGGTACGCGCAGGAGGAACATTCCGAGCTGATCGAGCGGCTGATCGGCTTCGGCGCGGTCACGGACGCCGACTGGATGGTGGTGGACGGTCGGAAGGTGTGGCGCAGCGCCGCGGCCGTGCGCCACCCGGAGGACCCGGTCGACCCGGCGACCGGGGTCGGGCTGGGGCGCCGCGTGCTCTTCAACGCCGTGCCGGAGCCCAAGCGGGGCAAGAACCGGCTGCACATCGACCTGCACTTCGGTCCGGAGCGGCGGGTGGCGGAGAGCGAGCGGCTGACCTCGCTGGGGGCCACGGTGCTGCGGACGGTGGAGGAGCACGGCATGTCGCACGTGGTGATGGCGGACCCCGAGGGCAACGAGTTCTGCGTGCAGTGATGCCGCCGGCGCCGCCGGCCGGTCGGCGCGCCGCTTAATGCTTCGCCCCGGGGGGCGGGGGCTGCGTAGGGTCGGGGGCATGGGGAAGCCACTCGTCGTCGTGTTCAGCGGAGCCGGAATGTCCACCGATTCCGGGATCCCGGACTACCGGGGGCCGCAGGGCCTGTGGCGCCGGGAGCCCGGCGCCGAGAAGTTGGTGACCTACGAGTACTACATGGAGGATCCGGAGATCCGGCGGCGGTCCTGGCTGATGCGCGCCGAGATCGCCGCGCTCGGGGCGCTGCCCAACGCGGCGCACCTGGCCGTGGCCGCGCTGGAGCGCGCCGGGACCCCGGTCCGGGTCGTCACCCAGAACGTCGACGGGCTGCACCAGCTCGCCGGAATGCCCGACCGCAAGGTCTTCGAACTGCACGGAACCGCCCGGGCCGTCGTCTGCACCCGGTGTCACGTCCGCTCCCCGATGTCCGAGACCCTGGACCGGGTCGCGGCGGGCGAGCCCGACCCCGCCTGCCTGACCTGCGGCGGGATCCTCAAGGCCGGGACCGTGATGTTCGGCGAGCGACTCGATCCCGAGGTGTTGGCGCAGGCCGTGGCGGTGGCCAAGGGCTGCCAGGTCTTCATCGCCGTCGGCAGCACCCTCCAGGTGCAGCCCGCCGCCTCGCTGGCCGGGATCGCGGCCGAGCACGGCGCCCGGCTGATCATCGTGAACGCGGAGGAGACCCCGTACGACCCGCTCGCCGACGAGGTGATCCGGGAACCGATCGGGAGCGCCCTGCCCGCGCTGCTCGACCGGCTCCAGGACGTCCAGGTCTAGGGGGTCCAGGTCCAGGGGCGTCCAGCGGGTCCGCGGCCCCGCGGGCTCAGCCGCCCGCGTGGGCCTTCTTCACCGCCGCGAGGTCGATCTTCTTCATCGTGTACACGGCGGCGCTGGCCCGTGCGGCCTTCGCCGGATCGGGGTCGCTGATCAGGTCGATCACCTCGGCCGGGACGACCTGCCAGGACAGGCCGAAGCGGTCCTTGAGCCAGCCGCAGACGGACGGCTCGCCGCCGTCCGCGGTCAGCGCCTCCCAGTAGTGGTCCACCTCGGCCTGGTCGGCGCAGTGGATCTGGAAGGAGACGGCCTCGGTGAAGGTGAACTGGGGGCCGCCGTTGAGCGCGACGAACTTCTGTCCGTTGATCTCGAACTCGACGACCATCACGGACCCCACCTCGCCCGGACCCGCGTCGGTGTAGTGGCCGATCCGGCCGCGCTTGCCGTCCTTGAAGACGGAGAGGTAGAAGTCGGCGGCCGCTTCCGCTCGGCCGTCGAACCACAGGCACGTGGTGAAACCGTTGCTGATCATGAATGCCTCCAGCGGGTGTGGGCGGGTTCTCGTCCCACCCATACAGACCGGTCCCGGGCCCGATTCTCATCGGTGGGCCCGGGACCGGTCCGCGAAGCACCCGTACGGGCTACATTTCCAGCATGCGGTCGACGACCCGCTCGGCGGCCCGGCCGTCGTCGAGGTCGCAGAACTCCGCACGGAACGCGGCGCGCCGCTCCGCGTACTCGGCGCCGATCGCGTCCGCGTCGCGCACCGCGGCGAGCAGGCTCGTCGCATCGTGCAGCAGCGGGCCCGGGCCCTTGGCCTCCAGGTCGATGGTGAGGCCGCGCAGCGTGTCGCGGTAGTGCGCCAGGTCGTAGGTGAACAGCAGGATCGGCCGGTCGGTGAGCGCGAAGTCGCACATCGCGGAGGAATAGTCCGAGACGAGCACGTCGGCCACCAACAGCAGGTCCGTGGCGTCGGCCCAGCGGGACACGTCCTTCACGAAGCCGTCCCGGACCGCGTCGCGGACCTGCTCGGTCACCCGGTAGTGGCCGCGGACCAGCAGTACGTGGTCCTCGCCCAGCTCGCGCCGGGCCTCGTCCAGGTCGATGCGCAGGTCGAGCTTGTAGCCGTTGGACCAGCCCTCGTTGTTCTCGCGCCAGGTCGGCATGTAGAGGACGACCTTCTTGCCCTCGGGCAGCCCGAGACGGCGGCGGACCTCGGCGATCCGGTCGGCGTCGGGGCGCACCAGGGCGTCGGCGCGCGGGCTGCCGACCTCCATGACCTCGCCCTTGAAACCGAGGGCGCGCTTGAGGACGGGCGTGGCGAAGCTGCTCGGGGAGACCAGCAGCGACCACTGGGCGCTGTCGTGCTCCAGCGCTTCGAGCACCTCGGGGCTCGAGTAGTAGTCGTGGATGAAGTCGTGGCCGATCTGCTTGAGCGGCGTGCCGTGCCAGGTCTGTACGACGACCTGGCCCTCGCGGCGGAAGAACGGCGCGGGCACGCTGTCGTTGGCGACGTAGTAGCGGGCGCGGGCCAGTACGTCCCACGCTTCCAGGCTGCGGTACTGCACGGCGCGCGCGGTCGGCGGGACCTCCGTGTGGCCGTCGCGGACCAGCCAGACGTGCTCCAGCTTCTCGCCGCGGCGCACCAGCTCCTCGTGGATGGCGCGCGGCGAGTCGCCCGCGCCGTTCCCCTGGAAGGTGTCGTAGACCACGATGTCCTTGACCGGGGCCCGGCGCTGCTGCGGGTAGGTCACGTCGCGGGCGATGCGCTGCGCGTAGCGGGAGCGGTCGTGCGGGGTCAGCAGCTGGTCGACGACCAGCGCCATGCGGTCGAAGAAGCGCGCTTCCACGCGCATCCGCCGGCCGTCGACGGTCAGACCGGCGGGGCCGCTACCGAGGGCGGGGGCGAGCATCTGGACCGGGGCACCCCGGTCGACGCCGAGCAGGCTCGCGGTGACGCCGCCGCGGCTGACCGGGCGCAGCGTCGGCCACCAGCGGCCGTGCGGCAGCGTGGTCCGCCCCGCGAAGTGCTCGGGCAGCACCGGGACGAAGGAGGCCTCGAAGCGGCCGTCGCCGAGGGTGACGGGGTAGCTGTACTCCTCGCCGTGCCAGTTGTGCAGGACCAGCTCGTGCGGCTCCTCCGCGCTGTCGGCGGGCGGCAGGTAGGTGCCGCGCAGGGTCAGTCGGCCGTCCTCGGCCTCGACGGTCTCCACCAGCGGCGGCGACGGCTGGAGGGCGAAGCAGAGGTGCCCGAGGGCGGTGCGCTTGACGAAGACGGAGCGGCCGGTGTCGTCTCCGGGGACGGGCACCACGAGGCCGGTGAACCCGCCGCGCTCGTCGTGCGCGAGGTCGACGGCCGTGCCGTCGGCCCGGGTCACGGACAGGTTCCACGGCTCGGGGAGCCATTCGCCGGGGGCGGGCACCGCGTCGGGCACGGCGGCCAGGTCGGCGACGGGCACGCGCACGGTGAAGGCAGCGCGGCCGCCGTGGGCGCCCGGGGTGGTCTCCAGCGGGAGCGTCACGACGGTGCCGCTGTTCTGGTGCTGGGCGCGCAGGGCGGCTCCGGCGGCGAAGTCGTCAGCGAGCTCGCCGCTGATCACGAAACCGGTGCCGTCGGCGTCGGGGCGGACGTCCAGGACCCGGGCGCGGACGACCTCGACCGTGACGGTGAGCGCACCGGCGACGGTGGGGACGATCCGGACGTCGGGCGCCACCCAGTGGGCGGGCGGGGTCAGACCGCTGTCGTGGTCGCCGCCCTTGAGCCGGGCGCGGTGCAGACCGCCGGCGCCGGTGACGGCGATCGAGGTGGTCCACGTGCCGTCGCGCCACTTGCCGCCCTGCTGGAAGACGGAGGGGTCGACGACGGCGGTGAAGCCGGCCCAGTCGGCGTGCCGGAGCGCGAGGTGCGCCGCGTTCACGGTGGCCATGGGCGCGGCGACGGTGCGGGTGTTGACGACCGTACGGCGGCGCTTGCCCTTCTCCCGGAAGATCAGCATCTTGCGGGAGCCCAGGCGGCTCTCGGCACCGAGGTGGCCGGGCAGGGCGTAACCGCGCAGCAGCAGCTTGCCGCCGCTCCACGCCGCGTGTTCGAGCTTGCTGACGACGCGGCGTTCGCGCGGGCCGAGGGTGAGCACCTTGGCCGGGACGGGCGGGCGGCCCTGGAGGAAGGGGTAGTCGGCCTGCGGTCGGGCGAGGCCCTTGACCGGGACGCTGTAGGAGAAGTCGCCCTGGTGCTTGAGGAGCGCGATGAAGTCCTCGACGCGGCCTTCGCCGGCGAGGTAGGCCTTGAGCCGGTCGGCGACGGTGAGGTCGCTCCAGGGCTCGCTGCCGATCTCGCGGACCAGGGCGCCGACCTCGCGGACGAAGGCGTCGCGGAAGTCCTGGCCGCCCTCGGGCACGTACTTGTAGATGAGCGGGAGTTCTTCGCTCAGCACGTTGTGGTCGAAGTCGCGCAGGTAACGGGCGTACTTGGCGCCGGTCTTGGCCTGGAGCGCGTCGCGGACCAGGCGGACGGACTTGACCCGGTCGACGAGCGAGACCGGGTCGGTGGAGCGCTGGGTGATGGAGCGCTCACCGGTCTCGCGGACGCGCCAGTGGTAGACGACGTCGCTGAGCACGTCGACGCTGGCGGCGAAGTAGTGCGCGGGGATGCTGACGGGGGCGTCCTCGTAGAGGATGCCCTCCGGGTACTGGAACCCGTGCTCGTCCCAGAAGGTGCGCCGGTAGACCTTGTTCCAGGCGGTCCGGTCGGTGACGAGCGGGGCGAACTTGGAGATGTGCGTCTTCAGCCGGGTCTTGGCGAAGGGCGCCTTGTGCCCCCACGACTGGTTCATGCCGACCGAGCGGAACCGCAGGACGTTGCCGCCGACGAAGTCCGAGCCGGTCTCGTCGAGGGTGTCCACCATCAGCTGGTAGGCGTTCGCCGGCAGGGTGTCGTCGCTGTCGACGAAGGCGAGGTACTCGCTGCCCTCCGTCAGGTGCCGGGCGCCGGCGTTGCGGGCGGCGCCGAGTCCGGCGTTCTCCTGCATGACCAGTCGGAAGCGACCGTCCCGTGCGGCGAAGGCCTTGGCTATGACGGCACTGGTGTCCGTCGAGCCGTCGTCGACCATGATGACTTCGAAGTCGCCGAACGTCTGCGCGGCGAGAGACTCCAGGCACTCATCGAGGTAGAGCTCGACGTTGTAGACAGGGACGACGATGCTCAGGCGCGGGGGCATGGGTGACGAATTCTCCAGCGGGTCTGTCAGTCAATGATCAGCTAATTACAGCATCTTACTCTGTAACGGGATTATAAACTCCACCCAATCCGGACAAAACTGTGCAGGTGACGGGGGCGAACGGCAAAGAATTCGACCGCTCGCCACCCCACCGCGAACGTACGTACCGTCAGACCTCGAGTTCGGCCTCGATCCGCTTGAGATGGTGCCGGGCCATCGCGAGGTTGGCCCGTTCCTTGTCCAGCGCCAGGTAGAGGAAGAGGCCCTGGGCATTGCGGCCGCGCAGCAGCCGGATGAGGTGGTATTGCGAGCCGAGGGTGATGAGGATGTCCTCGATCTCGTCCTTGAGGCCGAGCAACTCCATGGTGCGCACCTTCGCGCGCACCACGTCGGTGTTGCCCGCGGCGGCGACCGCGAGGTCGAAGTCCTTGCCGCCGCCGATGGTGCCGAGGGCCATGCCGCTGCCGTAGTCGACCAGGGCGGCGCCGATGGCGCCGTCGATGGTGGTGGTCTCCTTGAGGGCGGTCTCCACGTTGGCCATGGGGGATTCCTTTCCGGTGTTCCTACTGGTGATGGGGCGATGGGTGGTGCGGTGGTGGCGCGGGTGGTGCGGTGCGTGGTGCTCGGGGTCAGCGGGGGCCTTCGGGAGCCTGCGGGCCGCGGCGGCCGAGGACGCCGTCTATGAGCTCGGCGATCCGCAGGCTGGAGCGGCGGGCCTCCAGGTGGAGCCGGCCGACATTGGCGCGCGGCTCCGCGATCAGGGTCAGGACCGCCGCGTCCCCCGCGGCGTAGGTGGCGACGTACCCGTGCTCGCCCCGGACGAGCAGTTCCCGGAAGTCGCCCTGTCCGGTGCTGTCGCTGAGCCGCTGGGCCACTCCGAGGGCGGCGGCGGTCAGCGCCGCCACGGCTTCCGCCTCGGTGGCGGCCGTGTCCCGGGCGAGCACCAGCCCGTCGGCGCTGGCGGCGAGGGCTCCGGTGAGCTGGGGGACCCGGGCCCGCAGCCGCCGCAGCTCTGCGAGGATCTCGGCTTCGGCCTCGGCGGGCACCATCGACAGTCTCCTTTCGGTTTGACGCCCCCGCTCGGCCTGCCGCCGGTCGGCGCGCGGTCGCAGCGGGAGCCTCACAGGCTTGCCTCCAGTGCGTCGCGTAACCGGCGGAGCAGGGCCACGTCCGGGGTCTGGGCCTGGGTCATCCACTCCGGCAGCGGCTCGGCCACTGGCCCGGGCACCGGTGCGTGGGGGGTCTCGACCAGTCCGGCGGCGGCGAGCCGCCGTACGTCGAGCAGTGTGTGGAAGGCCGGGCGTCCCAGCACCCAGGCCAGTGCGGCGGGGGTGCGCACCCCGTCCGCCTGCCGTAGCAGGATGCGCTGGCGGCTGGTGACGGTCTGGCCGGGCGCGGCCGCCCGGGGCACCACCGGCGAGGTGTCGAGCAGGGGGTACGGCCACACCGCGTCCAGCAGTTCGCGCCGGCGCCGGGTCTCGCGCTCCACGGCGGCCGCCGGTACGGAGCGCACCGAGCCGATCCAGTGGGTGGCCCCGCGCCGGAAGCGCGAGGGTCCGCTGCCCGGGGAGAGCGCGAAGAAGGCGGCGTCGAAGATCGCGGCGAGGTGGCATATCTCCAGTTCGCCCCCGGCGAGCCCGCCGCTGTCGACGAGGAACCGGGCGACCTGGCGGCGTGCTCCGGCCCGGTCCACGGCCTCCCGCCAGCGTTCGGGGGCGAGCCCGCCGCCCTTGGTGAGCAGGACGTCGAGACCCGGCGTGGCCGGGCTCTCGGCGTGCACGATCCGTCCGTCCTCCAGGAAGAGGGTGCCGCGGTCGCGCAGGAGGGCTCCGGTGGCCCGCTCGGCGGCGAGCCGGGTGAGCAGCGGGGAGACGGCGGTGGGGCCGGACACGGTGTCGGCGGTGAAGGGCGCGGTGGTCATCTGAGCACCAGCCCTTCCGCCAGGTCCCTGAGTCTGAGTCGGGCGAGGGCGAGGTTGCCCTGGGACCGGTCCAGCCACAGGTGCAGGAAGACGCTGCTGTCGAAGCTCGTCTCGACGAAGCGCAGCACGTGGTAGCCGGTGCGCGTGGTGACGATCAGATCCTCGATGGGCGGGCCCTCCTCGTCACCGGGGGCCGTGCGGCCGTCCCCGTCCGGCGGGCCGGGCGCGAAGGACTCGTATTCGGCGGCGGCCCGGGCCAGCTCCGCGGTCTCCGCGGCGGTGGTCTCGTGGTCCCCCACCGGTGATTCCCCCGCGGTGCCGAGGGCCAGTCCACTGCTCCAGTCCACCAGCGCGGCCCCGCGCGCACCGGGCAGCGTCATGGCTTCGAGCAGGCATTCGTCGATCCCGGGCACGCGGGTTCCCCTCCCGGCCGGTCGTGCGTGGTGCACGTTCGTGCGGCGCGACAGAGAGGAACTTACTGAAGTTCCACACTGCGGAAGGGTGTTCTGGCATTTTCCCTTGGAACATGCGCTTGATGCTTACGGACCGGTGGCCGGATGGCGTCCAAGACCGGTCATCCCCTGATCATTTGCGGTCAAGAGGCCAACGGGAGCGGCCGGCCGTCGGCCAACCGGAAGGCCCCGCCCTCGCGGCGGACGTACCCCTCGTGGGTGAGCGTGCGCAGCAAGTGGTAGACGGTCGGGAGGGGGATCCCGGTGATCCGCGCCAGCCGTTTGGCCGTCGCACCACCCTCCGCGTACATGGCCTCCACCAGGCGCAGCGCCCGTTGGACGGAACAGATGAGGGTGGGTGTGCTGTGGGGTGCGCTGTCCCGCTGAGTCTGCTCGGTGCCCATGAGTAGTCCCCCTGCTCCGGTAGGCGGCCTGGCAAACCCATCAAAGTCCTTCGCCGCCCGCAACACCAGCTGACTCGCGCCGAGCCGGGCACGAGATCGACGAAGGCCGGATCGCGTCCTCGTCAGGCCCGGGTCCAGCCGTCGAACCGCCAGGGCGTGGTGACCGTCATGGCGTGCGGGGTGCCGGAGACCGTGATGCAGGCGTCGCGCGGGGTGCCCTGCTCGAAGCAGATGTGCAGCGATCCGTCGGGCTGGACCTCGGCGTCCGAGACCCGGCACAGGCCGAGCTCGCCGAGCACGGCCATCTTGTGCGCGGGGAGGGTGGCGCCCGGGGACCGCACGATCCGCTCGCCGCCCACCGGGTCGTGGCCCACCCGGACCCAGCCGAAGTCCGGCTGCGTCAGCCGCCACGAGGCGTCGATGGTGATGCGGCCCTCCGCCTGTGCCTCCTCGTCGTGGAAGACGAGGTAGGGCCAGGCCTGGCGCTCCCCCACCTCGTAGACGACGGTGCCGATGAGGTCGGCGGCGTCGAAGGCGTACGCGCCCGCCTCCTCGCCCGCCGCGTCCGGGTGGTTCGCGCAGCCGCGCTCCAGGCACTCGGGGAGCGGGTCGACGAGGGGCCCGGGCACCGGCGCGTGACCGGTCAGCCGGCCCCAGAGGGCGGGTACGGCGTGCCGCTGCACCAGGTCCACCACGTCCTCGGCGACCGCCGAGGCGCTCTGCTCGTCGGTGATCGTCCACCAGTGGTCGTGCGGGTGGCCGAGCAGCCCGCCGATGCGGGCGTGCCAGCCGACGGGGCCGACGTGGTTGGCCGAGAGCCGGGTGCCGAGCGCGGGCCGCAGCCGTCGCAGGTCCTCGTGCTCCTGGTATCCGACGGCGCGCAGGTTGACGGTGAAACGGCAGCGGTCCGCGGTGGAGCCCGCGCTGCGCTGGAAGCCGATCAGGGCGTGGTCGGGGGCGGCGACCGCGAGCCGGTACTCCCGGCCGGTGCCGGTGAAGCCCGCTTCGCGCAGTGCCGGGGCTATGCGCTCGCGGAGCATCTGATGGAACAAGTCGGTCGCATTCACTCCCGCAGTGTCCCAAGCCGGACCCTCCGGGAGCAAAGCGGTACCGCGCGCCCCCTCGGGACCGCGGAGGGCCGGCTCCCCGCGCCGTGACGACGAGCGGGGTCCAGGCCCTCCCCACCGGAGCGGTTCCCGTGTCACGCTGCCTCGATGGAGCGGATCATCGAGGAGATACGCGAGGACCTGGCCCGGCGGATCGCCGTGGCGGCGGACCGGCTGGCCGAGCGGACCCTGGCCGAGGACCCCGCGTACGCCGTTCCGCTCGGCCGGGCGGAGCTGCGCGAGCGGGCGCACCGGCAGCTGCGCCAGACCGTCGAGGCGGTGGTCCGTAGTTCCCGCGGGCTGCCGGTGGACCTCACGGAGGCGCGTTCCGTCGGGACGCTGCGGGCCGAACAGGGGCTGCCGCTCTCCTCGTTGCTGCGCACCCACCGGCAGGCGGGGCGGCTGCTGTGGCAGACCCTGACCGAGGCGGTGACCGCGCACGACCACGCCGCACTGCCGCGGCTGCTGCCCGGGGCGAGCGTGCTGTGGGACGTGCTGGACCAGCAGACGGACGCCACCGCCGAGGCCTACCGGCGGGCCGAGGGCGCGAGCGGCGGCCGTGACCGGGAGCGGCGGGCGGCGCTGCTCGACGCCCTGCTCGACGGCGGGGCGCCCGAGGCGGCCGCCACCGCGGCCGCCCAGCTCGGGCTGCCGGGGCAGGGGCGGTTCGCGGTGCTCGTGCTGGGCGCCGGCGCCGACCCGGTGGCCCGTCCGCCCTCCTCCACGGCCGGGCCGCGCGTCCTGTGGCGGATCCGGGCGGACGGGGAGAGCGCGGTGGTGGAGCTGGGCCACCACCCGTTGGAGGCGGTGCGCGAGTTACTGGTACCCCTGGGCGTCCGGGCCGGTGTGAGCCCGGTGGTGGCGGCGCCCGCCGACTTCGCCCGGGCCCGGCGCCTGGCCGTCCTGGCGCTGCGCACCACGACCGGCCCGGGCAGCCCGCGCACGGCCCTGCTGGACGAGCGGCTCCCGGCGGCGCTGGTCGCGGGTCAGAGCGAGCTCGCGGGACGGCTGCGTCACGTGGTGCTGGGCCCGGTGCTGGCGCTGGCCCCGGAGGACGGCCGGGTGCTGCTGACCACGCTGGGCACCTGGCTGGCCTGCCAGGGCTCGACCACGTACGCGGCGCAGCGCCTGTACTGCCACCGCAACACGGTCTCCAACCGGCTGCGTCGGCTGGAGCAGCTGACCGGCCGGTCGCTGACCGACCCGGCCCACGTCGTGGAGCTCGCGCTGGCGCACGCCGCGGTGGTCCAGCGGGCGGCCGACGGGCAGGGCGCATCCGCGCCAAAGTCGCCGCAGTCCGCGCCGCGCCGGTCCGGGCCGGCCGGGTGATCAGCAGCGCGGTCCCGGCCGGTGGGCCGGGGACGCGATCCGGTCAGGTGGCTCCGCGCGGGTCCCGCGGGCAGCGGGGTTTCGGTCAGGCTCGGTGACGCACCGCACCGCCCCCCACACCGGGAGACACCATGCCCCAGGGCTTCCTTCCCCCCACCTTCGACGAACCGACCGCCGAGCTGCTGCGCGAGCTGGAGCGCCCGGGCGGCGACGGCCGCCGGATGTTCCAGCTGCGGATCACCCCGGACGACCGGCGGATCACGTTCGAGAAGGAGATCCGGGCGCGGCACTTCGGTCCGACCAGCCCGCGCGAGGACGACCACCGGTACGTGGTGTTCAAGGACCTCTACAACGGCCGCCTCACGCTGCTGCACTGGACCCACTTCGGTGCGCCGTCCCGGCAGCCCTACGGGGAGACCACGGACTTCTTCGTCACTCTGGCCAATCACGACACGGACGTGAGCCGGGTCGACGAACTCGCGGCGGACCTCACCGGCGCCACCGCCCGGACCGCCGAGTTGAAGGCGGCCCACGAGTTCTACACGGCGGAGCGCGAGCAGGCCCGCACCCGTCAGATCCAGTACGAGCTGGACATGCTGCTCAGCGACGTCGCGATGCAGGCCAAGCACTACGGCGCGCAGGGCCTGGACGGACCGGCCCTGGACGAACTGCGCGCGCACCCCTTCTACCGGCTGGCCCGCGAGCACTGCCTGCTGGTCGCGGGGGGCGACCGCGACTACAGCGCGCTCACCCACGACACCCGGCGCCGGGACCTGCTCAAGGGGCGGCGGCCGGTGGTCCGCGCGGAGTACGGCGACCTGGTCGAGACGCAGCCGACGGAGCTGACGGCCGCGGCGCCGGACCGCCGCCACACCCGCTACGCCAACCTGTTCTGGGAGAAGCACGAGAGCGAGGGGTTCTTCGTGCTCCGCCGGTGCCCCTCGGACCACGAGTTCAGTCGGGGCGGGGTGCCCCGCCCGGCCGAGGACGGCGACAACTTCGCCACGCTCGCGCTCTCCGAGGACCAGGACCTCTCCGGGATCCGGGTGCTCCCGGACGACGGCGGGCGGCTGCCGTCGGCCGACGAGAACGTGCCGCCGGCGCAGGGGCTGTCGGAGCCGTGGCCGGTGTACGGCGGGTACCCGGGCTACGGGGAGTACGGGACGTACGAGGACTTCGAGGTCTTCGGGGGCGGCGAGGCCTACGACGGCTCCGGCACCTTCGCCGACGTCGTCACCCGGCGCACCGCGATGGACCCGGCCGACGGCTCGTGCCGCACCCAGCGTTCCTACCGCGGTCGGGAGAAGGTCAACGCCCGCTGCCGGGTCACGATGGACCTGACGGACCGGGACGCCGGGGAGTGGACGGTGAAGGTCGCGGTGTGCGCGGACAGCTTCAGCTGGGACGTCCTCTTCTGGGACTGGCGCGACCACCGCTACGTCGCCACCGCCGAGGTGCGCACCGAGGCCGGGTACCGCGCCCGTTACGCCTCGGACGCCCCGGCCCACACCGTCCGGCGCACCCACGGCCGGTGCGCGACGGGCGGCTACGCGGGCGAGCTGTCCTTCGCCCTGCCGGCGGACTCGGGGCGGTACGTGGTCGAGTGGACCTACGACGTGCCGTGCGACAGCCCGGACAAGAACGACGGCTTCCCCTTCGGTTTCTCGCCGAACTTCTCGCCCGACCGGCACCTGACCGCCCGGGGCACGGTCGTCGTGGACACCTCCGTCGGCTAGGGGGTGTCCGTCTAGCGCGCCTCGGGCGCGGGTTCGTCGTGCCGCGCGGACTCCAGCAGGTACGGCACGTCGATCACGGCGACCCCCGGGGTGAACAGCAGCCGCGCCTTGAGGCGCAGCGCGTTCTGGTTGTGCAGGGGCTGTTCCCACCAGTGGCCCACCACGTACTCGGGGATCACCACGGACAGCATGTCGGTGCCCTCCTGGGCGGCCTGTTCCTGGACGTACGCGAGCACCGGGCCGACGACCTCCCGGTACGGCGAATGGAGGATCTTGAGCGGGATCCCCGGGTCGTGCTCGGCCCAGGCGGCTCTGAGCCGGTCCGCGTCCTCCTCGTCGGCGGCGACGCTGACGGCGGTGAGCGTGTCGGGGCGCAGGCCCATCGCGAAGCCGATGGCCTTGAGGGTGGGGGCGTGCACGGAGGCGACCAGGACGACCACGTGGTGGCGGGCGGGCCTGCGCGGTTTGACGCCGGGGGCGACGGCCACCTGCCGGGCGACCTGGTCGTAGTGGCGCCGGACCCCCTTCATCCCGATGAAGAGCAGCGGCATGGCGATGACGACGAGCCAGGCGCCGTGCGTGAACTTGGTGATCAGGACGATGACCAGGACCACGGCGGTCATCGTGGCGCCGACCGCGTTGATGGCGAGCCGGCGGTGGATGTGGACGCGCTCTTCGCGGCGGGTCTCGGCGGAGGCGAGTTCCTTGCGCCAGTGTCGGACCATGCCGGCCTGGGAGAGGGTGAAGGAGACGAAGACGCCGATGATGTAGAGCTGGATGAGGCGGGTCAGCTCGGCGTCGAAGGCGACGATGAGGGCGATGGCGGCCAGTGCGAGCAGCACGACGCCGTTGGAGTAGACGAGCCGGTCGCCGCGGTTGTAGAGCTGGCGCGGCGCGTAGCGGTCCTTCGCGAGGATCGAGGCGAGCATCGGGAAGCCGTTGAAGGCGGTGTTCGCGGCGAGGATCAGGACGCCCGCGGTGACGGCTTGGAGCAGGTAGAAGAGGAAGTCCCAGCTGCCGAAGGTGGCGCGGCCGATCTGGGCGAGGGCGGTGGAGGTGGGGGTTCCGGCGGGCAGGCCCAGCTCGGTGGGGTCGGCCGCGACGTGCACCTTGTAGGACATGGCGAGCACGGTGATCCCGACGAACATGGTCACCGAGAGGACGCCCATGGCGGCCAGGGTGGTGGCGGCGTTGCGGGCCTTGGGCTTCTGGAAGGCGGGAACCCCGTTGCTGATCGCCTCGACGCCGGTGAGGGCGGTGCAGCCGGAGGCGAAGGCGCGCAGGGCGAGCAGGACCACGGCGAGGCCCGCGTACGTTCCGGATCCGCTGATCGGCAGGTCGGCGGATTCCGCGCGGATGGTGGTGCCGGTGCCCAGCCGGACCGCGGCGACCGCGAACATCACGTAGATGACGAGGACGAAGCCGTAGGTGGGGATGGCGAAGACCCGGCCCGACTCGCGCACGCCGCGCAGGTTCATCAAGGTCAGCAGCACCACGAAGCAGACCGAGAGCAGGACCATGTGGTCGTGCAGCGAGGGGATGGCCGAGGTGATCGCTGCGACGCCGGAGACCACGGAGACGGCGACGGTGAGGACGTAGTCGACGAGCAGGGCGCTGGCGGCGGTCAGCGCGGCGGTCGGGCCGAGGTTCTCGGAGCTGACGATGTAGGCGCCGCCGCCGCCCGGGTAGGCGTGGCAGGTCTGCCGGTACGAGGCGACGACGACGACCATCAGGAAGACGATGGCGGCGGCCGCGTACCAGGCGAGGTGCAGCAGGGCCACGCCGCCGAGGGCGAGGATCAGCAGGATCTCCTCGGTGGCGTAGGCCACCGAGGAGAGCGGGTCGCTGCAGAAGATCGGCAGGGCGAGCCGTTTGGGCAGCAGGGTCTCGCCCAGCCGGGCGGTGTCCAGCGGTTCGCCGACCAGCACCCGTTTCGCGTTGATACGCCTCATTCGAGCATGATCAGCCACGATCGGAGCCTTCTGCCCGTTATATGGCGCAGCCGGGGGACCCGGGCGCCCGGCCGCGCCCGACCCTCGACCCGGCCCCGGTGGCTCACATCCGGGCGGCAGCCGACTTGATGGCCTCGCGGATGCGGACGTACGTCCCGCAGCGGCAGATGTTGGCGATCGCGTCGATGTCCGCGTCCGTGGGCGTGGCGGTCCGCTTCAGCAGCGCGACGGCGGCCATGATCTGGCCCGGCTGGCAGAAGCCGCACTGCGAGACGTCCTGTTCGAGCCAGGCCTCCTGGACCGGGTGCAGGGTGTCGCCGTCGGCGAGCCCCTCGATCGTGGTGACCTCACGACCGGCGCAGGCCTTGACGGGCACCACGCAGGGGCGGATGTCCGCGCCGTCCAGGTGGCTGGTGCAGGCCTTGCAGACGTCGACCCCGCAGCCGTACTTGGGACCGCGGATGCCGAGCAGGTCGCGCAGGACCCACAGGAGGGGCAGGTCGTCGGGTGCGTCCACGGTGACGCTCTGCCCGTTGACGGTGAAGGTGTGCGAGGGCACGGCGTACTCCTGGCGCTAGCGCGGGTAGGGGGTGAAGTCGACGTCGAAGTCGAGGGGGAAGCTGCGCGGCTTGGTGCCGGTGGCGCGCGCGTAGGCGTTCGCGATGGCTCCGACGGCCGCCGGTACGCCGAGCTCGCCCGCCCCGCCCGGCTGCTCGCCGGTGGCGGGCAGGACGAAGACCCGCACGTCGGGCGGGGTGTCCCGTTGGAGCGCCCAGTGGAACTGGCTGTAGCTGCCCTCCAGGGGGAGCCCCTTGTCCAGGTGCAGGCCGGCCCGCAGGGTGGTGGAGATCGCGTCGGTGAGCCCACCGATCATCTGGGCCTCCAGCCCGCGCGGGTTGACCGGTCGGCCGACGTCGACGGCGATGACCGCCTTGGTGACGCGCACGTGCTCCGGATCGCGGACGTCGATCTCGACCAGGCAGGCGGTGCGGGACTTGTACTCCTCGTGGAAGGCGATGCCCTGGGCACGGCCCGCGGGCAGGGTCCGCCCCCACTCCCCCTCGGTGGCCGCCTTGTCGAGGACCGCGCGCTGTTCGGCCGTCTTGAGGAAGGCGCGCCGGAAGGCGTACGGGTCCTTGCCGATCCGCGCCGCCAGCTCGTCCACCATGATCTCCTCGGCGCCCCGGGTGTTCGCCGAGTAGACCGAGCGCCAGGACCCGGTCGGGATGCCGGTGGGCACTTCGGTGAGCACCTGGGTGGTGAGGCCGAAGTGGTAGGGGGACTTCACGGTGGTGAGGAAGAGCGTCTGGGCCAGGGTCGCGTTGCCGATGCCCAGCGGCAGGCTGGCGGCGGTGGCGGTGATGATCTCGCCCAGGCCGTGCCGGAAGTCGGTCTCGACGGCCGCGACCCGGTGTTCGAAGCTGAGCACCTCGCCGAGCGCGTAGGTGGCGCGGATCCGGTGGTGGGTGGCCGGGCGCATCCGCCCGTGCCGGGTGTCGTCCACCCGGGTCCACATGAGCCGGACCGGGCGGCGGCAGGCCTTGGACACCCGGGCGGCCTCCAGGGCCGCGTCGAAGAAGAGCCGGCGCCCGAAGGACCCGCCGGCCTGGACCACGTGCACGGTGACCTTGTCGAGCGGCAGGCCGAGCTCGGCGGCGATGGTCTGGCGGGCGACGATCGGGGACTTCAGGCCGGACCAGATCTCGGCGCGGTCCTCGCGCACGTCGGCCACCGCCGAGTTGGTCTCCATCGGGGCGTGGCTGACGAAGGCGAAGTCGAACTCGCCGTCCACGTAGGGGGTGAGCAGCGGCGGCAGCAGCGGGACCGGGTTGGCCGTCCGCAGCTTCGCCCGGACCTGCTCGTCGGAGAGCTTGTCGGCGGGCCCGGGGCCCCAGGTGACCTGGAGCGCGGCCTTCGCGTCGAGGGCCTGGCCGAAGGTCTCGGCGACGACGGCGACCCCGGTGGCGACGGTGACCACGTCGAGGACGCCGGGCATCGCCTTGACGGCGGCCAGGTTGGTGACGGTGCGGACGGTACCGCCGAGGCTGGGCGGGCGGCGCAGGACGCACGGCTTGGCCCCGGGCACGTCGAGGTCGAGGGTGTACCGCTGCTTCCCCGTCACCATGGCGCGGGCGTCGATCCGGCTGGTGGGCCTGCCGATCAGGGTCTGCTTCGCCGCGGGCTTCGGGGCGGCGCCGAGGACGATCAGGCCCGGGTCCGCGGCGGCCTCGGCGAGGGCGCCGTAGCCGAGGGTGCGGCCGTCGGGCGCGCGGACGGCGCCGTCCGCCGTGGTCAGGCCCGCGGCCGGGGTGTTCCAGCGCCGGGCGGCGGCCGCTACCAGGCGGGCGCGGGCGGTCGCGGCGCACTGGCGGACCGGGCCGTACAGGGAACGGATGGCGTTGGAGCTGCCGGTGAGCTGGTTGAAGAGCAACTCGGGGCGCGCGTCGTCCAGTTCCACGCGCACGGTGGCCAGCGGGGCGTCGAGCTCCTCGGCGACCAGCATCGCGACGGCCGTGGTGAGCCCCTGGCCGACCTCTTCGCGCGGCAGCCGGAAGCGGATCGTGCCGTCGGCCTCGACGGTGAGCAGCAACAGGGCGGAGGTCGGCGCCCCGGCCAGGATGAAGATGTCTCCGAGGTCGATCAGGTCCGCCACGGCGGGCAGGGTCGGGATGGCGGCGTGCGCGTCCTGGGGCGCGAGGGCGTCGGCCCCGGCGCGGGTCACCAGCGCGAGGGTGGGCGCGGCCACCAGGTAGGTGAGGAAGGCCCGTCGACTGCTCCCGGTCCCGGCCCGGCCCGTCGCGCCCCCGTCGTGCGCGTCACCCGCGTCGCCCGGCCCGCCCGGCCCGCCCGTGGAACCCGTCGCCCTCGATGGCCCCGTAGCCCCTGCCGTGCCCGTCATGTGGCTCCGCCCGCCCTGTTCGCCGTACCCCACTTGGCTCATTACCGGCACGTAGAGTAGCGATCACCGCGGGCGCTGGGAAGTCGCGGCCGAGATGCGGCGTCCCCCGTTCGGGGGGCACGCGAACGGCGGCCGGACGTGGGCCGCGCCGCGGCCGTCGGCGGCCCCGCGCTCGTACGCCTCGGGCGCATGAGCGACCCCGTCGCGAGCGGCGGCCCTTTCCGGCCGCGGCGCGCCGCACCGGCCGCGCGGGCGGACCATGGAAGGAGCACCACCGGACACGACAGGACAGTGAGGAGGTGGAGCGCGGTGGCCCTGTTCATGGACGTCCATCACGGCATGCACGGCATCACCGAGGATCAGCTCTCGGCCGCCCACCGGGCGGACCTGGCGATCGAGGCGGAGGAGGGGGTGCACTTCGAACGCGCGTGGGCCGACCCCGGGTCGGGCACGGTGTACTGCCTCTCCGAGGCACCTTCGGCCGATGCGGTCCAGCGGATCCACGAGCGGGCCGGGCACCCGGCCAGCGAGATCCACCCGGTTCCCGTCAGCGTCTGACGCGTTGACCTGAACTGTTCGTACAGCCAAGGGGGGACGGGAGGCCCTTGGCATATGCCGCAGGCAGGAACGGCCCTGATGTTGCCAAACGGCTTACAGCCCATTGCCGTCTGTGCAACAGTCGTAACCGGTCCTTCCTTCAGACTTGGCCGTGCCGCGCCTGTATCGGAGTTCTCATGCCGTCCCACCTGTTCGCGGACCGTCCCGCGCAGCCCCCCCGCCCCGGGTCCGTGGACGCGCTGATCACGCAGACCCGACGGTTGCGGGGCGACGTGGACGCGGTCCGCCGTGACACCGTCGTGGACGACGACGACGCGCAGGGACGATGGCAGCGCGCGCTGTGCGACCTCGCGGTGCACCAACTCGACGACCTCGACGAGCACTTGGGGCAGCTCAAGGAAGGGCTGCCCGCCGTCCCCGCACAGGCGCCGGGCCCGGGTGCCTTCCAGCCCGCGCCCGAGCCGGCCGACCACCAGCAGACCCGGATCGGCAGCGCCGAGTGGAACCTGGTCACGGACGAGGTCCGCTGGTCCGACGAACTGTTCCTGATCTTCGGCCGCTCCCCGGAGGCCGGCCCGCTCTCCCTGGACGAGCTCGGATCCACCCTCTTCGCCGAGGACCAGCCCCTGCTCACCGCGATGGTGACGGCCTGTCTGGTCGACGGCAAGGCCATCGACGGCGAGTTCCGCATCGTCCGCGCCGACGGACGCGTCCGCACCCTGCACATGCGCGGCGAGCCCGTCATGGACGACTCCGACGGGTGTACGGCGTCCATGTGGGCCGTGCTGCGCGACGTGAGCGACCTGCGGCGCAGCGAGCGCGCGGTGCGCGAGAGCCGTGACTCGCTCCAGCTCCAACGACAGATCGCCCGGACCGAGCACCGGCTGGCGGTGGAGATCCAGGAGGCCGTGCTGCCCCCGTGGGGCGGCACGCTGCACTCCCCGCGCGCCGGCTCCGGCGCGCTGGACGCGGCGGCCCACTACCTCCCCTCGGCGACGAGCGCGCTGATCGGCGGCAATTGGTACGACGCGCTGGAACTCCCGGACGGGCGCTCGATGCTGACGGTCGGCGACCTCACCGGACACGGGGTCACCGCCACCTCCGGGATGGCGATGATGCTCGGCGCGCTGCGCGGCATGGCGATGGCCGGGATCGAACCGGGCCCGCTGATGGGCTGGCTGAACCAGTTGTTGGAGACCTCGGTCCAGCCCGCCCTCGGCTCCGCGGTGTGCTGTAGCTACGACCCCACCGGCCGGGTGCTCACCTGGGCCCAGGCGGGCCACCCGCCCCCGCTGCTCTTCCGGGGCGGCCGCGGCCGGGCCCTGCGGCCGCCGGAGGGCATCCTGCTGGGCGCGACCTCCGGGGCGGCGTACGGGCAGCGCGAGGAACGGCTCGAAGTCGCGGACGTGCTCGTCCTGCACACGGACGGGCTGACCCCGCGCGGTATCGGGTTCGGGCAGGCGGACGGGGCCGAGCGGCTGCTGGCGCTGGCGCCGCGGTTCGCGCGGGCCCGCTCGGCCCAGGACTGTGTCCGTGCGGTCATCGAGGAGTTCGGCGAGACCGGGCGCGAGGACGACGCCTGCGTACTGGTCGCCAGGGTAGGGGACTGAGCCCGCCGCCCACGGGGCGGCGAAGCAGTGGTTCGGGGCCGCGCCGTCAGGCGCGGCCTTGGTCGTTTCCGTGATCGTGTCCGTGCTCCTCCGGGGGCGGCTGTCCGGGCATCCCCGTCAGATCTGGGTCCCGGACGCGCTCCCGGCGCCCCGGGATCCGCGCGCCGTTCGTACCGGTCGGGTCGGCAGGGCCATCTTGATCTCCTGGCGCAGTTCCTCGATGCGTCCGTAGCCGGCGTACTGGCCGGTCAGCCGGTACATCTCGCGCAGCCGGTCCCAGGTGCGGTGCGAGGAGGTCTCGTTCATGGAGACGAGCGCGAGGCGTGCGTAGCGGTCGGCCTGCTCCGGGTCGTCGGCGAGGAAGCAGGCCGAGGCCATCGAGATGTAGTCGAAGATCTGCGAACGCTGGTGTCCGGCCGCGCGTAGCCGCAGTGCCTCGCGCGCGTGCTGCTGCGCGATCGGGGCGGCGCTCGGATCGTGGTCGGCCAGGGTGCGGAAGGCCAGCGCCTGCATGCCATGCAGGTCGGCCTCGTCGAAGTGCTGCATCCAACTGGGCGGCGGTACGTCGCTCTTGTCGGACACGAACAGGTCCTCGGCCTCGCCGAGGGTGCGGCGCATCGCCTGGCCCTTGCCCAGGGCGGCCTGCGCCCAGGCCTCGATGGTGTGCAGCATGGCGCGGGTGCGCGGCAGGGTCTCCTCGCCCGAGCCGGACTGGGCCAGCTTCATCAGGTCCAGGGCCTCGTTGGGCTTGCCCAGGTGGACCATCTGGCGCGCGGCGCGGGACAGCGCCTCGCCGGCCCGCGGCCGGTCGCCGCCCTCGCGGGCCGCGTGCGCGGCGATGACGAAGTACTTCTGCGCGGTGGGTTCGAGACCGACGTCGTGCGACATCCAGCCCGCCAGGACCGCCAGGTTGGCCGCCACCCCCCAGAGCCTGCGCTGGAGGTGGTCGGGGTGGTGGTAGGCGAGCATGCCGCCCACCTCGTTCAGCTGGCCCACGACTGCCTTGCGCTGGAGCCCACCTCCTCTGGAGGCGTCCCAGGCCCGGAAGACTTCCACGGAGCGCTCCAGCGCTTCGATCTCCTGTGAACCGATGGGCGCGGCCTCGTAGCGGTCGTAGCCCGCGGGGTCGGCCTGGAACCCGTCGCCGCCGAAGCGTGGCGCGGGGGTGGCGGGCAGGGGGTCGGAGTGCAGCCAGTCGTGCATGGCGTTGGTGAGGGAGGAGCCGGCGGTGAGCGCGGCGCCCGCGCCCATCAGACCGCGACGGTTGAGCATGAGGTCCATTCCCGTGAATTCGGTGAGGACCGCGGCCGTGCGTTCGGGCGCCCATGGCAGGCCGTCCGGGTTCTCCTTCGCCCCGTCCTGGTTCCGTGCCGATGTGCGCCGCTGCCGTACGAACCCGAGGTCCTCGATGGTCACGACACGACCGAGCCGCTCGGTGAACAGGGCTGCCAGTACGGTCGGCACCGGTTCGCGCGGGGTCTCCCCCACGTCGATCCAGCGCCGCACCCGCGAGGTGTCGGTGGCCAGCTGGTGGTGGCCCATGGCCGCCGCCTGCCGGTTGACCATCCTCGCGAGTTCGCCTTTGGACCACCCGGCCAGCCCGAACAGATCGGACAGGCGGGTGTTGGGTCCTTTGCTCACGTCAAGCCCCCAGGTTCTCGGCTGAGTTGACAGTAACCCCCCGTCAGATGCCGAGCGACTATTCGCCAGGGTTCGCCAGGGTGCGCCAGATGGTGTGCCACCCGCAGTCGGGTGTCAGGTAGGAATGCGCCTCCCCGACCCGGTCACCGGCGGAACTCCCCAGGGTGATGTACGGGATCGAGCGGGGCGGCGTACGCAACTCGTCGGCGCACGAAGGGATCCGTATCATCATGTACGCAGCAACGTCCTCCGTGTCCGCGCCCGTCCGGCCGCACCGCACCTTCCAGGCGGGCGGCGGCCCCTACCTCGAACCCGGCCGCCCCTCCAACCCGGCGCAGGCCGCCGTACGGGCACGGCGGATGCCGGGCAACGGGGGCCAGCAGATCAGCGGCAGAATCGACCTCTCGGGGCCGCAGGGCGCGCAACTGCGCACCGCGCTCGCCTCGGTGCAGCGGATCTGTCCGGAGTTCGCGCCGGTGCAGGTGTTGCGCCGCAGCGGCCGCTCGGTCCTCCTGGTGGGCACCACAGGACGGTTGACGGCGGTCGCGAAGGTCTTACTGGACCACTCGCCGGAATGGCGCGAGCGGTACCGGCACGAAATAGCGTCGTACCGGGCCTTCGTCCGGCACCGCCCGCCGGTCCGGGTGCCGCGGCTGATCGCCGCGGACCCCGAGAACTGCGTACTGATCGTGGAACGGATGGCCGGCCGGGTCGCCGCTTTGCAGCGGCACCCGGTCGAGGCCCCGCCGCGGCCGGACGTGCGGGCGGCGCTGGGCGCGGTGTGCCGGGTCAACCAGTGGCGGCCGCCGGGTGAGCTCTTCGGCCGGCCCCTGGAGTACGCCTCCCGGATCTCGCGCTACCACGAGCTGGGTCTGCTCACCGATCGGGACCTCGGCGACCTCCAGAAGCTGCTGCACGGGCTGAAGATGGGCGGGGTGCAGCCGCAGTTCAACCACGGCGACGCGCTGCTGTCGAACCTGCTGCTCTCCCCCGCCGGTCCGGTGCTGCTCGACTGGGAGCACGCGGGCTGGTACCTGCCCGGGTACGACCTGGCGACGCTGTGGACGGTACTGGGCGACGCCCCGGTCGCCCGCGGGCAGATCAGCAGGCTGGCCCAGTCGGCGGGCCCGGCCTCCCGGGACGCCTTCCTGGTGAACCTGATGCTGGTGCTGACCCGGGAGATCCGGATGGCGGAGACGGCGGTGCACCGTTCGATGGCGGCGGCCGCTCCGACCCAGCCGTTGCCCTCGGGAGCCCTGTCGAGCGGCGAGGAGCACCGCCTGCTGCTGCGCCGGCTGCACGACGACTGCGGGATGGCCCGCAGGGCGGTCCGGGCGGCGGTCGGCACGCGCTGAACGCCCCGCGGCGCGGGGGTCACGAGGCCCGGGAATCCCGTGGTGCACACACTTGGTGTGTGCACCACGGGATTTCGCACGTTCCGGGGGCACTCGCTACCCCTGCGTATGCCTTGACATCACATGATCCCCCGAACACCTTTTCTGACTCAGCATCAGAAATGCTGGAGAGCCGCCCTCCCTCCCCACACCGCTGGAGCCCGCCCATGTCCGCAAGACCGACCTCCCCTTCCCGGCGCACGGTCCTGGCCGGTACCGGCGCCGGGATGCTGGCCGCCGGCCTGCCGCCCGCCCTGGCGCGGGCCGCCGACGTGCCCCCGCTCGGCGAGTACGACGTCGTGGTGGTCGGCTCCGGCGCCTCCGGAATGACCGCCGCGCTGACCGCCGCGGGGCGCGGCCTGAGCGTGCTGGTGGTCGAGAAGGCCCCCACCTTCGGTGGCTCCGCCGCGCGTTCGGGCGCGGGCATCTGGCTGCCGAACAACTCGGTGATCCTGGGGGCGGGGGTGCCGGACACGCCGGCGAAGGCCGCCGCCTATCTCTCGGCGGTGGTGGGACCGGGCGTACCCGCCGCCCGCCAGCAGGCGTTCTTGGCGAACGGTCCGCGGATGCTGGACTTCGTCATGGCGCACAGCCCGCTGAAGTTCCGCTTCATGGACGGCTACAGCGACTACTACCCCAACCTGCCGGGCGGCCTGCCCAACGGCCGCTCCATCGAGCCGGACCAGATCGACGGGAACGTCCTGGGCGCCGAACTGGCCCACCTGAACCCCGCGTACCTGCCCGTCCCGGCCGGGATGGTCGTCTTCAGCCAGGACTACAAGTGGCTCAACCTGGCGGCGGTCAGCGCCAAGGGCCTGGCGGTGTCCGCCGAGTGCCTGGCGCGCGGCACGGCGGCCGCGCTGTGCGGCCAGAAGCCGCTCACCATGGGCCAGGCGCTCGCCACCGGCCTGCGGGCCGGGTTGCTGCGGGCCGGGGTGCCCCTCTGGCTGAACAGCCCCCTGGTGGACCTGGTGCAGGAGGGGGGTGCGGTGACCGGGGTCGTCGTCGAGAAGGACGGCGCGCGGGGCATCGTACGGGCCCGGCGCGGCGTGGTCATCGGCTCGGGCGGCTTCGAGCACAACGCCGAGATGCGGGCGCAGTACCAGCAGCAGCCGATCGGCACCCAGTGGTCGGTGGGCGCGAAGGAGAACACGGGCGACGGCATCCGGGCGGGCAGCCGGGCCGGGGCGGCGCTCGCGTTGATGGAGGACGCCTGGTGGGGACCGTCGATCCCGCTGCCGGGCGAGCCGTACTTCTGTCTGGCCGAGCGCACCCTGCCCGGCGGCCTGATCGTCAACGGGGCCGGGGCGCGGTTCGTCAACGAGGCGGCCCCGTACAGCGACGTGGTGCACGTGATGTACGAGAAGGACCGCGGCACGGGCTCGCACATCCCGGCGTGGCTGATCGTGGACCAGAACTACCGCAACAAGTACCTGTTCAAGGACGTCCTGCCGACGATCGTCTTCCCGGACTCCTGGTACGAGTCCGGCGCGGCGAAGAAGGCGTGGTCCTGGGACGCCCTGGCGGGGCAGATCGGGGTGCCGGCGGCCGCACTGCGGGCGACGCTCAACCGGTTCAACGCGCAGGCGTGGAGCGGGACCGACCCCGACTTCCACCGGGGGGACACGGCCTACGACCACTACTACACGGACCCGGGCGTGCACCCGAACTCCTGCCTGGCCCCGGTGTGGGCGCCGCCGTTCTACGCCTTCAAGATCGTCCCCGGTGACCTGGGGACCAAGGGCGGCATCGTGACGGACGCGCGGGCGCGGGCGCTGCGGGAGGACGGCTCGGTGATCAAGGGGCTGTGGGCCGCGGGCAATGCGAGCGCGGCCGTGATGGGACACAGCTACGCGGGGGCGGGTTCGACGATCGGTCCCGCGATGACCTTCGGCTACGTGGCGGCGAACGACATCGCGGACGCGTGAGCGGCCCGGATCCGCGTTCCGACGGCTCCGGGCCGCCACCCGGCGGTGCGGGCGGCTCCTCAGGGGCGTTCCAGCGGGCTCAGCCCTGCTGGAACAGCTCCGCGGGGAGCGGCTTGAGCAGCGCGTAGAGGTCGTCGGTGATCGGGCGGTCCCAGCTGGCGATGGTGACCAGCACGTTGTCGCTGCGGTCGAACTGCACGCAGGAGATCCGGGACTCGGACAGCTTCACCTTGCGGACGATGAGGAGGTTGTCGCCCTGCATGACGGGGCAGTCCTCGGCGCCGGTGACCTCGACGTCCTCGTCGTTCTCCAGGGCGAGGAGGAGCTGGGCCACCTCGAAGGGGACCTCCTTGTCGGCGAGCTCCCGGGCCGGGGAGCCCTCGGGGAGGTTGCCGATGATCATCGCGGGGCCGCGGCCGCCGAAGAGGTCGTAGCGCAGGAAGACACCCTGGCAGCTGCCGTCGGGGGCGGGGAGCAGCCCGGCCCCGAGGTTGCCCGGCCAGTCGCCCGGGTCCATGGCCAGGACATCGAAGTCCGGGCCCGCGGGAGTGGCGGCGCTGCGGCGGCGGAGGAAGGACATGCGGCCATGGTACGTGGCCGCATGGGTTTTCCGCCCCGGGCCCCCGCAGCGCCGCCGAACCCCCGTTCGCGGCGCCCGGGGGCACCCGGGGCCGCCGCCCCGTCACGAGCCGGACCGCGCCGTGACCGGGGCGCGCCTCGCGGTGACGACGGCCGCCTCGGCCGCGGCGACCACACCGTCCGCCCCGCAGGACGACGCCACCGCCGCGGCCCGTTCCAGCAGGGCCGGGTCCCGCCGGGCCACCCCCAGGTCCAGGAGCGAGCGGCACAGCTCGTACCCGGCCGGAGAGCCGCTCAGCAGGGCCACCGACTCCTCCAGCAGTTCCACCCGTCGGGAGCGCGGCCCCACCCGCGCCGCCACCCGCAGGGCCTGCCCGACGGCCGACGGCGCCCCGAAGACCCGGGCCCGCCGCAGCGCGTCGGCGGCCAGCGCGCGGGCGCGGGCCGGTTCCTCCGGCGCCACGGCCTGGGCGAGGTGCAGCTGCCAGGGGCACCAGGCCGGGTTCTGGATGCCGCGCGGGGTCAGCCGCCGGTCCACCGCCTCCAACTCCGCGATCGCCGCCGCCGTGTTGCCCCGGGCCAGCAGCAGTTCCGCGTACACGGTCTGGGAGTCGGGGAAGACCACGGCCGCCGGGAACGGCTCCGCGAACTCGTGTGCGCGGGCCAGTTCCCAGGCCTCCTCGGCGCGGCCGCGGGCCAGCAGGGTCTCGACCAGGATGGCGATGGCGTACCAGTGCACGGGGGTGCGGCGGCCCACCCGCTCGGCGAGCCGCAGGCCGGCCCGGGCCAGCTCCTCGGCCTCCACCAGGCGCCCGGAGCGGTAGCGGATGTAGGCGCGCAGGCTGTAGGCGAAGGACAGGTGCGCCCCGCGCCAGCCCTGGCGCTCGAATTCGGCGGTGCCCGCCTCGAAGAGCTCCTCGGCGCGCTCGGGCCGGTCGGCGTACATGTGGGCCATCGCGGCCAGCACCGGGACCTCGAACCCGCGGTCCTCGTGGGCCCAGCTGAAACCGCCGGCCAGGGCGCGCCCGGCGTGGTGCAGGACCACGTCCACGGGCTCGCCGCGCAGCGTCGCGTCCCAGGCGCGCAGCCCGATCACGTACCGCTCGGTGAGGTCACGGCCGGTGAGCCGGTCGGCGAGGCGGGCGAGGCGGCGGGAGCGCGCCGGGGAGTCGGGTTCGGCGGCGTTGAAGGCGCCCCACATGAACTGCTCGGACTGGAGCCGCAGCCGGCCCCGGACGTCGGGGGTGTGCGGGATCTCCCGGGCCAGCGCGTCGCAGGCCTCGGCGAGCCGGTCGCTGTGCGCGAGCACCTGGGCGAGCCGGATCACGATGCCCTGGCGCAGCGCCGGGTCCAGGGCGGGTTCGGCGAGGGCGGCGCGCAGGTGGTTCACGGTGTTGGCCGGTTCGGTGAGCAGCGAGGCGCAGCCCAGTTCGTACAGGACGGCGGCCCGCTCGTCGAAGTCCGGGGGTTCGCGCAGGGCGCGGGCGAGCTGGCGGCGGGCGGCTTCGGGCGCTCCGGCCCGCAGGTTCTCCCGGGCGGCCTCGCGCAGCGTGCGCACCACCCAGGGGTCGTTCTCGGGGTGGGCTTCCAGGAGGTGGCGGGCGGCCGCGGAGGCGCCCAGGCCACCGTCGACGACGGCCACCGCGGCCTGACCGTGCAGGGCGACCCGCAGGCCGTCGGGAATGGCCCGGTAGATCGCGGTGGCGATCAGCGGGTGGACGAATTCGAGACCGCCGTCGGGCTCCGGACCCCCGTCGGATCCGGGACCGCCCTCCTGCTCGGCCGCGGCGCAGAGGATGCGGGCGGCGCGCAGCCGTTCGGTGGCGTCGACGGCCTCTTCGGTGCCGAGCCCGGCCACCCGTGCGGCCAGGTCGCGCGGGATGGCCGTGCCGAGGACGGCGCAGGCCCAGGCGAAGCGGACGGTGGAGGGTCCGAGTCGTTCGAGGCGGGCCACCAGGCCGCTGCCGCGCTGGGCGGCGGCGAGGTCGTGCAGCAGCGGGGCGCTGGATTCGACCGGGTCGAGGCCGCGGTCGTGGACCTTGGCGCTCAGCTCGACGGCCTCGAAGGGGTTGCCCGCGGTGACCGCCCAGGCCTCCCGGCAGAAGGCGTCGTCGGCGTGGTCGCCGACCTCGTCGCGCAGGAGCCGGCCGACGGCGGCCGCGGTGAGCGGGGCGAGGGTGAGCGGGCGTCTGCCCGCGCGGCCGGGCAGGGTGCGGAACGCCTCGGCGTGTACGGGCAGTTCGTCGGGGCGGTAGGCGACGACGAGGAGCAGCGGGAGCTGCTCGGTGCGGGGTGCGAAGGCGGCGAGCCAGCCGAGCGACTCCGGGTCCGCCCAGTGGGCGTCGTCGAGGACCAGGACCACCGGGGCGCGCTGGACGGCGAGGTGGGTGAGCACCCAGTCGAGGCCGTCGCGCAGGCCCTGCGGGTCGGGGGGCGCGCCTTCCTCGGGGGCGCAGAGCCCGAGGGCGGGGCCGACGATGGCGTACCAGCTGCCGAGGGCGGCGCGCAGTTCGGCCTCGGAGCGGCCGGCCAGCTGGGGCTGGATCAGCTGGCGGGCGACGTGGAAGGGCTGGCCCTGTTCCCGTTCGCCGCCGCGGGCGGCCAGCAGGGTGCAGGCGCGGGCGCGGGCCCGCCGGCGCACCTCGGCGAGCAGCGTGGTCTTGCCGAGTCCCGCGGGGCCGGAGAAGGCGAGGAGCGCGCCGCCGCTCGCCCCGGGGCCCGCGGCGGCCCTGGCTCCGGGAGCCGCTGCGGGACCGCTGCCGGTCCGGGCTCCGGCGAGCTGGTCCAACGCCTCGTCCACGAGGGCGAGTTCGACATCGCGTTCGAACAATACGCGCCGCATCCGGGTCCGACGTTCCGTCATGACTGGTACCCCCCAGACCTGTTCGGGGGATCAGCGTACGCCCGCGTGAGCTCGAAGGAAGCCCACGGTCCGGGAAAGATCGAAATCTTTTCCGTACGGCGTTATTCAGCCGATTCGGCGGCCAGCGCCTCCAGTACCGCGACCGCCTCCGCGGCCCGCTCGACGGCCACGAAGAGGTGGTCGTGGTGGTACCCGGCGATCACGTTGCAGCTGAGGCCGTGCGCGGCGAGGGCCGCGGCGAAGGCTCCGGTCAGGCCGACGGCGTCGAGGGCGGAGTGGACGCGCAGGGTGATCCACCCGGCCACGTAGTCGTACGGCAGTGCGGCCCCGTCCGCCTCCTCCTGGCGCAGCACCAGGGTCAGGCCCTCGGACTCCAGCACGGTGGCCACCGGGGTGACCCCGGCCGGGGCCGCCGGTCCCGGGACGGTGCAGAAGACGTACCGCCCCTCGTTCAGCTCGGGGCGCATGCCGCTCAGCAGTTTCCTCAGATCGCTCTCTCCGCTCATGTCCGCACCCTATCTTTCCTCCCGCTATGACCGGTTCGGCGGCCCTGCCGGAGGGGCGCGGGGCGCGGGGCTCGGTCGCGGTGGTGCGGAGGGCGGTGCGGAAGGCGGTGGCGCGGGGCGGCTCCACCGGGGCGGCGGCACGCGCCCCGGTGGTGCGCCTTCCGTGACTACGTCAGGTCGAAGTCGCCGCCGCGCGCGTTCAGGACGAACTTGCGCCACTCGTCCGGCGCGAAGATCAGCGAGGGGCTCTCGGGCCGCCCGCTGTTGCGCATCGCGATGAAGCCCTCGACGAAGGCGATCTGGACGTCACCGGCTCCCCGGCTGCTCGACTGCCACTGGGCCCCGCTGAGATCGAGTTCCGGCTTCTCCCAGCCGGCGTAGGGCTTCGAAGTCATGCTCTCGGCCACGTGCGTGCTCCTCCCGGTACGTCGTCCGGGGGCAAGGTTAACCACCACGGGCCGTGCCGGACAGGCCGCGGCGCGTCACCGCGCGGCCCGTCCGGCTCCGCTGTCCGGAAACCGATTTCCGCTCCGGGTACCTCAGTTGGCCGGTTCCTCCGCTCCCACCAGCCACATCGCGAAGAACTGCGCACCGCCGCCGTAGGCGTGCCCCATCGCCCGCCGCGCCCCGTCCACCTGGTGTTCTCCGGCCTGTCCCCGCACCTGGAGGGCGGCCTCCGCGAAACGGATCATGCCGGAGGCGCCGATGGGATTGGTCGACAGGACACCGCCCGACGGGTTCACCGGGAGGTCGCCGTCGATCTCGGTGACCCCGGCCTCGGTCAGCTTCCAGCCTTCGCCCTCGTCGGCGAAGCCGAGGTTCTCCAGCCACATCGGCTCGTACCAGGAGAAGGGCACGTACATCTCCACCGCGTCGATCTCCCGGCGCGGATCGGTGATGCCCGCCTGCCGGTAGACGTCGGCCGCGCAGTCCTTGCCCGCCTGCGGAGAGACGAAGTCCTTGCCCGCGAAGAGCGTGGGCTCGCTGCGCATCGCCCCGCCGTGCACCCAGGCCGGTGGCTTCGGCGCACGGGCCGCGCCCTCCCGGTCGGTGAGGATCATCGCGCAGGCGCCGTCCGAGGAGGGGCAGGTCTCGGAGTAGCGGATCGGGTCCCACAGCATCGGCGACGCCTGGACCTTCTCCAGGGTGATGTCGTGCTCGTGCAGGTGCGCGTAGGGGTTCTTGAGCGCGTTGCGCCGGTCCTTGTACGCGACGAGCGAGCCGACCGTGTCGGGCGCGCCGGTGCGCCGCATGTACGCCCGTACGTGCGGGGCGAAGAAGCCGCCCGCGCCCGCCAGCAGCGGCTGCTGGAAGGGGACCGGCAGGGAGAGTCCCCACATGGCGTTGGACTCGGACTGCTTCTCGAAGGCGAGGGTCAGTACGGTGCGGTGGACCCGGGCCGCCACCAGGTTGGCCGCGACCAGTGCCGTCGAGCCGCCCACCGAACCGGCGGTGTGCACGCGCATCATCGGTTTGCCGACCGCCCCCAGGGCGTCCGCCAGGTACAGCTCCGGCATCATCACGCCCTCGAAGAAGTCGGGGGCCTTGCCGATGACGACGGCGTCGATGTCCGCCCAGGTCAGACCGGCGTCGACCAGGGCGCGGACGGCCGCCTCACGGACCAGGCCGGCGATGGAGACGTCGTGGCGGGCGGCCACGTGCTTGGTCTGGCCGATGCCGATCACGGCGACCGGCTCCTTGCCCGTTGCGCTCATGCTCGGTCCCCTTCCAGGACGGCGACCAGGTTCTGCTGGAGGCAGGGGCCGGAGGTGGCGTGCGCGACGGCCCGGTCGGAGGCGCCGCGGTGGATCCGGGCGGCGGCCTCGCCGATCCGGATGAGTCCGGCCGCCATCATCGGGTTGGCCGCGAGCGCCCCGCCGGAGGGGTTGACGCGCACGTCGTCGCCGAGCCCGAGGGCCTTGCGCAGCACCACCTCCTGGGAGGAGAAGGGCGCGTGCAGCTCCGCCGTGTCGACGGGCGCGTCGAAGAAGCCCGCCCGCTCGGCCGCGATCCGGGTGGAGGGGGAATCGGTGAGGTCGCGCAGGCCCAGGCTGTGCGCCTCGATGCGGTGGTCGATGCCGGTGATCCAGGCGGGGCGGGCGCACAGGGCGCGCGCCGTGTCGCCGGCCGCGAGGATCACCGCGGCCGCGCCGTCGCCGATGGGCGGGCAGTCGCCCGTGCGCAGCGGCCTGACCTGGTAGTCGCCCTGCGGGACGGGGCCGCCGAGCTGGGCGTGCGGGTTGTCGGCGGCGGACGCCCGACTGCGGGCCGCGATGGCGGCCAGCGCCGCCTCGTCGGTCTCGCCCGCGTCGATCAGCGCCTGCGCCTGGAGGGCGGCCAGGGCCACCGAGTCGGGCCAGAGGGGGGCGAGGTAGTACGGGTCGAGCTGGCGGGTCAGTACGTCGCGCACGGATCCCGGCGAGGACTTCCCGTAGGAGTAGACGAGGGCAGTGTCGGCCTCGCCGGTGCGGATCTTCACCCAGGCCTCGTAGAGCGCCCAGGCGCCGTCCATCTCGACGTGCGACTCGGAGATGGGCGGCCAGGCGCCGACGCCGTCGAGGGTCATGGTGAACGAGAAGGCCCGGCCCGCGAGGTAGTCGCTCGATCCGGAGCAGGTGAAGCCGATCTCCCCCGCCTTCAGCCCGGTCTGGGCGAGGACCTGGTGGAGGACCGGCATGACCATTTCGACTTCGCTCAGTTCGTCGGTGCGGCGCAGGTGGTCGCTCTGCGCGAAGGCGACGACCGCGACGTCGCGGGACGCGCGTGCGTGGGCCATCAGATCAGCTCCTTGTACACGTCGTAGTCGGCGTCGGGCTCGCCGGTGGGCCGGTAGTGGTCGGGGTGGCCGCCGCCCTCGGTCCAGACCGGCTCCACGCGCAGGCCCATCCGGACCTGGTCGTAGGGGATGCCGCCGATCCGGCCGTGGAGGGCGAGCCCGGCGCCGTCGAGGGCGATGTGGGCGTAGACGTACGGAACCTCGATGTCGAGGTTGCGGGCCTTGATGTTGACGATGCAGTAGGTGGTGACGGTGCCCGCCGGGCCGACCTCGACCCGGTCTGTGGTCGCGACGCCGCAGGTGGGGCACGCGCCTCGCGGCGGGACGTACACCTTGCGGCAGGAGGGGCAGCGCTCGCCGACGGTGCGGCGCTCGGCGAGGGCGTTGATGTACGCGGTCTGGGCGCGGCCGGGGCTGTAGACGTAGTCGAGGCGGGCCTCGGCGACGATGCCGGTGACGGCGTCCTCGAAGACGCCGTCGTGCGGTCGTCCCCCGGGGGCGGCGTCCCGCGCCGCGTCGCCGTACGGCTCGAAGCAGGCGATGTCGGTGATGGCCCCGGTGCGCTCCGCGGCCCACCGGACCCGGACCCGCATCCCGCTGTGGACGGCCTCGGGGCCGGACGCGTCGAGGGCGTGCAGCAGGGCGGTGTCGGCGCCGTCGAGCCGGACGAGCACCCAGGCGAAGGGGGTGTCGAGCGGCTGCTGGGGGCGGGGGGCGGCGTTCCAGGACCAGGTGGTGACGGTCCCGGTGGCGCCGACCTCGACGAGGTCGCGGATCTCCTCGGCGGTGACCGGGTCGTACTCGACGGGCGGCACCATCACCCGGCCGTCGGTGGTCTTCACCCCGAGCACGACGCCCTCGCGCAGCCCGGTGAGGAAGGCGCTCTGGACGGGCCCGAGGGAGCGGGTGAAGGGGAACTCGACGACGAGGGGCGCGCTCAGCACTTCCGGTGTGGGGGCGGCTGTCATGGGGTGCTCTCCGATTCTCCGGGGCGGGTGAGGTGGGGCCGGTCCCCTGCGGGGGGCGGGGCGGTCCGTCGTGCGGGGCGGTGGGGGACGGCCGGTCCCCCCGGTGCGGGTCGGTCCGCCGGTGCGGGTCGGTCCGCGGGTGCGGGCCCTGGCCCCGCACCCGCGGCGCGGACGTCTCCGATCGCCGGACGGGCCCGTTGGCTCAGGAGCCCGTTGCCGGGCGGGTGTTGCTGCACCGGCGCGATCGCCGCGCCGGATCGGCCCCTCGGCCGGATCGGCCGCTGGGCCGAGTCGACCGCTGGGCCGAGTCGACCGCTGGGCCGAGTCGACCGCTGGGCCGGATCGGTCCCCGTACCGGCCCGATCGGTGGACCGGAACGGCCGCTGGGCCGGCGCAGCCCCGTACCGGCTACGTCGCCGTACCGGCCCGTTCGCCAGGCCGGTCCGGTCGCCGTACCGGCCCGGTCGCCGTACCGGTCCGGTCGCCGTACCGGTCCGGTCGCCGTACCGGTCCGGTCGCTAGGCCGGCCCGGTCGCCGGGGCGGCTCGACGTGTCGGGCGGGGTGGCTCGACGTGTCGTGGGGGCGGCCGACCCGGGTGGGGGTCAGGCGCGGCGGTAGACCGGCGGTCGCTTCTCGGCGAAGGCGCGGGCGCCTTCCTTCGCATCGGCCGTGTCGAAGACGGGCCAGCCACGGGTGAGTTCGGCGGCCAGACCCTCCGTCTCGGTCAGCTCCGCGCCCTCGTACACCGACGCCTTGACGGCCTCGACGGCGAGCGGCCCGCACGCATTGACCAGCGCCGCGATCTCCAACGCCTTCTCCAGCGCCGTGCCGTCGGGCACCACCTGCCCGACGAGGCCGATCCTGGCCGCCTCCTCGGCCCCGTACGGCCGCCCGGTCAGCAGCATTTCCAGGGCGTGCGTGCGCGGGATCTGCCGGGGCAGCCGCACCGTCGAGCCGCCGATCGGGAACAGCCCGCGCTTGACCTCGAAGAGCCCGAAGGTGGCGCCCGCCGCGGCCACCCGGATGTCGGTGCCCTGGAGGATCTCGGTCCCGCCCGCGACGCAGTAGCCCTCGACGGCGGCGATGACCGGCTTGCGGGGGCGGTGGTGGCGCAGCATCGCCTTCCAGTGCAGGTCGGGGTCGGCCTTCAGCCGGTCCCGGTAGTGGTCGCCCGCCATCCCGCGGCCCGCGAGGGCCTTCAGGTCCATGCCCGCGCAGAAGTCGCCGCCGGCGCCGGTCAGGACGACCGACCGGATCTCGTCGTCCGCGTCCGCTTCGAGCCAGCCGTCGTACAGGCCGACCAGCAGCGGCAGCGAGAGCGCGTTCTTCGCCTCGGGCCTGTTCATGGTGAGCACCAGCGTGGCGCCGTGCCGTTCCACGGTCAGGTGTTCTGTCCCACCCATTGCCGTCCTCCCTCTCAAGACCTAGAACAGGTTGCAGGAGGGGCGGGTGCAGTTCAATAGTTTTCTGACACCCAGTCAGATTTCTTGGGTGCCGCCCTTCCCAGTTGGCAGGCACGGCGCTCTAATGGCCGCCGTGCCGCCCAGCGCGGCTCTGTCATGCGGATTTTTCCGGGGTCAGGAGGAACGGTGGAGTACAACCTTGCCGACCTGTTCGAGTCGGTCGTCGACGTGGTTCCCGACCGCGAGGCCCTTGTGTACCTGGACCACCCGGGCACGGGCGCGGAGCGCCGCCTCACGTACGGAGAGCTGGACGCGGCGGCGAACCGGATCGCGCACCACCTGCTGGACAGCGGTCTGAGGCCCGGCGAGCACCTGGGCCTTCACCTCTACAACGGCGTCGAGTACCTGCAGACCGTCCTCGCCGCGCTCAAGGCGCGGCTCGTACCGGTCAACGTCAACTACCGCTACGTGGAGGAGGAGCTGGTCTACCTCTACCGCGACGCGGACCTCGCGGCGCTGGTGTTCGACGCCGAGTTCACCGAGCGGGTCGCGGGCGCCCTGCCGCAGACCGAGAAGCTGCGCCACCTCGTCCGGGTGGGGACGGCTCCCGACGGCGCCCCGCACCTGGACGCCGTGCCGTACGCCGAGGCGGAGGCGGCCGGTTCCGGCGGTCGCGGCTTCGGCCCGCGTTCGCCCGACGACCTCTTCATCATCTACACGGGCGGCACCACCGGGATGCCCAAGGGCGTGATGTGGCGCCAGGAGGACCTGTTCTTCGCCGGGCTGTTCGGCGGCGAACCCTCGGGGCAGCCGGTCAAGCGGCCCGAGGAGCTGGCCGAGCGGGTGGCGGGGAACAGTCCCGGCCTCACCTTCTTCCCCGCTCCCCCGCTGATGCACGGCACGTCGACGCTGACCTCCTTCGTGGCCTTCAACTACGGCCAGCGGGTGGCCATCCACCGCAAGTACACGCCCGAGGACGTGATCCGCACGATCGCGAAGGAGAAGGTCTCCAGCATCTCCCTGGTCGGCGACGCGATGCTCCGGCCGCTCATCGACGCGCTGCGCGGGCCGTTGCAGGGCGCCGACCTGTCCTCCCTGTTCAGCCTCTCCTCCTCCGGGGCGATCATGTCGGAGACGGTGCGCGCCGAATTCCAGGAACTGGCCCCGCACGTGATGCTGTTGAACAACTTCGGTTCGTCCGAGTCCGGTTCGAACGGCCGTGCGACCAACGACTCGGGGCCGGAGAAGGGGTTCCGGCTGGAGGTCAACGACCGTACGCAGGTGGTGGATCCGGTGACGCACGAGCCGGTGGCGGTGGGCGAACCGGGACGGCTCGCCCAGCGCGGGTACGTGCCGCTCGGCTACTACAACGACCCCGTCAAATCGGCGGAGACCTTCTTCCAGAAGGGCACGGAGCGCTGGGTGCTGCTCGGCGACATGGCCACGGTCGACGAGGACGGCATCGTCACGATCCTCGGGCGCGGCTCGCAGTGCATCAACACCGGGGGCGAGAAGGTCTATCCGGAGGAGGTCGAGCAGGCCCTCAAGTCCCATCCGGACGTGTACGACGCCCTGGTGGCCGGGGTCGCCGACGCGAAGTGGGGCAATCACGTGGCCGCGGTGGTCCAGGTCCGCGCGGGCGCGGCCGACCCGACGCTGGAGGAGATCCAGAGCCACTGCCGCACCAAGCTCGCCGGCTACAAGATCCCGCGCCAGCTGGTCATCGCGCCGAGCATCCAGCGCTCGCCGAGCGGCAAGGCGGACTACCGGTGGGCGAAGGCGGTGGCCTCCGAGGCGGAGGGGCGGGCACAGGCGTAGCGGACCCGCCGGGTGGACTCCCGTATCGCAGGCGGTCAGGCAGTCGCGCAGTCCGGCGGTCAGGCAGTCAGGCGAGGCATCCGTCAGGTGATCCGGCGGAGCGCCTCCAGGGGATACGGGGTCCGCCTGCTCTCGAAGCGGAACGCGCGGTAGTAGTCCGTCATGACCGCGGCGACCGGGGCGTGGCGGGTGAGGATCGCCGCGACCTGCGACGGGATCCCCGTCGGAGGTTCCCCCCGGGCGCAGGCGCGCACGAACGCGACGCGCTCGTCCCGCTCGTACCCGTACAGGGCGGTGACGAGCCACTGCACGAGGTGGGTGACGGTGTAGCAGCGGTCATAGGTCCGGTGTTCGGCGAAGAAGGCGACCTCCTCCTTCGACAGGTCGAACCGGGAGGAGACGGCGAGGCCGAAGTCCGTGAAGAACAGCCGCTCGCCGTCGGTGAGGACGTTCTGGAAGTGGCCGTCGAGATGCAGGAGCCCGCGGGCGTTCATGAATGAGGTTCCGGCCTCGAGTCCCTTCGCCACCATGGCGCACGCCCGCCCGGCGCTCCCCTCGTCGGCCCGGACCTGAACGTCCAGCCAGTCGTGCAGGTTCTGCGGGATGTACTTCATGAACAGCGCGACGCTCGCCGAGGAGTCCCGCAGCGCCTCGATCCGGTGGCGCACCTGCGCTCCGCCTCCCCAGTAGGCCACGGTCCGCTCCACGTCGGCCAGTTCCGCCGGCAGCACCTGCCCGGGGTGCGGCAGCACCCGCCAGTGGTACATCAGCGGAAAGCCCTCGTGGTCCTGTGCGAGCACCCAGTTCGTCGTCATGGTGTGCACGGCCAACTCCCGCCAGGCCCCCCATCCGGGGCTTCCGGGCACCCCGAGGCCGGGATGGCAGAAGGTGGGCAGCCCGAAGAGGTTCGCCGTGGAACGGACGTTCTCCGGCTGCCTCTCCAGATCGGTCAGCGGCAGCCGCTTGACGAAGACCGGGGTTCCGCCGACCTCCAGCAACGCCGAGGTCCCGCCGATGCCGGAACCCATCGGGATGGCCGTATCGACGAGGTCGCGCAGTTCGCGATCGCCGTACAGCGCCAGCGAGGTGGAGACGGCGCCGTAGGCCGCCAACCGCGCACCGCGCGACGCGTCGAAGCCCTCGACGGCCACCCCCACCAGCACACCAGCCTCTCAGGAATGCCCTGCCGCACGGTCATGGTCACGGTCACACTCACGGCATGGTCATGGTCATGGTCATGGTCATGGTCATGGTCATGGTCATGGTCGCAGGTCGACCCGGAGTTCCGCGGCCAGTGCGCGGCTCCAGTGGGCGAGTTCCTGGCGGTCGATGCCCTGGCCCAGCGAGGCGGCCTGTTCGTTGGTCAGGCGCAGCGGTCCGGGGTCCTCCAGCAGCCGGGACACCTCGGCCAGCAGCCCGACCAGGCGCCGGGCGCCGGAGGCTCCGAGCCGCACCGATACGGCGGGGTCGACGTCGGACATCGCCACGGCCTCCCTTCAGGGGGCTGCCTCCTGCGGCTCCTCCACGTCCTTCGACGGTACGCCGCCGGGCGTACGGCCGCTCGGGAGGCGGCCCGGTGGCCGCCGTCCCGGCTCAGACCCTCGTCCTAGCCCCGGCCAGGAAGCGTTCCACCCGCGCCGCGAACCACGGCGCGTCGTCCATCCACGGGAAGTGCCCGGCGCCCGGCTGGACGTCCCGGACCCCGTGGGGGAAGAGCGCCGCGATGCGCGCCGCCGGTTCGGGGCGCGGGTTGCCGTCGAACTCCCCCGCCAGGACCAGGACGTCGGCCGTGACCTCCTGGAGGGCGGTCCGGGTGGCGGGCGGGTCGAAGGCTTCGGGGGCGGCGTAGGCGTGGGCCGCCTCCTCGTTCTGCTGGTCGGCGTTGGCGGCCGCGTGGGCGCGGGCCCGCTCGTTCCAGCGCCCGTAGAAGAGGGGCACCGCGAGCTCCCATTCCGCTTCGCCCCCACCGCCGTCGAGGATGGTCCGGTAGGCCGCGATGGCCGCGTCGTACGGCTCCCGACCGGCCCGCAACCGCGCCGCCTCCAGCCGCAGCTCCGGGGTGACCGGTACGCCCAGGGCCCACGCGGTGGGGGTGACCAGGACCAGGGCGCGCAGGCGCTCCGGGTGGGCGGCGGCGTAGAGCTGCGCGAGGTTGCCGCCGGCCGAGTGCGCCAGTACGTCCATGCGTTCCAGGCCAAGGTGCACCCGGAGCGCCTCGACGTCGGCGACCTGGTGGTCCACCCGGTACGTCGCCCCGTCGGCCGGTACCTCGGAGTCCCCGGTGCCGCGCAGGTCCAGCAGCACCAGGCGGCGGTTGGCCGCGAGCCCGCCGAGGTCGCCCAGGTAGACGGAGGCCCGCATGGCCCCGCCGGGAAGGCAGATCAGCGGTTCGCCCCGGCCCTGCGAGTGGTAGGCGAGCCGGGTCCCGTCGTAGGTGGTGAAGCGGCCGGTGCCGGAGGGGACCGCCGCGGCCCCGCCGCCGGGGGTCGCGTCGAAGGCGGAGGGGGCGTGCGAGAAGGACATGGCCGACATTCAAACAGGCGATCACTCGTTCGAGTCATTGATTTCCGCCGCGCGCTCCGGCAGGCTACCGAATGATCGGTCGGTTTGCTCACAACGGGGTGACGAGATGGCTGCTTCCTCCACTGCCGCTACTGCGGCCACTGCCGCTGCTGCCGCTATCTCGGCGAGGTCCGCTTTCGAGGACCGCAGCGAAGGGCTGACGCCGGACGCCCTGGCTGAGCTGCAGCTGTCCCGTCTGCGCGCGACCCTGCACCGCGCGTACGAGCACGTCCCCTTCTACCGCCAGGCCTTCGACAAGGCCGGACTGCACCCCGAGGATTGCCGTTCGCTCGCCGACCTGGCCCGGTTCCCCTTCACCACCAAGGCCGACCTGCGCGACAACTACCCCTTCGGCATGTTCGCCGTCCCCCGCACCGAGGTGCGCAGGCTGCACGCCTCCAGCGGGACGACCGGGGCGCCGACCGTCGTCGGCTACACCGAGCGCGACCTCGACACCTGGGCCGAGGTGGTCGCCCGCTCGATCCGCGCGGCGGGCGGCCGCCCCGGTCACGTGGTGCACGTCGCCTACGGCTACGGACTGTTCACCGGCGGCCTCGGCGCGCACTACGGCGCCGAGCGCCTGGGCTGTACGGTCGTGCCCGCGTCCGGCGGGATGACCGACCGCCAGGTCCGGCTGATCCAGGACTTCCGCCCCGAGGTCATCATGGTGACCCCGTCGTACATGCTGACTCTGCTCGACGAGATGGAGCGCCAGGGCATCGACCCCCGGTCCACCTCCCTACGGACCGGGATCTTCGGCGCGGAGCCCTGGACCGAGGAGATGCGCCGGGAGATCGAGGAGCGCCTCGACATCGACGCCGTCGACATCTACGGGCTGTCGGAGGTGATCGGCCCCGGGGTCGCCCAGGAGTTCGCCGAGACCAAGGACGGGCTGCACATCTGGGAGGACCACTTCCTGCCGGAGGTGGTCGACCCCTTCACCGGCGAGGTGCTGCCGGACGGCGAGCCCGGGGAGCTGGTGTTCACCTCCCTCACGAAGGAGGCCATGCCGGTGATCCGCTACCGCACCCGGGACCTCACGCGCCTGCTGCCCGGCACCGCGCGACCCGCCTTCCGGCGGATGGAGAAGGTCACGGGCCGCAGCGACGACATGATCATCCTGCGCGGGGTCAACCTCTACCCCACGCAGATCGAGGAGGTCATCCTGCGCACGTCCGCGGCCGCGCTGGCCCCGCACTTCCAGCTCCGCCTGACCCGCGAGGGCCGGATGGACGCCCTGACCGTGCGCGTCGAGTCCCGCCCGGAGGCCACGACCGCCGAGCGCGAGGGGGCGGCGGCCGCGGTGACCCGGGCGGTCAAGGAGGGCATCGGGGTCTCCGTACGCGTCGAGGTGGTGGACCCCCACACCCTGGAGCGCTCGGTCGGCAAGCTCCAGCGCATCGTGGACCTCCGCGGCCGCGGTGACACGCCTTCGGGCGGCTGAAACCACCCCTTCGGGCGCGTTTACGGGCCACATTCGGGAAGCGGGGGGCGCTCGCGGGTAGGGCATGGTGCGTGACCCCGTCCCTCCGGCAGCTCCACGACCGGCTCTTGGCGTCCTCCGCCGGGCTGGCCTGGAGCCGTGGCCGGGAGATGGAGCTGATGCACCGGGCGATGGGCTTCGCCGCCCTCGGGTTCCTCACCCTGGTGCCCCTGCTGATCGTCGTGGCGGCGGCCGCTCCCGGCAGCGGTGAGGGGTTCGGCCGCTGGCTCGCGCAGGCCCTCGGGGTGACCGCGGCCTCCCGGGCCCGGGTCGAGGTCCTCTTCGGGGCGGAGAACCAGGCGCTGGAGCGCACCACCGCCTTCGGCCTCGCGGCTCTGGCGGTCTTCGGCCTGACCTTCGGCTCGGCCGTGCAGACCGGCTACGAGAAGGTGTGGGACCTGCCGACCGCCCGCTGGCACACGATGTGGCGGCACGTCGTCTGGCTGGCCCTGCTGGTGGTCTACATCGCCCTGCTCGTCCTCATCCCCGCCCCCTCCGACGACGCGATCGGGACGGTCCTGGGCACGGCGGGCGACCTGTCCGGCACCTGCGTCTTCTTCTGGGTCTCGCAACGGGTGCTGCTCGGCGGCCGGGTCCGCTGGCCGGCCCTGCTGCCCGGAGCGGTCGCCACCAGCCTGGGCCTCCTGGGGCTGCGGATCTTCTCCCAGCTGGTCTTCTCCCCCCTCATCGCGTCGAACGCCGTCACCTACGGCCCCTTCGGCACCCTGCTGGTCGTCCAGTCCTGGCTCGTCGGCGTCGGCTTCGTGGTCTACGGCGGCGCGCTCGTGGGGCGCCTGGTCCACGAGGACCGCACCCTGCGGCGCCTGCGCACGGACGCCGGCGCCCTGTCAAGTGACGAATAGCCGGGGCTACGGCCGCGGGGCCGCTGCGGGCACGGTGGGAATCACCCGTCGTGCGCCACCGCCCCGAAGGAAGCTCCCATGACTGACATCGCCATCATCGGAATCGGCTGCCGCTTCCCCTCCGCCCCGGACGTCCGCGCCTACTGGGAGCTGCTGCTGAGCGGCGAGCGGCAGTTCTCCACGGTCCCGAGGGAGCGGTGGAACCACGAGATCTTCCACGTGCCCGGTGACCCGTCGGCGCCCAACGCCGCGTACACCGACCAGGTCGCCTTCCTCGACGACGTGGACCGCTTCGACGCCCTGCACTTCGGGGTGCCCCCCGCACGCGCCCGGGCCATGGACCCGCAGCACCGGCTGATGCTCGGCGTCACCCGTGAGGCGCTCGACGACGCCGGGCTGGGCCGCGGCGACTTCGACCGGGAGAACACCGGGGTCTTCTTCGGCCTGTCGGTGTCCGACTACAAGGACCTCATGACGGCCCACATGCGCGTCATCACCCTGGCCGACGACGCGCACGCGGCGGGCGGCGGCCGGGGCGCCGTCAAGGAGCAGGAGCAGGAGCAGGAGCAGGAAGGGCGGCTCGCCACCGTCGAGTCCTTCACCCTGCCCGGAAGCCTGCTGAACATGGCGTCCGGCGCGGTCAGCCGGCACTTCGACCTCGGCGGCCCCAGCTTCGCCGTCGACGCGGCCTGTTCCGGCTCGTTGGTCGCGCTCGACCAGGCCATGGCCCACCTGCGCCGGGGCGCCTGCTCGATCGCCCTCGTGGGCGGGGTGTACCTCAACCTCACGCCCGACAGCCTGGTCGGCTTCTCCCGGCTCCGCGCGCTGTCCGCCACCGGGGTGTGCCGTCCCTTCGACGAGCGGGCCGACGGCTTCGTCCTCGGCGAGGGAGCCGGGGTCGTCGTCCTGCGTCCGCTCGCCGACGCGCTCGCGGCGGGCGACCGGGTGTACGCGGTGATCAAGGGCATCGGCACCGCCAACGACGGGGCCTCCCCCGGCCCCCTGGTCCCGACCCCCGAAGGCCAGCTGCGCGCCATGCTCCGGGCCTACGACGACGCGGGCGTCGCGCCCTCCTCCGTGGGCTTCCTCGAAGCGCACGGCACCGGCACCGCGGCGGGCGACCGCGCCGAGACCGAGGCACTGCGCCGACTGCGCACCGAGTTCCCCGACGACGACCCGGGGCTGTGCTACCTCGCTTCGGGCAAGGCCCTCATCGGGCACTCCCTGGCCGCGGCGGGCATCGCGGGGCTGATCAAGACGGCCCTGGTCGTCCACCACCGCACGATCGTGCCGCAGCCTGACACCATCCCCCACCCGGACCTGGGCATATCCGCCGCCGGCCTGCGCTTCGCCGACACCGCCCGTCCCTTTCCGAGTACGGGCGCCCCGCGGCGGGCCGCCGTCAGCTCCTTCGGCTTCGGCGGTACGAACGTCCACGTGGTCCTGGAGGAACAGCGGCCCGCCCCGACCCCCGGCCCCCGCCCCGAGCACGTCGACGACACCACTAGCAGCACAGGCACCGCAGGTACCGCAGGTACCGCGGACACCACAGGCACCGCGGGCACCACAGCCACCGGCGGCCCGGACGGTGCCCGAGCCCCGGACCCCCAGCTCGTCCTCCTCTCCGCCGGCAACCCCGACCTGCTGGTCCAGCACATCGGCGACGTACTCGACGCACTCGACACGGCGGACCGTGCGCCGCTGGCGGCCGTGGCCCACACCCTCGCCGCCCGGAGACCGCTGACGGCACGGCTGGCGATCGTGGCCACCGACACCGACGCGTTCCTGCGTCGGCTGCGCGAGGCCCGTGAACAGCTCCTCGCCGGTGCCCGCGGCGACCTCGGCGACGGGGCCTTCGCCGCCGACGCGCCGCTCCCGGCCGCGCAGCGCCGCGTCGCCTTCCTCTACCCCGGTCAGGGCAGCCAGCGACCGGACATGATGCGGGACCTCCACGAGCGGTTCCCCGCCTTCCGATCGGCGGTCGGCGTCCTGGGCGCCGTGGCCCGCCGGGACATCGGCGTCGACCTCGTCGAGCTGCTGTACGGCGGGACCACGACGGCCCACGGCGCCGCGGAGCGCATGCAGCGGCTCACCGCCACGGAGGTGTGCCAGCCGCTGCTCGGCAGCGTCCAGATCGCCGCCACGCGGGTCCTCGCCGACTGCGGCGTCACCCCCGACCTCACCCTCGGCCACAGCGTCGGGGAGTTCGCCGCGGCCGCGGCGGCCGGTGCGCTCACCCCCGTGGACACCGTCCGGCTGCTGGTCCGCCGGGGCGCGGCCGTCCGGCGGGCCGAGAGCGGCTTCCCGGGCGGGATGCTCGCCGTGCAGAGCGACGAGGAGACCTGCCGCCGGCTCGTCGACGGCATCGACGACGTGTGGCTCGCCTGTTTCAACCAACCGCGCCAGCTCGTGGTCAGCGGCTCGGTCGAAGGGCTCGCGGCCCTGCGGCGGGCCTGCGCGGAGGCCGGAGTGGTCACGGCGTCGCTGGAGGTGTCCCACGCCTTCCACTCGCCGCGGCTGGAGTCGGCCGAGGAGAGCGTCCGCGCGGACCTCGCCGGCCGTCGCATCAGCAGCCCCCTCCTGACCTTCGTGTCCTCCGTGAACGCGCAGGTCTGCGACGATCCCGACCTGCTGCGCCGGCTGTGGAGCCGGCACGCGTCCGTACCGGTGCGCTTCAGCGAGGCCGTCCGCACGGCCTACGGCCAGGGGGCCCGCGTCTTCCTCCAAGTGGCCGGCGGCAGCTCGCTGCTGACGTCCGTACGCCGCAACCTCGCCGGCCACGGCGACGTGCACGTCGTCCCCGTCGACGCGGAGGCGCCGGACGCCGGGCGGTCCTTCGTCCTGGCCCTCGCCCGGCTCGCGGTCCTGGGCGTCCCGGTCGACCCGCGCGCGCTGGTCCCCAAGGAGGAGCGCATGCTGCTGGACCTGCCGGTGGCGCGGCTCGACACCCGGTCCTACTGGTTCACCGGCCGGGAGCCCGCACGGCGGGACACCGCTGCCGCGCCCCCCGCCGCTTCGGCTCCCGCTCCTGCCCCGGCTCGCGTCGCCGCCCCGGCTCCGCCGGCTCCCCCGGCTCCGCCGGTGCTTCCCGCCCCCGTGGACGCGCCCGCCTTCCGTGCCCCGGCCCGGCGGGAGGTCATGGAGGCCGTGACCGCCCAGGTGGCCCGGATCAGCGCCTTCCCCGTGGATCACCTGCGCGACGACCAGCTGCTGATCGACGAGCTCGGTTTCGACTCGCTGATGCTCACCGACCTGTTCACCTCCCTCCAGCGGCAGTGGCCCGGGTGGAGCTTCGACGAAGCGGTGGCCGACCGGCCGACCATCGGCGGGATCGCCGCGCTGATCGCGGGCCCTGCCGAGGACGCCGCACCGGCGGCCGTCCCGACCCCCGCGCCCGCACCCGCACCCGCACCCGCAGCTGTCCCCGTCCCCGTCCCCGAGCAGCGCGCGGCACAGGACGACGGGCTCCCCGCGACACCGCCCGCACCCGCACCCGCCGCCACACCCGCGCCCACACCCCCACCCACAGAGCACACACGGATCGAGTGCTTCCCGGAGGTGACGGCCCATGGCGAGCGCCTCGCCCTCCTGGCCCGGTCTGGTCTGTCCAACCCGTACTTCCTCGTCCACGAGGGCGGCATGACGGACACGACGGTCATCGACGGCCGGGAACTGGTCTCGTTCTCCAGCTACAACTACCTGGGTCTGGCCACGCACCCGCAGGTCCACGAAGCGGCCCGGGAGGCGATCGCCCGCTTCGGTACGTCGGTGTCCGCCAGCCGGCTGCTGTCCGGCAGCCGGCCGCTCCACCTGGAGCTCGAAGCGGAGCTCGCCGACCTGCTCGGATGCGAGGACTCGATCACCCTGGCCAACGGCCACGCCACCAACGTGACCGTGATCGGGCACCTCGTCGGCCCCGGTGACCTCGTCGTCCACGACGCCCTCGCCCACGACAGCATCCTGCAGGGCTGCACGCTCTCGGGCGCGACCCGGCGGCCGTTCCCCCACGACGACGCGGCCGCCCTGGACGCCCTCCTCGGGCAGGTGCGCCATCAGTACCGACGGGTACTGGTCGTCGTCGAGGGCGTGTACAGCATGGACGGCGACATCGCCGACCTGCCCGCGCTCGTCGAGGTCAAGCGCAAGCACGGCGCACTGCTGATGATCGACGAGGCGCACAGCATCGGGACGATCGGTGCGACGGGGCGCGGCATCGGCGAGCACTTCGACATCGACCGCTCGGCCGTCGACCTCTGGTCGGGCACGCTGTCCAAGGCCCTGGCGAGCTGCGGCGGCTACGTCGCGGGGACCGGCCCGGTCGTCGACTACCTGCGGTACACCGCTCCCGGCTTCGTCTACAGCGCCGGAATGACCCCGGCCGACACCGCGGCCTCGCTGACCGCGCTGCGGTTGCTGCGCCGCGAGCCGCGGCGGGTGGCCCGCCTCGCGGCGAACGCCGCGCAGTTCGTCGGCCTCGCCCGCCGGGCCGGGATCAGCATCGGAGACAGCCACGACACCCCGATCGTGCCCTGCATCGTCGGGGACTCCCTGAAGACCCTGAGGTTGGCGCAGGCCCTCTTCGACGAGGGCATCAGCGTCAATCCCATCCTCCATCCGGCCGTCCCCGAGGACATGGCCCGGTTGCGCTTCTTCCTCACCCACGACCACACGCCCGAGCAGATCCGCGGCGCCGTGGCCGTGCTGGAGCGGCAGCTGGGGCTCCTGTCCCCGGCCCGGGCCGCGTGAGCCCGCCGCCATGGACACCACGGACACCACGGACACCACAGGCATCACAGACACCGTCGTGACGGACGCCACCGCCTTCCGGTCGATCGTGCCGGGCCGCCCCCTCCGCTGGGGCGGCGCCGGCGTCGTCGTGGCCCGGCGCGAGGAACTGCACCGGGCACCGCGCCTCTCACCGGCCGAACAGCGCGTGGCCGACGGCCTGGCATCCCGGCGCCGGGCCGAATGGCTGGCCGGCCGGCTGCTCGCCAAGCGTCTGGTCGCCACGTTCCTCGCGGTCCCGGCGCACGAGGTGGAGGTGCTCCCGCGCGGCGACGGCAGCCCCCGCGTCCTCGTCGGCGGCGGCCCCGCGCCCGCCCTGCACCTCTCCATCAGCCACACCGCCCGGCACGTCGCCGCGGCCCTGGCACCGGGGCCGGTCGGTGTGGACCTGTGCGATACGGCCTCGGCCGCGACGGTGCGCCGCGTCGCGGACCACGTCCTTTCGCCCCGGGACCGGCGCGCCATCGCCACGGACCGGCTCGGCGATCCGCCCGGCGACCGGCCCGGTGCCTGGGCCGGAGCCTGGGCGCTCAAGGAAGCCGCCGTCAAGGCGGACAGGAGCGGCATCTTCGGCCCCGCCGCGCGGCGCGTCCCGATCCTGGGCCTGTGGCCGCCCCTGCTCGGCGGGGCACGCCGCGCCATGGTGTGGCAGACGGAAGGCACGGTCCTGGCCCTCGTGCTCGCGCCCCGCTCGTGACGCCGCCGCCCCGTGACGGCACTGCGTTGGTGCTCCGTGCCCCGCCGGATCATGCTTGTCAGTGGAACCCTGGCCGTGCGCGGTTCCGTGGGACCGCGCACGGCACCGCGGCGCAGGACTAGCGAGGGCGAGATGAGCGTCGATGGAGCAACTTCCCACCCCTCCCGGTGAGCGTCCGGAGCGGCCGGCGGAACCGAACGCCTCGCCCGAGCCGGTGTACCGGGCCACGGCCACGGCCACCATCAGCGAGCTCGGCATCGTCACCGAGTGGAGCGAGGACGCCGCTCTGCTGCTCGGTTACGCGTCCTCCGAGGTCGTCGGGCTGCCCGCCGCGCACCTGCTCGCCGATGGCGTCGACGAGGTCGCCCGCGCGATCCCGCCCGGCCCGGAGCGGTGGAGCGGGACCGTCGCCCTGCGGCACCGGGACGGCCGACGGCTGGAACAGGCCCTGCTCGCGCACCGCCGGACCTCCCGCGACGGTCCCACCAGGTGGTTCGTGGTCTCCGCGGTGGGTGGCGAGGCCGCCCGGGCGTCCCGGAACGGGCCGCTGAGCGAATGGGCCTTCGCCCAGTCCCCCTTCCCCCTCGCGATCTTCGACGAGGACCTGCGGCTGGTACGGGCGAACACGGGCATGGAGCGCGCGCTGTCCCTCACCGAGGCCGAGATGCGCGGGCTGCGCCTGTCCGACATCGTGCCCGACCCGGTGAGCGACGCGACCGGGCGCACGATGCGCCTGGTGCTGGAGACCGGCGAAACGCAGTACGTCGACGCCTTCGTCCACCCCGCGGGTACGGAGCCCGAGCACGGCTGGGTGACCTCGCTGGCCCCGTTGCGGGACCCGGACGGCCGGGTGCGCGCGGTCTCCCTGGCGGCGCAGCACGCGGCCGGGTCCGAGGACGACCAGCGGCAGCCGCTCGTACCGGACGACGCGGCCTCGGCCGTCGCCCGCATCGGCACCACCCAGGACAGTGCCCGTACCGCGCAGGAGCTGCTGGAGGTAGCCGTCCCGCGGCTCGCCGACTTCGCCTTCGTCGACCTGCTGGACCCCCTCCCCCGCGGCAACGGACCGTCCGCCCACGCCGCCGCGACGCCGGTGACCGTGCGCCGTACCGCCGACCGCTCGGTCCTGCGCGGGCACCCGGAGTCCCGGGTGTCGGTCGGCGAGCGGACCACGCACCCGCCGTTCTCCCCTCCCGCGGAATGTCTGGCCGCGGGCCGCGGAGCGGTGTACGGGACGGCGGACCCGGGCGTCGCCCGCGGGGCGACCCAGGACCCCGGAGCAGCCTGGATCGCCGATTACGGCGCCCACTCGATGATGGTGGTGCCGCTGCGGGCGCAGGGCACCACCCTCGGGGTGGCCCTCTTCGGCCGCCACCAGCGCCCGGAGCCCTTCCGGCCGAAGGACCTCTGGCTGGCCGAGGAGCTGACGAACAAGGCGGCGAGCAGCATCCGCAACGCGCCCCGGCACCCCCGGGAGCACACCTCCACGATGATGCTCCAGCGCAGCATGCTCCCTCGTTCGCTGCCCGCGCACTCGGCGCTGGAGACCGCCTCCCGCTACCTGCCCGCCGGTGGCGAGGCCGGTCTGGGCGGCGACTGGTTCGACGTGATCCCGCTCTCGGGGGCGCGGGTGGCCCTGGTCGTGGGCGACGTGGTCGGCCACGGCATCCGCGCCTCCGCCACCATGGGCCGGCTGCGCACCGCCGTGCGCACCCTGGCCGACGTCGACCTGCCGCCCGACGAGCTGCTCACCCATCTCGACGACCTCGTCATCCACCTGTCCGCCGACGAGGCCGACCGGGACGGCGAGGAGACCGCCGGGGGGATCGGCACCACCTGTCTGTACGTGGTCTACGACCCGATCACCCGCCGCTGCACGGCCGCGCGGGCGGGCCACCCGCCACCCGTGGTGATCTCCCCGGACGGCTCCGCGTACCTCCTGGACGTCCCGGCCGGGCCGCCGCTGGGTCTGGGGGGCCTGCCCTTCGAGACCGTCGAGGTGGAGCTGCCGGAGTGGAGCATCCTGGCCCTGTACACCGACGGCCTGCTCCAGGCCCGTGACCACGACATCGACGAGGCGCTGGACAGCATGTTCACGGCCCTCGTCCGGCCGGCCGCCACCCTGGACGCGGTGTGCGACCGGGTCCTGACCACGTTGTTGACCCATCCTCCGGACGACGACGTCGCCCTGCTCGTCGCCCGGACCAGGGCGCTGCACGCCGACAAGGTGGTCGTCTGGGACGTACCGCCGGACCCGTCCATCGTCGGCCAGGCCCGGCGGGACGCCACGGACCAGTTGACGGCCTGGGGCCTCGACGACGCCGCCTTCGTCACCGAGCTCGTGGTCAGCGAGCTGGTGACCAATGCCATCCGCTACGGCGAGCCGCCCATCCAGCTGCGGCTGATCCACGAGGACACGTCCCTGATCTGCGAGGTCTCGGACGCGAGCGGTACGGCCCCGCACATGCGGCGCGCCCGGATCTTCGACGAGGGCGGACGCGGCCTCCTGCTGGTGGCCCAGCTCGCCCAACGCTGGGGCACCCGCCACACCCCCGTCGGCAAGACCATCTGGGCCGAGCAGTCCCTCATCGGGTGATGCGATCGGGTGATGCGGGGGGATCCGGCCCTACCGCGATGGTTCCCGCAGTATGCGTGTCGGCGTTGCCTGTGACACGCCTGTGACAGTCGACGGACACCTCCATGAAGTCCCACCGACAAGCTCTTTAACAGGGACATACATCCGCAAACACGGATGAGTCCCCTGCTTCCGAGGGTGTGAGCAGCGATGACCGAGCCGATGTGTCGGAGGAAGTCCCATGAGCCTCACACTCTCCATGCCGCAGGTCGAAGCCACCACCACCGCCACCGTTCTCGCTCCCCGTGAGCAGGAGGCGCTGCGCCACATCGCCGCCGGGTGCACCTACGTGCAGACGGCCCGTTCCATGGGACTCTCCAAGCACACGGTCGACGCCTACCTGCGGCGCATCCGGACCAAGCTGGGCATCAACACCACTGCGGAAATGGTCCGGCTCGCCGTCTCCCTGGGCCTGTGACCGGCCGTACCCCCTGATCCCCCTACGACCTACGCGCTCCACCACCCGCGGGACGGTCCGACGAAGACCGGCAGCGCCCAACCGGGAGGCTCCGGTGGCGCCGCGAGTTCCCGGGACCAGCTGACAGACCGGGCATCCGACAGGGATGTCCGGTCGACGTGTGTCGCGGCCCCGTTCCCGATGGCCGCGCCGTTGCCGATGGCGGCCGCGCGCAGCGCCGCCACGAATTCCAGGCAGGAGCCGTACCGGTCCTCCGGGACCTTGGCCAGGGCCTTCGCCAGGACCTCGGCGGCCGCCGGGGCGATGTCCGGCCGCTTCTCCGTCAAGGGGGGCGGCTGGTCGTACTGGTGCGCCCACAGCAGCGCCGGGGCGTCGTCGCGCACGAAGGGCGGGCCACCGACGAGGGACTCGTACACGACGCACCCGAGGCTGTACTGGTCGCACCGGCCGTCCACCGGGCGGCCGGCGATCTGCTCCGGCGCCATGTAGTCGAGCGTGCCGACGAACTCACCGGCGGTGGTGAAGCCGCTCATCGCCAGCGCCTTCTTCGTCAGGCCGAAGTCCGTGAGGTAGACGTGTTCCGGGTGGTCGCTGTCGGTGCCGGCGGCGACCAGGATGTTGGCGGGCTTGACGTCCCGGTGCACCAGTTCGTGGTCATGGGCCGCGTCGAGGGCGGAGGCCACCTGGGCGGCGATGCGCACGGCGGTCGTCACGGGGAGCGGGCCCTCGCGGTCCAGCAGGACCCTCAGGTCCGGACCCACGACGTAGCGCATCGCGATGTACAGCACGCCGTCCGTGTCACCGGCTTCGAAGATCGGCACGATGTGGGGGTGGTCGATCCGCGCGGCCACCCGGGACTCGTGGGTGAAGCGGCGGCGGAAGACCTCGTCGCGCACGCGCTCCGGGGCGATCAGCTTCAGCGCGACCATCCGGTCCAGGCGCAGGTCCTTGGCGCAGTAGACGACGGCCATGCCGCCCCGGCCGATCAACCGCTCGATCCGGTAGCCCGCGATCTCCTGCCCGATCAGGCCGGAGGGCCGGCCCGTGTAGAAGATCCGATGCGATGCCGTGCCCATCAGGCGCCTCCCGCTCCCGGCCGACCGACTCGGCTGCGCAGTCGTCGCCTGGGCCTTCTTCCGAACACGAAAAGTGTAGTGCGAACGATCACGAGGCGCGTCCGGTGATCACCGGACGCGCCTCGTGCCCCGCCCCCCCAGGGGGGTCAGTCGTCGCTGCCGCCGTTACCGCCGCGGCCGCCCTGGCCGCTGCTCTCGCAGCCGGTGCCGACGCAGATGCCGCCGTTGCCGCCCTTGCCGCCGTTGCCTCCGTCGCCGCCGGCCGGCGCGGCCCCACCGTTGCCGCCGTTACCGCCGTTGACGCTGCCGCTGCACTGCCCGACACAGACCCCGCCGTTCCCGCCCTGGCTGCCGTTGCCGCCCGTCCCGCCCTGATTGCCGGTGCCGCCGTTGGCGCTGCCGTTGCAGAGCCCGACGCAGACACCGCCGCTGCCGCCCTGGCTGCCGTTGACCGTTCCGTTGCAGTTGCCCGCGCACACCTTGTCACCGACGCGGACGCTGCCGTTGCCCACCTGGACCTTGCCGCCGATCCGGCTGCCGAGGCCCGACCCGTTGCCGCCGCCCCCGGGAGAGGGGACGTGGCGGTGGCTGGTGGTGGAGGCCGCCTGGACGCTCATCGCGGGGGCCGCGCTGGCGGCGGTGGCCGCCGGCACCATCGCGCCGACGCCGATCACCGTGGTCGAGATGACGAAACCGAGACTGAACTTCCAAGATCGTGCACGCATGAGATTCTCCCTAGCCGAGAAATGGTGGGGCCGGCCACCGACCGTTCGGGCCCGCATCGTCCGCTGCCCCGCTGTCGGCCCGCCGGCCTCGTTCCATGAACCCTTCCGCTGCGCTCCGCTCGTCCTACGGAGCGGCGGGGAAGGTTCCTGCCGTCAGGGCGAACCAGTCGCCGTCGAGGTAGTTCTTCTTCCAGGTGTCCAGCTGCTCGGTCGAGATCTCGTACTTCTTGGCGATCTTCTCCTTCGTGGCGTCGGTGTCGTCGGCCAGCAGGGTCACGACGATGCGCACCCGGTCCACCACCGTCAGCTCCGCCTTCGGCTTGTCGGGCAGGTCCTCGAACCGGAAGCAACCGGCCGTGCCGGACTTGCCCGGCTGACCCGGCTGACCGGGCTGTCCGCCCTGGCCACCCTGACCGCCCTGACCCCCTTCGCCACCCTCGCCGCCCGCGCCGCCCGTGCAGTGGGCGGACTCTCCGGCCAGGGCCGAGGAGACGACACCCGCGGGAGCGTGGGACTGTGCGGCTTGCGCGGCGCACGCCGTACCGGTGACGAAGGCCAGGGAGGCCGCCGCCAGGACCAGCGGACGCTGCCAGGAGCTCGTGAACATGGGGTTCTCCACTTCGGTGAGTTTCGGTGAGTTTCAGTGAGGTGAGGTACTGCGGTACTGCGGGTTTCGGAACGACTGGGGGGTGGGGCGGGGGCCCTGGGGCCCCCACCCCGTCGGATCACCGGGTCGGGTGGGCCGGTCAGAAGATGCTGGAGCCTCCGGTCCCACCACCGCCGCCGATGCCACCGAAGAGCCCGTGGCCGCCCTTGCCGCCCTTGCCACCGCCGCCGCCCTGGAAGACGCCGTTGCCGCCGTGGCCGCCCTTGCCGCCGTTGCCGCCCTGGAGGACGCCGTCGCCGCCACCGCCGCCGTTGCCGGCGGTGCCACCGAACAGACCGCCACCGCCGTCGCCGCCCTTGCCGCCGTTGCCGCCGATGACGCCCTCGCCACCGCCGCCACCGCCACCACCGCCACCTCCGGAGAGGACGCCCTCTCCACCCTTGCCACCGTTGCCGCCGGCGCCGCCGACACCGGTGACGCTGCCGCCACCCGACCCACCGGAGCCGCCGCCCCCGCCGATCAGGCCCCCGCCGCCTTCACCGCCGTCACCTCCGGCGCCTCCGGCTGCCGGAAGGGCGGTGGCCACGTGAGCGGGCATCGGGGCCGCCGACGCCATCGAGGCCGGAATGAGGACTCCTCCCGAGATCATGGCCGCCGAGGCGAACAGCGTCGCCAGTCGGAATCCGCGGCGGTTGGTACGGACAACGTTGTTGGTGCGCGTCTTACGGTTCATGGCCTTCTCCTCAGGAACTTCGGGGGTTCTGGTGTCCCGGGGATCCGGGATCCTGCGGTTCCTTCGCCTTGTTCGCTTCGTTCGCTTTCCGGCGAGGCCCGCATCACCAGTAAGCCGGAGCGCCGCACAGGGGTCACGTTCCGGACATTCGGGACTTGACGGACCCCACGTCTCGGGGTAGAAGCCCCGGCCGGGCATGCGTCGACCCCCGCTCCGCGGCGTTCCACGGTGCGGGGGCCGGGTCGTCCCAGGGGGTCCGGTCCCTACTCCCCCGTGCGGTAGCGGTCCCGCAGCTCGCGCTTGAGGATCTTGCCGCTGGCGTTGCGGGGCAGGGCGTCCACGAAGAGGATCCGCTTCGGCGCCTTGAAGTGGGCGAGCTTCTCCCGGTTGTACGCCATCAGCTCCGCCTCGGTCACCGCCCCGCGCGGCACCACCACGGCCGTGACCGCCTCGATCCAGCGGTCGTCGGGCAGCCCGACCACCGCCACCTCCGCCACCCCCGGGTGGGTGTAGAGCGCGTCCTCGACCTGGCGGGAGGCGACCAGCACCCCGCCGGAGTTGATCACGTCCTTCACCCGGTCGACCACCGTGAAGTAGCCCTCGGCGTCGCGCACCGCCAGGTCGCCCGAGCGGAACCAGCCGTCCCGGAAGGCCCGCGCCGTCGCCTCCGGGTCGTTCCAGTAGCCCAGGCAGAGCTGCGGGGACCGGTAGACCACCTCGCCGGCGGCGCCGTCGGGCACCGGCGCGCCGTCCTCGTCGACCACCCGTGCCTCGACGTGGCGCACCGGACGCCCGCAGGAATCCATCCGGCCCTCATGCTCGGCCGGCCCCAGGACGGTCGCCAGCGGGCCGATCTCGCTCTGCCCGAAGCAGTTGTAGAACCCGAGCCCGGGCAGTCGCGCGAGCAGCCGCTCCAGGACGGGCACCGGCATGATCGAGGCGCCGTAGTAGGCCTTGCGCAGCCCGCCCAGCTCGCGGGTGGCGAACTCGGGGTGGTCGGCCAGGGCGATCCACACGGTGGGCGGGGCGAAGAGGCTGTCCGCCCCGCCCGCCTCCACCCGGTCGAAGATCTCCTCCGCGACGGGTGCGTCGAGCACCGTGTTCTCGGCCCCCACCGCGAGGTAGGGCAGCAGGAAGACGTGCATCTGCGCCGAGTGGTAGAGCGGCAGCGAGTGCAGCGGCCGGTCGTCCGCGGTCAGGTCCAGCGCCTCGATCGCGCTCTCGTACTCGTGGCACAGCGCCGCGTGGGTCATCATCGCGCCCTTCGGCAGCGCGGTGGTGCCGGAGGTGTACAGCAGCTGGACCACGTCCCGCGGGTCGCCGACGCCCTCGTACGGGGCCTGCCCGGCCAGCGCCGCCAGGAAGGACCCGGGGGCGTCGCGCAGCGCCCGCACCGGACGCCCGTCCGGCACCCGCGGGGCGAGGTCCGGGTCGGCCAGCACCAGCGCGCTCGCGGAGTCGTCCAGGATGTGTGCGAGGTCCTCGCCGGTGAGGTTCTGGTTGACCGGGACGTGCACCAGTCCGGCCCGGGCGCAGCCGAGGAAGGCGATCAGGTAGGCGTCGCAGTTGTGGGCGAAGGTGGCCACCCGGTCGCCGGGCCGCAGGCCGTAGCCGTCGGTCAGTACGGCGGCCGCGGCGGAGACTGCCCGGTCGAGCGCACTGTAGGTCCACTCCCGCGTCCGGTAGCGGACCGCGACCCGCTCGGGCAGGCGCCGCGCGGTGTCGTGCAGGAGCCCGTCGACGGTGTTGTGCCGCACCTGCGTCATGGAGCCATCCTCATCTCATCCTGGAACACGGATTGTTGACAGATCATCAGCTTGCCTGCATGAGTGTGGGGGCACGGCAAGCGCACCACCGGTTTCACGCGTAACCGCAGTCATTCGAAGGCTACTTGGGAGGCACGTTGCGTTTCCGCACCCGCCCCGCACTTCGCCGGATCGCCCTCACCGGCGCCGCGCTGCTCGCGGCGGCCGCCGCGGTCCCTCCGGCCGCGGCCTCGGCCGCCGCCGACGCGGGGGCCGCCCGGGCCCCGTCCGGGGGCGGTCTGTCCGCCCTCGTCCGCTACACCGAGAACGGCGTCCCGCACATCCTCGCCAAGGACTACGCCGACCTCGGCTTCGGCACCGGCTGGGCGCAGGCCGCGGACCAGGTCTGCGTGCTGGCCGACGGGTTCCTGACGGTGTCCGGCGAGCGTTCGCGCTGGTTCGGGCCCGACGCGGCCCCCGACGGCTCCCTCTCCTCCGCCGTCGGGAACCTCTCCAGCGACCTGTACTTCAAGGGCATCCGGCAGACGGGCACGGTCGAGAAGCTGCTGGCCACGCCCGCGCCCGCCGGGCCCGGTAAGGACGTCAAGGAGCTGATGCGCGGCTGGGCCGCCGGGTACAACGCCTGGCTGGCGCAGAACAAGATCACGGATCCGGCCTGCAAGGGGGCCGCCTGGGTGCGACCCGTGACGGCCGTCGACGTGGCGGCCCGGGGGTACGCCGTCGCGGTGCTCGGCGGCCAGGGGCGCGGGATCGACGGGATCACCGCGGCGCAGCCGCCCGCCGCCGCTCCGGGGGCGGGGGCCCGTACGGGCGCGGGAGCCACGGGCGCGCCCGCGCCCGGTGACGGGATCGACCCGGCGGCCGCGGCGGAGGCGGCCCGGCAGTTCTTCGACACCTCGCGCTACGACATGGGTTCCAACGCGGTGGCCTTCGCGGGGTCGGCCACGGCGAGCGGCAGCGGCCTGCTGCTCGGCAACCCGCACTACCCCTGGCAGGGCGGCCGCCGGTTCTGGCAGTCGCAGCAGACCATCCCCGGCGAGCTGAACGTCTCCGGCGGTTCCCTGCTCGGCACCGTCGTCGTCAACATCGGCTTCAACGACAAGGTCGCCTGGAGCCACACCGTGGCGACCGGCACCCCGGTCAACCTGCACCAGCTCGCGCTGGACCCGGCGGACCCGACCGCCTACGTGGTCGACGGCGTGTCCGAGAAGATGGTGCCCCGGACCGTCAGCGTCCCGGTCAAGGGCGGCGCACCGGTCGGCCGCACCCAGTGGTGGACCCGCTTCGGCCCCGTCGTCACCTCCCTCGGGGCGGGCCTGCCGCTGCCCTGGTCCGCGACCACCGCCTACGCCCTCAACGACCCGAACGCGGTGAACCTGCGGGCCTTCGACACCGCCCTCGCGATGGGCAGGGCCCGCTCGGTGGCCGGGATCCAGGACGCCCAGCGGCGCACGCAGGGGCTGCCCTGGGTCAACACGGTGGCCGCCGACGCGGCGGGGGCGACCCTCTTCACCCAGTCCCAGATCGTGCCCCGGATCACGGACGAGCTGGCGGCCCGCTGCTCCACCCCACTGGGCCGGGCGACCTACCCGTCGGCCGGTCTCGCGGTGCTGGACGGCTCGCGCGGCGACTGCGCCCTGGGGTCGGACCCGGACGCGGTGCAGCCGGGGGTGTTCGGCCCGGCGAAGGCGCCGACCCTGCGGGACGCGGTGTACGCCGAGAACTCCAACGACAGCGCCTGGCTGGCGAACGCGGAACACCCGCTCACCGGCTACGAGCGGGTGTGGGGCAACACCGGTACGCCCCGGTCGCTGCGCACGCGCGGCGCGCTGGAGGACGTGTCGGCGATGGCGGCCAAGGGCGCCCTGACGGTGGCGGACCTCCAGGCCCAGCAGTTCGCGAACCGGGTGCCGGCCGGTGACCTGGCGGCCGCCGACGCGGCGCAGGCCTGTGCGGCGCTGCCGGGCGGTACGGCGACCGCGAGCGACGGCTCGGCGGTGGACGTCTCGGCGGCCTGCCCGGTGCTGGCGCGCTGGGACCGTACGGCCGAGACGGCCAGCCGGGGCGCGCTGCTCTTCGACCGGTTCTGGCGGCGGCTGACGGCGACGACGGCGGCGAAGGACCTGTGGCAGGTGCCGTTCTCGGCGGCCGACCCGGTCCGCACGCCCCGCACCCTGAACCGGTCGGCGCCCGGCATCGGGCGGGCCCTGGCGGACACGGTCGCGGAGCTGAAGGCGGCGGGCATCGCACTGGACGCGCCGCTCGGCGAGCACCAGTTCGTGGTGCGCGGCGGCCAGCGGATCCCGGTCGGCGGCGGCACCGAGGCGCTCGGGGTGTGGGACAAGGTGGAGGCGGTGTGGAACGCGGCCGGTGGCGGCTACACGGAGGTGGTGCACGGTTCGAGCCACATCCAGGCGGTCGGCTGGGACGGCAGCCGCTGCCCGGTGGCCCGCACGCTGCTGTCGTACAGCCAGTCCTCGAACCCGAACTCGCCGTACTACGCCGACCAGACCCGGCTGTTCTCCGGTGAGCGCTGGGTGACCTCGCGGTACTGCGAGAAGGACATCCTCACCTCGCCCGCCCTGCGCGTGGTCTGGCCGCGCGAGCGCCGCTGAGGGGCCAGTGGGGCCGGTGGTGGGGGGGGCCCCCCCCCCCGGGGGGGGCCCCCCCCCCCCGCGCCCGCCGCCCGGC